>NZ_AZUY01000004.1 GCF_000513935.1 Mesorhizobium sp. WSM3626 | reverse complement strand
CTCGACCGCCGAGACCGATGCCGCCAACCAGCTCAATGCCACCGGCGGCTTCGCACCGCTCACCTATCAGCTGGCCAGCGGCGGCAATGCCGCCACAGCCGGAACCTACGGCACCATCCAGGTCCACACCGACGGCAGCTATGTCTACACGCTGACCGCACCCGTGCACGGACCGGCAACCGCCGGCACCGATACCGTCAATGCCGCCGAGAGCTTCACCTATCAGGTCACCGACGCAAACGGGAACACCACCACCGGCACCATCAACATCGCCATCGTCGATGACGTACCGACAGCCCATGACGACACATGGGGTTCGACCATCACTGGACCCACCACTCTTACCGGCCTGCTCGGCAACGACGTCTTCGGTGCCGATGGCGTGGATACCGACAACAGTCCGATCAGTGGCCAGGTCACAGTCACCACAAACAGCGCCCACGGCACGGTGGTCTACAACAATGATGGAACGTTCACCTATACGCCAACGGGCGTCTACGTTGGATCGGACTCGTTCACCTACACGATCAAGGACGGCGACGGCGACACGTCGACGGCAACGGTAACGCTGAATGTCCAGACCAATACGGTCCCGTCAGGCGGCGGCACCGCCTCGCTTACATTGAACGAGGCCGCGCTCGACACGACGCAGGATGCCTCGTTGCCGGCGGATCTTCATGCTGGTATCGTGACCGGCACCAACCCAGGCAGCCGTGGCGAGACGGCGCAGGCAAACAGCGGGATCACCTTCACCTCATCAGGCGAAGCGATTTCCGTTGCCTTCGCCGACCCGACCGACGCTTCAAAGTGGGTGGCACCGACGGTTTCGGGTCTGGCTTCCGGTTACACGCTGTCCTGGAGTTTGGTCGGCGGGGAATTGGTCGGACACTTAATCCAGACGGTTGGCAGCGTGGACCTTGGCGCATTCGTCTATCTGGCCTTGTCGAATACAAACGCAGCCGCCAACAGCTCACTCACTCCGGTGGTGACCGCAACGTTGACCGATCAGCTCCAGCATGCCGCGGGCTCCGGCAACATCGCCATTAACGGCCTCCAGGTGGTGGCAACCGACACCAGCGGCGATCACGTTTCCGGCGCGGTCAACCTGACGGTTCTGGACGACGCTCCGCTGCCGTTCAAGCCGGATACAATCTTCGTGGACAATGCCAGCCACGCAACGCTCACGGAACAAATCAATTTCGGCCCGAGCGCCGGCGCGGATGGAATCGGCAGCGTCGTGTTCAATGTGACGGATGGTGGTGCCGTCACGGACACGACGGGCTTGAACATTTTCCTCAATGGCGAGCAGGTCTTCTTCCATGTCACCGATGCGCATACGGTGGAGGGACGGACGTCTGCCGCGAACGGAAGCGACCTTGCCTTCACGGCGACACTCGATCCAGTGACGGATACCTGGACATACGCTCAGACCGGGTCGCTGTTTGCAGGTAGTCAGTTTAGCAGCGCCAGTTTTTCCAATCCTGGCGGCAGCAACAACGGGGCAATCGTTCTGAATGGGCCAGATGCCACACAGAACGACCTTCTGGTCACAGCTAACGGAGGCAATAGCGTAAATACGAACAACAGTGAGTTTGGCGTTGCCGACGGCAATAGCATCAAAAGCGGCGAGACGATCCGATTCGATTTCGTCCACAACGCGACGACAGACGGTACCGTCGCCGGAAGCAACTTCACCGACCACTACGAAGTTAGCAGCTTCACAAGCACCGTTGACGCCGGTGGCGGCGGCGTCGCCACGCTTATGATACGGGGCGTGAACGCAGACGAAGACCACATATATGTCGGTGACGGCAACGAGGGTACAGCCCACTTCCTTACAGTAACAGTGGCAAACAATTCCGGAGGCTCCGCACCTGTCGTTAGTTACAACGCAGATGGTACCATTACCCTGACAAACGTCGGCAACGGCGACACATTTACGGTGACGGCGAGCAGCGACGCGTTCAGCGCAATGGAGATTTCGGGGCTAAGTGGGACCAACACGTTCAAGTTGACTTCGCCGCTGTTCACGACGGCCAATGCCGCGACACCGTTTGACATTTCGATGCCTGTCACCGCGAAGGATGGCGACGGTGACTCGATCACAAGCACGCTGACGGCACATCTTTCGCCCGATGCAAGCACCTGGCACGGTACAGCTGGTGCCGATACGCACGCGACAACGACAACCGAGTCTTCCCTGTTTGGCGAAGACGGCAACGACATCCTTACCGGTATCAATGGACACGATGCCATCCTGTCCGGAGGACGGGGTATCGATACACTCACAGGTATGGACGGAAACGACACGCTTTATGGCGGCTCTGGCAACGACACGCTCATCGGCGGCTCCGGCAACGACACGCTCGTCGGCGGTTCGGGCCAGGACACCATGACCGGCGGCACGGGCGCCGACACGTTCAAGCTCGACGGGCTCGACATAAAGGATCTCATCGTCGACTACAACGGCGGCCAAGGCGACAAGATCGACCTGACAGCCCTGTTCGATACGGCGCCAGGGGACAATATTGCTGACTTCGTGAAATACGATTCGACGTCGCACACGCTCAGCGTCGATGCCAATGGTGCAGCCGGCGGTGCCAATTTCGTGGACGTTGCCGTCTTGCAGAACGCGCCTGCAGCCGGCACCATTAATCTGCTTTACGACGACACGGCACACGTACAACACCCCATCACGATCTAACGCCATGGCACACGGTTGCATAACTATGTTATACATTGAGAATATAGAGGGGAGCTCATCATGAAACGTTCTGCAAGACTGCTGGCTTCGGTGGCGGGGCTGTTGTTGACGGCCGGGTCGGCCGGCTATGCCGCCGATATCATCGAAGGCCCGACGGCCGATTATTGCCGCACCGTTGGAACGTCCAATCTCGTGCTGACCGACAACACGGTCGACCTCACGAAACAGGTCGTGAAGCTGATGGACGAGTCGGTCGCCGTCGCCAACAGCCCGGAGTGGATCCATTCATCCCGGCCGGTCTTCGTCTGGGCATCGGAAGCCAAGGTCGCCTGCGGCATGGCTTACGGCTACCTGAAGACCAACTACAAGGACGAAGACACGCTCAACAAGTGCGAGTGTTTTCACGATCGCATGGTCGAGTACATGAACTGACCGCAGCGAGAGCGCGCCGGCGGGTCCGATGATTGGCGATCGCGCATCGCTCGCCGTGATCGCCGGGGCGATTGCGCTGACCGGTTGGCTGGTGCCGGCGGCGCCAGCCAGGGAATTTGAGCCGTCTTCCGTCGAACAGGCAAAATCAGACATCGCAACGCGGCGGATGCACTGCAGCGCCGCAGCCCAGTGGTCGCGTGAGACCTACAAGGCGTTCGCGACCTGTCAGGCATCGATCTACGGTCTTGAGCCGGCACTGGCGCATGCCGTGATCGAGATCGAAAGCGGCTTCGATCCTGACGCACGCGGGGGTGCTGGAGAAATCGGACTGATGCAAGTCATGCCGGCGACCGCGCGCATGCTCGGTTTTCGCGGTTCGCTCGAGAATCTCAGCGCGCCCGCGACCAATATCGCGTTTGGCGTCGAGTATCTGGCGCTCGCGAACAAGCTCGCCGGCGGCGATCTGTGCACGACCGTGATGAAATATCGCGCTGGCCACAACGAGACCCGGTTCTCGGCACTTTCCGTTCGCTATTGCGAGCGTGCGAGAGCCATACTGGCAAGGGATGGCCTGGAGGTAGCCGGGCCGTTGCCTGTGGCGACATTCGGGTTTTCCGCCCTTTCGCAGGAAAGCATTCCGACGGGGGCAAAGCGTGTCTGTGTGCGCAGGTTTTTCGTGCCCGGCCCACGCTACATGAGATGTGCCGACTATCGAACCGTGGAGCAGGCCAGACGCATCAAAGCGCTCAGGGCCGAGCTGTTCCGTGACTGAGCACTTCGGTCGAATGGGGCCGCCATGATATGTCATGCGGACGAGACCGGGAAAGACATGTCGTCGCCATGCGCGGCAGACAGGGTGGGAGCAGAAAATGGAATTTGACCGGCCGGTCCACGGCCCGCGGACATGGGTGGTCGCTTCCATGCTGGCTATGTCGTTGCTCGGCTGCCAATCGAAAGGCGCGGTGTCCGACGCGCTCGATCCCGCTGCCATCCAGGCCCCCAATCAGCCGGCTGCCGTTGCTGTCGCCAATGCAAGCCTGGCAACGCAGTCGCTCGGCACCGGCCCCACAAAAGTCGCCATGCTGCTGCCCCTCTCCGCCTCCGGACCCGCGGGCGAAAACGGCAGAAAGATGCTCGACGCCGCCAAGCTCGCGATGACTGATCTCGGCAACCCGCTGCTGACGCTTACCATCGAGGACACAAGGGGAGACGCGACCTACTCCCAGCAACTGGCGGTAAAGGCGATAACTTCGGGAGCGAAAGTGGTCATCGGGCCGACCGAACTGGCTGCGGCGCAGCATGTCGCCAAATTGTCGGGCTCAAACCGGCCGGTGGTCCTGGCCCTTGCGGATAATTTTGCCGGTGGCCCGGGCGTCTATGCGGTATGCCTTAGCGAGGCGGACAGCGCGGCCGCGGGAGCTGGCGCGATCGCGGCCAAGGGCGCCAAGAAGTTCGTTCTGCTGGTACCAGCGGGCGCGAGTGCCGATATCATGGAAAAGCGGGTCGCCAACAGCCTCAGCGTGTATGGAGCCGCCCTTGCAATCACCATACCCTATACGAGCGCCGACAGCGCGGCCAAGGCGGTGGCGGACATGGGCTCGCTGGTGGACGTCCCCGATGCCGTGGTCGTTGCCAGCGGCGACAGCAATCCGTCGCCAATCCTGATCGCCCTGAAGGCAAAGGGCATTCCTGGAAAATCGACCTCCGTGATTGGCACGAACCGCTGGCTGGAGCACCCGACCAGTCCACTTTTGGAAGGCGCCTATATCGCGACGCTCGACCAACACGAAACAGGTCCGATTTCGGATCGTTTCAAGGCAACCTTCAACTACCAGGCCGACGTCAATGTCGCTTATGCCTATGACATGGTTGCGCTGACCGCGGGGATCGCGAGCGCTGCCGGACCTAACGGTTTCAACAGGCAGGTTTTCGAGAACCGGAGTGGATTTCGCGGATCGACCGGCTTGTTCAGGTTCCGCGCGGATGGATCCAGCGAACGCTCGATGCCGTTTTACCGGATTGAAAAAGGCGCGCTCAAACCGGTTGCCAAATCGACGTCCAGCTTCTAGCGAATTGGGCGCGGCGGCCTGATGGGACAAGCGGGGCGCCTTCGCATGATGATCGCGGTCGCAAGCGTCGAGCTTCTCGTCGGCATCCTGCTGCTGGTCAAGGCAGCGACCCTGTTCCCTGTCGAACGGACCGTCACCAGCCCGGCCCCGGATGTCGGCGATCAAGTCGCGCAGCACCCGGTTCGATCGATCGTCAATTCAGCCCGCAAGATTGCCCAGGATCTCATCGCACCGCCGCAGGTCGAGGGGACCGACGTGGAGCGGGTGGAACCTCGCTTGCCCCTTGGCGATCTCGGCCTCGCCCCACAACCCAAGCCATCGATGCCCAAGGATTGGCAGGAAACACCGCTGTACCGTCCGGTGGCCACGTCGTCGGCTGGTTTCGAATCCATGGGGCGGAAATTGTTCATCAGCGGAACCCAGAGCATTGACACCGACAGGGTCTGCCTGTTTCACGAGAGTGCCTGGCCTTGCGGGCAGCGGGCGCGCGCGGCTTTCAACAACTGGATGCGCGGGCGGGCGCTGACCTGTTTCGTGCCTCCGGCGGTCGACCGCTTCCCTGTCGCGGCGACATGCAGGCTGGGCAAACAGGATGTCGGCGCCTGGCTCGTATCGAATGGCTGGGCGCTGGCCTTGCCGAGCGGCATCTATGGCAAGGCCGAAGCAGCAGCGAGGACGGCGGAGATGGGAATCTTCGGCCCCCCGTAGGCGGCAGCAATCGGATTCGCCACAAAGGGCCGCATCGTCTGTTCAGAAAGCTGGCGATACGTCTCAAATTGTATTGTTCTTCGAAACCGAAATCGTAACTTGCCGGTCTTATGCTTGGCGTTCGAACGGAGATCGACGATGAGCAATGCAGCAGCTGATGTCCCGGCCCATCACGCATGGAAGAATGTCGCCTGGTTGGCTTTCCTTGGGACCATCGGCAGCCTGTGCGTCTCCCTTACCCTGAACTATCTGCTGTTGTTCAGCGAGACGCTGACGCCTTTCGGGCGTGGCATGATCACCGCAACGCTTTTGCCTTTGGTGATCTGCCTGCCGCTTTTTGTGTTCATAGGCCTGAAACTGGCCGAGATCCGTCGCTATAGGCGGGAACTCAACAGGGCCGCAACCTTCGATGCGCTGACCGGTTGCCTGAACGGCAAGGTTTTCACGTCGCTGATCGAGAGACGGGCAATCAGGTCTTCCCCACCTGGCGAGCGATCGGGCGCCTTCCTGGTCGTTCATCCTGAACATCTGAACGCCATCAATCTGCGCTTCGGCCTGAGTTGGGGCGACGAAGCCTTGCGCCTCATAGCCTCGACCATCCGGTCTTGCGTGCGCTCGCAAGACGTCGTCGGCCGCATAGGCGCGTCCATGTTCGGCGTCTTCCTTCCCGGAACGAGTGAGGCCGAAGCCAGGACGGTTGGCGAGCGTATCCGCGCCAGTGTCTCGCAGGTCTATTTTGCCCCTCAGGGCGCCGAGGAGATCCTGGCCGTCACCGTCGGAGGCGTGGTTTTCGAGCAGGACCTGGACTTCGAGGACATGTTCCGGCCGGCGGAAGAGAGCCTGTCGGGCAAAGGCGGTTTTGCACTGTCGCGCATTCAACCCGCTTCAGCCTGACGCCCTCCAAGACTTGTTCGGTTTTGCCGCGACTTTTGCGATAATCGGGAAAGTCGATGCCAGGATGTGTGGCTTACCGCCCGCGATCCCTTCGCTACGATCCTTGGCTGAGGGCGAACGCGCAGATCCTACTTGGTCACGGCGCTGTCGGCGTCAGCTCGCCTCGCGCATCGCTTCGGCGGCCTGCAAGTCGACGGAGACCAACTGACTGACCCCCTGCTCGGCCATGGTCACGCCGAACAGCCGGTCCATGCGGGCCATGGTGATGGGATTGTGGGTGATGATGACGAAACGTGTCTCGGTGGTCTTGGCCATCTCGTCCATGAGATCGCAAAAGCGCTCGACATTGTGATCGTCGAGCGGCGCATCGACTTCGTCGAGCACGCAGATCGGCGCCGGATTGGTCAGGAACACGGCAAAGATCAGCGACATCGCCGTCAGCGCCTGCTCGCCGCCCGACAGCAGCGTCATGGTCTGCGGCTTCTTGCCGGGCGGACGGGCCAGGATTTCAAGTCCCGCCTCCAGCGGATCCTCGGATTCGATCAGTTGCAATTCCGCCGTGCCGCCACCGAACAGATGCGAGAACAACCGCTGGAAATGGCTGTTCACCACATCGAAGGCGGCCAGCAGCCGCTCGCGGCCTTCACGGTTGAGGCTCTGGATCGCTTGCCTGAGCTTGCGGATCGCTTCGATGATGTCCTCGCGCTCGGACACGATCGTCTCCAGGCGATCGGAAAGCTCCTTCTGCTCTTCCTCGGCGCGCAAATTGACGGCGCCGAGCCGTTCGCGCTCGATTTTCAGCCGATCCAACTGACGTTCGATCTCGGGCATCTCGGGCATCGGGTCGCCGGCTTCCAGGCCGGTGTGGCGGATGACCAGATGCGGCGGCGTGTTCAGCGTTTCCTGGATGCGCGCCTCGACCTCCAGCCGGCGTTCGTCCGCCGCCGTCAGCCGTTCCTCGGCGCGGGCGCGGGTTTCGCGCGCTTCGGCCAGCGACTGGATGGCTGATGTGGCCGCCTTGTCCAGTTCGGCCTGCCTGTTCTCCGCTTCCTGCAGCCGGTCGGCGGCCGCCTTGCGCAAGGTCTCGGCCTCGGTGAGCTGCGACAGCAGCGCACGGCGTTTGGCGTCGATCTCATCGGGCGCATCGGCCAGCCGTTCGCGCTCGGCCTCGGCCTCGGCCTTGCGTTCGCCGAGCGAGGCGATCTGTGTCGAGGCGTTTTCGGCACGCACCAGCCAGTTGCTGCGCTCGGCGCCGATGGCGTCCAGCCGTCGGGTGCGGGCCTCGGCTTCGCGCCGCAACCCCTCATGGACGGCACGCGCGTCGGCAAGCGTGGCGCGGTCGCGAGAGACATTGGCCGAGGACTGTTCGAGCTGCAATTGCAGGTCGCCGAGATCCGGCGCGTCCTGCAGCAGCATCTCGGCCTCGACGAAAGTCGCCGATGTCTCCTCGTGGCTGTCGACGATGCGGGCGCGCGCTTCGTCCAGCGCGGCACGCCGGCTCGACAGTTCACCGCCGGCCTTTTCGGCCTCGGCCAGCGCATTGCGGGCGGCGTCCAGCCGGTGCTGGGCTTCGCGTCCGGCCTGGCGTGTGGTTCGCTCCGCTTCGCTTGCCTGGCGCAGCGCCTGCTCGGCCTGTGCCAGCGTCTCCTCGGCCTGGCGCAGGACGAGCGTCGCCTGCACCGCTTGGGCATCGAGTTCGGCAAGCCGGTTCTTCTGCGCCAGCCTTTGTGCCGCGGCGGTCGGTGCATCGGCGCTGGCGGTCAGACCGTCCCAGCGCCACAGCGCGCCCTCGCGGCTGACCAGGCGCTGGCCGGGAGCCAGAAGCCCCTGCAACCGGCGGCCATCAGCGGCCTCGACGATGCCGATCTGCGCCAGGCGGCGGGCAAGTTGTGCCGGCGCGCGAACCACGCTGGCAAGGCTCTTGATCCCTTCCGGAAGCGCGGCGTCGCCGGGCTGGATTTCGCTTTCGCCCCAATGCGCCGGTGCGCTACGGTCGAGCGGCACGTCGAGGTCTTCGCCCAAGGCCGCGCCCAGGGCCGTCTCGAAGCCGCGCTCGACGCTGATCTGCTCCAGCACGGAAGGGAAGAGATCGCCGCTGGCCGCGTTCAGGATCTTGGCCAGCGTACGCGCTTCGGTCTCGATCCCAGCCAGTTCCGCCCTGGCGTCCTGAAGCGGGGGCCGAGCGGCACTTTCGGCGCCACGAGCGTCGATGACCGACTGCTCGGCCTGCGCCACCGAGGCCTCGGACTCTTCCAGCAATGCCATCGCCTGTTCGACCAGGATCCGTTTCTCGGCCGGATCGGGCAGGCCGGCCACCTTGGCGAGGATGTCCGATAACTCCCGATCGACATCGGCGAGCTGACGGGCGAAGCGATCGCGCCGCTCGGCGGTTTCGCGCAAAGTCCGTTCGATCTGATGGCGCGAGGCGGCGGCCTCGGCGCGCTCGGCGGTCAGCGCGGCGAGCTTGGCTTCGCTTTGCGCAAGCGTCGAGGCGGCTTGTTCGAATGCCGCGCGGGTAGTGGCCTCTCGCTCCGCGGCGCCGGCGTTTTCGGAGTTCAGCGCGGCCTCTTCCGCGCGCAGGCGCTCGAGTACGTCGGCATTGTCGCGCACCATCCGCTCTTCGCGGGCAATGTCACCGTCGAGTTGCTGCAACCGGCGCTCGAGTTCGGCCTGACGGGTGCGGATGCGGCCGGCTTCTTCCTCGATCTGCGACCTGGCGATCGACAGCCGCTGGAAGGCCGCGGCAGCCGCGGCTTCCGCGTCGCGCAGGTCGGGCAAGCGATGGGCGGAGATGCCCTGCTCCTTGGCCGCGTTCATCTGCGTGGCGGCGCGATCGCCGACGAGCGCCGTGGCCGTCGCCAGCGCCGAACGCGCCTCGCCTTCCTGCGTCTTGGCCAACGTCCAGCGCAGATGCAAGAGCGTTGCTTCGGCCTTGCGAATGTCGGCCGACAGATTCTTGAAGCGGGAAGCCTGGCGCGCTTGGCGCTTCAGGCTTTCGATCTGGCTTTCCAGTTCGCCGACGACATCGTCCAGGCGTTCGAGATTTTGCTCGGCCGCCTTAAGCCGCAGTTCCGCCTCGTGGCGGCGGGTGTGCAGGCCGGAAATGCCGGCCGCCTCTTCGAGCAGCGCGCGGCGCGCCTGCGGCTTGGCCTGGATCAGTTCGCCGATACGGCCCTGCCCGACCATCGAGGGCGAGCGCGCGCCGGTCGACTGGTCGGCGAACAGAAGCTGCACGTCTTTGGCGCGCGCTTCCTTGCCGTTGATGCGGTAGAGCGAGCCGGCCTCGCGCTCGATACGGCGCGACACCTGCAGTTCGTCGGCATCATTGAAGGCTGATGGAGCCGAGCGGTCGCTGTTGTCGAGGAAAAGCGTAACTTCGGCGGTGTTGCGGGCGGGGCGCGTGCCCGAGCCGGAAAAGATCACGTCGTCCATGCCGGACGCGCGCATGTTCTTGTAGGAGCTTTCGCCCATCACCCAGCGCAGCGCCTCGACGAGGTTCGACTTGCCGCACCCGTTCGGCCCGACAATGCCGGTCAGGCCGCGTTCGATGACGAACTCGCCGGGTTCGACGAAGGACTTGAAACCAAGGAGGCGGAGGCGCGAAAACTTCATTCACGCGCCTCATACACCGGTCCCGCAAAACTGTACCGAGGTTTTGAGACAGGGCGCATAGCGCGCGAACAGATAGAGAGGCAAGCAGCGCCGGAGCGCTGCCGCTTCGGCGCTGAGCTGATGTCAGAGCAGAGGGTCGATGATGGCCGACATTTCCTCAATCGACATCGCCCCTTTGTAGGTCTTACCGTTGATGAAGAAGGTCGGTGTCGAGTCGACCTTGAATTCATTGGCGCCACGCTTCTGGACCGATCTCACATCGTCCAGAAGTTTCTGGTCCGTCAAGCAGGCCTCGAAGGACTCCTGTGTAAAACCGGCAAGCTTGGAGATTTGCAGCAGCGCATCCTTGGTGTTGGACACGCCGACCCAGTTCGCCTGCTGCCGGAACAGGACATCGACCATCGGGAAATAGTTGTCCTTGGCGCAGCGCGCCAGCATGAAACCGGCTTCGGCGCTCGGATCGAACGGGAATTCGCGCAGGATGTAACGGGCCTTGCCGGTATCGATGTACTTGGTCTTCAAATCCGGAAAGGTGGTCTCGGCGAAATGCGCGCAGTGCGGGCAGGTCATCGAGGCATATTCGACGATGGTGACCTTGGCGTCATCCTTGCCGAGCTGCTTGTCGGGCAGCGCACCCGGCTTCATCAGTTCGGTCATATCCACCGTGCCTTGCACCTCCGGCACCTGGACCGCGGCGGGCGTGGCCGGCTTTGTGGGCGCCGCCGGGTCCGCGGGCTTCACATCCGCAGCCTTGGCCTGTTCGCCGGAATCGCTGCAGGCGGCGAGCAGGGCCACCGCCGGGATGGCGGCCAGCGAAGTCAGGACGTTTCTGCGAGAGAAGCTTTGGCCAAACGGGGTGCGGCTCATACGAATCACCTGATAAGGGTTGGATTTTGCAATGCAATGGCACGAAAAAGCGAGAGTTGGCGCGAATTAAGGCATCCCTGTCCCCAATCCAATCGCGAAACCTGACGAGGGTGATCACGAATGCGAGAGATTAACGACAAACCTATGACCGTTGCCAGTCATAACTAGGCTTTCCTTGCGCCCAGAATGGTCGCACCCAGCCGTTCCAGCGAGGCGCGCAGCCCGTCATCCTCGATCAAGCCGACAGTATCGGCCAATTTCGCCTTTTCCGCCGCGCTCAGCGGCCTGAGGGCAGGTTTGGGCCGGGCTCTTCCCGAGCTTACCGGCTTCTGCACGATCCTGATCCGGCCTATCGCCCTGAAACCCAGGAAGGCGTTCACCCGGTTGATGATCTCGCCGGTCTCGTGCTGCAGATGAAGCGCGGCCATACCTTCGCAGGCGATGACCAGCACGGCCGGCTCGAACGGATCGTCTTCGTGCAGGCGGCGGGGCCACTGGATCTTTTCGGGCCGCGAGTGGATGGCCAGGCGCGGTCCGGCAATCTCTTCCCAGGACTGGACAAGACCGATCGATATGCCTGCCCGCTTGCGCAGCACCGGGTCGAGGATCTCGGTGGCGAGGTCGCTCACCGGAACGGGATTGCCGAAGGGCCTTTTCCCTGCCATGTGCGTTCTCCAGCCACGACCCAGCAGATACCGGCCAGGCCAACGCAAGATCAATGGCACCAGCAGACCAGACCCGCAAGGCCCCGACCAGCAAGGCCATCTCAGACGATACGGCGTCACGCCTGCTCGCCTGGTACGACGCGCATCATCGCGAATTGCCGTGGCGCGTGACGCCGCGAGAGCATGCACGCGGTGTGCGGGCCGACCCCTACCGCATCTGGCTGTCCGAAGTGATGCTGCAGCAGACCACCGTCGAAGCGGTGAAATCCTATTTCCGCGCCTTTGTCGAGAAATGGCCCGACGTCGAAGCGCTGGCAGCGGCGCCGACCGAGGATGTGATGAAAGCCTGGGCGGGGCTCGGCTATTACTCCCGCGCCCGCAATCTCAAGGCCTGTGCCGATCTGGTGGCGGCACGCGGCGGCCGGTTTCCAGATACCGAGACCGAACTTCGAGAATTGCCGGGGATCGGCGCCTATACGTCGGCGGCCATCACGGCAATCGCCTTCGACCGTCCCGCGGCGGTTGTCGACGGCAATGTCGAACGCGTCATCTCAAGGCTGTTTTCGATCACGACGCCGCTGAGCGAAGCCAAGACCGAGATACGAGCCCATGTCGAGCGCATGGTGCCGGCGACAAGGCCCGGCGACTTCGCCCAGGCGATGATGGACCTCGGCGCCACGATCTGCACGCCGCGCCGGCCGCGCTGCATGCTGTGCCCGCTGCGCGAGGACTGCAGCGCCGTCATTGCAGGCGACCCCGAGAATTTCCCGGTGCGGCCGCCAAAAGCCGACAAACCGCTGCGGCGCGGCGCGGCTTTCGTGGCCACACGTGAGGACGGCGCCATTCTTTTGCGCAAGCGGCCGGAAAAGGGCCTGCTTGGCGGCATGACGGAAGTGCCTACCACCGCCTGGATGGCGCGGGCGGACGGAGCCACCACGCAAGCGGCGGCGCCCTTTCCCGGCAACTGGCTGCGCGCCGGAAAAATCACGCATGTCTTCACCCATTTCGCGCTCGAACTCGAAGTCTTTCGCGCCCACATCAAAGGTGATGCACCGGCAGGGTATTTCTGGTCGCCGGCCCATGAGATTTCAGGCGAGGCGCTGCCCACTGTCATGAAAAAGGCAATCGAGGCTGCGATACCCGGCGCGACGAAAAAGCCGTCGCCATTGAGTGCAAAGAGGCCCCATGACTGAAATCCGCCACATCGTTTTCGACATCGGCCGCGTGCTGATCCATTACGATCCGAACATTCCGTTCAGCCGCCTCATTCCCGATGCCGAAGAGCGAAAGTGGTTCTTCGACAATGTCTGCACGCATGACTGGAACATCGAACAGGATCGCGGCCGGACGTGGGAAGAGGCCGAAGCGCTGCTGATCGCGGAGCATCCCGAGCACGCCGAAAACATCCGCAATTTCCGCCGCCACTGGCACGAGATGGTTCCGCATGCCTATGACGACAGCGTCGCCATCATGCTCGGCCTGATCGACAGCGGCCACGATGTGACGATGCTGACCAACTTTGCCTCCGACACGCTGGCAGAAGCGCGCGAACGTTTCGATTTCCTCGATCGTCCGCGCGGCGTCACCATTTCCGGCGAGATCGGCAAGATAAAGCCGGACCGCGGCATTTACGACCACCACGTGGCCGCGTTCGGCCTCGAACCGTCGGCGACACTGTTCATCGACGACAGCCAGAAAAATGTCGACGGCGCCAAGGCCGCCGGCTGGCAAGCGGTGCTGTTCACCGATGCCAGTACGCTTCAGGCAGATCTTGAACGCTTTGGAATCAAGGCGTGATCTCTATCGCTTGCGGCGATCCGTTGAGAGTTTGAATCAACGAATATGATGCAAGCGGCAGGGGGTCAGCCCCCTGCCCGTTCCATGCCTAGGCGGGCGATGCGACGCAGTTCGTCGATCGGGGTCAATCCGCCGCTGCGCTCATAATGCCAGAAGGTCCAGCCGTTGCAGGCGTCCAGCCCCTGCACCTCGGCGCCGATCTTGTGGATCGAGCCGGCGCTGTCGCCGATCGCCACCGTGCCATCGGCGCGAACCTTGGCGGCCCAGCGCTTCTTGGCGTCGTAGAGCGTGGCGCCGGGCGTCACCAGCCCAGTGTCGATCAGGCTGACGAAGGCGACGCGCGGCTCGGCGCGTTTGCCGGTAAGCACGGTAAGATCCGCTTCGTCGAATGGCCGCACGGCATTGATGCGCTCATTGGCGGCGTCGATATAGGCCTGCTCGCGCTCGATGCCGACGAAGTGGCGGCCGAGGCGCTTGGCCACGGCACCCGTCGTACCGGAGCCGAAGAACGGGTCGAGCACGACGTCACCCGGCTTGGTCGAGGCCATCATGATACGGGCAAGCAGCGCCTCGGGCTTCTGAGTCGGATGCAGCTTGTCGCCATTGTCGTTCTTCAGGCGCTCACCCCCAGTGCAGATCGGGAACAGCCAGTCGGAACGCATCTGGATATCGTCGTTCGACGCCTTCAGCGCTTCATAGTTGAAGGTATAGCCCTTGCCCTTCTGATCGCGGGAGGCCCAGATCATCGTCTCATGCGCGTTCTGGAAGCGGCGGCCGCGGAAATTCGGCATCGGATTGGTCTTGCGCCAGACCACGTCATTGAGGATCCAGAAGCCGAGATCCTGCATCTTGGCGCCGACCCGGAAGATGTTGTGGTAGGAGCCGATGACCCAGATCGTGCCGTTGGGCTTCAGCACGCGGCGCGCCGCCAGCAGCCAGGCGCGGGTGAAGGCGTCATAGGCCTCAAAACTCTCGAACTGGTCCCAGTCGTCATCGACCGCGTCGACCTTGGACTGGTCGGGACGGTGCAGATCGCCGTCCAGCTGCAGATTGTAGGGCGGATCGGCAAAGATGACGTCGATCGACTTTTCCGGCAGGCGGTCAAGGGCCGCGACGCAGTCGCCTTTCAGGATGGTGTCCAGCCATTCGGACTGCTGGGGAGCGTGGGAGAGCTCGTCGAGAAGACGCACGGCTGACATTTTTACACCCAAAGCACGCGTTACTGTTTACTCCCCGTTATGGTTACCGATCAGCGTAAATATTCGGTGAAGGCGCGCGGATGGCCACCAGATTTGCGAAGGTCCGGCCGTTGGTGTATGCCGCGCCGCTTGGGCCCTGAGTGGCCATCCCCTCCATCCTCCATCGTCCGGATCACCATGCCCCAGCCAGATCTTGTCATCTTCGATTGCGACGGCGTGCTCGTCGATTCCGAAATCATCGCCGCGCGGGTCGAGGCCGAATTGATCACCCTGGCCGGATATGAAATCTCGGCGGAGGAGATTGCCGAAACCTATGCCGGCCTGACCTTCAAGGACATCCTGATCCGGATCGAGGAGAAGTCCAAAATCCCGTTTCAGGTGTCGCTGATCGATCGCGCCGAGGAACTGGTCGACCGCAAACTGCGCAGCGACGTGCGTGCCATCGAGGGTGTGCGCGAAGCGGTCGCCTCGGTCACGGCGCAGCGCTGCATCTGCTCCAATTCACGTTCGGAGCGGATCGAGTTCATGCTGGAGAAGGTGCATCTGCTGCCATTCTTCGCCGGGCGCATCTTCTCGGCGATGGAGACGCCGACCGGAAAGACCAAGCCGGCTCCGGACGTGTTCCTGCATGCCGCCGAAAAGCTCGCCGCCAACCCGGCGAACACCTTCGTCATCGAGGATTCCGTGCACGGCGTCACCGGCGCCAAGGCCGCCGGCATGCGCGTGATCGGTTTTACGGGCGCCAGCCACAGCTATCCCGGCCATGCCGATGCCCTGACGGAGGCCGGTGCCGAAACGGTGATCCGCCGCTGGGCGGAGTTGAAAAGCGTGATCGCGGCGCTGTCGGAATGGTCGGAAGACGCTTAGGGCGGCTCGCCGGAAACTCTGCTCGCGAAGATTTTCCAGCGCATCCGCTTAGCCGGTGTCGTTCCCGAAGCGTGTCCCGCGGCTCGCGGTAGAAAGGTCCGAACTCAGAAAAACCCGGAGTGGCCATCGAAGTTTGGTGACGAGCCTACGCGCGCGTCGTCAGAGTCGAGAGTTGGTCAGTGTCATAGCGATTTCGCAGATCGGCGAGCGCTTTTGGATCCGGCGCACCCTGCGCCGCAAGGCTGGCGAGCTCTTCGAAATAATGCTCATGGCCAGGCGGAGAAACGGTCATCAGCACGCGAGCCGGTTTCTCGCTGACATTGGTGATGTTGTGCGGCACCCCCGGCGGGATGAACAGAAAGGTTCCAGGCGTCGCGCGGATCGTCTCGTCGCCGAAATGCCATTCACACTCGCCGTCGAGCAGGTAGAAGGTCTCCTCCTGCACCCGGTGCACATGCCGCCCGGTGGCGAACTGCGGCGGGATCGTCCAATCGAACATGCTGGTGTGCCTGGTATTCTCGCCGGTTACGAGGAAAGCCATGGGATGACCACGCAGCATGACGCCCTTCTTCTCATCGGGCCTGCGGATGAAGGCATTGGCGCTCATATGACCCTCCTTTGGCTGGGCGCATGCTTTTTTCCAAGCATTTAGCCAACATCGGCTGGTCGCGACGGAAAGTCATGAATCCGTTCCCAAAAATTTGCTAAAAGACTCTGATGACCGTAAGGGGCGACCTCTACCAGTTCGGCCCGTTCCGCCTCGATCCGGAGGTGGGCATTCTTTTTTGCTGGGGTGAGCCGACCATACTTGGGCAACGCGCCGTCGCGCTGCTGCGCCTGCTGATCCAGAATGCGGGCGTTCCCGTATCCAAGGACGCGCTGATCGAGGCCGGCTGGGGCGGATTGGCGGTTGCCGATAACAATTTGACGGTTCAGATCGCAGCCTTGCGTCGCGTCCTGGCCGACACAGCGAATGTCGAGAGCTGGATCGAAACATTGCCGCGCCGCGGCTATCGCTATGTCGGCCCGGCTGTCACCATGAATGTTCCTGATACCTCGGCCGCCGTCCGTGCCGCGTCGGCACCGACTTTGCCTGAAAAGCCTTCCATCGCGGTCCTGCCGTTCTCCAACTTGACCGGCGATCCGCAGCAGGAATACTTTGCCGATGGAATGGTGGACGACATCATCACAGGCCTGGCACGCATCAAGTGGTTGTTCGTCATCGCCCGAAATTCGACCTTCACCTACAAGGGTCGCGTCGTGGACGTGAAGCAGGTCGGTCGCGAGCTTGGCGTTCGCTATGTCCTCGAAGGCAGTGTGCGCAAGGCCGGCGGTAATGTGCGCGTTGCCGGACAGATGATCGATGCATCGACCGGCGCGCATGTATGGGCCGAGCGCTACGACCGCAGCTCCGAAGACGTCTTTGCGCTTCAAGACGAGATCGCGCTGTCGGCGGTGGGCGCAATTGCGCCCAGCGTGCGGAAAGCCGAAATCGAACGTGTCAGGCGGAAGCGGCCTGACAGTCTCGATGCCTACGATCTCGTGCTGCAAGCCCAGCCCGACGTCGATTCAGGCATGCCGAGGCAGGTGACCAGAGCGCTGCTGCTTCTTGACCGCGCTATCGCGCTCGAACCGACTTATGCGCTGGCACATGGCAATGCCTCGATGTGCCACCATTGCCTGTTTCTTCGCGCCGGGCTGCAGGAGATCCACCGTGCGTCTTCGATCCGGCACGCCCGGTCTGCCATTGTCCATGGTCAGGACGATGCGCTCGCGCTGACCTGGGCCGGCTTTTCCATCGGAATGGATGCGCACGATCGCGCCGCTGCATTCGCCGCATTGGAAGCCGCCCTCGCCATCAGCCCGTCATCGGCGCTGACCTACATTCTTGGCAGCGTCATCCTCGGATGGAGCGGCGAAGCTGAGCGCGCGATAGAATGGAGCGAGCAGGGTATGCGGCTTAGTCCGTTCGATTCGTGGACTTGGGCGGCATTTGACGCTCAAGCAATGAGCCATTTGCTGCGCGGTCGTTACGAAGAAGCTTGCCGTGCGGCCTACAAGTCCGTTCAAGCCAACCCGGCGCACAGTATCACTTATGTGCAACTGGCCGCCGCGCTGGCCAACCTGGACCGGTTGGATGAAGCGAAGGTGGCCGCCACTCGCGTGCTCGAGCTTCAGCCTGGCTTTCGCTACAGCCGCCAGTTCGCAGGCGTGAACTGCGCGCCGGCACTCGCGGAGGCTCTCGGAAGCGCACTACGGCGCGCAGGACTGCCCGAGTAACTCGACGGACTGCGTGGGGTTGGCCAGCGACGCGGCCGTTGTCCCCTGCATGTGACGATGCGCCTCGGCAAACTTGCCGCGAGCGCCTGGGCTTCGTTCAGTTCGTTGCCGTGGCTTTCTTCCTCTTGCGCTTCGGCTTGTCGGTCGTTGCCTTGGGCGCGGTTTCATCATAACCGGCATAGGCCTGATAGTCTGGCGCCGTCGGCGCCGGTACGACGACATTGGAATCGGTGAAGACAAACTGGGTGGCGACCGAGGGATCGGTCACCTGAACCTGATACTGGTGGATCTGCGAATAAAGTACGTCGGTGCCATGCATGACCGCCGTGCGGATCGGCATGGTGATGGTGCCCGGCGTGAACTTCGGTCCGGGTACGATCTTGCCGGCGACCGCGATTTTCATCGTCAGTTGCCCGTCGGCACGGCTGCAATCGCGGGTCACGTCGCTGATCGACGCCTGATAAATGATCCTCGCCGAATCGTCGGGCGGCGTAGCAGCGGCGGCGTCGGCCGCAGCCTGGGCCGCGGCATCCGCAGCCGCGTCGCCGGTCTTCTTGAGCTTCGGCTTGGGCTTCTGGACCTCATTGACATAGGTATTGAAGAACGCCGTGCCATCGCGCACCGTCACCCTCGGGCAATAGGCGTTCAGCTGGCTGGCCAGCACCTTGGGATCCTGTGGCGGCGGAGGCGCCGTCGGGTCTTTCTTGCCGAAGCCGAGGTTCAGGATGCCATTGTCGCCTGATTGGCAGCCGGCGGCGGCAAGCATAAAGCCCGTGAGCGCAAGACCCGCCAAAAAGCGACTACTTGATATACGAAACGCCATGAAACTGCACTTCCCTCTCGCAAAGCTGGTGACGTATATCAACCGCGCGGCAAAAATGCGACTAGAGCCGGTGCAGAAATTAACCACCTTGTGGTGAACGAAAAAACCAGGCGGCAAACGGATCTGTGACATGCATTATGTGAGTACCCGCGGGGAAGCGCCCGCGCTTGGATTTTCCGACGCCATCCTGGCTGGGCTGGCGCGCGATGGCGGGCTCTATGTGCCGCGCGAATGGCCGCGCTTCTCGGCAGCCGACATCCGCGCCATGCGCGGCCTTGCCTATCCCGACCTCGCCATCCGCGTGTTGACGCCATTTCTGGGCGGCGAGATCGCCGCGCCGGTCTTCGAGCGCCTCGTCCGCGAAGCGTATGCCACCTTCCGCCATGAGGCTGTCTGCCCGTTGGTGCAGACCGGCGCCAACACTTTTGTCCTCGAACTCTTTCATGGGCCGACACTGGCGTTCAAGGACGTGGCGATGCAGTTGCTTGCCCGGTTGATGGACCATGTGCTTGCCGAACGCGGCCAGCATGCGACCATCGTCGGCGCCACGTCGGGCGATACCGGCGGCGCGGCCATCGATGCCTTTGCCGGGCGCAGCCGCACCGACATCTTCATCCTTTTTCCGCATGGCCGCGTCTCGCCGGTGCAGCAGCGGCAGATGACAACGTCGACGGCTGAAAATGTCCATGCGCTGGCGATCGAGGGCAATTTCGACGATTGTCAGGGCCTGCTGAAGGATATGTTCAACGATCACGGCTTCCGCGACCGGGTGTCGCTGTCGGGGGTCAATTCGATCAACTGGGCGCGAATCATGGCCCAGATCGTCTATTATTTCTCCTCGGCGCTGTCGCTCGGCGCGCCGGACAGGCCGGTGTCGTTCACGGTGCCGACCGGCAATTTCGGCGATATCTTCGCCGGCTACGCCGCCAAGAAGATGGGCCTGCCGATCGAACGGCTGGTCATCGCCACCAACGACAACGACATATTGGCACGCACCTTCGCGACCGGCGAATACCGGACCAAGGGGGTCTTTGCGACCACCTCGCCGTCGATGGACATCCAGGTTTCGTCGAATTTCGAACGCCTGCTGTTCGAGGCGTCGAACCGCGACGCGGCGACCGTTCGACGCTACATGGCAGGCCTCAAACAATCGGGCGCCTTCACCATCGAAGCCGCGGAAATCGCTGGGATGCGGTCCGAATTCGATGCCGGCCGCGCTGACATGGACGAGGTCGCCGCCACCATTCGCTCGACGCTGGCAAACAGCAACTACCTGCTCGATCCGCATACGGCGGCAGCCATGCACGCGGCGGCGGACAAGGCTGGCGCGGTGCCGATGGTGGTGCTGGGCACCGCCCATCCGGCGAAATTCCCGGCCGCCGTCGAGGCCGCCAGCGGGGTCTCGCCCGCCCTGCCCGCATGGCTAGGGGGATTGATGACATTCGAGGAAAAATACACGGTACTTCCATCCGACCTCAAAATGGTGGAAGATTACGTCAGCCGCCGCGCGCGGGCGGCGCGTTAAGGAGTACGAGCCATATGGGTGTTGAGGTAAGCCGTCTGTCGAACGGCCTGACAGTCGCCACCGAAACCCTTCCAAGTATCGAATCGGTTGCCTTGGGTGCCTGGGTCAAGTCGGGTGCCCGCAATGAACGCGAGGAAGAGCATGGCATGGCCCATTTGCTCGAGCACATGGCGTTCAAGGGGACGAAGCGGCGAAGCGCCTTCGAGATCGCCTCGGAAATCGAGGACGTCGGCGGCGAGATCAATGCCGCCACCAGCGTCGAGACCACATCCTACTACGCCAGGGTGCTCTCCGACGATGTGCCGCTGGCCGTCGACATCCTGTCCGACATCCTGCAGGAGTCCGAATTCGACCCGCAGGAACTCGAGCGCGAGCAGCATGTCATCCTGCAGGAGATCGGCGCCGCGCACGACACGCCAGACGACATCGTCTTTGACCGTTTCACCGAGACGGCCTTCCGCCACCAGACCATCGGCCGCTCGATCCTGGGCACGCCCGAAACCGTAAAATCTTTCACTTCCAAGCAGTTGCACGATTTCATCGAACGCCAGTATGGCGCCGAGCGGATGGTGATCGTTGCCGCGGGCGACATCAAGCACGACAAGTTCGTGCGCGAGGTCGAAAACCGGCTCGGCGGTTTCCGCAGCAAAGCCGACAGCACCATTCCGCAATACGCGCAATATGTGGGCGGGGATTTCCGCGAGGATCGCGACCTGATGGACGCGCAGATCGTGCTGGGCTTCGAGGGCCGCGCCTACCATGTGCGCGATTTCTACGCATCGCAGGTATTGTCGATGATTCTCGGCGGCGGCATGTCATCGCGTCTGTTCCAGGAAGTTCGCGAGAAACGCGGTCTCTGCTACTCGGTCTATGCCTTTCACTGGGGCTTTTCCGACACGGGCATATTCGGCGTCCATGCCGCCACGGGGCAAAGCGACATCGCCAAACTGGTGCCCGTCATCGTCGACGAGTTGCAGAAGGTCGGCGACAGCATCTTGCAGGAAGAGCTCGACCGTGCACGCGCGCAGTATCGCGCCGGGCTGATCATGTCCGCCGAAAGCCCGGCCAGCCGCGCCTCGCAGATCGCACGGCAACTGCTCCTTTTCGGCAGGCCGATCGCAAAGGAAGAGCTGATGGAGCGGCTGGCGGCGCTGACGGTCGAGCGCCTGACCGATCTGTCGTCGCGGATGTTCTCGACCAAGCCGACGCTTACCGCTGTCGGGCCCGTGGGTACGCTGGCGCCATACGAGGCGATCCTTGATTCGCTTCCGGGCACGCAGGCCACGGCCCGCAGGCTCGCCGTCTAAGTCCCCAGCGCCGTGTTCGCGCTCCCTTTCTTTCGCCGTGACCTGCCGGCACTGAAGGGCAACCTGGTCACGCTGCGCGTGCCGTTCACCAACGACTACCGCGAGTGGTCGACGGTGCGCGGCGAAAGCCGGGCGTTCCTGGAGCCGTGGGAGCCGCGCTGGACCCCGGACGAACTCGATCGCACGGCATGGCGCCTGCGCATCAGCCGCTATCGCGAGGACTATGCGCAGGGAACCGCGATCGCCTTCTTCATCTTCGAGAAGTCGAGCGGCAAGCTCGCGGGCGGCATCACGCTCGGCAACATACGCCACGGCGTCTCGCAAAGTGGCCATGTCGGCTACTGGATCGGCGAGCGCTTCGGCGGCCGCGGCCTGATGACCGACGCGGTCAAGGTGGTGGCCCGCTTCGCCTTCGATACGCTGAGGTTGCACCGGATCGAAGCCGCCTGTATTCCCGACAATATCAGGTCGATCCGCGTGCTTGAAAAAGCCGGATTCCGGCGCGAAGGACTTCTGCGATCCTATCTCAGGATCAACGGCCTCTGGCAGGACCACTACCTCTACGCCCGGATCGCCGACGATCCGCCGGGCGCTGGAACGAAGGACTGATTTTGACGAATTTCCTGCGAAACGGGCCGCTGATCGCCTTTCTGCTGGCGACGATGCTGACGCTGTGCGCCGCTTCGTCGGCCTTTGCCGTCGAACCCATCAAGATTGCGCGCGACGATGTCGCGCTCGACCTTTCGCGCGCTGTCGAGATCTACCGCAACCAGGGTGAGAACTTCCAGGTGTCGACCGCGCCCGGGCCGGACGGCATCGTGCGGCGCATCGAGGTCGAGGCCAACGATGCCCGCTCGACCGGCGACTGGGCGGTTTTCGCGCTCGCCAACACCACCGACCAGCAGCTCGACAGGCTGATCGTCGCGCCGCATTTCCGGCTGGTCAATTCCGGCATCTTCTGGCCGGATCTGGGCTCGACGCGCATCGCAGCCATCACGCCCAGCGAAGGCTTCGCGCTCGACCGCCAGACCAGCCCCGACGCCGACGTGTTCCGGGTGACGTTGAACCCCGGCACGGTGATCACCTTCATCGCCGAGCTTGCCTCGCCGAAGCTGCCGCAGGTCTACCTCTGGGATCCGGAATCCTACAAGGACTCGGTCAATTCCTACACGCTGTTTCGTGGCATCGTCATCGGCATAGCAGGCCTTCTGGCGCTGTTCCTGACCATATTGTTCGTCGTCAAGGGGACGTCGATGTTCCCGGCAACGGCGGCCCTTGCCTGGGCGGTGCTTGCCTATATCTGCGTCGATTTCGGCTTCCTCAACAAGGTCATCGAGATTTCGCCCGGCAACGAGCAAATGTGGCGGGCCGGAACGGAGGTGGCGCTGGCGGCGACCTTCGTGGTCTTCCTGTTCGCCTATCTCAACCTCAACCGATGGCATGGCCATTTCAGCTATGGCGCCCTGGTCTGGATTCTGGGCCTGTTGCTGATCGCCGGCGTCGCCATCGTCGATCCGGCGGTTGCCGCCGGCATCGCCCGCATCTCGTTTGCCGCCACGGCGCTGACCGGGCTCGGCCTGATCATCTTCCTCGGTATTCGTGGTTATGACCGAGCGATCATGCTGGTGCCCAGTTGGGTCATGGTGCTGTTATGGCTGTGCGGGTCGTGGATGGCGATCACCGGCATGCTCGACAACGACATCGCCCAGCCGGCGCTCGGCGGCGGGCTGATCCTGATCATCCTGCTGATCGGCTTCACCGTCATGCAGCACGCCTTTGCAGGCGGTGCGCTGCATCAGGGGCTGTTCTCCGATCTCGAGCGACAGGCGCTGGCCGTCGCCGGGTCGGGCGATACGGTGTGGGACTGGGACGTGCTGCGCGACCGCGTGGTGACCAAACCCGATGTCAGCATCCAGCTCGGCCTTGCCCCCAACAGCCTGGGCGGTGCCGCGCGCAACTGGCTGCCGGTGCTGCATGCCGATGACCGCGACACGTTCCGCACGACGCTCGACGTCGTTCTGGAGCATCGCCGTGGCAAGGTGGCGCAGAATTTCCGCCTGCGCGGCGCCGACGGGCACTATCACTGGTTTGCCTTGCGCGCGCGCCCGGTCATCGGGTCGGACGGCGAGGTGATCCGCTGCGTCGGGACCATGGTCGACGTAACCGAACAGAAGAAATCCGAGGAGCGGCTGCTGCACGACGCCGTGCACGACAATCTGACCGGCCTGCCGAACCGCGAATTGTTCATGAACCGGCTGGAGGCGATCATCTCGATCGCCCGCACCGAAGAGAAGGTGCGGCCGACCGTCTTCGTGATCGACATCGACCGCTTCAAGCAGGTCAATGACGGGCTCGGCATCTCGGCCGGCGACACCATCCTGCTCACCTTAGCGCGGCGCCTGCACCGGCTGTTGAAGCCGAAGGATTCACTGTCGCGCTTCGCCGGCGACCAGTTCGCGCTGATGCTGCTGTCCGAGCAGGATCCCGCCCGCATCGCCGGCGTGGCCGATGCGATCAAGCATGCGATCAACAATCCGATCACCTTTGCCAAGCGCGAGATCGTGCTGACCGCCTCGATCGGCTTGATCACCTGGACCTCGGCGCAGACCTCGGCCGAGGACATGGTCAAGGATGCGGAGCTCGCCATGCATCAGGCCAAGCGTTTCGGCGGCGACAGGATCGAGCCGTTCCGGCCGGCTTTCCGCACAGTCGGCACCGACCGTCTGCAGTTCGAATCCGACCTGCGTCGCGCCATCGAACGGCGCGAATTCACGCTGGCCTATCAGCCGATCGTGCGCCTGGAAGACGGCAGCGTCGCCGGCTTCGAAGCGTTGCTGCGCTGGGACCATCCACGCCGCGGCATGATCCCGCCGGCCGATTTCATCCCGGTCGCCGAAAGCTGCGGGCTGATCGTGCAGCTTGGGCTATTTGCCATGCAGCAAGCAGCCGAGGATCTCGCAGGATGGCAAAAGCAGATCGGCGACGCGCCGCTGTCGGTCTCGGTCAACCTGTCCAGCCGCCAGCTCATCCGCCGCGACCTCGTCAGCGATGTGCGTTCCGTGATCGCGCGCGCCAATTTGAAGCCGCGCTGCTTCCGGCTCGAACTCACCGAATCCCTGGTCATGGACAATCCCGAGCAGACGGCCCACGTACTGACCAAGCTGAAGCAGCTCGGCATCGGCCTGTCGCTGGACGATTTCGGCACCGGCTATTCATCGCTCGCCTATCTGACGCGGTTCCCGTTCGACACCATCAAGATCGACAAGAGCTTCGTCGACGACAGCACGCCAAAACGCGCGGTGCTGCTCAAATCCATGGTCAACATGGCGCATGAGCTCGGCCTGTCGGTGGTCGCCGAAGGCATATCAGACGAGCGCGATGCGCTGGAGTTGCGTCAGATGGGCTGCGAATATGTGCAGAGCTTCATGTTCGGCGCGCCGATGCCGGGCGACCAGGTGCTGAAGACGCTGAAGGAGCAGTATCCGCTGACCCAGGCCTGAGAGAATCTCAGGCGTGGCCGGCAGCCAGGCTGAGATGGGCGAGATCGATGCCGATCGAGGCGAGAATCCGGTCGTATTTGCGCTCGATATCGGCGTCGAACAGCAATTCCGGCGTCGCCGGGCAAGTCAGCCAGCCATTTTCGGCGATCTCGGTTTCCAGTTGGCCGGCGCCCCAACCCGAATAGCCGAGCGCCATCAGCGCGCGGCGCGGCCCTCGCCCTGACGATATCGCCCGCAATATGTCGACGGTCGCGGTCAGGCAGATGTCGTCGGAAACGGTGAGCGAGGAGTCCACGCGGTAGTCGCCCGAATGCAGGACGAAGCCCCGACTGCGGTCGACAGGCCCGCCATTGCGCACGACGAAATCGCGCGCCTGCGCCGGAAGGCGGATCGCCTCCAGCTCGTTCATGATGCCGAGCTGCACCAAAAGGTCCGGAAACAGCATCTGCTGCGTCTGGTTGATGATCAGGCCCATCGCGCCTTCGTCGCTGTGGGCGCAGATGTAGATGACCGAGCGCGTGAAACGATCGTCCTTCATGCCGGGCATGGCAATCAGGAATTGATCGTCGAGAAAGCCGCGTCCGGCGGCTGTCTTCTTGTGGCGCAACAAATCCATGCCAGGGAGCGTAACGCGTTTCCCGGGCGCCGAAAAGATGCGCAGTACCGGATTCGACCAAAGCCCACATTGCGGGGCCGGCCTTGGCTTGCCCGCGAAGGTCACGCAAATATGATATCAGCAAGGGCCATGAAATCATTGCGCGGCCACGAAGGGACGATCAAATCATCGCCATGCAAAGCTTGAAAATCCTGTTGCTCGGTACTGCCATCGGATTGGCGGCCGCCCTCCCCGCCACCGCCTCCTCATCCGCCTGGTACAACAGCGAAGGCGGCAAGGTGCGGCTGGTGACCAGCGGCAAGCCGGACGACGCCGGCCGCATCCAGGGTGTTCTCGATATCGCGCTCAAACCCGGCTGGAAGACTTACTGGCGCGACCCGGGTGACGCAGGTGTGCCGCCGCAGCTGGACATTTCGGCCAGCACCAATATTGCCGATGCGACACTGTCGTTTCCCGCACCGCAGCGCCACGACGATGGTTATGGCAAATGGGCCGGCTACAACTATCCGGTTTCGCTGCCGGTGACGTTCACGCTGGCGACTCCGGGCCAGCCGGCCGTCATCGATGCCGACATTTTTCTCGGCATTTGTGAAACCATCTGCATCCCGGTGCAGACACGGCTGAGCGTCGACCCAGCTTCCGATCCCGACAATGCCGACGACGCGGCATTGGTAAAGGCGAGTTTCACGGCATTGCCGTCACCTGCAAAACCCGATTTTGGCGTCAAGGTGCTGCCGGGCGATCACGAGACGCTGGTTGTCGAGGCGAGCTTCCCTGGCGATCCGCAGGCAGCGGATTTCTTCGTCGCCGGCGAGCGCGATTATATGTTCGGCACCTCCTCCCGCGCGGAAAAGGACGGCAAGTTGATCTTCACCGTGCCGATCCTCGATCGCCCCTCGACGACGCCGACGGACGGCGGGCTCCACTATACGCTGACGAGTTCGGCGGGCGCGGTCGAAGGGCTGCTGCCTTTCCCTTGAAGCGCGTCGTATTGAAACGAACCCGTACGATGCGCTCCAAGGTCATCTCCTTGTACATGTCGTTAGCCCAAAACCGCTGCGCACTTTTGGGCGACATATACTGAAGCTACTGCCGCGATGGTTGCGGGAAGCCGCCGAGTTCGCTAGGCAAGCACGCGTCCTTCCCCATTCCCCAAGCGAGGAACTCATGACCATCTCCGTTGGCGACAAGCTGCCCGAGGCGACCTTCAAGACCATGACGGCCGACGGCGCGAAGCCGATCACGTCGGCCGAGATTTTTCCGGGCAAGAAAGTGGTGCTGTTCGGCGTTCCCGGCGCCTTCACGCCGACCTGCAGCAATAACCATCTGCCCGGCTATCTCGAGAACCATGACGCGATCCTGGCGCGTGGCGTCGACACCATCGCAGTCGTTTCAGTCAACGACGTCCACGTCATGGGCGCCTGGGCGCGCTTCACCGGCGGCGACGGCAAGATCCTGTTCCTCGCCGACGGCAATGGCGATTTCGCCAAGGCGGTCGGTCTTGACGCGGATTACTCCGGTGGCGGCATGGGCCTGCGCTCGAAGCGGTTCTCGATGATTATCGACGACGGCAAGGTCACCGCGCTCAATGTCGAGACCAAACCCGGTGTCGATGAGTCCGGCGCGGCTCATATTCTCGGCCAGCTCTGAGCTTCGACGGCCGGTCAGGCGAGGCCGCAACGGCTGGCCTCGCCCGACATGCGGCTGCGCTCCAGAACTGCCGATTTTCGGGGGATCAGCGATGTTTGATATCTTCTGGCGCGCTATCGCGATCGGCGTCGGCGCTACCGTCCTGATGGATATCTGGGCCTTCTTCCTGCACAAGGCGTTTGGCCAGCCACGGCCGAACTGGCGGCCGGTCGGGCGCTGGGTCTGGCACCTCGGCGACAAGGTGTTTCATGACGATATCGGTGATGCGGCGCCCTACGCCCATGAGAAGGCGCTGGGCTGGGCTTTCCATTACTTCGTCGGCATCGTCTACGGCATCATCCTGGTGGTGCTGGCGGGCGCAGGCTGGCTGGCCTCCCCGACCTTCCCGCCGGCCTTCATCCTCGGCATCGTCACCGTCGGCGCCGGGTGGTTCCTGCTGGCGCCAGGCATGGGCGCCGGCTGGGCGGCTTCAAAGCGGCCGAACCCGATGCAGATCCGCGCCCTCAATCTGGTCTCGCACACGGTGTTCGCGCTTGGGCTTTGGGTTACGGCGCTGCTGATCCGCTAAAATCAGGGCTGTTCCAGCCTGTCGATCGGCTGCCATCCATGGATAACGTGGCGCGCACCGATATTGTAAGCAAAATAATTGCCGCCGCCCGCCGGCTGATCCGCTTCGCGGCAGATCTGCCTGCCACTCAGCGACAGCAGCAGGAGTGTTCCCACGCCTCCATGGCCCACAACAGCAATGTTGCCGGCGCCGCCGGCATCGAGTACGGCCTCGACCTCGCTCACGATGCGCTGCTGCGCGTCGATGGCCCGCTCCCAGCCACGGATGCTTTCGTGCGGATTGGCGAAGAACTGATCGGCGACCGCCTCGAACTCCGGAGGCGGCAGGAAACCCGTCGCCGACCGGTCGTTCTCATGCATCCGCGGCCTCACCTCTACGGCAAGATTTAGATGCCGCCCGAGCACTTCGGCGGTTTCGATGGCCTTGCGTTCGCCCGACGACACCACATGTCCGATCGATGCGATCCACGGCTGGTTCAGCATTGCGTGCGCCTTGGCCCGGCCAATGTCGGACAGGTCCCAATCCGGTACCGGAATGGTGGCGTCGATCTGAACCTGAGGATGGGTGATGTAGTAGGCGATTGGCATGACAGAAACTCTCCGGCCGGTCAGCCGCCGCGAACAGAAGCTCAATAGCTCTGGGTCGAACGCCGTGCTTTCGTGACCAGCGGCTGCTTTGCCTGGATATCGGGCTTCGGTGCCGACACCGCCGGCCTGAAAGGTCCCTTCTTGAACGGCGCCATGCCTTCCCTTGCCAGTTCGTCCGCACGCTCGTTCTCAGTATGGCCGGCATGGCCCTTCACCCAGTTCCAGGTGACCTTGTGGCGCCGGTTGGCCTCGTCCAGCGCCTGCCAGAGCTCGCCGTTCTTGACCGGCTTCTTGTCTGCGGTCTTCCAGCCATTCCTCTTCCAGCCATGGATCCATTTGGAAATGCCGTCCATGACGTATTTGCTGTCGGTATGAAGCTCGACCGTGCAAGGCTCCTTCAACGCGTTCAGCGCTGAAATGGCCGCCAGCAATTCCATGCGGTTGTTGGTGGTCTCGGCCTCGCCGCCGAAAAGCTCCTTGGTGGTGCCGTTGAAGCGCAGGATGGCGCCCCAGCCGCCGGGGCCGGGATTGCCTGAACAGGCGCCATCGGTAAAGATTTCAACCTGCTTGCTCATGCCAATCCATATTCCGAAGGAGATCTGATCGCCCGATGGAACCGCATCCTTCTGATGTATTCGGTCGGGTCGCGTTTCATTACCAGCCCGCCATCGGGGACGGTCAGCCAATCGTAAAGCCGGGTCAGCATGAAGCGCAGCGCCGAGCCGCGCGCCAGCATCGGCAGCGCCGCCTTCTCCTCCGCGCTCAGGGGGCGCACGCTCTGATAACCGGCAAGCAATGCCTTGCCCTTGGTGAGATTGAAGGAAAAATCCTTCTCGAAGCACCAGGCATTGAGGCAGGTGGCGACATCGTAGGCGTAGAGATCGTCACAGGCGAAGTAGAAATCGATCAGCCCCGATAGCTTCTCGCCCAGGAAAAAGACATTGTCCGGGAAAAGATCGGCATGGATGATGCCCTCGGGAAGGCCCTTGGGCCAGTTCTGCCCGAAATCGGCGAAGTCGGCATCGACCTCGGCCGCAAGGCCTGGCTCGACCTCGTCGGCGCGCTCGCGAGACGCATCCCAAAGCTTGCGCCAGCCATCGAGAGCGAGCGCGTTCGGGCGCCTCATGGAAAAATCGGCGCCGGCCAGATGCAGCGCGGCGAGCGCCTTGCCAACCTCGGCGCAATGCGTCGCGGCCGGTCGCCGCAGCGAAAGCCCTTCGAGGAAGGTGATGATGACCGCCGGCCGGCCGGCCAACGTGCCGATGACGCTGCCGTCATGCGCGGTCACCGGCAGCGGGCAGGACACCCCCTTGTTTGCGAGGTGGCCCATCAATCCGAGGAAGAAAGGCAGATCCTTCTTCTCGACCCGCTTTTCATAGAGCGTCAGGATGTAGGAGCCGCTGGAGGTGTGCAGCAGGAAGTTCGAATTCTCGGTGCCCTCGGCGATGCCCTTGTAGGACAGGAGATCGCCGACCGGGTAGTGCCTCAGGAAAGCGCCGAGTTCGCCCTCCGCAACGTCTGTATAGACCGCCATGGTCGTTCACGCGGCTCCGTTGACGAAGGCCATGTCGGCCGGCGTCAGTTCGACATCGCGCAATACCCGCATGACCGGAAAATCCTCTGTTTCGGTGGCCGTGACGGCTAGGTCGATGGTCACATCGAAACGCTGGCGGAACGCGTCGATGATCTCGTCGACGATGATCTCGGGGGCCGATGCCCCGGCCGACAGGCCGAGCGTCGAAATGCCGCCTATCTCATTCCACGGAATTTCAGCGGCGCGCTGCACGAGAAGCGACATGGCGGCGCCGGCGCGTTCCGCAACTTCGACGAGGCGGCGCGAATTCGAGGAATTGGGAGCGCCGACGATCAGATAGAGGTCAGCGCCCGGGGCGGTGTCCTTGACCGCCTCCTGGCGGTTGGTGGTGGCGTAGCAGATCGATTCCGCCGCCGGCGCCTGCAAGTCCGGAAAGCGCTCCTGTAGCGCGCGGATGATGCCGGCGGTATCCTCGACCGAGAGCGTGGTCTGGGTGACGAAACCGAGTGCCTTGGGATCGGCCGGCACAAGCCGGGCGGCATCGGCTTCGGTCTCGATCAGCGTTACCGCGCCTTCCGGCAACTGCCCCATGGTGCCGATCACCTCGGGGTGCCCGGCATGGCCGATCAGCAGAACGTGACGGCCAAGCCGCTGGTGGCGCATCGCCTGTTTGTGGACCTTGGAGACCAGTGGACAGGTTGCGTCGAGATAGAACAGGTTGCGCGCCTGCGCGTCCGCCGGCACTGACTTGGGCACGCCGTGCGCCGAAAAGACGACCGGCGACTGCCGGTGTTCGGCCGGAATTTCGGAAAGTTCCTCGATGAAGACGGCGCCGAGGCTTTGCAGCCCCTCGACGACATAGCGGTTGTGCACGATCTCGTGGCGGACATAGACCGGCGCGCCATATTTCTTCAGTGCCAGCACGACAATCTGGATGGCACGGTCGACGCCCGCGCAAAAACCGCGCGGCTGGCAGAGCCGGATCGTCAGAGGAGGCTTGGCGATTGTGTGAAGCATTAAATCCTGCCGGTTCGTCAGCGCCGAAATGAGGTGCCCACCCCTGCCCTGTCAAGGGTATCGCTCGTATTCAGTCCTCTTTCGCCGGCCGGCGAAGCCGTAGGATGAGTACGGCGGCAAGCGCCGCGGCAAGCCCGTACCAGGTGACAGCATATTGCAGATGGCTGTTCGGCAGATCGATGATGGTGACGCCCCCGACCGGCAGGCCGCCTGGATTTGGCGTCTTGTCGGCATCGATGAAGATCGGCACCAGCGTGAAGCCGGCCGGCAGGCCGGCGCTCGCGGCCATGACGTCGCGGTCCTTCCAGTAGAAGATGTTCTTGGCCACGTCATTGTCGGGAAGCATCATGGAGGGTTTTGCCGGCAGCGGATTGCGGGCGAGCCCGGTGACCGTGACCTTGCCCGCCACCTGTCCCTTGGCGCGCTTGGCGGCGTCCTTCAGGTCGTAGGGCACAAAGCCACGGTTGATCAGGACGAAACGGCCATCGTCGAGGGCCAGCGGCGTGTAGACGTTGAAGCCGGCATCCCCTTCCCAGGTCGCGTAGAAATGTCGTTCGCCGGAATGCAGGAAAGTGCCGGTGACAGTGACCGACGTGTAGTCGACGTCGCCGGTCGAGGCGAATTCCTTCTCGACCTCGGCCAGCGGCAGCGGCGCCGAATGCGTGCGCTGGTCGATCGTCTGCAGCAGGCCTTCCTTCCAGTGCAGGCGCTGGACCTGCCATGTGCCGAGCGCCAGCAGGACCAAGAACAGCACAAGGCCAAGGGCGAACAACAGTGCCGAACTCGGCCGCGAACGGCCGCCGGACTTGACGGAAGCCTCGCTCATTCGCCGCGGTCCAGCCGGCCCTCGGCCGCTTTGTTGCGGTATTGAAGGGTGAGCAGCACGCCCTTGATCAACCGGAGCGCCGTCAGGCACAGCACCAGGGCCAGCGGTATCCATATCAGCAGATGCAGCCAGAGCGGCGGACTCAGCGTCACCTCGACCCAGAGCGCCAGGCCGACGATGATGAAGCCGATGATCAGGATGACGAAGACCGCCGGCCCGTCGCCGGCATCGGCGTAGGAATAGTCGAGGCCGCAATTGACGCAGCGCTTGCCGACGGTGAGAAAGCCGGAAAACAGCCGCCCCTCGCCGCAACGCGGGCAACGGCCGTGCAGGCCGGCCGAGATCGGATCGATCGGAGGCCAGATCGCCCTATCTTCACTCATGGTTGTCTTCATTCATGGTCATTGCCCGATATCGATCGGTGTCCCATCGGCCACCATTGCCCAGATTTCGTCCATGTCGGAGTCCGTAACCCCAATGCAGCCATCGGTCCAGTCGACCAATTGAAGCAGCCAGCCCCACCAGCCGAAGCCGTTCGGCTGGCCGTGGATCATGATCATGCCGCCGGGATCGACATTGCGTGCCTTCGCGGCCGCCAGATCCTTGGCATCGGGATAAGAGGCATGGATCGACTTGTGCGCGATGCTGTTGGGATTGCGCCAGTCGAGGATATAACGCCCCTCGGGCGTGCGCTGATCGCCCTCCTGGTGCTTGTGGCCGAAGGGATCCCCACCAAGCGAAACGCGAAAATTACCGAGATCAGCCGCATCTTCCATCGATCGACGATCATTGCGCCGAAAAGAAGAAGGCGGCCACGTCGCCGCGGCCGCCTTCCCTAATCGAATCCCAAAGGCGGGATCAGTGACCTTCGATCACCGCGCCGACCGATCCCCAGACGTAGATCGAGGCAAACAGGAACAGCCAGACCACGTCGACGAAGTGCCAGTACCAGGCGGCCGCCTCGAAGCCGAAATGCTGCTTGGGGGTGAAGTCGCCCTTCATCGCGCGGATCAGGCAGACCAGCAGGAAGATGGTGCCGATGATGACATGGAAGCCATGGAAGCCGGTCGCCATGAAAAAGGTGGCGCCATAGATGGAATCCTTGAAGCCGAACGGCGCGTGCATGTACTCGTACGCCTGCACCATGGTGAACAGCATGCCGAGGCCGACGGTCAGCACCAGGCCGTTGACCAGCCCCTTGCGGTCGCCATGGAGGAGCGAGTGATGCGCCCAGGTGACCGTGGTGCCCGACAGCAGCAGGATGACGGTGTTGTAAAGCGGCAGATGGAAGGGATCGAGAACCTCCATGCCCTTAGGCGGCCAGACACCACCGGTAAACGTATGGCGCGCGTAGTTCTGCACCTCCCCGGCAAAAAGGCTGGCATCGAAATAGGCCCAGAACCAGGCGACGAAGAACATCACCTCCGAGGCGATGAACATGATCATGCCGTAGCGCAGGTGGAGCGACACGACGCGCGTGTGGTGGCCCTCATGCGCTTCCTTGATCGTGTCAGACCACCAGGCGAACATGGTGTACAGGACGATCACGATGCCGATGAAGAACAGCCACGGATTGGCGATGTTGAAGCCGAAGATCGGGAAGGAGCCGCCCTTCAGGTATTCCATGAGGCAGACACCGCCAAAAGCGGTGACAAGCGCCCCGACCGATCCCACGAAAGGCCACGGGCTAGGGTCGACGAGATGGTAGTCATGGTGTGGTTTTGCGTGCGCGTCTGCCATATCAACCCCCGAGATTTCCTTCGGTATCTGAAACTGTCTTGCTTTTGCCCTTGGCCGGCTCCGAGGAGGCGACCGGCTTGTTCTTCTCGACCGGGAACATCGTATAGGACAGGGTGATCGTCTTGATGTCCTTCAGTTCCGGCACATTCACGATGTCGGGGTCCACATAGAACAGGACCGGCATGTCCAGCGTCTCGCCGGGCTTCAGCGTCGTGTCGGTAAAGCAGAAGCATTCGACCTTGTTGAAGTACGGACCGGCCAGTTCCGGCTGCACGTTGAAGGTAGCGCGGCCTGTGACGGGGCGATTGAATTTGTTGGTCGCCTGATAATGCGCCTGCACGGTCTGCCCGATCTTCATAGTCATCGAGCGCTGGACCGGCTGGAACTCCCAAGGCACGCCGGCAATGTTGGCGTCGAAGCGGACGGTGACCTCGCGGTCAAGCACGCGGCCGGCATACTGCCTCTCGACACGCTGCGTGGTACCACCGTAACCGGTCGCCTGGCAGAACATCTTGTAGAGCGGCACGGCGGCATAGGCCATGCCGATCATGCCGGTGAAGAAGGCGAGGCAGACGGCTGCGACGACGCGGTTGCCGGTCTTTCCTACCGTCTTTTTGGGCATCTCGACGCTCATCACATCTTGCCCGACAAGTTGTGGCCGAACTTCACGATCGTGGCGATGTAGAAGATCACGACCAGCAGAGCCAGCGCTACGCCTATCGCAATGGAACGGCTGCGCTGGGCCTTCTTCTGGCGATCGGTCAAGGTGACCATCTCGAGTTCTTTCTCGACCATAGTCATGCCCCACCCATGGCAAGCGCGCGTTCGACGACACAGTCGGCCAGATAGGCGGCGAAGATGGCGAAGAGATAGAGCAGCGAATAGGCAAACAGGGCCTTGGCCGGCTTCATGGCGCGGTCGTCGTCGGCCATGCCAAGCACTTTCCAGGCATACCAGACGAAACCAACGCCCAGCAGCAGAGCGGCCACGCCATAGAATGGCGTCGTGTAGCCGAGCAGCCAGGGCAGCACGCCGACCGGGGCCAGCACCAGTGCGTAGGCGAAAATCTGACGGCGGGTCGGCGCATGGCCGGCAACGTTCGGCATCATCGGGATGCCGGCGCGGCCATAGTCCTCGGACTTGAACAGCGCGAGCGCCCAGAAATGCGGCGGCGTCCACAGGAAAATGATCAGGAACAGGATGATGCTTTCGAGGCTGACCGATCCGGTCGCCGCGGCCCAGCCGATAACCGGCGGGATGGCGCCCGCGGCACCGCCGATGACAATGTTCTGCGGCGTCGAGCGTTTCAGCCACATCGTGTATACGACGGCATAGAAGAAGATGGTGAAGGCCAGCAGCGTCGCGGCCAGCCAGTTGACCAGCACGCCGAGCGTCATCACCGACAGGACCGAAAGGACCAGGCCGAAGCTGAGCGCCTCGTGCGGCTGGATACGACCGGACGGGATTGGGCGGCTGGCGGTCCTGGTCATCACCGCGTCGATGTCGGCGTCGTACCACATGTTGAGAGCACCCGAGGCGCCGGCCCCAATCGCAATAGCCAGGATAGCTATCACCGCCAGCAGCGGGTTGATGGTCACCGGTGCCGCGACCAGCCCGACAAAGGCGGTGAACACCACCAGCGACATGACGCGCGGCTTCAGGAGGGCGAAGAAATCGCCCGCCGTCGCTTCCGACATGCGGAAGCCCGCTTCGTCAATGCTGGTTTTGTCGACTAGGGCCATGCGTACTCAAGTCCATTATTCCGTTGGCCAAAACCGCCGGCGGACCGGCGGTTTTGCATTCGAGGGGAGCCGCCTTACCTGATCTTCGGCAGCTGCTCCCACTGGTGGAAGGGCGGCGGCGAAGGCAGCTGCCATTCGAGAGTCGTTGCGCCCTCGCCCCATGGGTTCGCTCCGGCCACCCGCTTCTTCTGGAACGCTTCGAACACGCAGTAGAGGAAGATCAGGACGCCGACGGCCGAGATATAAGAACCGATGGACGATACATAGTTCCAGCCCGCAAATGCGTCGGGATAGTCGATGGTGCGGCGCGGCATGCCGGCGAGGCCGAGGAAATGCTGCGGGAAGAAGATCAGATTGACGCCGACGAAGGTGACCCAGAAGTGGGTGTTCGCGATGACAGGCGAATACATGTAGCCGGTCATCTTCGGGAACCAGTAGTACCAGCCCGCGAAGATGGCGAACACCGCGCCCAGCGACAGCACGTAGTGGAAGTGGGCAATGACGAAATAGGTGTCATGCAGCGACCGGTCGAGGCCGGCATTGGCCAGCTGGACGCCGGTGACACCGCCGATGGTGAACAGGAAGATGAAGCCCAGCGCCCACAGCATCGGCGTCTTGAACGAGATCGACCCGCCCCACATCGTTGCGATCCAGGAGAAGATCTTCACGCCCGTCGGCACCGCGATGACCATGGTGGCGAAGACGAAATAGCGCTGCGTGTCGAGCGACAGGCCGGTCGTGTACATGTGGTGCGCCCAGACGATGAAGCCGACGGCGCCGATCGCGACCATCGCGTAAGCCATGCCGAGATAACCGAACACCGGCTTGCGCGAAAAGGTCGAGATGACGTGGCTGATGATGCCGAAGCCGGGCAGGATCAGGATGTAGACTTCCGGGTGACCGAAAAACCAGAACAGATGCTGGAACAGGATCGGGTCACCACCGCCATCAGGCGCGAAGAACGTCGTGCCGAAGTTGCGGTCGGTGAGCAGCATGGTGATGCCACCGGCCAGAACCGGCAAGGACAACAGCAGCAGGAATGCGGTGATCAGCACCGACCATGCAAACAGCGGCATCTTGTGCAGGGTCATGCCGGGCGCGCGCATATTGAAGATGGTGGTGATAAAGTTGATGGCGCCGAGGATCGACGAGGCGCCGGCGATGTGGATCGACAGGATCGCCAGATCCATGGCCGGTCCGGGCTGGCCCGAAGTCGACAGTGGCGGATAGAGCGTCCAGCCGCCGCCCACGCCAAAGGCGCCAGGCGCACTCGGAACGAACATCGAGGTGAGCAGCAGGATGAACGCCGGCGGCAGCAGCCAGAACGAAATGTTGTTCATGCGCGGGAACGCCATGTCGGGAGCGCCAATCATGATCGGCACCATCCAGTTGGCAAAACCGCCGATAAGCGCCGGCATGACCATGAAGAAGATCATGATCAGGGCGTGCGCGGTGGCGAAGGCATTATACATGCTCTTGCCGCCGTCGATCGCGGCGTCACCATTCATGCCGTAGACCATCTGCGCCAGGCCGCTGAAGATCTGGATGCCAGGCTCCTGCAGCTCCATGCGGATGGCGACCGAAAGCGCGGCGCCGATGATGCCGGCCATGATCGCGAAGATCAGGTAGAGCGTACCGATGTCCTTGTGGTTGGTCGAATAAACCCACCGCACCCAGCCATGATACGGCTTATGGTCGTGCCCGTCGTGAGCTGCAGCGTCTGCCATGTTCCGCTCCGTTCCCTAAATCTTGCTAACCCGCGACATCAATTGCCGGCGGCCGCTACCTTGTTCTGGCCGTCGACCTCGGCCATGAGCGTCTTGTTGGCGCCCGGCAGATTGGTCTTGGCTGCCGCCAGCCAGGTCTTGAACTGCGCATCCGAGACGACACGGATGGCGATCGGCATGAAGGCGTGGTCCTTGCCGCAGAGCTGCGAGCACTGACCATAATACAGGCCTTCCTTCTCCGCCTTGAACCAGGTCTCGTTGGTGCGGCCCGGAACGGCGTCGATCTTGATGCCGAAGGACGGCATGGCGAAGGAGTGGATCACGTCGGTCGCGGTGACGAGCACGCGGGTCATCGTGTTGACCGGCACCACCAGCTCATTGTCGACAGCGAGCAGGCGCGGATAGGCCTTGCGGTCCTCCTTGCCGGCGGCGGCGCGGTCACCGTCCTGGAGGATCGCGGAGTTGAAGGCGAGCGTGTTGTCGGTCTGGTATTCGTAATCCCAGTTCCACTGGTTGCCGGTCGCCTTGACCGTCAGCTTGGCCTCTTCCGGCGGAGTGTACTGCGCGGTCAAGAGCTGGAACGAGGGAATGGCGAGACAGAGCAGGACGACGACTGGGCCGACGGTCCAGATCACCTCGATCAGCGTGTTATGGCTGGTGTTGGAGGGAACCGGGTTGGCGCTCGCGCGGAACCTCACGATGCAGTAGGCGAGGAGAAGCAGCACCAGAATGGTGATCGGAACGATGAACCACATCGTGTAGTTTCCGAACCACTCGATCTGCCGCATCATGTCGGTCGCCGGCGCCTGGAAGGTGGTCTCCCACTCCACGGGCTGATCGGCATGGGCGGATGTGCCTGCAAAAATCGTGACAGCGGCACAAGCACTCAGAAACTTGGCACTTGCTAGAAACCTGGCGCTAGCTAGGAAATTTCTCATCGCCCTCTTCGTCTCCCAGTTCCTCGCGGCGATGCCAACGAGAATAACGAACAATGCCGGGACGGGAATCCCGACAGTCTCAAGCTGGTTCAAACCATACTCTTTTTCCCTCCGCAAGAAAGGAGCGGTCGAAACCGTGCGGCATTTTTGCGCGCAAGCTGACATAGCTCTTCCAGGGCAATGGCCATGGTAGTGAATCGAGTATGTTCGGCAGTCTGTCCGCCCCATGCTGGCGGCGCCCGCAAAGCGTCGTAATTCAGGCGAATTTGGCAGGGAAAAGCGCTGTATTGCCAGTTTCGGGACAGTCCGGCCGCGGTCTCGTCCTTTACTTGGTATTGGCGCGGCTTAAAGTGCCGTGATTCGCAATGGAGCCGTCATGAACTCTTGGCTTTCGAGACTGAGGCATACGCGACCGGGACTTTCGAGAACCCCGGCGAACGCCGTGTTTCTCGCCGTTCTGTCCGCGGCCGGACTGTTCGTCGCCGGTCAGGCCAATGCCGCCCAGCCGAGCGGCACGGTGCGCTCGACGCATGGCGCCTGGTCGATCATCTGCGACACGCCGGCCGGCGCCACCGCGGAACAATGCGTGATGATGCAGAACGTCGTCGCCGAGGACCGTCCGGAGATGGGGCTTTCGGTCGTCGTGCTGCGCACCGCCGACAACAAGGCCGAGATCCTGCGCGTGCTGGCGCCGCTCGGCGTGCTGTTGCCGAACGGGCTCGGCCTCAACGTCGACGGCAAGGACATCGGCCGCGCCTATTTCGTGCGCTGCTTCCAGGACGGCTGCTACGCCGAGGTCATTCTCGAAAAGCCGCTGCTCGACACGCTGAAGACCGGCACGTCGGCAACGTTCATCGTCTTCCAGACGCCTGAGGAAGGCATCGGCATCCCCGTCGACCTCAAGGGTTTCGCCGACGGCTTTGCCGCCCTGCCCTGATCGCGGCTCTGCGCTGAACCAGACCTGGACGCGGCTTTTGCCGCCCCAGAAGCATGGCTTGCATCAACCCGACGATGTCATTCGTCGGCACTGATCTTCATTGCCGATTGTGCGGGCGCGGCTTCACGCCTACATCGGGGAAAAGCAATCATCCCACGGACGGACGCGCCATGAACAGCCTGATCGGCCAATTCGACATTTCAGACGACCGCATCAAGCAGATCGTCGCCGACACCATCAAGGGTGCAGACGACGGCGAGCTTTTCCTCGAATACAGCGAAAGCGAAGCGCTGATGTTCGACAACGGCCGGCTCAAGACCGCTAATTTCAACACCGACCAGGGCTTTGGCCTGCGTGCGGTCGCCGGTGAAGCCAGTGGCTACGCCCATTCCAGCGACCTGTCCGAGGCATCGCTGCTGCGCGCGGCCGAAGCCGTGTCGACCGTCAAGGGTGGCTATTCCGGTACGCTTGCCGCAGCCCCCGCCCGCACCAACCGCCATCTCTATGGCGACGAGAACCCGATCCCCTCGCCTTCCTTCGAGGCCAAGGGGAAGCTGCTCCAGGAAATCGACGCCTGGCTGCGCGCCGAGGATCCACGCGTGCGCCAGGTGACGGCCTCGATCGCCGCATCCTGGCAGCATGTCGAGATAGTGCGCGCCGACGGCCAGGTGGTGCGCGATATCAGGCCGCTGGTCCGCGTCAACATCTCGGTCGTCGTCGGCGATGGCGACCGCCAGGAGAGCGGCTCCTATGGTATGGGCGGACGCAAGGCGTTCGGCGACTTCCTGATCGAGGATAGCTGGAAGCACGCCGCGAGCGAGGCGCTCCGGCAGGCGCTGGTCAATTTGGCGGCGATCCCGGCACCGGCCGGCACTTTCGACATCGTGCTGTCCAGCGGCTGGCCGGGCGTGATGCTTCACGAAGCCGTCGGGCACGGACTGGAAGGCGACTTCAACCGCAAGAAGACCTCGGCCTTCGCCGGCCTGATGGGCCAGCAGGTCGCCGCCAAGGGCGTCACCGTCGTTGACGACGGCACCATCCCCGAACGGCGCGGGTCGCTCACCGTCGACGATGAGGGCACACCTTCGGCCCGCAACGTTTTGATCGAGGACGGCAAGCTGGTCGGCTACATGCAGGATCGGCAGAACGCGCGGCTGATGGGCATGAAAGCCACCGGCAATGGCCGGCGTGAAGGCTATGCGCACCAGCCGATGCCGCGCATGACCAACACCTACATGACCTCAGGCGACATGGAGCCGGACGAGATCATCGCTTCCGTCAAGAACGGCATCTATGCCGTCTCCTTCGGCGGCGGCCAGGTCGACATCACGTCGGGCAAATTCGTGTTCGGCTGCACCGAGGCCTATATGATCGAGAACGGCAAGGTGACGCAGCCGATCAAGGGCGCCATGCTGATCGGCAACGGGCCTGACGCCATGCACCGCGTCACGATGGTCGGCAACGACATGAAGCTCGACAATGGCATCGGCATGTGCGGCAAGGCCGGCCAGGGCGTACCCGTCGGCGTCGGCCAGCCGCATCTGAGGATGAACCAGATGACAGTCGGCGGCACGAGGGTCTGAGGCGTCGGGGCGTTCTGGAATCATCGCCTGCCAGCGATATTTTCCGGGCGTGCAGCCATCGCGTTCTGGCAGGCCAAAAACATTGGAGGATATGGACCCGGGTGTACATGCCGAAGCGCAGCAGGGCCATGCTCGCGATTGATGCCAACCTACGGCGCGGCAACCTCTGCCTTATGCGAAACACAATCGTGTTAGGATATTATTAATTGTTCAAAAGCCCGAACTGGCGTTTGCCCATTAGCTTGTCGCCAGTCTTCTCGTTGCGGTGGTGTTGGCAGTGCTGCGTTTCCCTCACGTCCTGACCTCTTCCTTCCTCTTTGGCGTCGTTTCGTTGGTTGGTGTTTCGTCGCTCTGTGTCAGCCCGGCGGCTGCGCAGTCGACATGGTTCAAGCGAACATCAACGCAACCCGCGGCCGGTGCAAACTCAGTCGCGGTCGGGGGACGCACCAGCGTTCCGTATGGCTGGGTCGATTTCTGCCATCGCCGGCCGAAAGAGTGCAAGGTGCCGGCCCTGCCCGCCACGAGCGTCAAGCTGACAGCGCAGAACCTGAGCATCCTCAAACGGATAAACCAAAAGGCGAACCGCTCCATCAAGCCCGTCAGCAACTACGATCACTGGGGCACGACGATGGACCACTGGGACTATCCGGTGGACGGCAAGGGCGACTGCAAGATCTACGCGCTCTACAAGCGCAAGCTTCTTCGGGAGGCGGGATTTCCCCGGCAGGCGCTGCTGATGACGGTGGTGCGCGACCTGAACAATGAGGGTCACACCATCCTGACGGTGAAGACCGACAAGGGCGATCTCATCCTGGACAATATGGTCGACGAAATCCGCCCCTGGAATGCAACCGGCTATTATTTCCTGAAACGCCAATCGCAACAGAACCCGAACATCTGGGTTTCGCTCAACCAGCGAGGCGGCACGCCAAAAACCTGACGGATGCCGCCAAGCTCGTAGTTTGAGCGGCCGGAGCGAACCGTCTCGACGGGCTGACGCGCCACAAAGCAGCGATCCACTCTCTCGCAAGGGTCACGGGCGGGTTGTGCGCCCGGCGAACAGGAAGGTGACCCCCGCCGCGACAGCTTACTGGTTGCAGGCCGGTTCGCCTTGCTGTCCGCAAGACGGCTTCTTCTTGACCTGCTGTGGGGGCTGCTCCTGCGGGAGACGCCGCTCTTGCATCTGCTGTCTCGGCTGCGCGCGGAATTCCGGCTTCGGCTCCGATCTCTGCGGCCGGAGCACCTGCTCGTTAGGCCTTTCCGGTCTCAACTGACGCTGCGCATTCTCGTTCGGCCTGATCTTGAGGTTGCGCTGGACGTTAACCTCCGGGCCGGCGGCGCCCTGTTCGCTGTTCTGCAGCCGGCGCAACGTCCTGCCCCTGTCGTTCCTGCTGACGGAGCCCTGATTCTGGTCGGAGAACACGGCCGGATTGTTCCTCCTGAACCGTTTTTGCACGCCCGATCCGTTGTCGGTTGGCTCATCGCTGACGGTCGGCAGTCTGCGGAACTTCCTGCTCTTGTCGTTTCCGCTGGCCGGGCCTTGATCCTGGTTGGAGAACACCTCCGGATTGTTCTTCCTGAGCCGCTCCTGCACGCCAGGCCGATTTTCGGCCGGCGCACCGTTGACGGTCGGCACCTTGCGCAACTTCCTGCCCTTGTCCTTTCCACTGGCCAGGCCCTGATCGTTCGGTTCGACAGCGGACTGGCCGGCGGACAAGTCCCTGCGCGTCAGCTTTTTCGGTTTGCCGGTGTTCTGGTCGGAGAAGGCGTTCGGATTGTTTTTCCTGAACCTCTCCTCGGCACTCAGCCTGTTCTCGGCCGGAGCACCGTTGACGGTCGGCAGCTTGCGGAACTTCTTGCCCTTCTGCTGAGCCGTGCCCTGCTCTCCGGCAACAGCAGCACCGGCATTTCCGGTCGCCTCTTGGTTGCCGCCTACGATGCCTTGCTTGCCAAGCTGCTTCCTGGACCTGTCGCTGGGCAAATTCTCGCCGTTCAGCGCCGGCTTGCCGTTGACGAGCGGCAGCTTTTTACCGTTGGCTCCTGGCAGGGCGTGGTCGGTTTCAAGCTTGCCGGTCGACAAGTTCTTCGACAGCGGAGTCGCGGCACCAGGCTGCTGGCCCTGTATCACACGCTGGCCAGGCTTCTGCGGCAAGCCACCCTGTTGCTGACTGGACGGGGCCTGACCGGACATGGCCGCTCTCTTTTTCAGCAGCGGCGGCAGCGCGACCCTGGCCGCCAGTGCAGCCGAGCCGGCCCCAACCGTGCCTCCGGCCGTCTTCTGGCCTGTAGCGGGGCCACCCTGAGCATTGTGATTGATGGTCTCGTTTTTGATCGTCGTGTTGATGTTGTTGATGACGGTCGTGTTGTGGATGTTGTTGAAGATGATGTCGTTCGGCGGCGGCACGATGTGACGCGGCGGGTTGATGAACGCAGGTATCGGCACGAACACCGGCGTTGGCAGGACGAAGACGTCGACCGGCGGCGGCGGCGCCACCAGCACGACGAAATCCGGCGGCGGCGGCGGCAGGAAGATCACCGCGATCGGCGGTGGCGGCTCGAAGTCGAAATCGGGATCGTCGAAATAGAGCACCGGCCTGTCGACGTAGACGATTTCCTCCTCCGGCGGCGGCGGCAAATCATACTCATAGACGGTGAATTCCTCCGGCGGCTCCAGGGCTGCATCGAAATGTTCGAGCCGCCGGCGCGCGTCCCAAGCATGGGGACCATGCGGATAGCGCCGCAGATAAGACCAATAGGCTTCCGGCGTGTCCTGCAGCCAGGTCTCGCGCCACGTCATCGCCTCGCGCCGCGCGGCGATGATGGCGCGCACGCGCTTGGCCATCGGATCGTGTGGATAAGCGCCGAGGAAATCTTCGTAGCCGCGCATCGTGTCGCGGTCGAGAGCCGCGACATAGGCGTCATGAGCGTTGAAGTCGCGGATCGCCCTGGTCCGATTGGACCGGGATTCGGCCTCGGAAACCTTGGGTGGGGGCGCGTCCGCGGCACGGTCGAAGAAGACGAACGGCGTGGTGATTTTCGAGGCGTTCCACGGCACTTCCGCACCTTGCGTCACCTCGTTGACGCGCAGTCGTGTGCGGTCGAACACGTCGTCAAGCGACATTCCGCCCTCGCGTATCATCTCGGCCAGCGCCTGGGCATAAGCGCCGTAGGGGCCTTTGCCTTCGGGCGCGACCGTTCCGGGAGCGGCGTTGAAGGCAATCAGCATGTTCGGATCGGGATCGACCAACGCAAGGCCGCCGGCCAGCGGCTCTTTCCACTTCGGGAAGGGATTTGGCCGCGCCGCGTCGAGCACGACGATGTTGACCTTCGTCGGCAATCCGGCCAGCGACTTGGTGACATCGGAGAGCCGCATCGCCTGAAGCGGCACGTCGGCTGGACTGGCAATCTGGGCATCGATCGGCAAGTAGTAATTCTCGCCTTCGAACTGCACGCCGTGGCCGGCGAGATAGACGAAGACAATCGCGTCGGGACCGGCGGCGGAGACCTTGCCGAGGAAATCACGCAATGCGCCGCGCAGCGATTCCTGATCGACATCGCGCGCCCCGACCACATCGAACCCGGCCGCCTGCAAGGTCTGCGCGATCAGGCCCGCATCATTGGCGGCGGTGGCGAGCTCGCCGGACTGATACGCGCCGTTGCCGATGACGAACGCCAGGCGCTTTTCACCTTGGGCGAGGGCCCCCGTCGCGGAGCTGACCGCGAAAAAGATAAGAGCGACGATGAGGCCGATGAATTTCTGAAGCGTCTGCATGTCCGCTATCGCCATCGATTCATATTAGTAACGACGAATAGGTCGAAATGTTTCCCAAAGATGCGAAATTGGAAGTCCGCACAAAGGCGGCTTTAGGGCGCAATTTCGTCGAAAGAACAGAGGCTTCAGAAATTTCCTGCGAACCGGCGGTCGTGACCTACCGCCGCCGCTTCGGCTTCCCCAGCAACGCGACGGCCTCGACATGGGGCGACCACAGGAACTGGTCGATCGGCGTCACGCTTTTCAAGGTGTAGCCGCCGTCGATGAGGATGCGCAGGTCGCGAGCCAGCGTTACCGGGTTGCAGGACACCGCGGCAATGAATGGAACATCCGAGCGGGCGATCTGCTTCGACTGGTCCTCGGCACCGGCGCGCGGCGGATCGAAGACCAAGCCGTCGAAGGCGTTCAACTCCTTGAACGTCAGTGGCCGGCGAAACAGGTCGCGACGCTCGCCCGTCACCCGCTTGATGCCTGTCGCGAAGCGGGATCCCCGGTCGAGCGCCGAAAGTGCGGCCGCATCGCCTTCGACCGCGTGCACTTCCGACGTCGCGGCCAACCGCAAGGCGAAGCTGCCGCAACCGGCAAAAAGGTCGGCGACCCTTTTTGCACGCTTCAGATGTCCGCCGACGATCTCGGCCATGGCCTGTTCGGCTGCCTCGGTCGCCTGCAGGAAGGCGCCCGGCGGTAGCGCAACCGCGACGCTGCCGAACATGACGACCGGCTTCCTTGGCTCAATGACGATCTCGTCATCGATGGACAGTCTGGCAAAGCCCTGCGCAATGACAAAATTGGAGGCGATACGGCGCTGGTGTTCGCCGAGCTTGCCGGACTCATGCACCGCGATGTCGAGGCCGGAACCCGTAACGGTTATCGCCATCCGGAATGATTTGGTGGTGGCGCATATCAATTCGGCCAGCGCCCTCAGCTGGCCGAGTGCCGCGACGATCTCGGGCAGTGAGATCGGGCATTCGGATATGGAGATGATCTCCGGCGACAGATGGCGATTGAAGCCGAGCAACATGCCTGTTTCGGTGCGCCGGGCGGCAAGCACCACACGGCGGCGCGACTGCGGTGCGCAGGCGACCAACTCTCCGATTTCGCACTCGATGCCCTTGCCCTTCAATGCGTGCACCACCTTTTCACGCTTCCACTGTCGGTAGGCTTCGGCTTCCAGATGCTGGAGGGCACAACCGCCGCATTCGGTGAAGTGGCGGCAGGCGGGTTCGATGCGCAGCGGCGAGGCCTCCAGCACCGCCATCAGCGCCGCACGATCCCTTTCGCGCGCGGCGGTGACGGTCTCGCCCGGCAGCGTGAAGGGAATGAACAGATCGCCGCTTTCGGCTTCGGCGATACCGTCGCCCTGCGATCCGAGCTTTCGTATTGTGAAGCGTGCGCTCATCGGTCCTTGACCCCACCGAGCAGGAATTCGCGATTGCCGTCGCCACCTTCGATCGGCGACAGATGCAGGCCGAGCGAACGCCAGCCAGGAACGGCATCCAGCCAATCCTGCAGCAGGCCCGCGACCCGGGCGGCATCGAAAGGATCCTTCAACAGACCCCCTTTGCCGATCGCCTCGCGGCCCGCCTCGAATTGCGGTTTGACCAGAAAGACCGCGCCGGCACCGGACTTGGCAAGAGCAAGTGCCGGCGGCAGCGCAAGTTTCAGCGAGATGAAACTGACGTCGGAAACGATGAAATCCGGACTGCGACCGGCAAGATCGGCGGCCGTGAGATCGCGTGCGTTCAGGCCTTCGATCACGGTTACGCGCGGATCAGCGCCGACATCAGGATGCATCTGGCCGTGCCCGACATCGATTGCCGTGACATGGGAGGCGCCGCGTTCGAGCAACACCTGGGTGAACCCGCCTGTCGAGGCGCCGATGTCGAGGGCTTCGCGGCCAGCGGGGTCGAGGCCGAAATGGTCCAGTCCGCCGATAAGTTTGAGCGCCGCGCGCGAGACATAGCCTTGCGCCGGATCATCGATGACAACAAGGCATTGCGGCGAAACGTTCTGACCGGGCTTGCGGGCAATGGCGCCGTCAACCGTCACCGTGCCGCGCTCGACCGCGTCGCGGGCACGCGAGCGGCTGGCGAACAGCCCGCGCTGGACGAGCAGGTCGTCGAGCCGCTGGCGTGTGCTGGCTGGCAGAGGCGAATTCATCGGCCTTCTCTGACGAAAGCCTGCGGTGAAGGCAAGAACATTACACCGAACAAGGTGACGTCGTGCGAGAGCGGCTGGTGCAGCGAGCCAAGCCGCGGCTTGCGCGCATCGCATCGGGTCCGGCAGAATATCAGTCGAGGAGGACCACTGTTGTCGCAACACGGAGGACGAATGCTGATGGGAACCTGCCACTGTGGCGCGGCCCACTGGACCCTGGAAGGCGATCCCGGCCCGGTGACGGCCTGCAACTGCACGCTTTGCCGCCGCTATGGCGCGCTCTGGGCCTATGATTATGTCAACGAACGCATTCGCGTTTCAGGGCGGACGGCCAGCTATACGCGCGCCGGCAAGGACGCGCCGTCACTTGAAATCCTGTTCTGCCCGATATGCGCCTGCGTGCTGGCATGGCGCGGCTTGCGCGCCAGCGATTCTGGCCGAATACGGATCGCAGTCAATGTGCGGCTGGCACCACCCGAAGCCGTCGCCGACTTGCCGATCGACCATTTCGATGGCCTCGACACTTACGACGATCTGCCCCGCGATGGCCGCTGTGTGCGCGACATGTGGTTTTAAAAGATGGTCCGTAAAACCTGGCGCTCGACAGCGGGAGACAGACCATCGTCCCGGTTCCCCGACGCCTGTTCACGTGGATGTTCGGTGACAACAGCGGACGGAGGTGCGGGGTCCGGCAGCACCACAAGCTGCGGCACCTGCTTGTAGGAAAAGCCGCCGCGAATATCGCCAATCTTGCCGGCGACAATGCCTAACGCCGCCTTTTCAAGATTGCGGTCATAGGGTGTTTCGGCCGCGGCCGGCAAGACCATCACTGCCAAGAAGGCCGCGCCGCACAGAAGCGTCTTCATCGTTGTCTCCCTGCCTGACGCCGGTCTAGCAAGGTGCCGTTGAAAAACCGCCAAGGGACACAGTAAGCGAAACGCCAAACGGCAGCGTTAACAATGCGTTACAAAAGAAAGCCGGCAAACTGATCCAAGCTGTTCAGGTTTTGATTCAGGCGCGCTGGGCGCGGACCGTATGACCGAGGGCCGTGAAAACAGTGCGCACGATCCCGGCGGCGTCGAGGCCAGCGTCGGCATACATCTTCTCCGGCTTGGCGTGGTCGGTGAAGGCGTCCGGCAGTACCAGCGGGCGTACCTTCAGGCCATTTTCCAGCAGTCCTTCATGGGCAAGGAACTGCAGTACATGGCTGGCGAAGCCTCCAATAGCGCCCTCCTCCACCGTCACCAGCACCTCATGCGAGCGGGCCAGCCGGCGGATCAAATCCTGGTCAAGCGGCTTGGCGAAGCGGGCGTCGGCAACGGTGGTGGAAAGCCCGGCCGCGCCGAGTTCCTCGGCGGCGATGAGGCAATCCTGCAAGCGCGTGCCGAAGGACAGCAGGGCAACCTTGCTGCCTTCCCGGACGATGCGGCCTTTGCCGATCTCGAGAACCGAGCCGCGCTCGGGCATGTCGACGCCGACCCCGTTGCCGCGCGGATAGCGGAAGGCGATCGGCCCATCGTCATAGCTGGCGGCGGTGCGCACCATGTGGCGCAGTTCCGCCTCGTCGGCGGCGGCCATCACGACAAAGCCCGGCAGGCTTGCCAGGAAGGTGGTGTCGAACGCGCCGCAATGGGTGGCTCCATCGGCGCCGACGAAGCCGGCGCGATCGATGGGGAAACGCACCGGCAGTTTCTGGATCGCGACATCATGGACGACCTGATCGTAGGCGCGCTGCAGGAACGTCGAATAGATCGCCGCGAAGGGCTTGTAGCCTTCCGTTGCCAGGCCGGCGGCGAAGGTCACCGCATGCTGCTCGGCGATGCCGACATCGAAGGTCCTCGACGGGAACACCTCGCCGAACAGATCGAGGCCGGTGCCGCTCGGCATGGCGGCGGTGACGGCGACGATGCGGTCGTCATCGCGGCCCTCCTGGATCAGGCTTTCGGCGAACACCTTGGTGTAGGCCGGCGCATTGGCCGGCGCCTTGGCCTGCGCGCCGGTGATGACGTCGAATTTGTTGACGCCATGGTATTTGTCGACGGCCGCTTCCGCCGGCGCGTACCCCTTGCCCTTCTGGGTGACGACATGGATCAGCACCGGACCCTTGCCGTTGTCGCGGACATTTTTCAGGACCGGGATCAGATGCTCCAGATTGTGACCGTCGATCGGGCCGATGTGATAGAAGCCGAGTTCCTCGAACAAAGTGCCGCCGGTGACGTAGCCGCGCGCATGTTCGACCGCGCGGGTGATGGCTCGATCGGCCCGCTTGCCGAGATAGGAGGTCAGTTTCTTGCCAAAGTCGCGCAAGCCGATATAGGCCTTGCCGGAAGCCAGGCGCGCCAGATAGGCGCTCATGGCGCCGGTCGGCGGCGCAATCGACATGTCGTTGTCGTTGAGGATGACGATGAGGCGGGCATCGAGCGCGCCCGCATTGTTCATCGCCTCATAGGCCATGCCGGCCGACATTGCGCCGTCGCCGATGACTGAAATGACATTGTTGCGGCCGCCTGAGAGGTCGCGGGCGGCGGCCATGCCGAGACCCGCCGATATCGACGTCGAGGAGTGGGCGGCGCCGAACGGGTCATACTCGCTCTCGGCCCGGCGGGTGAAGCCCGACAGGCCGCCTTCCTGGCGCAAGGTGCGGATGCGGTCCCGGCGTCCGGTCAGGATCTTGTGCGGATAGGCCTGATGGCCGACATCCCAGATCAGCCGGTCATCGGGTGTGTTGAAGACATAATGCAGCGCCACCGTCAGTTCGACCACGCCAAGGCCGGCACCGAGGTGGCCGCCGGTGTGGGAAACAGCATCGACCAGTTCGGCGCGCAGCTCGGACGCCAGTTGCGGCAATTCGCTCTCGGCCAGCGTGCGCAGGTCGGCCGGGACGCGAACCTTGTCGAGAAGCGGCGTATGCGGCGTTGCGTTCACGTTGGGCCCAGACTCTCTTTTCATCGGCGGGATAGGCCGCCGGCCGGCGAAAGTAAATGTGTGTCGGTGACGCGGATGGTCAGCCCCTCACCGCGCCGCTCAGCCTTCCGGCAGCGGAATGAATTCTTTCTCATCGCCAGGAACGATATCGAAGCGGCCGGTCTTCCATTCCTGCTTGGCCTGCTCGATGCGCTCCTTCGACGAAGAGACGAAATTCCACCAGATGTAACGCTTCGAACCGAGCGAGGCGCCGCCGAACAGCATGAAATGCGCACCGGTTTGCGACGATATGACGATCTCGTCGCCGGGCCGGAACACCAGCAGCCGTTCAGCCGGAAAAACGTCGCCCGAAATCGAGACCTCGCCCTCCAGCGTGTAGATGGCGCGCTCTTCCGCATCGGCCGGGATTTTGACGCTGGCACCGGGGTCCAGCCGCAAATCAGCGTAGAGCGTTTCGGAATCCGCCCGCACCGGGGACCGCAACCCCTGGAAGTCACCGATGACGACGCGGCCGTTGACGCCTTCGGCATCGATCTCTGGAAGCCGCAGCGCCGCTGTGTTCTCGAACACCGGTGCAACCTCTTCCTTGCCGTCCGGCAGAGCCAGCCAGGTCTGCAGGCCGGAGATCGACATCGGCGCGCCGCGCAATTCCTGCGGCGTGCGCTCGGAGTGGACGATGCCGCGGCCCGCGGTCATCAGGTTCACGTCGCCGGGCTCGATCACCATTTCGGTGCCGAGCGAATCGCGATGCCTGATCTTGCCATCGAACAGATAGGTCACTGTCGACAGGCCGATATGCGGGTGCGGACGGACATCGAGCGCCTGGCCGGCGCGCATGATCGCGGGGCCCATGCGATCGAAGAAAATGAACGGCCCGACCAGCCTTCTCTTGGCGGTCGGCAAGGCGCGGCGCACCTCGAAGCCGCCAATATCCTTGGCGTTGGGGATGACCATCAGTTCGATCTGGTCGCTGGCGAAGGCATCGCCGACCTCAGGGTCTTTCCCCGGGAAGAAGCTCATGAACTCTCCTGGTCAGCGATCGATGGCCGCTTTGGACATGTCAGGCGAACCGGATCGCCGCCTTTGCTCTCAGTTTGGCTGCCACCTCTTCGCGATTGCGCGGATGCTGGTGGGTTTCGAGGGAATCAAGCAATTCGCGTGCGGATGCCGCGATGGCTTCGACCGCATGATCGAACGCATGCTGGTTCTGTTTCGACGGTCGCGTCGTTCCACTCAGCTTGCGGACAAACTGGAGTGCCGCGTCGCGGACTTCGTCATTGGTTGCCGGCGGATCAAAATTGAACAGGGTCTTGATGTTTCTGCACATCGCTTCCGTATCTCCTCTCCGTTTCAATCGGGACGAGTTGTATCCTCAATCATGATCGTGTCCAAAAGTCGGTAAGCCTGCTCCGCACCTCAGTCCGCGTCGAGCGGCTCGGTTCCAACCGGCTTGCCATCGCGCGACAGCCTGATCTTCTCGACCTTGTCCTCGGCGGCCTTCAGCAACCGGTCGCAATGTACCTTCAGCGCCTCGCCGCGCTCGTAGATCCGGATCGACTGGTCGAGCGGCACGTCGCCACGCTCCAGATCATCGACGATCTTCTCCAGCGCGTCGAGTGCCTGCTCGAAGCTCATCGCCTTGACGTCTTCGTTGATCTCACCAGTCATCATTCATCCTTTCATCAGTCGCCCGACATGGGCGGCGACCGAAAATGCCAATCCCTGCAGATCGTAGCCGCCCTCGAGCACGCTGACGAGCCGGTTGCCGCCATGGCGCGCGGCGCGCTGCATCAGCTGGCCGGTCGCCCAGTCGAAATCGTCCTCGGTCAGATTGATTTCCGCCAGCGGGTCGCGATGGTGGGCGTCGAAGCCGGCCGAAATGATGATCAAATCGGGCGCGAAATTGTCGAGTGCCGGCAGCACGCGCGACAGGAAAGCATCGCGAAACACCTCGCTGCCGGTCCGCGGCGCCAGCGGCGCGTTGACGATGTTGCCGGCGCCGGTCTCGTTCTTCGCGCCGGTGCCGGGATAGAGCGGCATCTGATGCGTCGAGCAATAGAGCACCGAGGGATCGTACCAGAAAATATCCTGCGTGCCGTTGCCGTGGTGCACGTCCCAATCGACGACGGCGACACGCTCCGCGCCATGCTTCTTCTGCGCATAGCGGGCAGCGATAGCCGCAGTGTTGAAGAAGCAGAAGCCCATGGCCGTGGTCTTTTCAGCATGGTGGCCGGGCGGCCGGGCCGCGACGAAGACATTGTCGGCGCGGCCCGCAAAGACGTCGTCGACTGCGGCATTGGCGGCGCCGATCGCCGTGATCACCGCCTGCCAGCTCTTCGGGCTGGCGGTGGTGTCGGCGTCGATGCGGGCGAGGCCTTCATCGGGAATGGCGGCGCGCACGCGCGCGACGAAATCGGCGGGATGCGCGTAGAGGATGGTCGCCTCGTCGCCTTGCGGTGCCTCGACGCGGTCAAGCGCGGCAAAAGCTTCGTCGTCGAGCACGCGCTCGATGGCGCGCAAGCGGTCGGGCCGCTCGGGGTGACCTGGCGGGGTGATGTGTTCGAGGAAGATCGGGTGCGTGTAGAGACGAGTGGCCATGTCCCCTATCTAGTGCCCCGGCGCCGTGATGGCCATGCGTTGCGGCTTGATCGCTGGGGAAAATCACGCCTGCGTCCATTCATGTCGCTGCGGGGATTGGCGTCGCCGGCCCTTCGGCGTAAGGTCGCCGCCACTGCCTGGTGCCTGCCGGACGTTTGTTTTAGCCGCATTCCGCGACGCCAAGTGATTCCACTTGGCTGCAAATGCTCTGGCGGGAGAATCGGGAACACGGTTTGATACCGTGGCGTGCCCAACGCTGTGAGGGGGACCGCGCCGGTAAATGCCACTGTCGATGACGGGAAGGCACCGGACGCGGGTTGATCCCGAGCCAGAAGACCGGCCTGGCAGGCATCGTCATCCGCATGGTCAGGCGGACGGCATCAGAACGACGTGCGCCCTCCTGGACGCACGGACTCTGCTGCAATCGCAAGGGGACAAGCGATGCCGGAAAACATGACCGTTCCAGTTGGCGACGGATTCGACCAGGCGGCGCGCGACGCGGTTTACCGCGCCATGTTCACGCGGCGCGACGTCCGCAGTCATTTTACATCGGAAGCGATCGACGACGAGGTGCTGGCGCGGCTTTTGCTCGCCGCCCATCACGCGCCGTCAGTCGGCTTCATGCAGCCTTGGAATTTCATCGTCATCCGCGATGCCGCGCGACGGGCGGAGGTGCGCGATCTGTTCCTGGCGGCGCGCGAACAGGAACTGCCGGCAATCGAGGCGGACCGGCAGGCGCTTTACCGCAAGCTCAAGCTCGAAGGCATCTGCGAAAGCGCATTGAACATCTGCATCACTTGCGACCGCGAGCGCTCGAAAGGCTCGCCGCTGGGACGCTGGCACAATCCGGAAATGGATCTCTACAGCACGGTCTGCGCGGTGCAGAATTTCTGGCTGGCGGCACGCGCCGAGGGCATCGGCGTCGGCTGGGTCAGCATCATCGAGGCGCAAGCGCTGAAGAGCCTGCTGTCCATCCCCGATCACGTGACGCCGATCGCCTATCTCTGCGTCGGCCGTGTCTCGGAGTTCGCGCCAAAACCGGATCTCGAAACGCATGGCTGGGGCCGACGGCTGCCGTTGCCCGACCTGATCATGAGCGAGACTTTTTGCGGGCAAGGCGAAGCGCCGCTCAAATCGACAGTGGCCCGCTTCAGCACCGTCGCCGGTGGGCCCGCCAGCCCAACCGATCAGCGTGTCGCGCCGGCCGTGCCCCAGCGCGAACCATCGAAGGTGGAGAGCGCCTTGCGCTTGAGTTCCCGGAACTTCGACGAGGCATCGGCCAGCCTGGCGTCCCAGGCGGCATCGGGCACCTGACCCTCGATGGTCTTGAAATAGACCTGCATCAAGCAGGCGATGGCGAACGGCTCGATGAACGCCGCCTTAAAGGCCCAGGCAAAGACGATGGCCAGAACGAAGGCCCAACCGGCGAGCTGTCCTGGCATGACGTAAAGAATGGCGGCTGCCGGGGCCAGCATCAGCAGGAAGATGACAAAGGAGACCCCCCACATGATCACGGCCAGCCAGACGGCGTTCTTGACCATGATCTTGCCGTTCTGGGCGTAGAGCACAACGCCTTGCCGCGCGGTCTCGAAGGGTGAGGACGAATTGATGCGGATGTTGTAGCCGAGAATGATCTCGTCGACATAGGTCAGCGACAGGCGGATCACCGTGTTGAGGAACGAGACCAGGCCGCTCAGGCCCGGAATGGGCAGGAAAGCCGCGATGCCGCCCAGCAGGCCGGTGATGGCGCGGATGGCGCCCTTGACCAGCTGGTCGACGACGAAAAGGATGTTCGCCTCGGCAAAACGCTCGGTCACAACCTCTTTCGCGTAGGCGATCTGGTTCTGGCCGTCGGGTACGTCGTGGCCGTCGATCAGATGCACCATGACAGCGATATGGCCTGCCTTGACGACGTAGAGGATGTATTCGCGGATCCAGTAGACAGCGATCGAGACGAGGCCGAAACCGACAATCCCGCCCCACATGGCAAAGGACAACGGCCCGTCGGGATCGGTGGAGATATGGCCGACGCCATAGCCGACCGAGGCGCCCGTGCCGGTGGCCATGATATAGGCCAGCGTAATGCCGAAATAGACGATCATGCGAAAGACAATGAAAGGCCAGGTCCGCATCATGATGGACACCGACCTGCCGATATCGAAATCCCACATGCCCCGAATCCCCCAGAGGTGGCTGTGGAGGATGCGCCCAAACCGTCTATTGTCAACTGCGAGCGGTGGCGGAGCCCGATTGCGGGTCAGTTTGGCCGCGCTTCCGGCTTCCGAGCAGGCCTTCGAGCAATTGCTTGAACGCGACCACCACCTTCCTCGACGTCGCTTCGGGATCGTTCGAGTTGGCGATCCGCTGCGCGGCCTGGCTGCTCGCCCCGTTGATCAGCCGCGCCGCGGTCTCGGGATCGAGGCCCGGCACGACCACCCCCTCCTGTTGCAGCGCGGTCAGATGATCGGTCATTGAACCGACGCAGGCATTGGCATTCGACCACTGTGCCGGATCGCCCAGCACGGCCGGACCGTCCCGGAACATGATGCGCTGGATTTCCGGCTCCAGCGCCATTTCGATGTAGGTCGTGCATTCGTCGACGAAATGCTGCCAGCGGGTCGGCGCCCTCGATGCGACCTCATTCACCCGCGCGGCCATTTCGGCATCGATTTGCGCGATAACCGCCTGCAGCAGTCCCTTCTTGTCGCCGAAGTGATGGTAGAGGGCGCCGCGCGTCAGTCCGGCCGACGCGGTGAAATCGTCCATCGACGCTTCGGCATAACCGATGGTGCCAAAGGCTTGGCGCGCCGCGGCGATCAGCTTGGCACGCGTCTCGGCGATCATCTCCTTGCGGGGTCTGTGCATGCTCTGGCCTTATCTACATACGCTCCGTATGCCAATTGACATACGCGACGTATGGTCTATCTAACACTTATACGTCTCGTATGTAATTGTCGAATCGCCCCTTGTCGAGGAACAGGATCATGCAAAACCCCTACTCGGAAATCTTTCGCGCTCCTGGCGCCAGGGGCTTTGCCGCCGCCGGCTTCATGGCGCGCCTGCCGATCGCCATGGCGCCGATCGGCATCGTGGCGATGCTGTCGCAGACGCGTGGCGAATACTGGCTGGCGGGTGCGGTTTCGGCGACGTTCGCCTTGGCCAATGCATTCCTGGCGCCGCAAATATCGAGGTTGGTCGACCGCCTCGGCCAGACGCGGGTTGTCGTCCCCACCACCATCATCTCCGTGCTCGCATTCGCGGCCCTGATCGCATCGGCCAATCAGGACTGGCCGGTATGGACGCTATTCGTGTCGGCATTGCTGGCCGCGGCGATGCCAAGCATGCCGGCCATGGTACGCGCGCGCTGGACCGAGATTTTCCGGGGCCGGCCCGAGATGAACACCGCCTTCGCCTTCGAGTCGGCGGCCGACGAACTGGTCTACATCGCCGGCGCATCGCTGTCGGTTGGTCTCAGCGCCGCGCTGTTCCCGGAAGCGGGCGTGCTCGTCAGCACGCTGTTCCTAGCCCTGGGCTCGACAGCCTTCATCCTGCAGCGTTCGACCGAACCGCAAGTGCGACCGGTGGACCATGGCTCAACCGGCTCGGCTATCCGCCTGGGGCCGGTTCAAATCATCACCTTCGCCATGATCTTCGTCGGCGCGACCTTCGCGACGACGGAGGTGAGCACGGTGGCGATCACCAAGGAACTCGGCCAGCCGGGCGCCGCAAGTCTCGTCATCGGCGTCTATGCGCTGGGCTCCTTCGTGCTCGGCATCATCATCGGCGCGCTCAACCTGAAAGCACCGCTGCAGCGCCAGCTCGCCATCGCGGTCGCGTTGGTCGCGCTCGGCACACTGCTGCCGCTTACCGCCAGCACCGTGCCCGTGCTCGCGCTGACTGTCTTCATCAGCGGCGTGGCGATCTCGCCGACCTTCATCACCGCCTTCGGCCTGATCGAACGGCATGTGCCTGAGACGATGCTGACCGAAGGCATCACCTGGGTGACCACCGGCATCGGCATCGGCATGGCGCTCGGTTCGTTCGCCGCCGGCGCGGTGGTGGATGCGTTCGGCGCCCAGAACGGGTTCTGGGTTTCGGTGGCATCGGGCGTTATCGCACTGGTCACGGTGCTGCTCGGCCAGCGCAGCCTCGCCACCCACGAATGCGAGTTGGAAGGATGCGAGGCGGCAATCCCGGCCGAGTGACAGGGAGGGTTTGTTGAGCTCAGATAATCTCGGTCTTGGCGATGTGGATGCCAAACCCTTCGAGGCCGACATAGTGGCGTTCACGCGAGGCGATCAGGTTGATCGAGGAAATGCCGAGATCCTTCAGGATTTGCGCACCAAGGCCGATCTCGCGCCATTCGCTCTCGCGCCGGCGCGCCTCTTCATGGTCCTCGCGATCACCCGGCGCCGGCCGGTTGCGCTCCTGGTGGGCGACGCCGACCGAGCCCTCGCGCAGATAGACGATGACACCGCGCTTGCGTTCGCCCATCGCCTTCATGATGCCGTCGAGTCGGTGGCTGGTGCCGAACACGTCGGTTACGACGTCCTCCGAATGCAGTCGCACCGGGACGTCCTCGCCGTCGCGGATATCGCCGAAGACGATGGCGACGTGATGCATCGTGTCCCAGGGCAGCGTGTAGGTGAAGACCTGCGCCTTGCCACCCAGCGTCTCGATGTCGGAACAGGCGACGCGCTCGACCAGCGTTTCCTTGCGCTGCCGGTAAGCGATGAGGTCGGCGACCGATACCTGCTTGAGACCGTGCTCCTCGGCGAAGGCCGCGACCTGCGGGCCGCGCTTGACGGTGCCGTCATCATTGACCAGTTCCGAGATAACGCCGATCGGCGGCAGGCCGGCGAGCTTGCAGAGGTCGACCGCGGCCTCGGTGTGACCCGAGCGCATCAACACGCCGCCTTCGCGCGCGATGAGCGGAAAGATGTGGCCGGGGCGGACGAAATCGGAGGCGCCGACATTGCCGTTGGCAAGGTTGCGAACGGTCAGCGTGCGGTCGTCGGCTGAAATTCCTGTCGTGGTGCCATGCTTGAAGTCGACGCTGACGGTGAAGGCGGTCGTGTGGGCCGAATCATTATCGGCAACCATCGGCGCGAGGTTCAACCGCTTGGCTTCCTCGCGCGGCATCGGCGTACAGACGATGCCCGACGTGTTGCGCACGATGAAGGCCATCTTCTCCGGCGTGCAGTGGACGGCGGCGACGATCAGGTCGCCCTCGTTCTCACGCCCGTCATCGTCCATGACGACGACGATCTCGCCGCGTTCGAAGGCCCGAATTGCTTCGACGATTTTCTTCTGGTCGTAAGGCATAAAGCGCTCGTTTCACTCGCAGGGAGTAGGGGAATAGGGCAGTGCGGGAGTAGGGAAAAGGAAAATTTGACCGTTTCGGCGTGGCAGCCAAGCTTAGTCCCCTATTCCCTATCCCCTTCCTGTCTGTCCTCGGTGCCGCAGATAGTGGTCGGCGATGGCGCAGGCAACCATGGCCTCGCCGATCGGCACGGCGCGGATGCCGACGCAAGGGTCGTGGCGACCCTTGGTCATCACCTCCACGTCGTTGCCGTCCTTGTCGATCGATTTGCGCGGCGTCAGGATCGACGACGTCGGCTTCACGGCAAAGCGCGCAACGATCGCCTGGCCGGTGGAGATGCCGCCGAGTATGCCGCCGGCATTGTTGGACAGGAACACCGGCTTGCCGTCATTGCCCATACGCATCTCGTCGGCGTTCTGTTCGCCGGTGATGCGGGCGGCCTCGAAACCATTGCCGATCTCGACGCCCTTGACGGCGTTGATCGACATCAGACCGGAGGCAATGTCCTGGTCGAGCTTGGCGTAGATCGGCGCGCCGAGGCCGGGAGGCACGCCGTCAGCGACGATCTCGATCACCGCGCCGACCGAGGAGCCGGCCTTGCGAATGGCGTCGAGATACTGCGTGAAAACAGAAACGGAAGCCGGATCGGGAGTGAAGAACGGATTTTCCGCGTCGCCGATGAAATTCCAGTTCCAGTTGGCGCGGTCGATCGACTTTTCGCCCATCGACACCAGCGCGCCGCGCACCACCATGCCCGGCACCACCTTGCGGGCGAGGGCGCCGGCGGCGACCCTGGCCGCGGTCTCGCGCGCGGAAGAGCGGCCGCCACCGCGATAGTCCCGTACGCCGTATTTGACCTCGTAGGTGTAGTCGGCATGGCCCGGCCGGAACTGGCGGGCAATCTCGCCATAGTCCTTCGACCGCTGATCGACATTCTCGATCAGCATCGAGATTGGCGTACCGGTAGTGATCATCGTCGCGCCGTCCTCGTCGAGGACGAAGCCTGAGAGGATCTTCACCTCGTCCGGCTCGCGGCGTTGGGTGACGAAGCGCGATTGCCCGGGTCGGCGCTTGTCGAGTTCGGCCTGGATTTCATCGCGCGTGAAACGGATACCCGGCGGACAGCCATCGACCACGCAGCCGAGCGCCGCGCCATGGCTCTCGCCCCAGGTGGTGACGCGGAAAAGATGGCCAAACGTGTTGTGAGACATGGAAAGTGCCCTGCCCGGCATCGAAACCGGCTGAAGCCAGCCTTCTATTGGCGTTTTCCACAGTGGTCAAACTGTGATCTGGCGGATTTAGTTTTGACACATTCGGTTGGTTTCTGCTCTGCTCCATTCGCCGTTGAGGATCCGCCGCCACCCAGGCCGGCGTAATGACCAAAGAGGACGATTATGCGTACCCTGATTGGCGCTGTTGCCGCCACGCTGCTGCTCTCCACCGCCGCCTTTGCCGGCCAGACCGAAGGCCTGATCAAGAAGGTCGACAAGGACGCGTTGACGCTGACGCTTGATGACGGCAAATCCTACAAGCTGAACGCCGAGACCGATCTCGACGCGCTGAAGCCAGGCATGGACATCGTCATCGCTTACGATGTGACCGATGGCGAAAACGTCGTCACCGACATGCAGTTGCCGGGAGACAGCGACACGAACTAAAGCGCGTCGCGTCGAAATGGATTCATGCGACACGCTTTAGGTCTTGTTTTTGTGCATGTCGTCTTCCCCAAAACCGAGGTCACTTTTGGGCGACATGCGTTAGGAATTGGCCTCTCCAGGCGTCCTAAAGCCACTCCAGGCTGTTCCCTTCGAGTTTGAGCACGCGATCGTGCGGTATCTCCAGGTTCGCGGCCTCGTCCTCGGGCCTACCAAGCACGAAGCGAAACAGGGCGCGCATGACGCCGCCATGCGTGACACAGATCGTCTTGCGGTCGATCTCGCCGAACCATGGCTTCACCCGCTCAAGCAGCATCTGGTAGCTCTCGGCACCTTCGCCCGGTGGCTGAAAATTCCATTTGTCGCGAGCACGCGTCCTGCTTGCCCCGGGAGACCGCGCATCGAGCTCGGCAAAGGTAAAACCCTGCCAATCGCCGAAATTGACTTCAATGAGCCTGATATCGGTTCGATAGGCGAGCGGATCGAGCTTCATGGCGGCGCGGATGCGTTCCATCGTCTCGCGCGTCCGCCTCATTGGGCTGGCGACGAAGTCGAACTCGTTGGGATCGCCGATGAGTTCGGCCAGCCGATGGCCGTTTCTGGTCGCCTGCTCGCGGCCGAGGGCATTGAGATCGGTGTCGGCCTGGCCCTGAAGCCGGAACTCGGCGTTCCACGCGGTCTGGCCGTGGCGCACGATATAAACCAGCGGGTACATCAGCTCTTCCGAAGATCGGGCCAGGGCCTGGACGGAGGATAGGCGGAGAGAACTAATCCTTGACCGTCGAAATATCCGGCGCGTCGACCGCCTTCATGCCGACGACGTGATAGCCGGAATCGACATGGTGCACCTCGCCGGTGACGCCACGCGACAGGTCGGACAGGAAATAGACGCCGGAATCGCCGACTTCTTCCTGCGTGACTGTCTGCTTCAGCGGCGAATTGTATTCGTTCCACTTCAGGATGTAGCGGAAATCGCCGATGCCGGAGGCGGCAAGCGTCTTGATCGGGCCGGCGGAAATCGCGTTGACGCGGATCTTCTTGGCGCCGAGATCAACCGCGAGGTAACGCACGCTGGCCTCGAGTGCCGCCTTGGCGACGCCCATGACGTTATAGTGCGGCATTACCTTCTCGGCGCCGTAATAGGTCAGCGTCAGCAGCGAACCGCCCTCGGTCATCAGCGCTTCGGCGCGCTTGGCGATGGTGGTGAAGGAATAGACCGAAATGTCCATGGTGCGCAGGAAATTGTCGCGCGTCGTCTCGACATAGCGGCCGGTCAGCTCGTCCTTGTCGGAAAAAGCGATGGCGTGGACGAGGAAGTCGAGCTTGCCCCAGTGTTTGGCGACATTGGCGAAAACCTCGTCCAAGCTCGCGGGATCGGTGACGTCGCAATGGCCCGCGACAAAGGCGCCCAGTTCCGCCGCCAGCGGCTCGACGCGCTTCTTGAAGGCTTCGCCCTGATAGGTCAGTGCGATCTCGGCGCCGTGATCGACGCAGGCCTTGGCAATGCCATAGGCGATCGACCTGTTATTGGCGACGCCAAGAATAAGGCCGCGCTTGCCGGCCATTAGGCCCTGTCCACCCGCCATGTCAGCGCTCTCCGCAAGGTTTCTGCTTTGTGGAGTGCCTATCGCACAGGCACACAGCCCCTTCAAGCGTTCAAACCGGACAGTTCGGGGGACAAAAGCTCTTGATCAGCCTTTTTGGCCGCGCAACAGCGATTCCAGCGCGCTGTCACCGCCTTCCGGCAGCATGATGCGCACATGGGCGTAGAGGTCGCCATGGCCGCCGGCTTTCTCCGGCAAGCCCCTGCCCTTGAGCCGCAGGACCTTGTCGGAACTCGACCAGGCGGGAACGTTGACAGCGAGCCTGCCGGTCGGCGTCTCGACCGGCACCTTGGCGCCCAGCACCGCATCGGCCAGCGAAACCGGCAGATCGGCGTGCAGGTCGCGACCCTCGATGCGGTAGCGCGGATGGCGGCGGATGTGGATCTTGACCAGTGCGTCGCCGGGCTGGCCCGGTCCCTGCTCGCCCTGGCCTTTCAACCGGATGGTCTGGCCATCCTCGACATAGGCCGGCAGCTTGACCGCCACCTTGCGGCCGTCCGGGAACATCGCCGTGACCTTTTCGGCGTTCGCAGCTTCCTCGATGGTGACGTCGAGCGTGACGTTCAGGTCAGCTGATGTCGCCGGCTGGCGGCGGTCGCCTGCGCCTGGCCCGCGCGCGCCTGAAAAGGCATCGCCGAAAATCTGGCTGAAGATGTCGCTGTTGCCATCGAACGGATCGCCGCCGGGGCGGCCCGAGCGGAACTCGAATCGCGAGCCGCCGGCGCCCTGTTGCTGGCGGCGAAACCCAGCAAAGGGGTCGCCGCCGCCGGCCGCACCTTCAAAACCCTGGAAACGCGGCTTGCCGTCGGCGTCGATTTCGCCACGATCGAAAGCGGCACGGTTCTTCTCGTCGCCGATGACCTCATAGGCCTGATTGGCCGCGGCAAAACGGTCCTTCGCCTTGGGATCATTCGGATTCTGGTCCGGATGATGCTTCTTGGCGAGTTTCCGGTACGCCGATTTTATGTCCTTGGCCGATGCGTTCTTTGCAACGCCCAGCACCTCATAGGGGTCGCGCATGCTTCCTGCCCTGGAAAAGGAGTGAGTCCATACTTGCCCCCTATATGCGCTCGCATAGGAAGAAATTCCAGTAGCGGTGCATCATATCAAAGCCGGAAAATCAGAGTGCCTTGAAGCCCTGCATGCGCCAGCCGCCGGCGCTGGCAAGACAGAGTTCGCCCTCGAACATGGCAACGCCGTCAAAGCTCTCGCGCGAAGCCTTGAAGCGGCGGCACGTCTGGCCGCTGTCCTTCAATTCCGCCAGTTCCGTGATGGAGCCGCGCGAGCCGGTGCCGGCATTCGCCCAAGGCACGGCCTGGCCACTGAGTTGCTCGATGTCGGCGGAGGATACCGCATTGCCGATCGTCGTCTGGTCCGAGTCGCGATCCGAATCGGCCGGCTTGGCCGAAGCCGATGTGCTGCTGGTCAGGATCGAGCGGTCGACTTCGGCTTTGTCCAGGCTGAAGCCGCCCGCACCGCAGCCAGCAAGCGGCAGGGCGATTGCCACGATCGCCGCTTTCGCGCTGGCTGAAGCGATAACGCCCCATTGCCTGCTGTCAAAAGCTTGCGCGATACGCGACAATCGGCAACCTCCCTGATCTCGTGACAATTTGAGAAAAACTATGAGTGACACAGCGTTAATAACCAGTGACTTTACCGAAGCGGCCGAGCCGTTTCGCCTCTTTGCCGCATGGCTGGACGACGCCACCAAGAGCGAAATCAACGATGCCAACGGCGTGGCGCTGGCGACCGTCGATGCCGAGGGCATGCCGGACGTACGGATGGTGCTGCTCAAGGGGTTCGATAAAAGCGGCTTTGTGTTCTACACGAATTTCGACAGCGCCAAGGGCCAGGAGATTCTGGGCAGCATGAAGGCGGCGATGTGTTTCCACTGGAAATCGCTGCGCCGCCAGGTCCGCATTCGCGGTCCGGTGGAAATCGTCAGCGACGCCGAGGCCGACAGCTATTACGCGACGCGGCCACGCGGCAGCCGCATCGGCGCCTGGGCCTCGAAGCAGTCGCGGCCGCTGGAAAGCCGCTTTGCCCTGGAAAAGGCCGTCGCGGAATACACAGCGCGCTACGCTATCGGCGAGATTCCACGGCCCAAGCACTGGTCGGGCTTCCGCATCGTGCCGAAGACGATCGAATTCTGGCACGACAGGCCGTTCCGGCTGCATGACCGAGTGGTCTTCTCACGCGACGCCGATGGTGGTTGGAGCAAGACGAGGCTTTATCCCTGAAAGGGTAAGGTTCAGCCCTTTTTCCTGGTCATGAATGCCGTGAGGGCCGCGCGCGCCTCATCGGATTTCAGCCGCTCACGGAAATGCTCGCTCTCCACTCCGATGCGGGCAACCAGATCGTCGCGTGAGCCGCGCATCAGGTCGCGCGCGATCTTGAGAGCCTGCGGGGGCTTGGCCGCGATGTGGCCGGCTGCCGAGAGGACCGAGGCCTCCAGAGCGCCCTCCTCGACCACCTCGTAGATCAGTCCAGCGGCCTTCGCGCGCTCGGCCGAGAAGCCTTCGCCGAGGGCAAGCAGCGCAAACGCAGCTTGCTGACCCAGGATGCGCGGCGCCAAAAGGCTCGATCCAGCCTCCGGCACGAGGCCGAGATCGACGAAGGGCGTGCGGAACACGGTGCTTGGCGTGGCGAAGGTCAGATCGCAATGCAGGTTGATCGTGGTGCCGATGCCGACCGCGATGCCGTCGACGCCAGAAACGATGGGTTTTTCGACCCGGGCCAACGCCAGCAGGAAATCCCAGACTTCCGTGCCACCATCGCCGCCGGTGGCCATAACCATGAAATCGGCAAGGTCGTTGCCGGATGAGAAGGCGCCGGGCACACCGAGAAAGACATGAACGCGGACCGCCGGATCGGCGTCGCCTTCGGCAAGGGCCGCCGACATCTTCGCATACATGGCGCGCGTCAGGGCGTTCTTCTTGTCCGGGCGGTTCATGCGGATGAGCTGGATGGCGCCCTGGCGCTCGACGAGGATGTGGTCTGTCACGGTCTTTTCCTTGTGAAGATCAGGCGGAAATCAGTGCCTTGCCGGCAGCAGCCAGGCTTTCGGCGCCGCCGATGACGCGCTCCTTCAAAGCGCTGACTTCGCCAAGCAGGTTTTCGGCGAAGAAGCGGCAAAGCGCGATGCGGCCCTGGTCGGCAAGAGCGGCCCGCGCCAGATAGGCGCCGCCGGCGGCAAGCGAGATCAGCCTGAGATAAGGCGTCGCACCCGCCAGCGCCTCCTCCGTCCGGCCGTCGGCCGACAATCTCTGCAGGAAACGCGTCGCTTGCGTCAAATCGGAGAGCGCCTGATCGAGAGCATCAGCGGTGCGGCCAAACCCTTCGAGGTTCGACGTTCGCACCGCATTGGCGATACCAGCCAGTTCGTCGATATAGCCATGCACGTGCTCGCCGCCACCAAGCGGCAGCTTGCGCATCACCAGATCGATCGCCTGGATGCCGTTGGTGCCCTCATAGATCGGCGCGATGCGCGCGTCGCGGTAGAGCGCGGCCGCACCCGTTTCCTCGATGAAGCCCATGCCGCCATGCACCTGGACGCCAAGCGAGGCGACCTCTACGCCGACATCGGTGGAAAAGGCCTTGGCGAGCGGCGTCAAGAGATTGGCACGGTCGCGCCAATGCGCCGCCTCGTCATCGGACGTTGCGCGCGCGAGATCGATGGCGTGGGCGCAGGAATAGCTGATGGCGCGGGCGATCTGTGTCAGCGCCTTCATGGTCAGGAGATTGCGCTGCACGTCCGGGTGATGGACGATCGGCGCCATGCCGGCGCCACCAAAGCTTGCCGCCTTGCCCTGACGGCGCTCATTGGCATAGGCGATCGCTTTCTGGGTCGCGGCTTCCGCGACAGCGACGCCCTGCATGCCGACGCAAAGCCGCGCATTGTTCATCATGGTGAACATGCAGGCGAGGCCCTTGTTCTCCTCACCGATCAGCCAGCCGATGGCGCCGGGTTGGGCACCCTGGAAACCGTCGCCATAGATCATGGTGCAGGTCGGCGAGGCATGGATGCCGAGCTTGTGCTCGAGCCCGGAACAGAAGACGTCGTTGCGCGCACCCAGCGTGCCATCGTCGCCGACCAGGAATTTCGGCACCAGGAACAGCGAGATGCCGCGCGTTCCGGCCGGTGCATCGGGCAGCCGCGCCAGCACCAGGTGGACGATGTTGTCGGTGAAATCGTGCTCGCCATAGGTGATGAAAATCTTCTGGCCGAAGATGCGGTAGGTGCCGTCGCCGGCCGGCTCGGCGCGGCTGCGCAGGGCGGCGAGGTCCGATCCGGCCTGCGGCTCGGTCAGGTTCATCGTGCCCATCCATTCGCCGGAGACGAGCTTTGCGAGATATTTGGCCTTGAGGTCCTCAGAGGCGTGTTTATCGAGCGCTTCGACCGCGCCCATGGTCAGCGTCGGACCGATGCCGAAGGCCATGGCGGCCGAATTCCACATTTCGAGCGCGGCGACGCCGAGCATGGTCGGCAGGGCCTGACCGCCATACTCTTCCGGCCCGGAGAGCGCGTTCCAGCCGCCTTCGATCCAGCGGCGATAGAGTTCCTTCCAGCCCGCCGGGGTGGTGACGACCGCGTCCTTCAACACGGCGCCTCGTTCGTCGCCGATCTTATAAAGGGGTGCCACCTCCTCGGTGGCGAAGCGGCCGGCTTCGCCAAGGACGGCATCGACCAGATCCTCGCCGAGATCGCCGAACGCACCGGCATCAATGGCCGATTTCATGCCGGCGACGTGCTTCAGGGTGAACGCAATATCCCCGACCGGTGCCCGATACATGCCGCTCGATCCTCCTGATGCACCGGCCTCGCCGACCCTAGAGCCAGTGCCGCCGCAAAACCATCCGCCTTTGGGCGGCCTCCATTTTCTTTTTACGTAAACGTCAAAATTTGTCACGCGGATTTTGCATTGCGACTGCGTTGGCCGGCAAGGCTTCAAACTTACCGAGGCTGTCCGAGACGATGCCAAGCATTGCGCGCCTCGACCATCTCGTAATCTGATCCGGGGGTATAATAGCGACGGTGCAGCCAGAAGAGCCGCTGGTGTTCAGGTTTCCCTGATCGGATACCCGGATCGCGTCCCATGCGATCGCGAATCTCTGCTAACGAAATCACGTAGCACACCGGTTCTGGGCTAAGCGCAAACGCTATAAAGACCCACCACGGTGTAATATAGCTCTCCGGCTCAAGGCCTAAATGTGTATCCTGTGGTTTTTTTGCGTGAGCCTTGACCTGAATCGGATGCATGACGCTCTCGTCTGCCGAGATAGCAAACAAGTCAGCTCCTTTGGCGTTGCGGACCGTGAGCATAACGTTCCAACCGGACCTCGACAACTCACGGGCCGCATGAAAAACGCCAACGTTACCTGTCATTTGCTTGTCATTGCTCAATGGTGCTGCCTCCTCCATCCATCAATTCGACTATGCTGCTCATACTAGCTGGTAATTGCCGAACCACCATTGGCCGAGAATAGCCGCGCTTCACCCTCCAGCCGGACACCAATCTCCCGAGAAGCATTTCCTTAACCATAGCGGTCCAGGATTTGCCTTTGATCAACGGGGATTCCCTGTTTGAAAAGGACGGCGTGTTTCCTTCGCCGCACAGCGCCTCTCGCTCTTGCGGCGACAATGGCGCTGTCGATGGCGGCAAAGGCTTCGGATTTTTCCGAGCCGTGGAAGAGTGCCGACCGTGCCCTGGTGGTCGATGCCTACGAATACAATTCCATCGACTGGGCCCGGCTTGCCACCGACAAGCGCATCGTCGCTTTCATCAACAAGGCGTCCGACGGCATGCCGCCGCCCTACTTCTGTTTCGGCAGCGACACCGACGTGAAGCTGTGCAAGGCGCTGTGGAAACGCCACGCGGTGACGCGCGAATTGTTCCAGACACGCAGGGTCGTGGCCAAGGCGCTCGGCATGAAATGGGGCGCCTATCATCTCGCCCGTCCCGGCAATCCGGTCGAGCAGGCCAACAATTTCCTCGATTTCGCCGACCCCGCGCCGGATGATCTCATGGCTCTCGACATCGAGGGCAACGATCCCTCGCAATGGATGTCGCTCGATGACGCCGAGGAGTTCGCGCGCCAGGTGCATCGGCGCGTCGGCCGCTTCCCGGTGCTCTACACCAATGGCAAGACCGCCCAATATATCGCCGACAACCGCTACAAATACCGGCTCCTGTCGCGGCTGCCTCTGTGGTACGCGCGCTACAAGCCCGACATCGACGTGCATTTTCCGATGGGTAATTGGCAGGGCTACGCGCTCTGGCAGTTTTCGGCGCAGGCCAATTGCGGGCGCTTCCGTTGCCCCTACAGGGTTGCCGGCACGCCCGACAACATCGACGTCAACGTGGCGCCCACTAATGCCGTCACGCTGCGTCAGCAATGGCCTTTCGGCGGCCTGATCGACGTGCCTCCCGATTATCTTGCCAGCGTGCCGGTGCCGCTCTCGCGGGAAGCTGCCCTGGCCGGTAAAGCGACCATCATCTATGCCGATGTGGCGACGCCGCCGACATTCGAGGAAATGGCCGCCGTGCTCGGTTCGCGCTGGTCGAAATTCCGCGACGGATTCCGCATGCCTGTCGTGAAGACGGTGCCGCGACGGCCGGGCTTCGGTATTGTCCAATATGTCGCCTGGAAGCGGGCCGGGCAGCGTTCACCCGAGCAACTCGACGCCGCCTTCGCAGCGGCCGCCGACCCGGTCAGCACCGCTTCGACAACCCTCGACCGCGGCCAGCGGTAGCCGCCACCCGGTCGGAGTTCAGCCTGCCTGCTCGCGCGCCACGGCCTGCCAGCCGATGTCGCGGCGACAGAACCCGTCAGGCCAGTCGATCCGGTCGAGCGCGGTATAGGCCCGCGCCTGCGCCTCCCCGACCGTGGCGCCGGTCGCCGTGACGTTGAGCACACGGCCGCCATTGGCAACCAGCGCGCCGCCATTGATGGCTGTACCGGCATGGAAAATCTGGACGCCTTCGCCCGCGGCGTCCTCGACGCCGCGGATGACGGAGCCTTTCTCCGGCGTGCCGGGATAGCCCCTCGCCGCCATTACAACGGTCAGCGCCGCCTCGTCGCGCCAGCGCACGGAGGTATGCGCAAGCTGGCCGTCGACGGCGGCATTGAGCAGCACCAGAAGATCGTCCTTCAGCCGCATCATCAACACCTGGCATTCAGGATCGCCGAAGCGGGTGTTGTATTCGATCAGCTTCGGCCCGTTTTCCGTGATCATCAGCCCGGCGAACAGAATGCCGGCGAAAGGCGCGCCGAGATCGGCCATGCCGCGCATGGTCGGGTCGATGATCTCGCGCATGGTGCGCTCGATCATGTCAGGCGTCATCACCGGGGCCGGCGAATAGGCGCCCATGCCGCCGGTGTTGGGGCCGACATCGCCGTCGCCGACGCGCTTGTGGTCCTGTGCGGTGCCGAAGGGAAGCGCCGTTGTACCGTCGCAGAGGCAGAAGAAACTCGCCTCCTCGCCGGTCATGAATTCCTCGATCACCACCTCCGCGCCTGCGGCGCCGAACGACCCGTCGAAGCAGGAAGCGAGTGCCGCCTGCGCTTCATCCATCGTCATGGCGACGGTGACACCCTTGCCGGCTGCGAGCCCGTCGGCCTTGATGACGATCGGCGCACCCATCTTCTCGACATAGGCCTTGGCGGAGGCCAGGTCGCCGAACCGGCCATAAGCGGCGGTCGGGATGTTGTAGCGGGCGCAGAGATCCTTGGTGAAACCCTTCGAGCCTTCCAACCGCGCGGCGGCCTTCGAAGGCCCGAAGACGCGGATGTTTTCGGCGCGCAGATCATCCGCGATGCCGGCGACCAGCGGCCCTTCCGGACCGACCACGACGAGATCGATTTTTTTCTCGCCGCAGAAGGCCGCCACGGCGGCATGATCGGCGATATCGAGCTTCACCAGTTCGGCCTCGGCGCCGATGCCCGGATTGCCGGGCGCCGCGTAGAGCTTGGTCAGCAGCGGCGAAGCGGCGATCTTCCAGGCCAGCGCATGTTCGCGGCCGCCGGAGCCGAGAAGAAGAACGTTCATGGCCACCTCATGATGCCGACTATCTCATAGAGAGAACAACCCGCTATTGCTCTCTGGGCCACGGGTCAAGGCATCAGGGTGGATTGATCTGAATTGCGCACGGGAACGTTATGCCTGCCGAATAGGGGGCGCAGGCCACCAGCGCCCCCTATTCTGGCTCTCGTTCAGCCCTGATGGACCACCGGGAACCAGTCCTCGCGCAGCTTCTGCCCCGGCTGCATGCCATGACCGTGATAGGGCGGCGAGGTGCGGCCCGGCCGCTCGACATAATGGGCATCGTCGCCGACCCAGCGCAGCGACAGCGCCCGGCGCCGTGCCGAGGTCATATTGCCGCGCGCGCCGTGCGCCGTCCTGAAGTCGAACAGGATGGCGTCGCCCGGCTCCATCTCCCACTCGATAACTTTCATCGATGGATCGTTGTCGGGATCGGGCACAGGACGATAATCACCCTCGGCGCCGTAGAAATTGCCGTCGTCCAGCCAGCGTACCGGCAGGATCATCTTGTCCCATTTGTGCGAGCCGGCGATCAGGCGCAGCGTCGCCTCCCTCACCGGATCGATTGGGATCCAGAAGCTCACCGTCTGCTGGCCGTCGACGAAATAATAGGGAATGTCCTGGTGCCACGGCGTCGGCTTCTGCGTGCCAGGTTCCTTGACCAGAACATGGTCGTGGAAGAACTGCGCGGTGCGCGACCGCATCACCGCGGCTGCCAGTCGCGCCGCGGGCGATTCGCGCACCACCTTGACGAATTCGGGGATGCGCTCCCAATTGCAATAATCGTCGAAAAAGCTGCCGCGGCCATTGGCGATGTCGGACGCCGTGGCGCTGCGGTTCTGCATGTTGCGCTCGATGCCGGCGGCGATCGTGTCGACCCAGCCCTTGAAGGCGCCGCGGACACAGACCGCGCCGTCGCGCTGGTAGTCGGCGATTGTCCGCGCATCTATGATTTCGGTGTCCATTGCCCGTGGAGCGGTTTGGAAAGCCATGTTGTCCTCCTTTCAGTATCGAGGCGACTATCGCAACGGCCGCTCATTCAGTAAAATAATAACTTCTCATCCGACACATAGGTTTGAACTATGAGTCTGACGCTCACCCAGCTACGCTATCTCGTCGCCGTCGCCCGCCATGGCAGCGTCACGGGCGCAGCCCGGGCGCTCAACATTTCGCAACCGTCTATTTCGGTGGCGATCGACGCCATCGAAAAGGATTTCGGCCAGAAACTGTTCGTGCGCCAGCGTGGAAGCGGTGTCTCGCTGACCTCCTTCGGTCGTGTTGCCGTGGCAAAGGCAAAGCAGGTTCTTGCCGAGACAGACGAACTCCTGGGCTTGGGGAAGGTCAACTCGGCGATCGGCGGCGAGCTGGTGCTCGGCTGCTTCGAGGATCTGGCGCCCTATTTCGCGCCGGGCCTCATCCGCGCCTTCTCCGAACGCCATCCAGCGGTCGCCGTCATCGTCCGCGACGAGACGTTCGAGACGCTCGGGCGACGCCTGGCGGACGCCGCCGTCGATCTCGGCCTCAGCTACGATCTCGGCCTGCCGTCGCATTTCGCCCGCATCCTGCTGCACGAGCTGCGGCCGCATGCGCTGTTGCCGGCGGGCCACGCGCTGGCGGACCGCCCCGAGGTCAGCCTGGCGGATCTGGCCGCCTACCCGCTGATCACGACCGACCAGCCGCATAGCTGGCAGCATATGCTTGACCTGTTCCGCAGCCGTGGCCTGTCACCCGTCGCCGACATGCGCACAAGCTCGTTCGAACTCCAGCGCAGCATGGTGGCGAACGGCTTCGGCGTCGCGGTCAGCTATACCCGCCCGCATGGCGACCACAGCTATGACGGCTTGCGCCTCGTCTGCAAACCGCTATCGGATCCGCTGCCCATGCAGCGCATCATCCTCACCCACGATACGCATCAGCGCGTGTCGAATGTGGCGCTGGCTTTCATCGAGGTGGCGAAAGTCTGGTTTTCCACACGCGACATCTTCACCTCCTGACGGGTGGACGGACGCTCCTGCCCTGCTTGCCGCTTGACGGTTTCCGCCGCTGCTGCCACTCCATGCCAATGGAACCTGTCCAGTCGAAAGCGTCCCAGGGCCGCGTCTCCGATGCGCCGAACCGCCATTGGGTCTATCGCGTGCTGCCGCGCGCGATCTGGCCCTATGCACAGCTTGCACGGTGGGACAGGCCGATCGGCTGGCAGTTGCTTTTGTGGCCATGCTGGTGGTCGGCCGCACTGGCGGCGAGCGCCTATCCCCGGCCTGGCGACCCGCTGCTTTCGCTGCTGCCGGCGCCACTCTATCTCGTGCTGTTCCTGATTGGCGCCATTGCCATGCGTGGCGCCGGCTGCACCTATAACGACATTGTCGACGAGGACATCGACAACCAGGTCGAACGCACCCGCTCACGCCCGCTGCCATCCGGCCAGACCACGCGCCGGCGGGCCTGGCTGTTTCTTGTCCTACAAGCCCTGGTCGGCCTGGCGGTGCTCCTGCAGTTCAACAGCTTCGCCATCCTGCTCGGCGTCTGCTCGCTGGCGATCGTGGCCGTCTACCCATTCATGAAGCGGATAACCAACTGGCCGCAACTGTTTCTCGGTTTTGCCTTTTCCTGGGGCGCGCTGATGGGATGGGCGGTCGAGTTCGGTGATCTCGATGGTCCCGCCATCATGCTCTATATCGGTTCGATCCTGTGGGTGATCGGCTACGACACGATCTATGCGCACCAGGACAAGGAAGACGACGCCATTGTCGGCGTGCGTTCGACGGCGCGGCTGTTCGGCGACAACACCAAAGCGTGGCTCGCTGGGCTTTATGGCGGTACGCTGATCTGCTTCGCCATCGCCTTCGCCTCGGCGCAGGCCCCGGTGGTGGCGCTGGCTGGCTTGATAGCGGCCGGTGCCCATATGGCCCGGCAGATCGCGGTGCTGGATATCGACGATCCGGATCAATGCCTGCGGCTGTTCCGGTCGAACAACCAGGTCGGCTGGCTGATCTTCCTCGGCCTGATCGGCGGCGCGCTATGGGTGGCGCTGAAGCCGCTGGTGTAGCGGCTTTTTCCCCTCCTCCCCGTTACGGGAAGAAGGGGAGCCAAGTCTCACTCCCGCGCAATGATCTCCTGGCCGTCGATGACCAGCCTGAGGCCGAGGTCACCAGCCCTGCGGCGGGCAAGGAAGCGCGGGCGGCGCATGGTCGAGATACGGCCCTTGCGGCGGTCCTGCGGCGGCAATGTCTTGATGGCGGCGCCGAGCGATTCTTCCAGGGTGCGGGCGACGCCGTCGGATTCGATCAGCAGCATCGGCAGGCGGTAGGCATCGGCCCAGGCGCGCCAGTCGGCGGCGACGTCTTCGAGATCGTCGGCCACCAGCAGCGGCACCGACAACATCGGATCGTTGTGGAGGAGTTCCAGGGTCACCGTGACATTGCCTTCCGGATCCTCCATCGCACGAGCGGCGACACCGCGAAATGCATTGGCGGGCAGCACAATGATCGCCGGCAGGCCGCTCATCTCGAGCAGGCGGCGGATCACGGCGCCACGCTGGTCGATGGTGAAGGTCACGTCGCCATAATCGTCGCGTGTCGCGTAGCTCACCACCTGCGGCAGGCGGAATGGGTCGAGACGCATGTTGCGTCCCGCCCAGACTGGCTTCAGTCCAGTGTTCACGTTCATAGAGCGCCTTCCTGTCTGTCTCCTGAGAGCCGATGTCCGGTTCTCTCCGGGCCAGTTTTCCCGGCCTCGTTATGGGGAAACAGTAGCGCCGGCTCCTTACCGCCGCGCTTAAGAAAGTCGGTTAAATTTTGCTGATCTCAGGGATGGTTATCGGAATGCCACCAGCCACAAGATGTTGAAAGGATCAGATAACCTTACCAGGATTCATGATGCCGGCCGGATCGAAGGCAGCCTTTACCCGGCGCATGAGATCGATGGCCATCGGCGGCGCGGTGGCGATCAGTTCGTCGCGCTTCAACTGGCCGATGCCATGCTCTGCCGAGATCGAACCATGCAGGCTGCGCACCACGTCATGCACGGCCTTGTTCATGGCATGGTAGAGCGCCAGAAACGCTTCGTCGTCGCCGTCGACGGGCCGCGAGATGTTATAGTGTAGGTTGCCGTCTCCCATATGGCCGAAACAGACCACCCTGGCGCCAGCACTGACCGAGGCCACCGCGCCAGCGGCCTCCGCGATGAAGCGCGGTATCGATGCGATCGGCACTGAAATGTCGTGCTTGATCGAAGCGCCTTCCGGCTTCTGCGCCTCGGGCAACAGCTCGCGGAAATCCCAGAAGGCGTCGCCCTGCCCGAGGCTGGCGGCGATGACCACGTCGCCGACGAATTCCTGCTCGAGGCCCGCGGAAAGCACGTCCTCGATCAGCGCCCGAGAATCCTCCGATGAGCGGCCGGACGAAATCTGCATCAGCACATACCAGGGCCAATCCTCCATCAGCGGCCGCGTCACGCCCGGGGCATGCGCCAGCGTGAAATCGTATGGCCGCTTGCCGATCAGTTCGAAGGCGGTGAGCGCTGCCCCGGCGCGGTCCATGGCCAGGCTGAACAGGGAAAGAGCGGCCTCGGGCGACGACAGGCCGACGAAGGCGACGTCGCGCCCCTTCGGCTTCGGAAACAGTTTGAGCACGGCGGCGGTGATGATACCGAGCGTGCCTTCGGCGCCGACGAACAGGTTCTTCAGGTCGTAACCGGTATTGTCCTTCTTCAGCTTGCGCAAATCGTCGAACACCTCGCCGGTCGGCAGCACCACCTCGACGCCGAGACACAGCTCGCGCGCATTGCCATAGGCAAGCACGCCGGTGCCGCCGGCATTGGACGACAGATTGCCGCCGATCTGGCAGGAGCCTTGCGCGGCGAGCGAGAGCGGGAACAGCCGGTCGGCGGCGTCGGCCGCTTCCTGCAAGGTCTGCAGGATGACACCGGCCTCGACCGTGACCGTGTTCGACAGGACATCGATCTCGCGGATGCGGTTCAGCCGCGACAGCGACAGGACGATTTCATGGCCGGATTTGTCCGGCACCTGCGCACCGACCAGCCCGGTGTTGCCGCTTTGCGGCACGATTGGCGTTCCGATCTCTGTCGCCAGCCGCATGATCCGGCTGACCTCGTCGACGCTGCCCGGCCGCAGCACCAGGGACGTCGCGCCATGCCAGAGGCCGCGTCGCTCGATCAGATAAGGTGCGATGTCCTGCTGGTCGCGCAGCGCATATTTGTCGCCGACGATCGCCGCGAAACGATCGATGAGAGCGGGATCGAGTGTCTTTGCGGTTTCGGTCATGTGGGAAAACTACGTTGAGGACTATGCATTGTCACGAGGAGCGGCGGCGCGGGAGAGCCGGTCGTTGATCGCCTCGCCGAGCCCGTCAAAGGGAATCGGCTCGACGGCGATGGTCCGCGCCCCGCTGCGGTCGAGATCCTGCATGTAGGCGAAGAGATTGCTTGCCGCTTCACGCAGGTCGCCTGAAACCGACAGGTTGAGGAAAGCGGTTGCGCCGCGCCAGCCTTCCGCTCTTTGGTCGCCAAAGCCGAGCAGCGCTTCGCCCTCGCCGATCGCCCGCGCATTGAGCCGCACCGCGGCACCCGGCGCGTAGTGCGAGGCCAGCATGCCCGGCGCTTCGACACCGGCAGCGCCGCCGCGCAGCAGGTCCATGCCGATGGCCGCCTCGATCTCCCCCGCGGCAATGCCACCGGGCCGAAGCAGGCGCAACCTTTCGCCTTCGGCCTTGACGATGGTCGATTCCAGCCCGACCGGTGTTGCGCCGCCATCGACCACCAGCTTGATGCGCGCGCCTAAATCCGCGGCCACCGCTTGCGCTGTCGTCGCGCTGATCTTGCCGGATGAATTGGCGCTGGGTGCCGCAAGCGGTCGGCCAAGGCTGGCGATCAGGTCACCGCCAAAACCCCTCGGCATGCGCAAGGCGATCGTGTCGAGCCCGGCGGTGACCAGCGGATGAATGCCGTTGCCGGGGCGCTGCGGCAGCACCAGCGTCAGCGGACCCGGCCAGAAGGCATGCGCGAGCTTCTTCGACAGCGGATCGAACGAAGCAATGCGCTCGGCCATCGCCATGTCGGCGACATGGGCGATCAGCGGATTGAAACGCGGCCGTCCCTTAGCCTCGAAAATGCGCGCCACGCCAATGCCGTTGGTGGCGTCGCCGGCCAGTCCATAGACGGTCTCGGTCGGAATGGCGACGACATCGCCGCCCTCAAGCAGCGCCAACGCCGGTTCCATCGCTTCGCCGACGGCAAGTATTTCAGCCACTCTCGTCACCTCGCGGATGCCGGCTGCGTAGTACGACAGCGTCGCCGGGGCAAGCGGGCATTGGCAATTCATCAATTCCTAAAATGCTATGTTTCCATGAAAGCCGGTATCAATCGCAGGGCACTATCGTGCGGCTTCTGGGCAATGGGGAGCTATGTCAGTGTCGATGCGCATTTGGGGAACGCTTGCTATCAGTCTGGCAGCTACGGCTGGCGGGGCTCAGGCCTCGTCGCTGATCTTTCCCAGCGCGCCTGCCTCGACGCCCTCCATCCTTGCGCTGAAGGCGACCGACGGCAAGGCGAGCGACGTGGTGTCCGTCGTTGCGCTTGGCGAGCCTGACGTCACCGATGAAAAGGTGGCGGCAATCCCGGACAAGGCCGGGGCAAGGCACGCCTTCCCGCTGAGCCCGATGATCATTCGCGGCGGGGTCGTCGGCGGCGCCTTCTCGACACCGGTGCAGGCCAAAACCCCGGCAGCGGCAACCGCCCCCGCCACGGCGACCGCCTCGGCCGCCCCCGCGCCTGCAGTGCAAGGGAAAGCAGCGGCACCGGCGGCAGCCGCACCGCGGCCGGCAGCCCGACAGCCCGCTTCGGGAGCCGGCAAGGTCAAATAGCGACCTCGCCAAACCGGGCAGTCAAAATGCTCGGCTGCTTGACGGCGGTTTGGCGCGCTGCGCACCATTGTCAGGCAAATTTCGTCCGGCGTATCTCGCCGGTCGGCGCCGCGGCCTGAATTTCGCCAAGCGGCTTCGGCAGACGGGATTGCATTGTTCAAGGCAAGGGGGTTGCTCATGAAAAAATCGAAGACCGTTACAGTGGCAGGGCTTCTGCTGGCGTCATTGCTTGGCGGCGCGGCCCATGCGGACGACATGCTGGGGTCCTATGTCGCGCGCATTTCCGATCGCGATCACCAGGCGAGCGACGGCTATGCGCTGGACGGCGCCGCGCAGATGGTGCGGCAGGACCGCGCCAACTGGCACAAATTCCATCGCCGCGACAGCGACGACGAGGGCGACGGCTGGTTCAGGACCAACGACCAGCGCGCCGACCTGCAGCGCATGCTGGAGCGCCCCGGCGCGATGAGTTCCTCGACCAAACGCGCCATCGTCAATGGCGAGCCGCTGATCCAGGTCGACGTCTATGAAAACAGCGTGCGCGTCAGCATTCTGGAGAACTGATCAAATCAGTTTGAAAAGACAACAAAAAGGGCGGCGCCAAAGCACCGCCCTTTCCTCGAGAAAACCTGTCACCTGAAATCAGGCCGCTTCTTCCTTGTCGTCGTCTTCTTCGTCGGACTCGCCGTCTTCGGATTCTTCTTCGCCCTCGGCGTCGTCGCCTTCGGCCTTCACGGCGTCATCGGCGTCGTCTTCGTCAGACTCTTCGCCGTCTTCATCATCGCCATCCTCGTCTTCATCAGACAGATCCGCGGCTTCGACCGTGGCGGCGGCGGCATGATCGAGGGCGGTTTCGGAAGCGGATTCAAGCGCCTCGGCGGGGGCCGAGGTTTCTTCTGTCACTTCGATTTCGTGATCGGAATTCATGGAAGCCTCCGTTGGGTTGGGGAACATGTCCCTTTTGCCACGGAGAGATCATCGTCATATGACTGTAAGCCGGCTCGAACGACCGGCTGGAAGATATTTTTCGTGGGCCTACAGCCCGGTTTATCCCTGCATGATGTTTTCCCTGCATGATCTTGTCCGAAAACCGGTGCCCACTTTTCGGGATCATGTTTCTCAGCCGGCGATTTTCGAGAAATCCGCGACCTGGCCGGTAGCGGTCCGAATACGGGCGAGCAGCGCAAGACGGTTGGCACGTACCGACAAGTCCTCATCATTCACGAGAACATGCTCAAAGAATGAATCAACGGGTTCACGCAACACGCTAAGCGCCAGCATGGCAGCGGAAAAGTCTTGGTTTTGAATCGCTTCGCCGGCTTGCTTCTCGGCCTGATTCACCGCCGCAAACAGCGACTTCTCGGCATCCTGCCGGAACAACGCCGGCTCAACGGTTTCGGCGACCGCCGTTTTCTTCTTCTCTTCGGCGGCCAGAATGTTGGCGGCACGCTTGGTGCCGGCGAGCAAATTCTTGCCGTCCTCGGTATCAAGGAAAGAGCCAAGCGCCTCGACGCGGCGCACGATCTGCAGGAGGTCGTCGGACTGCGGCGTGATGACGGCATCGATGAGATCGTGCCGCGCGCCCTGGTCGCGAAGATAGACTTTGAGACGATCGTGGAAGAAAGACAGGAGGTCGGCAATCAGCGGCGACAGCGATGCCTCAAGCTCCATCAGACGCTGGCCGTCAAAGAACTCTCGCTCCTGGTCAGCGGAGCCAAAGCTTTCTGAACTTGCCTTGGCCAGCCCGCCTTTCAACAGGTTGGAAATCAGGCCTGCTTCCAACAACAATCGGCTTGCGCCCTTGTAGTCGCGAATGCGCGAATCGAGCATGGCGACGACGCCGCGGCTCACAGTGCCTTCGCCTTTTTGTTCGTATGCGGCGAGTGCCGACGAGACCGCCGCCGCGATGGCGATGCCCAGTGAAAGCTTGAGCTTGTTTTCCAGTATGACCCGCACCACGCCTAGCGCCGATCGACGCAGCGCGTACGGATCCTTCGATCCCGTAGGCTTTTCGTCGATGGCCCAGAAGCCGACCAGCGTGTCCAGCTTGTCAGCGAGCGCGACAGCGACCGACACCGGGTCGCCCGGCACATAATCGGACGGGCCTTGTGGCTTGTAATGCTCCTCGATAGCCGCAGCCACAGATGCCGGTTCGCCCTGCAGCAGCGCATATTTTCGACCCATCGCGCCCTGGAGCTCGGGGAACTCGCCGACCACTTCGGTGGTGAGATCGGCTTTGGCGAGAACCGCCGCGCGACCTGCGAGCGCACTATCGGCGCCGACGATCGGCGCCAATTCCCTGGCAAGCCGGGCAATCCGCTCCACCCGCTCGCCCTGCGTACCGAGCTTGGCATGGAAGGTGACATTGAGATGGTCGAGCCGGGCCATGCGCTGGTCGAGCGGCTTCTTCAGATCGAGCCCGAACTTTTCAGCCGACGCTTCCAGCTCAACGAGATCAGGCAGATCGCCCTGGTCCGTCTTCCAGAAATAGAGCGCGTCGGACAGGCGGGCACGCACCACCTTGCCGTTGCCGTGCGCGATTTCCTTGCCGCCGTCACTGGCTTCGATGTTGGCGGTGAGAATGAAACGGTTGGAGAGCGCCTCGCCTTCCCCCTGCGGCCGCGTCACAAAGCATTTCTGGTTGGCGCGGATGGTCAGGCGGATCACCTCCGCCGGAATGGCCAGGAAAGCCTCTTCGAACTCGCCCATCAGCACGACAGGCCATTCGACCAGCCCGGATACTTCTTCAAGCAGTCCGTCGTCCTCGACAAGGTCGAGCCCGTTGGCGAAGGCGAGATTGCGGGCGTCGGCGAGGATGATCTCCTTGCGCCGGTCTGCATCGAGCACGACCTTGGCCGCTTCCAGCTTGCTCACATAATCGTCGAAGCGGCGCACGGCGATTTCGCCGGGCGCATGGAAACGGTGGCCGTAGGTGATGTTGCCCGAGCGGATACCGTCGATCTCGAAGTCGACCACGACCGGCTCCTCGGTCTCGGGGCCGAAGGTGCACAGGATCGATTGCAGCGGCCGCACCCAGCGCAGCGAGCCCGGCTTGGCCGAGGCCGGCCCCCAGCGCATCGACTTCGGCCAGGGGAAAGTGCGGATGATATCTGGCACCAGACAGGCGATGATCTCTTCGGCCGCCCTGCCCGACTTCGAAATGTGCGCGACATAGAAGTCGCCCTTCTTCGGGTCGGAATGGATATGCGCCTCGGCGATCGAAGACAGCCCGGCCTTGCGCAGAAAACCCTGGACCGCCTGTTCAGGCGCCGATGTCGACGGCCCCTTGATATCCTCGTGAATATCCTTCGAGCGTGCGTTGAGGCCACGGATATCGAGGGTGAGGCGCCGCGGCGTCCAATACTCACGCGCCGCCTCGTAGGTCAGCCGCGCCTCGACCAGACCGTCGGTCAGCATCTTCCTCAGATCACCCGCCGCCTTGCGCTGCATGCGAGCGGGAATCTCTTCCGAGCGAAGTTCTAGAAGCAGGTCAGGCATGGTTGGGGCTCACGCGGCAAAATGGTCCGCGCGGGGCATAGCAACTCGGCTGGCCGCTGTCACCCTTTCCAGAAATTTTGGCCACCTTGTCGGGACGAGCCGATGCCGCCCGTCCTTGGATCAAAGATTTCCATGAACCGAACGCAGTGCTGAAGCGACCCACGCTCAGGCAGGGAACTATTGGCTGAACGATCATGAAAACGGCATCCAGACTTCTTCAGATCCTCGCGCTCAGCGCCTGCTTCGCCGCGCAGGCTCACGGCGCCTTCTCGATGCCGGGCGTGCGGCAGGCGCTGCGGACGATGGCTGGTCCGAGCGGCCAGATCCTGCCGCCGATCAACGCTTTCCTCGAAATGATCAACGGCGGTTGAGACTCAGGCCGCCAGACCACCGGCTTGCGTCTTCAAGAACGCCTCGCCGCAGGCTTTCGCCAGATTGCGCACCCGCAGGATGTAGCTCTGGCGCTCGGTGACCGAGATCACGCCACGCGCGTCGAGCAGGTTGAAGACATGGCTCGCCTTGATGCACTGGTCATAGGCCGGGAAGACCATCTTGTGCATCGGCAGATTGTCGTTTGAGGCCGGCGCGCCGGCCTCGAGCAGCGCCTTGCACTCGGCCTCGGCGTCCTCGAAATGCCTGAGCAGCATCGCCGTGTTGGCGTATTCGAAATTGTGGCGCGAATATTCCTGCTCGGCCTGCAGGAACACATCGCCATAGGTGACCTTGTCGGCGCCCTCGCGGCCGTTGAAGTTGAGTTCGTAGACATTGTCGACGCCCTGCACATACATGGCCAGGCGCTCCAGGCCGTAGGTGAGTTCGCCCGCGACCGGCGCGCATTCGATGCCGCAGACCTGCTGGAAGTAGGTGAACTGCGACACTTCCATGCCGTCACACCAGCATTCCCAGCCAAGGCCCCAGGCGCCCAACGTCGGGCTTTCCCAGTCGTCCTCGACGAAGCGGATGTCGTGCAGCAACGGGTCGACGCCTATCGCCGCAAGCGAGCCGAGGTAAAGCTCCTGCAGGTTCGGCGGATTGGGCTTCAGGATCACCTGGTACTGGTAGTAGTGCTGCAGCCGGTTGGGATTCTCGCCGTAGCGGCCGTCCTTCGGACGTCGCGATGGTTGGACATAAGCGGCGTTCCAGCGCCTGGGCCCGAGCGCGCGCAGCGTCGTTGCGGGATGAAACGTGCCGGCCCCGACCTCCATGTCATAGGGCTGCAGGATAACGCAGCCATAAGCCGCCCAGTAATTGTGCAAGGTCAGGATCAGCCCCTGGAAGGAGCGGCTGGGATGCATATGGGCTGATATTTCAATCGTCACGGTGGCCTCGGCGACACAGGCTAGCTTGCGGCCACGTCCTAGAGACACGGCGGCGAAGCGTCAAGCAAGGCGCGTCCGATGCGGGCCGTCGTGAGCATGCCGGGGGATGTTGAAAACTTTGCGTGCGACTGGCCCATTGCTCGCCGCCACGGTCCGCGATCCAACAAAGCGTCCGCTTCAAGCACAGCAGGTTCAGCCATGTCCAACCCGATCACCATCCGCCCCGTCACGCGCCAGGATTGCGACCGATGGCTGCCGCTGTGGGACGGCTACAATGCGTTCTATGGCCGTTCGGGCGAGACGGCGCTGGCAAGCGACATCACCGCGATGACATGGTCGCGCTTCTTCGACGCCTACGAGCCGGTCCATGCGCTGGTCGCCGAGAGCGGGGGCCAGCTTCTTGGCCTCGTCCATTACCTGTTCCACCGCAGCACCACGGCGATCGCGCCGAACTGCTATCTGCAGGACCTTTTCACCAACGAGGCCTCGCGCGGCAAAGGCATCGGCCGGGCGCTGATCGAAGGCGTCTACGAGCGCGCCCAGGCGGCCGGTTCCGGCCGGGTATATTGGCTGACGCATGAAACCAATCACACGGCAATGAAGCTCTATGACACGGTCGACGAACGCTCGGGCTTCGTCGTCTATCGCAAGATGTTCTGAGGACGTTTCCGGCGCGCCGGCAGGCATTTTTGAGCGGAACAGATATCAAAACGAAAACGGGGCCCTGAGAGCCCCGTTCGCATTCCAAAAAAGGCGATTTTCAGCCCTTGGGGGCCGGAACCGGCTCCGGCTTGACCTTCGGGGTCTCCTGCGCCGTGTTGGATTCGATCGGCGGCAGGCCCTTCATCAGCTTCTGCTGCAGGGTGGCCAGCACGTCGGGATCGGGCTTCAGGTCGCGGGCCTGGTTCCACTGGAAGGTGGCTTCCAGCTTGCGGCCGACGCGCCAATAGGCGTCGCCGAGATGGTCGTTCAGAACCGGATCTTCCGGCTTCAGCGCGACCGCGCGTTCCATCTCGCGCACGGCGTCATCAAAGCGGCCGAGGCGGAAATAGGCCCAACCCAGGGAATCGACGATGTAGCCGTCGCTTGGCCTGAGATCGACGGCCTTCTGGATCATCTCCAGGCCTTCCTTCAGGTTGGTGTTCATGTCGACCCAGGAATAGCCGAGATAGTTCAGCACCTGCGGCTGATCCGGCTGCAATTCCAGCGCCTTGCGGAAATTCGGCTCGGCCTTCGGCCATTCCTTCAGCCGCTCATAGGCGATACCGCGCTGATAGAAGATGTTCCAGTTGGCGGCGGTTGGCGTCTTCAGCGCCTCGACGGCCTTGTCGTAGAGATTTGCGGCGGAGCGGAAATCATCCTTCGAGGAGTAGACTCCGCCGAGCGCCAGATAGGCGCGCATGTCATTGGGATGGGCCTCGACGAAAGCCTTCAGATGCGTGATCGCCTCGTCATGGCGGTCGAGATCGGCAAGATTGAGGCCAAGCTGCAGGTCCGAAATCTCCTTCAGCGGCGAAGAGTCCGGGATGCGCCGATAGAGCGCGATGGCGCCTTCCCCGTCCTTCAGCTGTTCGGCGACGGCGGCGAGCTGCACGAGGGCCGCGTCACTGTCGGGCTTCAGGGCCAGGGCATATTGCAGATAGAGGCGCACGAACGGCTCGCCGCCGCCACGGTTGAGCGCGGTGGCAAGATCAAGCAGGATTTCGGAAGCACCGTCGGACGGACCGGAAACGAAGGGCGCAATCTTGTCGCCCTTGCTGATCCTGTCACGCAAGGCGACGATTTCCAGCTTGCCCGGCGAGAACGCCTCGGCCTGGTCGAGCACCGAGATCGCCTTGGCCTTGTCACCCTTGCGGGCCAGGAACGATGCATAGGCCTGCGCGTTGCGCATCCAGGTTTCAGGCGCCGCACCGCCGGCCGTGGCATCCTGCATCGTCGCCGCGTAGATCGCCTCGGCCTTTTCGGGCATACCAGACGCATCGGCGATCAGGGCGCGGTGGAAGGATTTGAACAGGCCGAACCAGTCCGGCCCCTGCAGCTTGTCGATCGAAGCCATCGCTTCGCCGGCCTGACCGGCACCTTGTTCGGCCCAGCCGGACATGACGCCGGAGATCAGCCGGTCGAGGTCGGATTCCAGCGACAGCTTGAGCCAGTACTGCGCCTTGGTGAAATCCTTCTTGTGGAAGGAATCGACGGCCAGCGCCAGGCGCGAGAAGCGCTCCACATCGGGCACTTCCTTGAGCTTGTCGGCATAGACCAGCGATTCGTCGAAGCGGCCTTGCGCGATCAACGATAGCATCAGGCTCTGCTGCAGTGCGGTGTCGCTCGGATTGAAGGCCAAGGCCTGCTTGTAGTACGCTATGGCGCTGTCGAGGTCGTTGTCGCCCTCGGCGATCCGGGCAGCCAGATAAGCGCCCGAGAACGACGAGATCTTGACCGGTTCGGTGGATTGCTTGGCATAGGCCGGCAAAGCCGAGATCGCCATGCCCGTCACAATTGCCAGCCTTGTCAGCCAGCGCGCACGTCCTTGCTGCATCATATCCCTTTCAGCCAGGCGCCATCTCCGCGTCAGCGGGATCGACCCAGACTCGATCTTTCCAGGCAAAGCATGGCCTTTTTGGGGTCGCGCTTCAATCCGCCCGAAATTCACAATCGGGTCACCCGATTAACAAACCATGGCTAAAAGGGACAGTTTTGCGTCTCAACGGGCCGTTGCAACCGTGTATCGCGATAGCCGCCACTTGCCACTGTGCCGCACAGCCCGCTCCATTCGCAGCCCCCGCATGCCTTGCGCACGTGGCCGGCCGAAAACGCCAGCCGCAGCCGCATCAGGGTCGCGGCATCGAGATCGAGGCGGACGCCGTCCCGGATCGGCCGAGCCAGCAGCGCTTCCACGTCATCGCCGGCCTGCCGGTCCCGCCCGGCCGCGCTGTCGCGCAAGCAGTGCGGTTCCGGTTCGCCAAGCAACGGGGCGCAGATGTCGTCCGGGCCGGAGACGAGGAGGATGTCCTCGCCCCGGCTCAGGCGCTCCGCGATCCTGTCATAATTGGCGGTGAAAGCGGGGCTGTATCCCTTGCCCACATAGGTGAGCAGGCAAAGGAGATGATGGGCGCGAAGCCTGATCGTCACGGCTTCGGCAAGTTCATCTTGCCACGCGGGAGCGCCATCAGCGTCGCGGCGCCAAGCGCCGACTTCAGCAATCCGCCGACGATAAACGGCACGAAGCCGAAGGTGATGGCCTTCTCGGCGCCGATCATGACGGCAAGCCAGGCCGTGCCGAGAGCCAGGCAGGCGACGTTGCCGAGCAGCATGGCGGCGAAGGCAAGCAAAACCCTGTTGCCGTTCCAGCCGCGTTCGGCCAACCAGCCTACCAGCGCGCCGGTGATGGGGAAGGCAAAGAGATAGCCGCCCGTCGGGCCGACGAAATGCTGTATGCCGGCAGCGCCGCCGGCAAGGACCGGGAAGCCGACAGCGCCTTCGACCAGCCATGCGGCGATCGTCACGGCGCCAAGCCGCCAGCCATAGAGCGCGCCGATCAGCGTTACCGCGAAGGTCTGCATGGTCACGGGAACAGGCACCATCGGCACCTCGATGTAGGAGGAGAGCGCCAGGAAGAGCGTGCCGAGCACGACGGCGCCGGCCTGCCAGCCGAGCGATCGCTGCTGGAGGCGCAGCGGGCTGAAGGACGGTCTGGCGGACGAAAATGCGAGGTTGGTCATAGGCTTCCCTTCGGTCGATCCAAAATTATAGATAATTTATGCCTTCGATCTATTATCGAATCCACATTTTTGGAGTGATAGCAAGCCCAGGCTCGGGAAAAGGGCGCTTAACCCACGATCGCGAAGGCTTCGCGCGTGGCGCCGGACGCTGTCCTGACCGGCTTGCGGCCAATCCATTGGACATGCCGTCCCAGTGTTGCCGCGGCCGATTCGGTATTTCCCTGCCGCAAGGCGCTGAGGATCGCCCGGTGGTCCTGATCGGTGCGCGTCTCCCACTCCGAGCGCCATGCCGCGAACAGGAATCGTGCGCTTGCCGCGTGCAGGTCGTCGATGGTGGCAAGCAGGCGCGGCATGCCGCATGGCGCAAGGATCAGCCGGTGAAAGGCACGATTGGCCTCCTCCCACGACCTGACATCGCGGGATTTGTCGCCGGCCTTGGTCGCCTCCTCGGCCTGGTCGAGAATGGCCGAGGTCAGATGCGGCGCGGCGTGGCGCAGTGCCAGCACTTCGAGCGCCGCCCGCATTTCGGCGACCTCCTTGACCTCACCCAGATCGAAGGCCGCCACGCGCACGCCACGGCGCGGCTCGCTGACGGCGAGCCCCTGCGCCTCGAGGCGGCGGAAAGCCTCGCGCACGGGAACATGGCTGGTGTTGAATTCCTCGGCGACATGATCCTGCCGCAGCCTCGCCCCCGGCTCGATCGCGCCGGAAATGATGCGATCCGCCAATACCTTGCCGATGCGCACCGCTATGGTGTCGTCCGTGCCCTTTGCCATGATTTATAGATAATTTGCGGCAAGGCGGCTTGTCGAGACGGCAGGGTCGAATTCACAGGCGTCTTTTCACTGGCGCAGCCCCGGGAAACCCAGCGAAAGCCGGTCGCCTCAGTTCACCCGGCTGATGCAGAAATCGATGACGTCGATCAGCGCCGATTTCTGCGGCGTCTCTTCCAGAGGCGCCAAGGCGTCGCGGGCGATCTCGCCGAAATGGCTGGCGCGCCCGATCGTGTCGGCAATGGCGCCATGGCGGGTCATCAGGCCGATCGCCTTTTCCAGCCCGGCGTCGTCGACCACATTGTCCTCGATGGCACGCTTCCAGAAGGTGCGTTCGGCCTTGCTGCCGCGCCGGTAGGCGAGGATGACCGGCAAGGTCACCTTGCCCTCGCGGAAATCGTCGCCGACATTCTTGCCGAGATCCTTGCTGGTGCCGCCATAGTCCAACGCATCGTCGATGAGCTGGAAGGCAAGACCGAGATTCATTCCGTAGGAGCGCAGCGCAGCGCGATCGTTGCGGGTCGCCTGGGCGATAACCGGGCCAACCTCGGCGGCGGCCGAAAACAGCGCTGCGGTCTTCGCCTTGATGACGGCGAAGTGCTCGTCCTCGGTGGTTTCGAGGTTCTTGGCGGCGGCAAGCTGCATGACCTCGCCCTCGGCGATGATCGAGGCGGCGCTCGACAGGATGTCGAGCGCTTCGAGCGAGCCGACATCGACCATCATGCGGAAGGCCTGGCCGAGCAGGAAGTCACCGACCAGCACACTGGCCTGGTTGCCCCAGATCATGCGAGCCGTCTTCTTGCCGCGCCGCATGCCGCTTTCATCGACAACGTCGTCATGCAGAAGCGTGGCCGTATGCATGAACTCGACCGAAGTGGCGAGCTTGACATGGCCCTCGCCGGCATAGCCGAACATCTGCGCCGCAGCCAACGTCAGCATTGGCCTGAGCCGCTTGCCGCCGGACGAGATCAGATGGTTGGCGACTTCGGGAATCATCTCGACGTCGGAGCCGGCCTTGGACAGGATCAGTTTGTTGACGCGCCCCATATCGGCCGCCGTCAGATCGATCAAATCCTTGATGGAGGCGGGCTCCCGCTTCCCGTTTTCGATGTTGAGAACGACACCCACGACAATCACTCCCGTCTTGGTATAACGCGTGCGACGGCACCCTTAGTCCCGGCACGGACTCTAGGGCGGCGGGCACGGCCACGGCAAGTGGCGAATTGGCGCGGCGGCGACGACAGCCTGTCAACGTCGGCAAACGCGGGAGTGCGGCCGCACGTTTACATGCATGCTGCAACCTGCGAGTTTCTTGCGATGATAGAGCTAATCCGCACCAACGACGCCGTCATCATCTCGTTTGTCGAATCGCTGATGCGCGACGCCGGCATCGGCTGCTTCGTCGCCGACCAGAATATGAGCGTGCTCGACGGCTCGCTCGGCATCCTGCCGCGGCGCGTCATGGTCGACGCCGACCAGGCCGACGCAGCGCGACGCATCCTGACCGACGCCGGCATCGCCAACGAGATCCGCCAGAAATAATGTCCGCCGCGCCAGCCACCCTTGACACGGATATGCCGGCCCACACGGTCGATGCCTTCCACCGCGGCCGGTTCTGGCTCGTGCAGCCCAAGCATGGCGGCCATCGCGCCGGGATGGATGCGATGATGCTGGCCGCATCGGTGCCATCCTCGTTTGGCGGGCGGGTCGCCGATTTCGGGGCGGGCGCCGGTGCTGCCGGTCTGGCAGTGCTGTCGCGCTGTCCGGACGCCCAGGCTGTGCTGGTCGAACGCGCGCCTGAGATGGCGGCCTTCGCGGCGGCCACGCTTGCCCATCCCGGCAATGCGCATCTCAGCGATCGCGCGGCCGTGCTTGTCGCCGATGTCACCGTTTCGGGCCGGGCCAGGGCCGCCGCCGGCCTTGCCGACAATGATTTCGACTTCGTCATCATGAACCCGCCTTTCAACGCCGCACGGGACCGCGCCACATCGGACCGCCTGCGAAAAGAGGCCCATGTCATGGAGGATGGCCTGTTCGAAAACTGGATCCGCAGTGCGGCAGCGGTTGTCAGGCCGCGCGGCGGGCTTGCCGTGATCGCCCGCCCCGAACAGCTCGGCTCCATTCTCGACGCGATTTCAGGCCGCTTCGGCGAAGCCGAGATGCTCGCCGTGCACCCTCGCCCGGACGCGGCGGCGATCCGCATTATCGTGCGGGCGGCGCTTGGGGCGCGGGGAAAGCTCGCCATCCGTCCGCCCCTGATGCTTCACGCGCGATCGGGCAACGGCCCCGACGAGCGCAGCGAAATGATAACCAACGGGCTCGCCTCGCTGTTCGGAGACTGAGCTGTTCGCGGCCTGAACATTGCCGTTGGCCGGGAAATCACTACATGCCTGCAACCATCGCCGGAGACCACTTCATCGTGAAACGTCTTTTCAACCGTCTGCTGCCGAAGTCCTGGCGCTCCACCGTCGACACCATTCCGGTCATCCGGCTGCACGGCACCATCATGGCCGGCGGCGGTCCGTTCCGGCCGAGCCTGTCGCTTGCCTCCACCGCCGGGCTGATCGAAAAGGCGTTTTCCTTCGACGCGCCGGCAGTCGCGATCTCGATCAACTCCCCCGGCGGCTCGCCGGTGCAGTCGCGGCTGATTTTTAAGCGAATTCGTGACCTTGCGGTCGAGAACAACAAAAAGGTGCTTGTCTTCGTCGAGGATGTCGCGGCGTCTGGCGGCTACATGATCGCTGTCGCCGGCGACGAGGTCTTCGCCGACCCCTCCTCCATCGTCGGATCGATCGGCGTGGTATCGGCCTCGTTCGGTTTCCCGGAACTGATGAAGAAGATCGGCATCGAGCGCCGTGTCCACACCGCCGGCCAGAACAAGGCAGTGCTCGATCCGTTCAAGCCCGAGAAAAAGGAAGACGTCGAGCGGCTGAAGGTGCTGCAGCTCGAAGTGCACGAGACCTTCATCGATCTGGTCAAGGAGCGGCGCGGCACGAAGCTGGCGGACGATCCGGAGCTGTTCACCGGACTGTTCTGGACCGGCAAGAGAGGCTTGGAACTCGGCCTCGTCGATGCGCTCGGCGACATGCGCACGGTACTGAAGACCCGCTTCGGGCCGAAGACCCAGCTCAAGCTGATAACGGCGCCGCGCGGTCTGTTCGGCCGCTTCGGACTGTTCGGCTCGAGCAAGGGCTTTTCAGCGCCCGATATCGCCGCGGCAGCGGCCAGCGGCATCATTGATGCGGCGGAAGAGCGCGCATTGTGGGCGCGCTTCGGGCTTTGAAAAAGCCGTGAAAGCGTCTAGCATGGTTGCCCGAAAGACCCGACCGGCCGCCCTTACCGGCCCAGCGTGGTAGGAGTTTTGACATGCCGCAGCTTATTTTCTTTGCCGTCGTCGGCATTGCCGCCTATTTCGGCTACCGCACCTTCCTGCGCGAGGCTGAGCGCGTGACGGCCAAGGTACGGCGGACCGAAAAGCAGGCGGCCAACGGCGCGATGGGAACGCTGGTCAAGGATCCGAAGACCGGCGAATACCGGCTGGCCAAGGACTGACCCTCATTTCACTCGCAATCGAGACTGTGGAGTCCGGTCCGGATGTCCGGACATGGGCAGCACCCGCCAAGATAAACCTTGCCCTGCACGTCACCGGCAGACGCCCCGACGGCTATCATCTTATCGAAAGCCTGGCTGTGTTCACGCGCTTTGGCGACAGGATCGAGATCGCGCCGGCTGAAGGCGACGATTTCACCGTATCCGGCCGCTACGCGCCGGACGTTCCGCCCGATGGCAACAATCTGGTGCTCAAGGCACGCGACGCGTTACGGCAGGCGGCTGGTCTTCGGAGCACGCCGCCCGTGATCATCAGGCTCGAAAAGAACCTTCCAGTCGCGTCCGGCGTGGGCGGAGGGTCGAGCGACGCGGCGGCCGTGCTGCGCGGGCTGGCCGACAGCTGGGGGCTGGACATCGATAGCGCCGAGCTGGCGCGGATCGGTCTCTCGCTTGGCGCCGATGTGCCGATGTGCCTGGCGGAAAAGCCGCTGGTGGCGCGCGGCATCGGTGAGGAGCTGTCGATGGTGCCGGATTTTTCGGCGCTGGGTCTGGTGCTGGTCAATCCGGGCACGCCGGTCTCGACGGCGGAAATCTTCGCAGCACTGTCCCGGCGCGACAATGAGCCACTGCCGCCGCTGCCGCGCTTCATCGAGTTTCACAGCCTGCGCAACTGGCTGGAGATCACCCGCAACGATCTCGAACCTGCGGCCCTTGCGATGCGGCCCGCCATAGGCAGGGCGCTTTCATGGCTTGATAAGGCGGGATCGGGTTTTTCACGAATGTCCGGATCGGGCGCGACATGCTTCGGCCTGTTCGAGACCGGCAATGTCGCCAAGCGCGCGGCCGCCGAGATCCGCAGCCGCCAGCCCGACTGGTTCGTCGCGGCAACACGCAGCATTGGATCGGAGGCTGAGTGAGATGGCCAGGATTGACGAGAGCCGTGCCTTCATTCCGGTGCGCATCGCGGTGCTGACGGTTTCCGACACACGCAGCCTCGCCAACGACAAATCCGGCCAGACGCTGGCCGATCGCATCACCGAGGCCGGCCACATCCTGGCCGGCCGGGATATCGTCACCGACGACCGCGAAAAAATCCGTGACACCGTTCTGGCGTGGTCGCGGGACAAGGCCATCGACGTCGTGATCACCACCGGCGGAACCGGTTTCACCGGCCGCGATGTGACGCCCGAGGCGCTGGAGCCGATTTTCGAAAAGCGCATGGATGGCTTTTCGGAAGTTTTCCACCGCATCTCCTACGACAAGATCGGCACCTCGACGATCCAGAGCCGGGCGACCGGCGGCGTCGTCAACGCCACTTTCGTCTTCGTGCTGCCGGGCTCGCCCGGCGCCTGCAAGGATGCCTGGGACGGCATCCTCAAGGCACAGCTCGACTACCGGCACATGCCCTGCAACTTCGTCGAGATCATGCCGCGCCTGGACGAACATTTGCGGCGCGGCAAATCGGCCCCTTAAAAAGCAACGCCACGCAGAGCAGCTGCAAAATCACCTCGGAGAGCGCTGCGCCTGCCTCGGTGGCGCCACCCAGATCTCGGCGTCGAGCTTCTTAGTCGCCAGACCGCGCGCCAACGCCTCGGCGCTGCCGGCAGTCTTGGACAGAGATGCCGCCTGCCGCTTGCTGATCACCAGTCCGTCGGCGAGAGCACGGTTTGCGGAAAAGACCCGGGCCAGGAACGGCGTACGGCTGCCCCGCGCCCGCGAGAACCGGGCGGCCATGGTCTGCCTGGCCGTATGGGCGACGACCGCGTCGATCCAGCCCTCTACCAGTCTCGCACCCGGTTCGAGAAACAGCAGCCAGTCACCCTTGGCCTGGCGGATGCCGGCGGCGATGCCGCCGCTCCCCACATAGTGGCAGCCGGCATGCTCGGCGACACGATGCGTGTGGTCGATGGAACCGGTGTCGCAGACGACGACCTCGCGCACCACGCCCTCGACCGCGCCGCCAATCAGCGTCGCCAGCGTGCGGGCAAGACCCTCCTCGTCATTATGCGTTTCGATGAGAACACTGAGCATCGTGAGCCGAATAGCGGAAACCACTGACCGACGCCAGTTTTTGCATCGCGCCATAGAAAAGTTCTTGCTTTGTTCTTATCAATAAAATAGGAATAATTTCATGAGCAGAGCGATTCGACACAACATGGACAGTCCCTGGGAGCGGGCGAAGATGGAACCGATCATGCGCGCCGATATTGCGGCCTTCGGAGCAGGACGAGCCGAGATGGCCAACGCGATGATCGAGCAGAGTGGCATGCGGGTCCGTCCGGACCGCAACCGTGGCCGATCGGCGGGCATCAATCCGTCTGGCCGGTTCGAACCTGTCAGCCGGCATGCCTTCGACGATGGGTGGAGTTCGCTGGAGGAGTTGCCCCCGTTCAAGACCGAGGTGCAGGTGGAGAAGCCGCGCACCATCATCACCCGCAACGAATCGCCCGACATCTCCTTCGACCGGTCGATCAATCCCTATCGCGGTTGCGAGCACGGTTGCGTCTATTGCTTCGCGCGGCCGACGCATTCGTTCATGGGCCTGTCGCCGGGCCTGGATTTCGAATCCAAGCTGTTCGCCAAGCCGGATGCGGCACGCCTGCTCGACAAGGAGTTGTCGAAGGATGGCTACCAGCCGCGCACCATCGCCATCGGCACCAACACCGATCCTTACCAGCCGATCGAGAAGCAGTACCGGATCATGCGCGAAATCCTCGAAGTGCTGGAGGCACGCGGTCATCCGGTCGGCATCGTCACCAAGTCAGCCCTGGTGGTGCGCGACATCGACATTCTGTCGCGCATGGCCGAGCGCGGGCTGGCCAAGGTGGCGCTGTCGGTGACGACGCTTGACCGCATGCTGGCCAGGACGATGGAACCCCGCGCATCGACCCCGACCAAGCGGTTGGAAGCGATCAGGCGGCTTTCGGATGCCGGTATCCCGGCTTCGGTGATGGTGGCGCCGATCATTCCGGGCCTGACCGACCAGGAGATGGAACGCATCCTCGACTCGGCACACCATGCCGGTGCGCGCGAGGCCGGCTATGTGGTGCTGCGCCTGCCGCTGGAGGTCAGCCCGATTTTCAAGGACTGGCTGCTGCGCCACTATCCCGACCGCTATCGCCACGTGATGTCGCTGATCCGTTCGATGCGCGACGGCAAGGACTACGATTCGGAATGGGGCAAGCGCATGAAAGGCGCCGGACCTTATGCTTGGCAGATCGGCCGGCGCTTCGAGATCACCGCCAAGCGGCTCGGCCTCAATGCTGAACGGCGCACGCTGCGGACCGATCAATTCGTCGCGGCCGGTAAGGACCAGGAGCAGTTGATGCTGCTCTGAAGCCGAAAGACACCGCGGCTGTTCATTGCCGCCGTGGCGAAAAAATCCCGTCCGGCCTGCCCCGGCCTGCAGACGGTGCCCTCCCGGTCCGGCGCCCCACCCGACCCGGAGGGACTTGCGGAGAATCAGAGCCGATGCGAACCTCGCCGCAACATGGCTCGCGCGCGTTCTGATTCTCCGCCTCTCTTCGAAATCGTCGAGAAACCCGATTTCTCCTTCGAGACGAAGGCGATGGCCGATGGCCTGTGGCCGGTCGCGGGGATGGACGAAGCCGGCCGTGGCCCGTTGGCCGGGCCGGTGGTCGCGGCGGCAGTGGTACTCGACCCCGCCAACATTCCCGAAGGGCTCGACGATTCCAAGCGGCTTAGCCACTTGCAGCGCGAAGCGCTGTTTCTGCGCATCATCGGCTCCGCGCTCGGCGTCTCGATGGCGTCGGTCAGCGCCGAAGGCATCGATGGCAGCAACATCCTCAAGGCGAGCCTCGAAGCGATGCGCCGCGCACTTGTCGGGCTGCCCATCCAGGCAAAGCTCGCGCTGGCGGATGGGCGCGACGTGCCGCCGGGACTGCCTTGCGAAGGGCGCGCGCTGATCAAGGGCGACCAGCGCTCGCAGTCGATCGCCGCAGCCTCGATCGTGGCCAAGGTCATGCGCGACCGCATGATGTGCGGCTGCGGCAATCATCACGACCGCTACGGCTTCGAAGTCCATATGGGCTACGCCACGGTCCGGCACCGTACGGCGATCGAGGCGCATGGCCCCGTCGCTCGGCTGCACCGCACCTCGTTTGCGCCGTTCAGGTTAGGCGGCGCCGAGGTGACGGAAGAAGAAGAAAGCTTCGCCGGGCTGGAGTAAAACGACGGCAGCGGTGTCGGCCGATCTCCCCCCTTGTTGTGGGGGAGATTGGCAGCGTTGACGCGCCGCATAAAAAAAGCCGCCAGGTTGCCCGGGCGGCTCTTCAATATTGATCGTTCAGCTCAGTTCAGCTTCGCCTTCACATCCTGCAGCGCGGACTTGAACAGGTCGGCTCCGGCCTTGGCGTCGATCTTGCCGGCAAGCAGCGCGCGTGCCGCCTCGACAGCGATGTCGACGGCGCTGGCGCGCACTTCGCCGATCGCTTCGCGTTCGGCCTGGCCGATCTTCTGCTCGGCAAGCGCGGTGCGCCTGGCAACGTAATCCTCGGTCTTCTTGTGGGCATCGGCGGCCAGCAGATCTGCCTCGCGCTTGGCGGCCGCGACAATGTCGGCAGCTTCCTGCTCGGCTTCCTTGCGCTTCTTCTTGTACTGACCGAGCAGTTGCTGAGCTTCTTCGCGCAGCTTGCGTGCCTCGTCGAGTTCACTGCTGATCCTGGCGGCGCGGGCGTCGAGCGCCTTGGCGATCATGCGGGGCACCTTGATGTAGACGGCGATGCCCAGGAAGATGATCAGGGCAATCGTGGCCCAGAGCGTTGCGAGAGATGTAGCGTCCATGATGCGCTCCTCACCGGGCCACGGATTTGACCGCGGCCGCGATCTCGGCCTTGCTGGCCTTGCCGCCAACCAGTGCCTCGACGATCGCCGAAGCGGTGTCCTCGGCGATGCTGCCGACTTCCTTCATGGCATTGGCCTTGATGGAAGCAATGCGTGCCTCGGCCTCGCCAAGCTTGGCGTCGAGCGCGGCCTCGATCTTCTTGCGCGCGGTCTCGGCTTCCGCCTTGGCCGCATCGTTGGCCTGCTGGCCGATCGAGTTGGCGTTCTTCTTGGCTTCAGCCAGTTCCTGCTCGTAAGCGGCAACGGCGGCGTCGGCCTCGCCCTTCAACTTGGCTGCCTGGTCGAGATCCTGGCTGATGCGGTCGTTGCGGACATCGATGATGCCGCCGACGCGCGGCATCACGACCCGCTTCAGGAAGAGGTAGAACAGCCCGAACGTGATCGCCAGCCACAGAAGCTGCGACGGAAACGTCTCCGGATTGAATGGCGGAAACGTGCCGTGCGCTTCGGCAGGCACGCTGGTGCCGGAATGCGTGTCGCCTCCGGTCGCAGCGTGGCTGGTGTCGGCTGATGGCGCGGACTCTTGCGCGAAGGCAGATGTCACGAACATGGACTATCCCCAGATATCAGGCCCGCCGCTAGCGCGGCCGGCCTGTCCAATCTTCTCAGTACTCAGCCGAACAGGGCCAGCAGGGCGATGAGAAGCGAGAAGATGCCCAGAGCTTCGGTCACGGCGAAGCCGAAAATCAGGCGGCCGAACTGGCCGTCGGCAGCCGACGGGTTGCGCAGCGCGCCCGAGAGGTAGCTGCCGAAGATGTTGCCCAGGCCAATGCCCGCGCCACCCATGCCCAGGCAAGCGATGCCGGCGCCGATGTACTTTGCTGCTTCTGCGTCCATTTGTTCAACTCCTTTGGATCTGAAAATTCCGTTGCGATTTCATCCGGCACCAATGTTGGAAACTCTTGGGCCGGAACTCTTGGCCTCAGTGCCCGGGATGCAGGGCGTCGTTGAGATACATGCAGGTCAACACGGCAAAGACGTAGGCCTGCAAGAAAGCGACCAGCAGTTCAAGCGCCGTCAGCGCCACCGCCATCGCCAACGGCAGGATCGAACCCGCCACACCGACCGCGCCCAGAGCGGAGAGGCTGACGACGAACCCAGAGAACACTTTGAGCGTGATGTGGCCGGCAAGCATGTTGGCGAACAGACGAACCGAGAGGCTGACCGGGCGCGACACGAAGGAGATGACCTCGATCAGCACCACCAGCGGCAACAGGAACACCGGCACGCCATGCGGCACGAACAGCTTGAGGAAACCAAGACCATGCTTCATGAAGCCGTAGACCACCACGGTTCCGATCACCAGGGCCGCGAGGCCGAAGGTGACGATGATGTGGCTTGTGACAGTGAAGAAATAGGGAAACAGGCCGAGCAGATTGGCGACCAGCACGAACATGAACAGCGAGAACACGAAGGGGAAGAACTTCATGCCCTGCGTGCCGGCGGCGTCGCGCAGCATGTTGCCGACGAATTCGTAAGCCATTTCGGAGACCGACTGCAGTCGTCCTGGCACCAAGCTGCGGCTCGACGTCGTCAGAAACAGGAACGCCGCGGCAACAACGACGGTGGCGACCATGAACAGGGCGGAATTGGTGAAAGACAGGTCATAGCCGCCGATTTCGATCGGTATCAGCTTGTTGATATGGAACTGGTGGATCGGATCGACCTTGTCAGCTGCCACGTTCAAACCCCGTCAATGCCGCGTACGGCTAAATTACCATTGCCGCCTGAAGGGCGGTCATTTGCTGTCGTCCCGGTCATGGCGCGGCTTGGCACCTTGTCCGAATTCCGCCACAACGCCAGCCGAACGCATGACATTGAGCACGCCGGCGCCAAAACCAAGCAGCAGGAAAACGATCAGACCCCACGGCGATGTCCCCGCCATACGGTCGATGATCCAGCCGATGCCGGCGCCCACCACCACCCCGGCGATAAACTCGCTAGATAGTTTGATCGCCTGACCGTATCCGGTCACTGGTTTCGCGTCGTCTTTCCCCTCGAGCCGGTTCGGCAGCCTTGTCGCAAGCGATGCTCCAAGTTCACGCCGACGTCGCTCAAGATCGTCGTCGCGGATTTCGGGGTCATGCTCTTTGCCACGGCCGGTTTCTCCGGTTCCGTCTGGCCCTTTTTTTTCGGCCATCGCAACCCCCTGCCCGGGCAGACCGTCACCGTCCGTCCGCTTCTAAAGTCGCCGGCAACATAGTTAGAGGGTTTGCGCCCGTCAAGCCACGGACGGAACTTCCGAGCTGTGTATTTTAGACAATAAAATCAATGTACTAGGAAGGTGCGACATCGTGCCCGCGGCGATCAGGGGGATGCGCCGCGCGAATCCCCCAGACAATGGCTCTCCGATCGACCGTGCGACCGCGCGAAAGAACGGCGGGCGGCGGGCCGCTCAACTCCAGCCGCCACCATAGGTCCGGTAAAAGATATGCAGGCCGATCTTGGTCATCTTCTGCATTGTGCGCGCCCAGCCGGGATGGACATAATTGGCATAGTAGTGGGTGGACGATCCTACTTCCGGAATGAAGATCTTGCCGGCGGTGACGGCCATGCCGATGTCCTGCGCGGTCTGGTAGGCGACAGGATTGTCGATGCGCTTCTTCCTGCCGTCGCAAGCGAATGAAAACTGACAGCGGTTGAACCAGTTGTCGTTCTGGTAGACGACGCCGCAGATCGAATTGGGATAGGCGGGATTGCGGACCCGGTTGAGGATCACCTGGGCGACGGCGGCCTGGCCGCGCACTGCTTCGCCGCGTGCCTCGAAATAGATGCCGTTGGCCAGGCATTTCTGCTCCGGCTTGGAGAAGACGCCGGCAGGAAGCGGATTCTGGATCCAGGCGTGGTCGCCCTTGGCCATCGGCGGAATGAAGCGGCCGCTGTTGGGCTGCTCGTCCTGAAGCAGGGCTTCAAAGGGCGAGGCCTTGGCATAGTCCGGCGCGGATTGTGCGTAAGCGGTCGCCAGCACATCGGGATGGTCGTTGTTGACCAGGGCTGCAAGCATGGCCGGCACGCCGGGATCCGGCTTCCTGTCCTCACGCGCGTGGAAGGCGGCGGCGATCTGGATTTCCTTGCCTTTGATCTGAGGCTTGGCGAATGCCATTTTCAAGTCGCTGTCCATGCTCGGCCGCATCAGCGAGGAGGTCCGCTGGAAGATCGAGCCGGCATTGAAGTTCTTCGGCGGCGCTACGGGAGAGACCTGGACGATGCGGCCCTTCTTGTCGGCGCGCACAACGCGATCCTCGTCGGGCGACCCGCTGACCTTGCCGCCCTTGCCGCGGAACGAAACGGAGCCGATGCCGGGAAGGCGAACGCCGGAACCCGAGATCGAGCCGGTGATGTCGGACTCGACGAACGGCATCTCGGCCGCGTGGACCGAACCGGCGACGGATTTCTCGACATAGGAGTTCCAGCGCGCGGTCGGCGATTCAAGGCCGGAAACGAGGCTGGTCATGTCCTGGTAGGCGGCGACGGTCGGAAAGCCGATCCAGATACCGAGACCGAGGATGAACGGAGACACAAGGCTGCGTTTCTCACCGGCGGCGGCCATCAGCCGCTTCAACACACGTCGATGCACGGAACTCTCTCCAGGAACGCAACTGACCCCACTGGAGAGCAAAATGATGCATTAACCTTGATGGGACGTTAACGGGATCGGTCGGGTTTTCCCGGTCGGCTCAAGGTCGTGGCTTCGAAGTCGGGCGGTTTTGCGGCGGGAACTCAGGCCCGCGGCAGGAAGATCGGCCAGGCGATCAGCGCGCAAACCGCGGCCGACAGCCAGACGCCGGGCCAGGACCAGAGGTGCAGCAGCCCCGGAATGGCTACCGGCACCAGGAAGAAGCCGACGAAGACAAAGCTGTTGGCGAGGCTGAGCGCGGTTCCGACATGGCCGGCACCGGCCAGCGTGGCAAGCTCGGTATAGGCAACGCCGTGCCAGGCGGAGACCGAGATGCCGGCGACGACAAGCACCAAGGGCAGGACGGCGATCAGGACGGATTGGCTGCCAGGCATTGCGGGTACGGCCAGAACCAGCACCCAGAGCATCACGAAGGCCAGGGCGCTCAGCGCACTGCACAAGCGAAGAAACTGACGGCGGTTGCCGTGGCGGTCGGTGAAGCGGCCGCTCCAGACGCGCATGACCATGGCACCGACCTGTACCGCGGCGAGGCTGGTGCTGATCGCCGTCGTGCCAAGTCCGGCAAAGTCGTGCAGGAACACCGATGCGAAAGTGAGGACCGCCACTTGCGGAAAACAGAGCAGGCCGATGGCGGTCGAGATGCGCCAGACCTCTGTGTTGCGCAACGGTGCCGGACCGGCCACGCCAGACGGAACGGCGTGGCCGCCACCCGCCGTCGGCGGTTCGTGCAGCCAACGCCAGGCGAACAGGGCGGAGAGAGCGGACGCCGCCGCCAGGAGCCCGAACACCGCGGCAAAACCGGAAGCCAGAGCAAGCGAAGGCAGGACGAGCGCGCCGAGGCCGCCGCCAAGCGGCACCGCCGTCTGCCTGATGCTCATGGCAAAACCGCGCTCATTCTCGCTGAACCAGGCCATGATGGCCCGACCGCTCGAACCGTTGACACTGCCGCCGAGCAGTCCCGTGACGAGCAGGCTTGCCGCCAGCAGCGTGACATCGGGAATGCCCGCCCTTGTCGGCACCACGAGCATCGCCATCGCAAGCAGCCACGCCGCCGTCGCGCCAAGCCCGATCAGAAGCACGCGGCGATCCCCCCAGCGGTCGGTGAGCAGACCCCATGGCAGTTCGCTGAGCGCAACCCCCAGCCCGAGAAGGCCGAGCGCCAGGCCGAGTTCGGCATTGTTCAAGTGATAGCCTTGGCGAAGCACGACCGCCGTGGCCGGTATGCCCGAGAAAGTGGCCGAGAAACCGGCGTTCGCGGCAACCCCGATACCCAGGACCTTCCAGCGATGATTAGGCCCGAAGGTCCGGCCGGCCGGGGTGGTGGCGGCGCCTCGCCCGGATGGCTGGCAATCGTTGCGAATGACGGTGGCAGACATGATTCCATTCCCGTGACGCCGGTCGAGCGGCCTTGACGGGATGGATGTAGCGTCATAGCTTCATCCATAAAATCAGGAAGTTTTTGATTAATAATCCTAAAAACAAGGACGATCCGATGCGACGTGTCACATTCGATCTTGACGTGCTGAGAACTTTCATCACCGGGATGGAACTGGGAAGTTTCGCCAGGGCAGCCGAGCGGCTTGGCCGCTCGACCTCCGCCGTCAGCGCACAGTTGAAGAAACTGGAGGAGCAGGCCGATACGCCGATCTTCCGCAAGGCAGGGCGTGGCCTGTCCCTGACCGAAGCCGGCGAGACGATGCTCGGTTATGCGCGGCGCCTGATCGAGCTCAATGACGAGGCAGCGTTGGCCATCCGTGACGTCGAATTGGAGGGCTGGGTGCGGCTCGGCCTGCAGGAGGATTTCGGCGAGGCCGTGTTGCCGGAAGTGCTCGCCCGCTTCGCCCGTGCCCATCCCAAGGTTCGGATCGAAGCACGGATCGGGCGCAGCCACGAATTGGCCGAGCGTATCCTCTCCGGCAATCTCGACATCGCGCTCGCCTGGCATGACGGCACGAAGCTGCCATACAGCCGTCATGTCGCCGACGTGCAGGCGCGCTGGATCGGCCCGGCAAAACCGATGGAGGCAGGCTCACACACTGACGAGACGCTGCAACTGGTTGTGTTCGAGGCGCCTTGCCTGCTGCGCACCGTGGCGACCGAGACGCTGGATCGTGCCGGGCGGCCCTGGCGCATGGCGTTCTCCAGCCCTAGTCTTGGCGGCATATGGGCGGCGGTGGCGGCAGGCCTCGGGCTGACGATCCGCACCGATATCGGCCTGCCCGCAAATGTCAGGGCGCTCGCGCCCGGAGTGCTCGGGTTGCCGCCGCTGCCGAAGATGGCGCTGCACCTGCATCAGAAGGATGCCGAGATCGATCCGGTCGCGGCGCGGCTGGCCGACATCCTGCTCCAATCGGCGTTCGAGGCGTTGCCTGAGGGCGCCGAGACGAAAGAGAACCTGCTGAAAGTCGCTTAAGCGTTGCCGAGCCGCGCCTCAGCGCTTCTTCGCCCTGCCAGCGAAGGGGTTGTCTGAAGTGCGCAGCGCGATGCGGATCGGCACGCCCGGCATGTCGAAGGCTTCGCGCAGGCTGTTGGATAGATAGCGGACATAACTTTGCGGCATCGCGTCCGGCCGCGAGCACTGGACCACGAAGCCCGGCGGCCGCGTCTTGGCCTGGGTGACGTATTTGACCTTCAGCCGGCGCCCGGCAACGGCGGGCGGCGGATGATGCGTCAGGATGGCTTCGAGCCAGCGGTTGAGCTTGCCCGTCGAAACACGGCTGTTCCAGACCTTGTGCGTCTTCAGCACCGCATCCATCAGCTTGTCGAGGCCGCGTCCGGTCTCGGCCGAGACCGGCACGGCCTGAATGCCGCGCGCCTGCGGCAACAGCCGCTCGGTCTTCTCGCGCAGTTCGGCCAACAGCTCCTGCGGGTTGTCGATGAGGTCCCATTTGTTGAAGGCGATCACCGGTGCCCGGCCCTCGCGGATGATCAGGCCGGCGATCTGCAGATCCTGCTTCTCGAAAGGAATGGTGGCGTCGAGCACGATGATGACGATCTCGGCGAAGCGGATGGCGCGCAAGCCATCCTGCACCGACATCACTTCCAGCTTCTCGTGGATCCTGGCCTTGCGGCGCATGCCGGCCGTGTCGAACAGTTTTATGCGGCGGCCGCGCCAGTCCCAGTCGACGGAGATGGAATCGCGGGTGATGCCGGCTTCCGGTCCGGTCAGCAGCCGCTCCTCGCCGATCAGTGCATTGATCAGCGTCGACTTGCCGGCGTTAGGACGGCCAACGACGGCGATGCGCATCGGCTTGGTGTCGTCATAGGCCGGCTCTGCATCCGGATCGGCGATGTCCTCGCCGATCAGCACTTCGTTGGCGGCGGCTTCTTCGTCTTCGCCGTCCTCGTCTTCACCGAAGGCGCGCGCCTGGCCAAGTGCTTCGATCACGGCGTCGCGCAGGTCGGGCATGCCCTGGCCATGTTCGGCCGAAACCGGGATCGGCTCGCCAAGCCCGAGCTCCCAGGCTTCCAGCATGCCGCCTTGGGCGCCCTTCGCCTCGGCCTTGTTGGCAACGAGCACGACCGGCTTGCCGGATTTGCGCACGATCTCGGCAAAGGTCCTGTCATCCGGCAACAGGCCGGACTTGGCGTCGATGGTGAAGAAGATCAGATCCGCCTCGCGGATGGCGATTTCGGTCTGCGCGCGCATGCGTCCCGGCAAGGTCGAAGCGCCGGCATCCTCGAAGCCCGCTGTGTCGATGACATCGAAATGAAGATCGTAAAGCTTGGCGGCATGGACACGGCGGTCACGGGTAACGCCCGGCGTGTCGTCGACAAGCGCCAGCTTCCTGCCCACCAGCCGATTGAAAAGCGTCGATTTGCCGACGTTAGGTCTGCCTATGATGGCGACTTTGAAGGTCACGATGCACTGCCCGACCCGCGGATCAGCTCGGACATCAAGGTCGCCCGCTCGCGCGTGTTGCGCGGGGCGCCGTCATCGGAGGCGATCTGGTCGAACAGCTTCAGCGCGTCCTGGGTCTTGCCTTCCTTCCAGGCGGCAAGCCCGAGCGCCTCGCGCGCGCTGTGGCGCAGCGTGTTGGTGTCCGATGTCAGCGCCTCGACGCGGCTCGACACGTCGGCGAAGGAGCCGTGATCGACGAGCAGGAGCGCCGCCCTCAGCCGCGCCATGTCGCGCAGACCCTGGGGAATAGCGGTGTCGGCGGCGACATCGTCGAAATCCTTGACGGCGGCATCGACGTCGCCCTTGTTGGCCTTGACGGTCGCGGCGCGCATGCGGGCGAGCAGCGGATAGGCGCCGTAGCCATCCTTCTCCAGCTGAACGAGCGCGGCCAGCGCATCATCGTTCTTGCCGTCATTGGCAAGCTTCAGCGCCTGCGAGAAGGCGTCGCCGGAGCGGTTGGCACGTGTCTCGTCCCAATAGCGATAGCCGACGAAGGCGGCGGTACCGAGCACCACCAGGATGGCAATCACAAGCAAGGCCGGGCCGAAACGGTCCCACAGCTTCTGCGCCTGTTCGCGACGCATCTCGTCATTGACTTCGCGGATAAAACTGTCGTCGGACATCAATCAAGCCATTCCTGCCCCGGGCCGGGGCGGTTCATGAGCCCGCGTTTTAGCGAAATTTTGTCGGCATGGAAGGGGTTCGAGCGGAAAATCGGCTATTGCCGGGGCAAACCAACGAAAACCCCAATCGCACCGGCGCCACATTTGCGCGATAGCCGGCTTGCCGACCACCCGGAGCCCGTAAATTTGCCGATGCCTTGTTTGTCCCGCGCTGTCGCGTTCTCGCTTGCCTCGTTCGCCACCGCCGGCGCGGCCCTGGCCGATCCGCCCGCGCCACCAGCACCGGCAAGGCCGAAGCAGGTCGTCATCATCTCCTTCGACAGTGCGCGCGACATCGCGCAGTGGAAGCGCAGCAGGGCGCTGGCCCAGCGCACCGGTGCGCATTTTACTTATTTCCTGTCCTGCGTCTTCCTCCTGTCGCCCGAGACACGCGGCCAATATACCGCGCCGGGCAAGAGCGCGGGCAAATCCAACATCGGCTTTGCCGTCTCCAGGCAGGAAGTGGCCGAGCGGCTGGAACAGATCGGCCTCGCTGCCCACGAGGGCCACGACATCGCCAGCCACGTCTGCGGCCATTTCGACGGCAAGGACTGGACCAAGGCCGACTGGCTGAAAGAGTTCGGCTCCTTCGAGCACATTCTCGAGAACGCCTATGCGATCAACGGCATTGCGCCCGAACCCGAGGGCTGGCGTGATTTCGCGCGGCATGCGGTGGTGGGTTTCCGGGCACCGTATCTGTCGACAGGCAAAGCGCTTTACGAGGCACTGCCGGCGGCCGGCTATCAATTCGACGCCAGCGGCGTTTCAAAGGGCCCTGCCCTGCCGCCGACCGTCGGCGGCATCACCCGTTTTTCCCTACCGCTAATCCCGGAGGGACCGACATCGCGGCCGGTGATCGCCATGGACTACAATCTCTATATCAGGCATTCCGGCGGCTTCGAGCGGCCGAGCAAGGCCGGCGAGTTCGCGGACCGGACCTATCAGGCGTTTCGCGCTGCGTTCGACGCACAATATCAGGGCAAGCGCATTCCGCTGGAACTCGGCTTCCACTTCACGCTGATGAATGACGGCGCCTACTGGAACGCGCTGGAACGCTTTGCCGGCGAGGTCTGCGTCAAATCAGATGTCGAATGCATCAGTTTTCGCGATTATGTTTCGCGGCAGGATGGCGTCCAGAAGCAGGCCTCGGTTGGCGGTTGAACCGCCAACCCGTCTTTCGTCAGAGCATCCTCAAGCCGGATCTTCGGCGCCATGCCTTGCCAGATAACGCTGATCGATATCCGGCAGCGGCTCACCCAGCAGCGTCGCCTCGAAGGCGCGCAGGCGTTTGTGCACGGACTGCAGTTCGACGATCGTCGACCACGAGGTGAGCAGAAATTGCAGCGAACCCGTCACCTTGCCGAAGGCATTGGAGATCTGGTTCAGCGCACCGAACGTTATCTTGTGCGCGACCAGCGACGGACCCAGGATCAACAGCGAGAAAATATTGTCGGCCTGCAGGTAGGTGTACCGGACGACGTTGAAATAGATGTAGTGGAAATAGAGCCTGAAATAATTGTGCCGGACATTGGCGAACAGCTCGGTGGTGGTGGCGGGTTGCGCCCTGTCCGCATGATCCTCGCCATAGACCAGTTCCTTGCGGTAAGCGGCTTCGACGCGCTGGTTGCGGAACTGCAGCCCCGGAAGCTTCATGCCGGCAATCATCACCGAGATCGTGCCGAACAGACACCAGGCAAGTGCCGCGACCACCAATGGCTGCGGGATCGCGCCGAGGATCGGCAGTTCGCTGATATGGGCCTGCAACTGGATCATGACCGGCAGGAAGGCGATCAGGGTCATGATCGACTGAACGAAGCTGGAACCGAGATCCTCCATGATCTGAGAGAACCGCATCGTATCTTCCTGGATACGCTGCGAGGCGCCCTCGATATGGCGCAGCCTGCTCCAGTTCTCGATAAAGTAATTGTTCATGGCCGTGCGCCAGCGGAAGATCCAGTGGCTGACGATGAAGGCGTTGACCACCTGCACGTTCATGCCGACCAGCGCCAACCATGAGAAGTCGGCCAATCCGATATAGAACTCCGCGTTCGTCGACTTTCCGGTCCCCGACATCAACCCCTGTACATAGTCAAAGAACGGACCGTACCAGGCGTTGACGGCCACGCTGACCTGCACATTGAAATAGATGAAGAACAGGATTACCGCCGTCATCAGGATCGACCAGCGCTGCCATGGATGCGGCGAATACCAGCTCCAGAACGCGTAGAAGATGGCCACGCACAGCGCGAAATAGATATAAAACCAGATGAACGGTTTCGACGCCAGCACGGCGATACCGATGATGGGCGCCGCATCGGCGGCTGCCGGCGGAAGGCCCACAAGGCCTCCCAACTGCTCCCCGCCGAAAAACCAGAACAGGATCGCCGCAAGGCTCCAGATGGCGGCCGAAGAGAAGAAGAGCTTCGGCTGCGGGAAGAAGGATACGAACACTGTGGCGAATTCCTCGATCTATGCGCAAATCAGGTGGGTTCGGCGGGCATAAAGTCACACATTAGGGGGAAAGAAAATGCCTGCCCGATCTCAGGCGCGGAGCAAGACGGCAAATCATGGCGATTTTGGCGCAGCCGACCATGTGACGGCCCCGGAGACGACCAGGACGGCCGCGGCGACGATGGAGGCGAGGAAGAAATCGCCCGACGCCTGCGCCAGAAGCCCGGCCGCGATCGGGCCGATGATCTGGCCAAGACCGAAGGAGGCGGTCATCAGGGCAAAGACGCGCCGGGGCGACCCTGGCGCCTGCTGCCGCGCCGCCTGCAGACCAAGTGCCGTGATGGCAATGAAGGTGCCGCCGAGCAGCACGCCCCCAAGCAGCGGCCCCGTGCGCCCGCCGGCGGCGACGCTCGCGGTAACGCCGACAACTTCGACGAAGCATCCCAAGGCATAGGCGGCATAGAGCCCGATCCGCGCCGCTATCTTCTGCCACAGCCAGACCGAAGGGAAACCGGCAAGGCCGGCAACCATCCACACCACGGCCTCGAAGACGCGGCTGCCGCCGCCTTGCCGGACAATGGCGACGAGGAAGGTCGCCGTCACCACATAGCCGAAACCGAACAGACCATAGGCGACGATCACCTTCATCAGCGACCGGTCTTTCGGCAGCGCCGGTTCAGGGAGGGCTTCGCCATTGGTGAGCGGACCCTGGTTTGCCAGCAGCGCCACGGCGACGAAGCCGCAAGCCGAAATCGCACCTGACCACAGCCAGCCCTGCGCCCACCCGGCGTGCCCCCTGACCAGTACGGCCATCATCGCCGCCGATATCGCGATGCCGAGGCCAACGCCGCCGAAATGCCAGGCCTGCAAGTCGCCGCGCCCGGCCGCAGCGATATGGCTGAAAACGATGCTGGCCATGAACACCATGACGAAGGCGCTCGCCAGACCGGCCAGAAAACGGATGGCGAGAAAGGCGGCCATGGTGTCGGTCAACCCCATCAGGGCGGCCAGCATGGCGCTGGCACCGAGGGCGACGAGCATCAGCAAACGCTCGCGTCCATGCGCCCAGTTACCCGCCGCCGCCAACGCGCCGACGAGGTAGCCGAGATAGTTGGCCGAGGCGATCCAGCCGGCATCGGCCGGCGACAGATGCAGTTCCTCCATCATGCCGGGCAGGATCGGCGTGTAGACGAAGCGGCCGATGCCCATGGCCACCGCCATGGCGATCATTCCGGCGAAGGCGTAACGCAGCGCTGTCGATTGGGGCGAAGTCATTGCAGTGCACAATAAATGTGCGGGCGGATGAAACAATCCGCCTTATGTTGGGCCAGTTCAGTGCCCTGATCGCGCTCAGCAGCGCCCGCCGAAACCGGCGCTCAGTGAAACGGTCTCATGCACGGTCCGGCGCGCCGTCAGCCGGAACGGCACATCACCGAGCTCGCGCTCCGACATAGCGTCAAGCGCCGGATGCGCAAGCGGATCGGTCAGCCATCTCAGCGTATCGATGTCGCAGCGCGTGTCGTCGGAAGAAGTGGCGGCGAACAGGACCTTCAGCGACAACAATATCCTCAACATTTCCGGCTCCATAGGGCCTGTCTCCATCCATAAAGTCCGCCGTTTCTATATCTCTTTCAATTGAGATTTCGGCCGGATCGGTTTAGAAAATCTCAAATGGCCATACTCAACCGCGTTCATCTCAACGGCCTTCGCGCCGTGGAAACCGTCGCCCGTCTCGGCTCGCTCACGACCGCCGCCGGCGAACTCAATGTTTCTGTCAGCGCCGTCAGCCAGCAGATCAGCCGCACCGAAAAACAGCTCGGCCAGGCACTGTTCGAGCGCACGACGAGCGGTCTCGTGCTGACCGAATTCGGCGCGGTCTTCGCGGCCCGCCTTGGCGCTGGATTTCGCGAGCTTGCCCAGGCCGTGGCACTGGCCGACGAGGCGACCCAATGCACATTGGTCGTTTCGGCGGCACCGGCCTTCGCCTCCAAATGGCTGTTGCCACGGCTGTCGCGGCACTTCGACCGGCATCCCAACGTACTGTTGCGCATCGATGCCTCGGTGCGGCTGGCCAATCTCGATCGCTCGGACGTCGACATCGCCATCCGGCTTGGCGACGGCAAATGGCCGGGCGGAAAGGCGGAGCTGCTTTTGGCGCAGGAAGTCTTCCCGGTCTGCGCGCCTGGCATTGCAAGAAAACTGAAGTCGATCGGCGACCTGGCGCAGACCTGCGCCATCACCGACGAGCGGGCGATGATCAACTGGGAAAGCTGGTTCGCGGCCGCCGGCGTTCAACCCGTCACCTTCCAGAAAGGCGCGCGCTTCACCGACCCGATGCTGTGCCTGGAATCGGCAATCGCCGGCCATGGCGTGATGCTGGGCTGGCAATTGCTGACGGCCGATGCGCTGGCCGACGGGCGGCTGGTGGCACCGTTCGGAATCCGCGCCCAGAGCGGACTCGGCTACTGGCTGGTGACCTCCACCACCAAGGCCGAGAGCCGCAAGGTCCGGGACTTCAAAATCTGGATCAAGGAAGAGATCGCGGCGACGATGGCGCAGTTCGGATCGTCGGTCGGGGGGCCCAGCGGCGCGATCGCGGTGGAAAGCAACGCGGCACCGGTCTATGTTCAATCAGACATCCCACTACGACAGGCAGGATCATGACCACACATTCGCGCGGCGTTTCCGCAACGATCGACCCGGTGAAGCTCGACAGGCTGGCGGAGGTCGCCATCAAGGTCGGGCTGCAATTGCAGCCCGGACAGGATTTGGTGCTGACATCGTCGATCGCGGCGCTGCCGCTGACCAGGCGCATCGTCGAGCATGCCTACAAGGCCGGCGCGGGGCTGGTGACGCCGATCTTCAACGATGACGAGATGACGCTGGCGCGCTACCGTTTTGGCGCCGACGCCGGCTTCGACCGCGCCGCCGGCTGGCTCTATGAAGGCATGGCGAAGGCCTTTTCCAACAACGCCGCCAGGCTTGCCGTGCGCGGCGAGGATCCGTCGCTGCTGTCGGCGCAGGACCCGGCGAAGGTGGCGCGCGCCAACAAAGCCAATTCGATGGCCTACCAGCCGGCGCTGGAGAAGATCACCGGCTTCGACATCAACTGGAACATCGTCGCCTATCCGGATCTGGCCTGGGCAAAACAGGTATTTCCGGGCGAGCCCGACGATGTCGCGGTGGCGAAGCTGGCGGACGCCATCTTCTCCGCTTCGCGCGTCGACGTCGAGGATCCGATCGGCAACTGGAAGGCGCATAACGCAGCGTTAGCCGAGCGCACCAAATGGCTGAACGAGCATAATTTCCTTTCGCTGCATTTTGCCGGACCGGGCACCGACCTGACGGTCGGGCTGGCCGATGGCCATGAGTGGATGGGCGGCGCCTCGACCGCCAAGAACGGCATCACCTGCAATCCCAACATCCCGACCGAGGAGGTCTTCACCACGCCGCATGCGAGGCGGGTCGAGGGCCATGTCTCTTCGACCAAGCCGCTGTCCTATCAGGGCACGCTGATAGACGACATCTCGGTGCGTTTCGAGGAAGGCAGGATCGTCGAGGCCAAGGCTTCGAAAGGCGAGGACGTGCTGAAGAAAGTGCTCGACACCGACGAAGGCGCGCGCCGCCTCGGCGAGGTGGCGCTGGTGCCGCATTCCTCGCCGATCTCGGCCAGCGGCCTGTTGTTCTTCAACACGCTGTTCGATGAAAACGCCGCCTGCCATATCGCGCTGGGCCAGTGCTATTCGAAGTGCTTCGTCGACGGCGCCTCGCTCACCCAGGACGAAATCGCGGCGCGCGGCGGCAACAAGAGCTTCATCCACATCGACTGGATGATCGGGTCGGACAAGATCGACATTGACGGCGTCGCCAGGGATGGCAGCCGCGTGCCGGTGATGCGCAAGGGCGAGTGGGCCCAGGGGCTGTAGCCAGCGGAGGTGTGATGGCCTTCGACATCGCGGTCAAGCGCGTCTACGAAGCACCCGGGAAGGACGATGGCCAGCGGGTGCTGGTGGATCGGATATGGCCGCGCGGCGTCGCCAAGAAGGATGCGGCGCTGGCGCTGTGGCTCAAGGAGATCGCGCCGAGCGACGAACTGCGCAAATGGTTCGGGCATGAGCCGGCGCGCTGGGCGGAATTCCAAAAGCGGTATCGTGGCGAGCTGGATGGGAATGAAAAGGCGGTGGCGCAATTGCGCGCCCTGCTCGGCGACGGCAAGGTGACGCTGCTCTATGGCGCCCATGACGAAGCGCATAACAACGCCGTGGCGCTGGCGGGGTATTTGCGAGCCCACGCATACCATCGAGGCGCCGGCGGGACAGAAGGGGGCGCGAAGGATCGCGGCGGGGGTGAGAGTCGGGTCTACTTCCCGCCCACCGCCCCTTCATAAACATCCGGCTTGAACCCGACGAGGATACTGTCGCCGACTTCCAGCACCGGACGCTTGATCATCGTCGGCCTGGCCAGCATCAGCGCTTTCGCCTTCTTCTCGTCGAGGCCTTGCCTGTCCGCCTCCGGCAGTTCGCGAAAGGTCGTGCTGCCCTTGTTGAGCAGCTTCTCCCAGCCGACCTTGCCGACCCAGCCATTCAGCCTGTCTGCCTCGATCCCTTGCGCGCGATAATCGTGGAACCGATAGGCAACGTCATGGCTCTCCAGCCAGACGCGCGCCTTCCTGATCGTGTCGCAGGTGGTGATGCCGTACATGGTGATCGTCAAAGCGTGGTCCTCTGGCTGACAGTCGAATCCGCCCACAGCCTAAAACCGCCCTTCCCGCTTTGCCAGCAAATCGTAGGCGCGAAGTGGGCCGGAACCGATCGTTCCGGCCCGGTAGCTCAATAGTAGAATCGCTCTTCGGTGATCTTGCCGTTCTTGACCGTGTAAAGGCCGACCTCATCCATGGTAACACGCTGGCCCGTGGCCTTGGGCGTTATGTCAAACGTGAAGCGCACCGCGAACTGGTCACCATTGACATAGGGACCCTCGACCGAGCCGCCATGGACTTCGTTGTTCTCTTGCCACCACCGGCTCTTCTCCTTGAGAGCCGCTTTGCCGTGGCTGACGGCCATCGGCCCCTCCATGGCTTCGTAGCTGGTGATATCGTCGGCATTGTACTTCTCGGCAGCGCCTTCATTGTCGCCCTGCTTGAGAAGCTCGGTGAAATCCTTGGCAATTTCCGCTGTGGTCATTTGTGTTCCTCCTGTTCAGACCCATTGCAAATAGGGAACCGCCTGCTGGCCGACCATTGCCGGACCGTTCGATAGCTGACATGGCGCTGTCAGGATGGGTGCGCGCGGGCTACGATGACCAACCTCTAGATCGCGGGCCGGGCATCGTCCTGGCCGTTCAGTTCCCAACGCCCGTGCACTCTGTAGACACGCTTCCGAATAAGACTGTGGACCAGCACAAAATCCCGCACAGTCCAGCCGACCGGATCGATTGATCGTTCGCGTATCCTGGGAACACGCACTTCGTCGCGAAGCAATGTGACGTGCGGTTCGATGGATTTCGTAACGAAAGGCTTCAGCGGACTGTCGGAAATCACCGCGGTGAGATCACGCCAGAACGTCTGCAGCGCCGGATTGCCGTCGCTGCTACGCAGAACCAGAGCACCACCACCAAAAGCCGCCAACCGATTGAAGGAAACCTCGAAAGGTCTTGCAACGATCATCGAGCCTATATGCCGGGCGATTTCAACCAGCTCTTCTGGAAATTCATGATGGTCGCCGAGACCGACGAGCGAGATATGGATGTGCTTTTCCGGAACGAACCGACCCTGTAGTTCGAACTCTCCACTCAAGGCGACAGCCTTTCGCGCGACCATGGCCGCGGTCGCACTCTCAGCAAGGATAGCGAAGAATATTCGATTATGAAAATGTCGCTCGGCCTCCTCCCATCGGAAAAAGGTCTGGCCGTTCCTTGCTGTCCCGAATGCAGGCTGCCCACTCACAACTGATCTCGTCCGGCACTTGTATCCGATCGCCCAATCTAGAACAAAACAGGAACAAATTCAAGTACGGAATGCCACAGGTCGAAGCGTCGTCGCCGCAGTCGCAAATCGGCCTCTCACAGACAACACGGCAAGTGGACCACCCAAAGAGGGATAGACCTTTGGCAGGAATCCGGTGAAAGTGCCGCGCCAATCCGGCAAACCGCAGCGATGACCGAGGAACCGCCCGCATGACCAACCCGACACATCTGCCCGCAGAAGGCCTATTTGTCGGGCGCGCCAGGAGCGGCGATGTCTCGCATCCCGTGGTGGTTGTCGTGCGCGACGGCACGGTTTTCGACATCACGTCGAGCGCGGCGCCCACGGTGCGCGACGTTTGCGAATTGGCCGATCCGGCCGGCCATGTGCGTTCGGCCAAGGGCAGGCCGGTCGGCCTGCTCGACGACATTGCGGCCAACAGTTTCGAAGCCATGCGCGATCCGGCAAAACCATTTCTGCTGTCTCCGGTCGACCTGCAGGCGATCAAGGCATCCGGTGTCACTTTCGTCGTCAGCCTGCTCGAACGGGTGATCGAGGAACAGGCGCGCGGCTCGGCGGAAAAGGCCGACGCTATCCGCGCCGACATTGCCGGTCTGATCGGCCACGACCTGTCGAAGCTCAAGCCCGGTTCGCCCGAGGCGATGGAGATCAAGGCCAAGCTGATTTCGCGCGGCGCCTGGTCGCAATATCTGGAAGTGGGCATTGGGCCCGATGCCGAGATCTTCACCAAGTGCCAGCCCATGGCGTCGGTCGGCTTCGGCGCCGATGTCGGCCTCCACCCGGTGTCGACCTGGAACAATCCGGAGCCGGAGATTGCCATGATCGCCGCCTCAAGCGGCAGGATCGTCGGCGCCACCATCGGCAACGACGTCAATCTGCGCGACGTCGAAGGGCGCTCGGCGCTGCTGCTCGGCAAGGCCAAGGACAACAACGCCTCGGCTTCGCTTGGCCCTTTCATCCGGTTGTTCGACGACACGTTCTCCCTCGCCGATGTGAAGCAGGCCGTCGTGCGCCTGAAGGTCGAGGGCGACGATGGATTCTCGCTGGAGGGCGCAAGCTCGATGGCCGAGATCAGCCGTTCGCCGGAGGAGCTGGTTGCGGCGGCCATGGGGCCGCACCACCAGTATCCGGACGGGCTGGCGCTCTATCTCGGCACGATGTTCGTGCCGTCGAAGGATCGCGGCGAAAAGGGCAAGGGGTTCACGCACAAGGTCGGCGACATCGTCACCATCTCGTCGGAAAAATTCGGCGCGCTGGTCAACCGCGTGCGGCTGTCGCCCGATTGCCCGCACTGGACCTACGGCGCCAGCCATTTGATGCGTGACCTCGCCAGGGCCGGCCTGCTCTAACCGGCTGTTGAAGAAGTCCATTTGCGGGCGATGAAGTCTGTTTCATCACCGTTGTGGAAGCAGATTTGGCCTATAATGGAGCCATCCGGTTGGATTTCAGCCCAACCGTCGCCCTGAACCTCGTCCATTTCGTCATTGCCTTGCCAGGCAAAGGCGACATGGTTGACGTCGCCGCCACCAAATATCTGTCCGGTGACGCAGCCGAAGGCGAATTCGCCGGAACCGTTGGCTTCAAAGAGGATGTGAGCGGGCTCGACCATGTCGGGATAGTCCTCGACATAGTCGGGCATCTCAACGATCCGCCAACGCCCCATGATGCTCATGCCGGCGCTGCCAGCAGCTTGGGCAGGCGGATCAGGTTGTAGGCCGCTAGGCCCAAGGTGAAGGCAGCATTTACACGGGCGCATCCTCGCAGCTTGACCTTGGCCATGCCGGCCGAAGACTTGATCCAGCCGAACACCTCTTCGATCCGCTTGCGGCAGCGCTGGCTGGCTCCATAGCCCGGATGACGCTTCGTGCGGTCATCGATTGCCGTTACGCGGGGCTTACCGTTCTTGCTGAGATGACCATCGACGGCGACATGCGGCGTGATCTTGCGCTCGCGCAGATCCTGGATGAACTGACGCACGTCATAGGCCTTGTCGGCGCCCAGCGTGATGCGCCGTCGCGATGGCCTGCGATCCAACATAGCGAGCGCGGCGTCACGCTCGCCCGTGCCTGTGGCCTGGGTGATGCCACCATCGACCGCGAGCCCATGACGGTTCTCCATCAGCGCATGCCCCATGTAGCAGAGCTTCGCCGGCTGTCCGTCGCCCTTCTTATAGAGCCGCGCCTGCGGATCGCTCGTGCTCTGGTGCGTGTCGTTGGAGCGCTTCTCCTTATGAAACCCGCGCTCGGCGTTACGACCCGCGCCATCGGGATCGTTGTCGCTGCCATCCTTGCGGCGGAAGCTCTTGATCGAAGCCCAGGCGGCGATCAGCGTCCCATCCACCGAGAAGTGGTCCGACGACAAAAGTCGCTTCACCTTCGGCTGCGCTAGCACCGCGCGCAGGAACTTCGCCGCGATCTCGCCTTCGAGCAGACGCTCCCTGTTCTTGGTGAAGCTTGAATGGTCCCAAGCCGGATCATCAATGCCAAGACCCACAAACCAGCGGAACAGAAGATCGAACTCCATCCGATCCATCAACTGGCGCTCAGAGCGGATGCCGTAGAAGGCCTGCAACAGCATCGCACGCAGCAACCGCTCCGGCGCTATCGACGGCCGGCCGAGCCCAGGTGGGTAGATCGCCGCAAAATCGCCGTCCATCTCCGCAAGCGCTGCGTTGACGATCTCCCGGATCGTGCGCAGCGGGTGATCACCTCGAACGCGCTCCTCAAGGTCGACATACGAAAACAGCGAACCTGTCCGCTCGTCCAATCCGCGCATCCACGAACCCCCAATCGATCCAGGATCAGTGAATCACGCTCCCAACAACTGCGCCAGCACTTCTTCAACAGCCTGTTAACCGGCTCTTCGGGGGCTTTTGCCCCCAGTGAGCGCCCAAACTGGCCAGGACAATCCGCCCGGCTGAGCCTCGGCGCCAATCATCCGGCTGCCTGGAAAAAATCATCCCAACTGATGCGATCTGATGGGGTCGTTGATGGCGCCCCGTCAGGCGCCAACTACATCTGCAGATGGAGGCTTGCCATCCGTCGAAAAAGGGAATGCTCTTAGGCATCCGAGCGGCGCTGGCAAAAGACGCAATCCGGCTGAAGCCGGAACAAGGGACGGATCATCTTCAACCGGGAGGAAATCAAATGCTGACGAGATTAAGACTTGTGCTCTACGGCCTGCTGATCGCGCTGACGGTCATTCCGGCTGCCGCGCAGGCCAAGACGTTCTACTGGATTTCACATGGCGGACCGGCCGACCCGGTCTGGACCTATTTCCTCGCCGGCGCCAAGCAATGGGCCAAGGACACCGGCAACACCGTCAACACCTCGTTCCACAATGGAGACGTCGCCTCGCAGCAGGAAGCGGTGCGCGCCGCCCTCTCGGCCAAGGCCGACGGCATCGTCACCACCAGCCCCGATCCGGGCAGCCTTGTCGAGATCGTCAAGGAAGCGCGCGCGGCCAACGTCCCGATCATCAACTTCAACACGCCCGATCCCAAGGCCAATTTCAACGCCTATGTCGGCGGCGACAACGTCACCTTCGGCAAGCATTGGGCGCAGTACCTGGTCGACAAGGGCCTGGTGAAGAAGGGCGACTTCGTCTGGATGCCGGTCGAGATCCCCGGCGCCACCTACGGCGTGCAGGAAGAGGAAGGCATCAAGAGCGTCTTCGGACCGCTCGGCATCACCTATGAAGTGACCGAGGCGACGCTCGACCAGGCCGAGGTGATCAACCGCATGGTCGACTACCTCACCGCCCATAAGGGCAAGGTCAAAGCCATCATCGGCCTGGGCGACCTCGTCACCGGTTCGATCAAGCGCGTGTTCGACCAGGTCGGCGTCAAGCCGGGCGAAATCCCGGTCGTCGGCTGGGGCAACTCGCTCGACACCACCCAGGAAGTGCTGAACGGCTATGTCAATGCCGGCCAGTGGCAGGATCCGCAGGCGACCAGCTATGTGGCACTGTCGCTCGCCAACATGGCGGCCAGCGGCATTCCTCCGGGCTTCAACGTCATCACCGGCGCGCTCTACGAGAAGGACACCGCGGCGGTCTACGACAAGATCCTGTCCGGCAAATAATCCGCGATCGCTGGCGCCGCGCATTTCGCACGGCGCCAGATATCTTCATGGTCGCGGCATGTCCACCCGATGCGGTGGTGGTCGCGGCCCGTTCCAACCATGTCGCGAGTTCCCAGTGGAAAATCATTCGCTCACTCAACGCCTGATCGCGCGGCCGGAATTCGGACCCTTCGTTCTGCTCATCGTCGAGATCGCCGTTTTCTGGGGTTTCAACCACGACTTCCTGTCACCGCAGAACATCTCCAACACGCTTGCCTTCACGGTCGAACTCGGCCTGATCGCGCTGGCGATGACGCTGCTGATGACGTCGGGCGAATTCGACCTTTCCGTCGGGTCGCTGTTCGGCTTCTCGCCGGTGCTGATGTGGACGCTGTTCAATGCCGGCGTCACGTCGCTGGAGATGGGCTTCGTCATCGCGCTGGTGGTTGCCGCCTTGATCGGGCTGGTCAATGGCTGGTTCGTCACGCAGCTCAAGATCCCGTCCTTCCTGGTGACGCTCGGCATGCTCCTGGTGGTGCGCGGCAGCGCGCTTTTCATCACCGACGGGTTTCCGCAGCGCACCTGGAGCGCCGAGGGCAGCTGGCTGGCGGAGGCGCTGGTCGGCGACTTCTTCATCGGGCCGTTCCGCATCTACATGTCGCTGTTCTGGTTCATCGCCGCGGCGATCGCGCTCGGCTACGTCTTGACGCAAAGCCGGACCGGCAACTGGATCCAGGCGGCGGGCGGCAATCCCAACGCGGCGCGCGCCCGCGGCGTCAATGTCAACGGCGTCAAGGTCGGCCTGTTCGTCCTGTCGTCGCTCATGGCTTCGCTTGCCGGCGTCATCTCCTCGCTGCGCACATCCGCCGCCAACCCCAACAGCGGCACCGGCTATGAGCTCGAGGTGATCGCCATGGTGGTGATCGGCGGCACGGCGCTGACCGGCGGGCGCGGCACCATCATCGGCACCGTGCTCGGCATCCTGATCCTGCGCGTGATGCGCAACGGCATCGTGCTGATCGGCGTGCCCGGCCTTGCCTACAACATCTTCATCGGCGCGATCATCCTTGGCATGATGGCGTTGCATTCATGGCTGGAACGCCGGCACCAGGCGGGGACTTGAACATGGCCGAGCCATTGATCCGCATGCAGAACATCCGCAAGTCCTATGGCCGCGTGCAGGCGCTGGTGGACGCCAATTTCCATGTCAACGAGCGTGAGATCGTCGGCCTGCTGGGTGACAATGGCGCCGGCAAATCGACGCTGATCAAGGTTCTCTCCGGCGCGGTGCCGCTGACCAGCGGCGACATCTTCATCCGCGGCAAGAAGGTCACCTTGCGCAGCACCAGCGACGCCATCGCCCAGGGCATCGAGACCATCTATCAGGACTCCGCCCTGGTCACGCAATTGTCGATCGCGCGCAACCTGTTCCTGGGTCGTGAACCGATCAAGCCGCCGCGCTTCCTCAACCGCATGGACCAGGACGCCATGAACACGGTCGCCCGCGACCTGCTCAAACAGGTCGGCATCTCCAAGAACATCCCGCCGACGACGCCGATCGGCTCGCTCTCCGGCGGCGAGCGCCAGGCGGTCGCGATCGCGCGCGCCATGCATTTCGACAGCGACCTGATCATTCTCGACGAGCCGACCAACAATCTCGGCGTCGCCGAGACGCAAGGCGTGCTGAGCTTCGTGCGCAACGCCCGCGATTCCGGCCACTCCTGCATCTTCATCGCGCACAACATCCACCATGTCTTCCAGGTGGTCGACCGCATCGTCGTCATGCGCAGGGGCAAGGTGGTCGCAGACGACATCGATCCGAAGACCACAACCGTGACGGAGGTCGAGCGCATCATCACCGGAATGTCGGACAAAGACATCCGCGACGCTCTCGCCGACGGCAAGCCGGGGCACTGAGGGGGCATCGACGCACAGGGTCGCGGCATGAAGGCCACCGTCTCCGACATCGCCAGGAACTGCGGGCTGTCGACCGCAACGGTCGACAGGGTGCTCAACAATCGGCCCGGAGCGAGTGCCGCCAACCGGCAACGCGTCATGGAGGCCGCCAAGCAGCTCGGCTATTTGCCGGTCGCCGGCCAGGTGACGCTTCCCTCGAAACCCGCAAACCTCGAATTCTTCCTGCCGATCGGCAGCAACGCCTTCATGCAGGACCTGGCAAAGCATATCGAGGACTACGCATCGCGCCTACCGCTTGTGGCGTCCTGCCGGATCCACAATCTTGCCGGCATCTCGCCCAATGCCCTGCAGGCAGCGGTCGAAAAGCTGTCGCTGCGCGCCAACGGCGTCGGTGTCATCGCGGTCGACCACCCCAGGACACGCAACATCCTGCGCGACATGGTCGAGGCCGGCATCCGCCTGGTGACGCTGGTGTCCGATATTCCGGCCGCACCCCGCTCGGCCTATGTCGGGATCGACAACCGCGTGGCGGGACGGACGGCAGCACTTTTGATGGGACGCTTGCTGGGCGGCCGCGAGGGGCAGCTGGCGATGGTCGTCGGCTCACGCTCCTATCGCGGCCATGAAGAGCGCGAGATGGGCTTCCGCTCCGTGCTTGGCGAGGAGTTTCCCAATCTCACCGTCAGCAGCGCTGTCGAGATCAACGACGAGCCCGATGCCAGCTATGCGGAAACCATGAAGGCGTTGCGCAACGAGCCGGAACTGCTCGGCATCTATTGCGTCGGCGCCGGGCGCTCCGGCATTGCCAAAGCGATCCGGGAAGCCAGGCCCAACCGCAAGCCGGTGTTCATCTGCCACGACCTGACAAGGGAGACACGCGGCTATCTCGTCGACGACCTCGCCGACGTCGTCATCGACCAGAACGCCAGGCTGATCGCGGAGCAATCGGTAATCCAACTGCTCGGCTCGATCGCATCGTCGGCGCCCTATCTCACGCGCAAATTCATCGAGCCGCGACTGATCTTCAGGGAAAACGTGCCGGTGCAGTGAGGTCGCATTTCTCGAATTCAAGCGGCGCCACGGCGAATCTGCACAGCAGCTATGCACAATTCATTGTTGCCGAATCATTGGGCAACTCGTAGTTTCTGGTTGTCGGCCATCTACTCCTCCCAGATGCGATGCCGACGCTGAATGGGGTGCACCTCCTCCCGCACCACGTTCGAAATCGAGCCCGCTGCCACCTCCTCCCGGCAGCGGGCTTTTTTCGTTCTGATCCGCGGCAATTACGACGCCGCCGCGCCAAAAGCGTGCGGTCCGGTCCGTCCGGTCACGGAATCGCACAGATCGTTGGCAGTCCGGCAGACGTCAGCCCGCCGCGGTGCCCCTGAAGGAAACGATCAACCCTTCGGCCATACGCACGAACTGCGTGCTGGGGCCCTCGGCACCGACGGTCTGCACGCTGACGCGCGCGCCTTCAAACAGCAGCGACAGCGTATCGGCGAGAAGTTCGGCCTGACCGATTCCGGCATCCCGGCAGAGCCCGACCAGGCGTTCGCGCTGGGCTTCCTTGAGTTCCTTGATCACGCGCCTTGCCGGGTGATCGGGCTCGGTCAGTTCGGCGGCGGCGTTGGCCATGTCGCAGCCGCGGCCGTCGGTGTTGAGCATGGCAGCGGCCTTGCGGACCCAGGCATGAAGCTGGGCGAGTTTGTCGCCCGGATGCTCGGCCTCGAACGTTTCCCACATCGCGCCGGCTTTCAACGCGTTGGCGCGCAGGCATTCGACGATCAGTTCGTCCTTGGACTCAAAGTGACGATAGAGCGTCATCTTGTTCGTGCCGGCAGCTTCGGTGATGGCGTCGACGCCGACGCCCTTGATGCCGTGCTTGTGGAACATGTCACGCGCCGTCTCCAGGATCCGATCCCGGGGACGAGAGCGCTCCACGACGCCGTCTGTCATCATGATCTCCTTTTTCGTTTCCAAAAAATCTCGGCCACCTCTTGACTAGGGTGTTACCGGTCTGTAACTTCCAGAATGTTACTTACTGGTAACACCTATAACGTCCGTCGTCAATAACAAGGTCGTGAACTGGTCCTACCAGATCGAGATGGACGAAAAGACTGCCAATCATGCGGCTTCGGCCGGTGAAGAGATGAAAAACGGTTCGCGAGCATAGGCTGCGAATCGACAGACAAGGAGCCGGCCAATGCCACAGCGCCGCGATCTTACCATAGATGAGGCCGTCCGGGATCCGATGATCCGGCTGGTCATGAAAGCAGATGGGGTCGACCCCCGCGCCTTCGAGAACATGTTGCGCTCGCTCGCCGATGGGCAGCGTCGCGAGGTGCCGTTGCTGCGTTCACGGGAAGGGTCCCGTAACGGGCACGGCCAATTGTCCAGGGTCGCCAGCGCCTTCGGGCGGGCAAGAGCGGCCGGAGAGGCGTGTGTGTCGTGGTAAACTTCTTCATCCATCGTCCGATCTTCGCCTCGGCCATCGCCATTATCATGGTGCTCGCCGGGACGATTTGTTATTTCCTGCTGCCCGTTTCGCAGTTTCCCGACATCACACCGCCTCAGGTCGTGGTCAGCGCCCACTATCCGGGCGCCAGCGCGCAAGTGGTGGCAGACACGGTGACGACGCCGCTGGAGCAGCAGATCAACGGCGTGCAAGGCATGACCTACATGTCGTCGACGAGTTCCAATGACGGCTCGTCGACCATCACCATCACCTTCGATGTCGGCTATTCCCTGAGCACTGCCGCCGTCGACGTGCAGAACCGCGTTTCCCAGGCGGCCTCGTCGCTGCCGGCGATCGTCAACCAGGGCGGCGTGACGATCAAGAAGCAGAACCCGAACTTCGTCCTGATCGTCAACCTGACCTCGCCCGACCATTCCGTCGACCCGGTGGCGCTCTCCAACCTTGCCTATCTGCAGGTGGTGGATCCGCTGAAGCGGCTGCCGGGTGTCGGCGACGTGCAGATCTTCGGCGAACGGCGCTATTCGATGCGCGTCTGGCTCGATCCGGACAAGCTCGCCAATCTCGGCATCACCGCCGTCGACGTCCAGAACGCCATCGCCGAACAAAACGTCCAGGTGGCGGCCGGCAAGATCGGCCAGTCGCCGGCGCCCGCCGGCACCGCCTTCGAGATGCAGGTCAACGCCGTCGGCCGGTTGAGCGACCCCAAGGAATTCGGCGACATCGTCGTGCGTGCCAACACGGATACGGGTTCGCTGGTGCGGCTGCGCGACGTCGCCCGTATCGAGCTTGGCGCCCTGCAATATTCGTCCTCGGCCTTCTTCGGCAAGGACCCGACCGTGGTGCTCGCCGTCTATCAGATGCCCGGCTCCAACGCGCTCGATCTACAGCAGCGCGTCAAGGACAAGATGCAGGAACTGTCGGCCCGTTTCCCCAAGGGCGTCGACTATGCGATGCACTACGATACGACGCGCTTCGTCTCGGCCTCGATGCATGACGTGCTGATCACGCTTGGCGAAGCCCTGGTGCTCGTCGTGGCGGTGGTGTTCATCTTCCTGCAGAGCTGGCGCACGACGATCATTCCGACCATCGCCATTCCGGTGTCGCTGGTGGCGACACTCGTCATCATGGAGATGATGGGTTTCTCGCTCAACATGCTCTCGCTGCTCGGCATGGTGCTGGCGATCGGCCTCGTCGTCGACGACGCCATCGTCGTGGTCGAGAATGTCGAGCGACAGCTCGAGGCCGGACTGAAACCACTGGCGGCGACAAAAGCCGCCATGGCCGAGGTCACGGGTCCGATCATCGCGACAACCGCCGTGCTGATGGCCGTGTTCGTGCCGGTTGCCTTCATTCCCGGCGTTTCCGGAAAGCTCTACAACCAGTTCGCGCTGACGGTGGCGATCTCCGTCGGCATCTCCGCCTTCAACTCGCTGACGCTCAGTCCCGCGCTCAGCGCTGCCTTCCTACGGCATCGCGGCGAGACGCAGTTTGTTCTGTTCCGCTGGTTCAATACGGGTTTCGACAAACTGTCGCATGCCTACGCCCATGGCGTGCGCTTCCTGATCCGCCTGCGCTGGATCATGCTCGGCTTGTTCGCGGCCGGTCTGGTCGCCACCTATTTCGTCTGGCAGAAGCTGCCCTCGACCTTCCTTCCGGTCGAGGACCAGGGCTATTTCTTCGTCGTCATCCAACTGCCCGACGGGGCTTCTCTGGAGCGCACCGATGCGGTGGCACAAAAGGCGCGCGACATCCTGCAGGCGACGCCCGGCGTCGACATCGTCGGCTCGATCAGCGGCCTGAACTTCCTGACCAGCGCGGCGCAGTCGAACTCGGCGGTCGAGTTCGCCATCCTCAAGCCATGGGAAGAGCGTGGCCCCGACCAGAGCGCCTCCAAGCTCGTCGCCGACGTGCGCGGCAAGCTGATGCAGATCCCGGAGGCTTTCGCGCTCTCCTTCGATCCGCCCTCCATCCCCGGCATCGGCACCACGGGCGGCTTCGAATTCGTCGTCGAGGACCTCACCGGCCGCGGCAGCACGGCCCTCAACGACGCCACGCAAGCGGTGATCGCCGAGGCGCGCAAGCAGCCGGAAATCAATCCGCAGCAGCTGTTCTCGCCGTTCTCGACCTCGACGCCGCAGTTCAACTACGACCTCGACCGCGCCAAGGCGAAGCTGCTCGGCCTCAACCTGCCGGACGTCTTCAACACGCTGCAGATCTATCTCGGCTCGCTCTACGTGAACGACTTCAACCTGTTCGGCCGCACCTTCCGGGTGACGATCCAGGCCGACAAGGATTCACGTGCCGGTGCCGCAGATATTTCACGGCTCTATGTGCGCAATGCTTCCGGCGGCATGGTGCCGCTCAGCACGCTGGGCAAGCTGGTGCCGTTCGTCGGCCCGGAAACCGTGCCGCACTACAACAACAACGCCTCGGCCACCATCAATGGCGGCGCGGCGCCCGGCTATTCGTCGGGCCAGGCGGTCGCCGCCATGGAGCGGGCCGCGGCCACCGCGCTGCCCAGGGATTTCGGTTTCGAATGGACCGGCATCACCTTCCAGGAGCTCAAGGCGGGATCGATCGCGTCGGTTGTGTTTGCTCTCGCCATCGTCTTCGTCTTCCTGATCCTGGCGGCGCAGTACGAGAGCTGGGCGATGCCGTTCATGGTGCTGCTGGCGGTGCCGCTCGCCCTGTTCGGCGCGTTCGCCGCACTTTGGGTGCGCGGTATGCAGATCGACGTCTATTCGCAGATCGGCTTCGTCATGCTGATCGGCCTGGCGGCCAAGAACGCCATCCTGATCGTCGAGTTCGCAAGACGGCGGCGCGAGGAAGGCCTCAGCATCATCGAGGCATCGATGGAGGCCGCTCGGCTGAGATTGCGGCCGATCCTGATGACCGCGTTTGCCTTTATTCTCGGCGTAGTGCCGCTGATGATCGCCACCGGCGCGGGTGCCGCCAGCCGTCAGTCGATCGGCACCACCGTGTTCGGCGGCATGGTCGCGGCGACCATCCTGTCGCTGGTGTTCGTGCCGGTCTTCTACGCGGTCATCGAACAGCTGCGCGAACGGCGCGGCGGCGACGAGCCCGCCTCTCAACACACTGAACCAACGGCCAAACCCGCCTTCCCTCCCCTGGCGGAAGCGGCCGAATAAGATTGGAGAATGATCATGCGTAAATGGAAAATCGCGTTGGGAACGGCTGTCGCGCTGGGTGCGATCTCGGTTGCCAGCGTCCACCTGCTGGACATGGGCAATATCAGCCTGAATGCCGGCACGGCCGGGGCGGCGCCGGCCCCAGCAGCGTTCGTCATGCCGGTGCCGGTGGCGAACGTGGTCAAGAAGACGATCCCGATCTATCTCGACTATGCCGCGCGGACCGAGCCGATCCGCAGCATCACGCTGCAGGCGCGCGTCCCCGGCTACCTGCAGGAACAGACGGCGCAAGACGGCGCCGACGTGCGGCAGGGCGACCTGCTCTACAAGATCTCGCCTGACGATTTCCAGGCCGCGCTCGACCAGGCGAAGGCACAGGTACAGCGTGATACGGCGACGCTCGATTATGCGCGTTCCAATCTCGGCCGCGGTACCGAGCTCGCCAAGAGCGGTTACCTGGACAAGGACAGCTTCGACCAGCGCACCAGCACCTTGCGCGGGGCGCAGGCTTCGCTGGCGCTCAACCAGGCTGCCGTGCGCACGGCCGAGCTCAATCTGAGCTATGCTGAAATCCACGCGCCGTTCCCCGGACGCCTGGGCCGCAACCAGGCTTCCGTGGGAACGCTGGTCAGCGTTGCCGGCACCGTGCTCAACACGCTGGTGCAGCTCGATCCGATCTACGTCACCTTCAATCCGAGCGAGACGGATCTGGCGCAAATCGAGGAAGCGCGTGCTGCCGGCCCGATCGAGGTCGAGGTCCTGCTTCCGGGTGAGACCGAAGCCCACCAGAAGGGCGAGCTCACCTTTATCGACAACACGATCGATCACTCGACCGGCACGATCACCGCCCGCGCCACCATCGGCAACGCCAAGTTCACGCTCTTGCCTGGCCAGTATGTTCGCGTGCGGCTGCACGTCAAACAACAGCCCGATGCGCTGCTGGTGCCGCAGGTCGCGCTGGGATCAAGCCAGCTCGGCAAATATCTCTACGTCGTCGGCAAGGGCAATACGGTCGACCAGCGGCTGGTTTCGCTCGGGCCGACCAGCGGCGATATGGTCGCCATCCTCAGCGGCGTCGCCGAAGGCGACCAGGTGATCACAGGCAACCTGCAGAAGATCGGCCCCGGAATGCCGATTTCGCCCCTCCCACAGAAACCGGCTACCTGACTCCCCCGCAGGCCCGGTTTCCGCGGCGCCCTCGACCTTTCCCAGGGTCGCGGGCGCCGTTTTCATGAGCAGACCGACTAGGGCGGCGACGTCGGCGCCGTCGGAAACCGAAAAATCAAGACCACGAACTCTTGTTAGATTGTCGACAATCTGATTGTCTTGTGTTCTGTTCCCGCTGGAGTGGACCGGATGGTGAAGACGGAGTTCAGCCCGATTGCCGACACGACGCGCCGCGCCGGAATCGTGGCACTGCTGCGGCGCGCGATCCTGACTGGTCAGCTCGAGCCCGGCCAGAAGCTCAACGAACTCAGGATTTCCGAACAGATGCGGGTCAGCCGTGCGCCGCTGCGCGAGGCGATGCGCGAGCTGGTGCAGGAAGGCATCCTGACCAGCATCCCCTATGCCGGCACCTTCGTCATCAATGTCACCGCCAAGGACATCGACGACGCCTATTCGCTCAACAAGGTGCTGGACGAGTTCGCCATCGAACGGACGTGGAAGCAGCGCGACCAGCGTTTCTTCGAAGAGCTTGACCGGCGGCATGAGGCGGTGAAACAGGCGACCCGCGACCGCGACACCACAAGGCAGATCGAAACCGCGCTGCAACTGCATGGTCTGATCCATGAATGGGCCGACAATTCGGTGCTCCTGGAAACCTGGCAAAGGCTGACCAGCCGTTTGCAGATGTACTTCGCCCTGCACCAGCAGGCGCGAAAGGAAGCCGTGCCGGCCGAAGATATCCATGAAACCTATGTGGCGCTGCTCAAGGGCGACGACATGCGTGCCGCCCAGCGCCATGCCCGCGAGCATATCGACCTCGATTTCGAAGAGCTTCTTGCCCATGCGCGCGGCCTCGAAAGGCGTCCGTTGAAAGGCGCCTGACCCCTTCCCTCATCGCGGATAATGGATACCCCACGTGCAGATCGAAACCATCAAAGCCTTTCACGTCGTGCAGCCCTTCGTGGACGGCCCCTATCACATGTCCAAGGGACGCGTGGCCGACTGCTTCGACGCCGTGATCGTCTCCATCACCTCCGACAGCGGCATCACCGGATGGGGTGAGATGGCGCCGCTCGGCAATTTCTACTCGGCCGCCTTCCCCGCCGGCACAAGGGCCGGCGTGCCGGAGATCGCACCGCATCTTGTCGGCCAGGACCCGTGCGGGCTGGCCAGCATCGGCCGGCTGATGGACACCGTGTTCAAGGGCCATTCCTACATCAAATCAGCGCTCGACATGGCCTGCTGGGATCTGGCGGCGCGCGCCGCCGGCGTGCCGCTGGTGACGCTGCTTGGCGGCAAGGAAAGCGACACGGCGGAACTCTACAAGGTCGTTACCCATGGCACGGTCAATCAAATGGCCGCACTTGCCGGGCGCATCGTCGAGGACGGTTTCAGCCGGCTGCAGGTCAAGGTCGGCGGCAATGTCCATGACGACATCGAACGCGTCACCGCGATCGCCGCCTCGGTGCCGAAAGGCACTGTCATTTTCTGCGACGCCAATGCCGGTTGGACACCTTACCAGGCGCGGCAGTTCGCCGATGCGACGCGGGCGATCGACTATACGTTCGAGCAGCCCTGCACGACCATCGACGAGAACATGTCGGTGCGCCGCATGCTCGACAAACCGATGGTGCTCGACGAATCCGTCACTTCGCTCGAGGCGATGCTGGAAATCCATCGCCTCGGCGCGGCCGACGGACTGACGCTGAAGATCTCGCGGCTCGGCGGCGTCACCAAGACCCGCCTGATCCGAGACGTCGCCGTCGACCTCGGCTTCATGATCACGGTCGAGGATACCGGCGGCGCCGAGATCGATACATCCGCCATGGCGCATCTGTCGCTGTCGACGCCGGAGGAGCGCCGGCTGCACGCGATTGCCTTTCATGAATGGGTGACGGTGCGCACCGCGTCGAACGCGCCGCCGGTCACCGGCAGCCGCATGGGCATTGCCGCCGGGCCAGGCCTTGGCATCGACGTCGTTCCCGACCTGCTCGGCAAGCCGTTCTTCGAGGTCGGCCGGTGAATATCCGCAGCATCAAGGCCACGCCGCCGACGCCGGCGGCGGCCGTCATCATCAATGATGTGGTCTCCCAACGGCTGGTCGGCCGCGACGCCATCGACATTGCCGGTGCCGAACATGTGTGCCTGCCCTTCTGGACCGGGGTGCAGTCGATAAATGACCGCACCCGCCTCGGACGGATATTTCTGAGGCCGTCACGTAGTCGATTGCACTCGAGGTCTGCCTGGGTTTCGTATTTCCTCCGTCCCGGTCGGTGTTAGGCTGAACACTCACGGCGGACGACTGCTCATGACGGCATTTCATCATGCGGCCCTTGCCTGGCTCGTTGGCCTCGTCGCGCTGCCCGCACTGGCGTTTGCCGAAAGTCCGCCAGCGTTCGAGCTCAAGCTCGATATCGACCAGGACGGCAAGATGGATCGGGCAAGGGTGATGCAGGAGCTTGGTGCGCCGGCCGATCTCTATATTTACCTGGCAACCGGCGAGGAGAAGCTCGATTCCTCGCGTCGCCCCGATTTCGTCAGGAAAGGACTGACGGAAGATCAGGTCCTCGACCTTGAAACCAAGGGCAAGGGATCGCTGGCGATAACGTCCTGCTTCGGATGCGGCGCCAGCAAGTCGACAGAAGAAACCATGACGATCGTCTATCGCCGGGGTCAATTCCTGGTCGGTGGCTACAGCCGCAGTTGGGACTGGAACCAGCAGACGTTGGATGGCGTCAAGACGACGCTCGGCGGCTGCGACATCAACTATCTCACAGGCGTAGGCATCGTCTCCAAGGACCTTGAAGACGGCAAGCCGATCAAGGGCAAGTTCAAGCCCGTGCCGCTCAAGGCCTGGTCCAGTGACCGGCGCCCAAAGGCTTGCGACTTCTGATGAGATTGATCAAAGGACTGCAATGCGCATAACCTCCCTCGACAAGGGAAGCAAGGCAATGGATCTTTTCAAACTGGAGGGCGATGTCGCGCTGGTCACCGGTGCCGGCAGCGGCATTGGCCAGGCAATCGCGATCGGGCTGGCCGAGGCAGGCGCCGATGTCGCCTGTTTCGGCCATACGTCGAAGGGCGGGCTGGACGAAACCGCTCACCGGATCACCGCGCTCGGCCGCCGGGCGCTGGTGCTGACCGGCACCGTGACCTCGGATAGCGATCTCGCGGCGGCTATCGATCGCGTGGAAGCCGAACTCGGTGCGTTGACGGTCGCTGTCAACAATGCCGGCATTGCCGGCTCGGAACCAGCGGAGACACTGCCGCTGGAAAAGTGGCGGAAAGTGCACGATGTCAATGTCGCCGGTGTGTTCCTGTCCTGCCAGGCCGAAGCGCGCAAGATGCTGGCGCGGGGCAAGGGCTCGATCATCAACATCGCCTCGATGTCGGGCACCATCGTCAATCGCGGGCTGACGCAGGCGCACTACAATTCCTCGAAGGCCGCCGTCATTCATCTGTCGAAGAGCCTCGCCATGGAATGGGCCGATCGTGGGCTGCGCGTCAATGTCGTCAGCCCGGGCTACACGCTGACGCCGATGAACAAACGGCCGGAGGTGGCCGAACAGGTGAAGATCTTCAAACGCGACACGCCAATGGGACGCATGGCGGCGCCCGAGGAAATGGTTGGGCCGACGGTGTTCCTGGCCAGCCGGGCGTCGAGCTTCGTCACCGGCCTCGACCTGATCGTCGATGGCGGCTACGTCTGCTGGTAACGGGACATGCGAGCCATGTCCCGCCGGCTTCGCCTGCGGTCTGAAATTCCGGCGCGAGCGTGGCGTTAGTCGTTGCGCGGCATGAACGTTGGTATATATAATTTCATCCTATGAAACAGCGCTGGCGAGACGGGGCTTGCCAGGGCTATAGCCGAGAACAATTCCGCCGGAAATGCTCGGGATCATGGGACCTTGATGGCTCGCACCTTGCAGGGCGCCGGAGGACTGGCAATTGATCCGCGGATCGCCGTCGCGGCGATCGATCGGCCATGAGACTGCCCGCCTCGGCAGCGTCCGTCATCACCGAAATCGAGCATCGCCGCGCCTGCGCTGGCGATAACGGCCTTGCGCAACAGCCGGCCTTTCCAACACAATCAAGAAAAGACGCAAAAAAGGGAACCACCAACAATCGTCACAGCTTGAAGGAGAACCAAGCAATGCCAATTCGCAGTGTGATTTCGAAATTCTCAATGGGAGCTTTTGCACTTGCCGCGGCAAGTGTGCTGACGCCAACAGCGCAGGCAGCGGCACCGGAATCCAACGACCCGATCAAGATTGCCTTGTTCGACTGGACAAGCGTCAACCTCAACGCCAAGATCCTCGGCGGCATCCTGGAAAAGCTCGGCTATACCGTCGAATACCCGACCGCCGACTATCTCTCCAGCCTGACAACCGGCCTCACCAATGGCGATATCGATGTCGGCCTGGAGTTCTGGGACACCACCGCGGGCGAAGCCATGAAGGCTTCCGACGCCACGGGGCAGACTGAAAGGCTGGGCAAGCTCGGGCCCAAGGCCAAGGAAGAGTGGTGGTTTCCCGAATACATGAAGGAGAAGTGCCCGACCTTGCCGGACTGGCACGCGCTGCTCGACGCCACCTGCGCGGCATCGTTCTCGACCGCCGAAACGGCGCCGAAGGGGCGCTACCTCGGCGGCCCGGTGACCTGGGAAGGTTTTGACGACGAACGCGTCGCGGCACTGAAACTGCCCTTCACCGTCATCCATGCCGGCACCGATGCGGCGATGTTCGCCGAACTGGACTCCGCCTATCAGCGCAAGGCGCCGATCATGCTGTGGATTTATTCGCCGCATTGGGCGCCCGCGAAATACAAGGGCGAATGGGTGCAATTCCCGGAATACACGCCCGAATGCTACAACGACCCGAAATGGGGCGTGAACCCGGACGCCAAATACGACTGCGGCAAGCCGCATGGCGAGATCTGGAAATACTCCTGGAACGGCATGAAGGACAAATGGCCGGTCGCTTACAAGGTGGCCAAGGCCTACACGGTCGATACCGACGAGTTGAACAAGATGAGCGGCGAGATCGACCTCGACGGCAAGACGCCGGAAGACGTCGCCGCCGCCTGGATCGCCGCCCACGAGGCAGACTGGAAAGCCTGGGCGCAGTGATCGCTCCGACTGGAAAAGGGAGACCCGGCTGATATCAGCCGGGTCTCAATTCCTGATGCTCCAGAAGGACCACTGAATGACGGAAGCGATTGAACAGGCATCGAATGCGGGAAAAAATCCCCGCCCGATAAAACTTGCCTGCCGTAATGTCTGGAAACTGTTCGGCTCGAACGCCGCCGATTTCATCCGCGAGCGCGACGGCAAGGCCAGCATGGCTGACGTCTCGGCGGCGGGGCTGGTGGGTGCGGTTCGCGCCGTCGATCTGGAGATCCGGCAGGGCGAGATCTTCATCATCATGGGGCTTTCGGGCTCCGGCAAATCGACGCTGGTGCGCTGCATGTCGCGGCTGGTCGAGCCGACGCATGGCAAGGTCGAGTTCGAAGGCAAGGACCTGCTCAAGATTTCCGATGCAGCGCTGATCGAACTCAGGCGTCATCGCATGGGCATGGTGTTCCAGAACTTTGCCCTGCTGCCGCATCTCAACGTGCTCGACAACATCGCCTTCCCGCTCAGCATCCAGGGGCAGGATCGTTCGACACGCGAGGCGCGCGCCCGCGAAGTCATCGAACTCGTCGGCCTGCGCGGGCGCGAACATTTCTACCCGCGCGAATTGTCGGGCGGCCAGCAGCAGCGCGTCGGCATCGCCCGCAGCCTCGCAACCAAGCCCGAGATATGGTTTCTCGACGAGCCGTTCTCTGCGTTGGATCCGCTCATCCGCCGCGAAATGCAGGATGAGTTGATGCGGCTGCAGACCATGCTGCACAAGACCATTGTGTTCATCACCCATGATTTCGACGAGGCGATCAGGCTCGCCGATCGCATCGCCATCATGAAGGACGGCGAGGTCATCCAGATCGGCACGCCGGAAGAACTGGTGGTCAATCCGGCGACCGACTATGTCGCCGAGTTCACCCGCGACGTCGACCGCGCCAAGGTGATCTCGGCACGCAGCCTGATGCGTGCCTGCGACGGCGCCGAGCATGGCGGCACGGTAGCGCCGGAGGCCAAGATTGCGAGTTTTTCCGCCAGTATCGTTGCCGCCGGAAAACCGTTCGCGGTGATCAACGGCACCGGTACGCCGATCGGCGAAGTGACGCCGCAAGCGGTGATCGATCTGCTGGCCGGCATCGAGCGAGCCGGCGCATGACGGTGACGGCAAGCGCCAGCCAGACAAGGCCACCAATTCAGCGGTGGCTGGTGATCTGGGTGCTCGCGCTTGCCGCCGTGCTGGTGGTGTTCCTGCTGCAGGACAGACTGCCATGGGCCGTCAATTATCCGGTCGAGGCGGTCGTCCCCGTCGCCGACTGGGTCAGCGCGCTGATGGGCTGGATCAAGTCGAACCTGTCCTGGCTGACCCGCTCGGTCACCGCGGTGCTCGGCGTGCCGCTCGACTTCGCGCTCAATCTCTTGGCCAAGAATTTCAAGTTCGGCCATGGCGCCGACGCTTTCGTGTTGCCGCGTTTGTCCTGGGTTGGCGTCTGCGCGGCTGCGTTCCTTGCCGGCTATGCGGCCGGCGGCAGAAGACTCGGCCTGCTGGTTGGCGGCTGTTTCCTCTACATCGCGCTGTTCGGCCAATGGACCAGCGCCATGCTGACCCTGGCGCTGATCTCGATCGCCGTGCCGTTCTGCATCGTCACCGGGCTATTCGCCGGGATCTGGGCGTGGCGCAAGCCGTGGGCGGAGCGGTTCGTCGTCTCCCCTGCCCTCGACCTGATGCAAACCATCCCGACCTTCGCCTATCTCATCCCGATGCTGCTGCTGTTCGGCAACAGCCCGGTCTCGGCGATGATCGCCACCGCCATCTTCGCCACGCCGCCGATGGTGCGGGCAACGATGCTGGGCCTATCGCGGGTGCCGTCCGAGATCGACGATTTCAGCGAAATGGCCGGCTGCACGGCGCGACAGAAATTGTGGCGCGTGCTGTTGCCCTCGGCACGACCGACGTTGATGGTGGGCGTCAACCAAGTGATCATGCTGGCGCTGAACATGGTGATCATCGCCTCGATGATCGGCGCCGGCGGGCTTGGCTACGACGTGTTGCTCGCCCTGCGCGCGCTCAAGGTCGGCGAGGCGATGGAAGCCGGACTCGCAATCGTCGCGCTCGCCATCGCGCTCGACCGGCTGAGCCAGGCCATCGCCCACAAGCAGGCGACAGGCAATGTCCACCGGTCGTCCGCGAGCCCGCGTTTCTGGCGGCGCTACCCCAATCTGACGCTGGCCATCGCCATCCTTGTCGTCACGACGCTGCTTGGCCTGTTCGTGCAGGCCTTCGCGGCCGTGCCGAAGGCGATCACCTTCACCACCGCGCCATTGTGGAAAGCGGCTGTGAACTGGGTGACGATCAACTTCTTCGACGTCATCGAAGCGTTTCGGGTGGCGCTGATCCTCAATGTACTCAATCCGCTGCGCGCCTTCTGCGAAGGGTTCCCGTGGCTGGGCGCGGTGTTCCTGCTCGGCCTTGCCGGCTACCAGCTCTCAGGTTTGCGGCTGGCCGCACTTGTCGCGGCACTCACCGCCTTCTGCGCCATCACAGGCCTTTGGGAAAAGACCATGGCGACGGTCTATCTCTGCGGCATATCGGCCTTCATCGCCTGCCTGATCGGCATTCCAATCGGGCTTGCGGCGGCGCGTAGCGACCGTTTCGAAAAGATCGTCACGCCCGTCATCGACACGCTGCAGGTGCTGCCGTCCTTCTGCTTCATCATTCCGGTGGTGATGCTGTTCCGTGTCGGCGACGTCACCGCGATGATCGCCACGGTTGCCTTCGCCGTGGTGCCGGCAATCCGCTACACCAACCACGGCATCAGGCAGGTGCCGCCGGCGCTGATCGAGGCCGCGAAGGTTTCGGGCTGCACGCCGCGCCAGACCTTCTTTCGGGTGCAACTGCCGCTGGCGCTGCCGGAGATCATGCTCGGCGTCAACCAGACCATCCTGATGGCACTGGCGATGATCATCATCTGCGCCATGGTCGGCACGCGTGACCTCGGCCAGGAAGTGTTCATCGCATTGTCGAAGGCCGATTCCGGCCGCGGCATCGTCGCGGGCCTGGCCATCGCCTTCATCGGCATCGTCGCCGACCGGCTGTTCAATGCCTGGACGGCGAAGGCGCGGGCAAGGCTCGGATAGTCAGGCCGATGCGCCGCGGCTACTCCGCCGCGACGCCCTTCACCTCAAGGTAGCTCTCCATGGAATCGTCCAGCGCCTGCAGCCAGGGCGTGTGGTGCAGCGGCGCCATGGTCCCGGTCATCAGCGAGCGGTAGGCGTGGTCGCGGAAGCTCATAATGTCTTCCGCCTTGTGGTGCTCCCACTCCATGAAGGTCTGGTTGACCGCCTCGACGTCGAAGCCTGGATAGTCGGTCTGGTCCATCAATTCCCTGGTGTAGTCGCCCTGGAACCAGATCATCTGCTCGGCATCCTCGAGCGTTTCCTCGCGGGCGCGCCATTTCGCGCCATGCGCCGCCATCGCCTCCGCCGAGGGCAACTTGATGCGGCCCATAATGACGTCGCGCGCGAACCAGGCCTGCGCGTCAAACATGTTGAAGGTGTAGAACTGGTCCTGCATGCCGATGTAGGACAGCTTCGGGTTCTTCTCCCAGACGACACCCTCATAGAGGTCCAGCGGCCACATGCGGTTGGCGGTCTTGAGCTTGAGATCGTCGGTGAGGAAAGGGAAGGAATGGAGGTAGCCGGTGCACAGGATGATGGCGTCGACATCCTTGGTCGTGCCGTCCTTGAAATGCGCCGTCTTGCCGACGACCTTCTGCAGCAGCGGCACCTCTTTCCAATTCTCGGGCCATTTGAAGCCCATCGGCTTCGAGCGGTAGCTGGAGGTGATCGATTTCGCGCCGTATTTGTAGCATTGCGAACCGATGTCCTCGGCCGAATAGGAACGGCCGATGATCAGGATGTCCTTGCCCTTGAACTCCATCGCGTCGCGGAAATCGTGGCTGTGCAGGATGCGGCCGTTGAAGGTCGAGAAGCCTTCGAAATAGGGCACGTTGGGCACGGAGAAATGCCCCGAAGCGACGACGACATTGTCGAACTCCTCGGAGTAAGTCACGTCATTGGTGCGGTCATGCGCGGTGACCGTGAATTTCTTCGTCTCGTCGGAGAAGGTGACCATGCGCACCGGGCTGTTGAAGCGCACCCATTTGCGCAGGCCCGACTTCTCGACGCGGCCCTTGATGTAATCCCACAGCACGGCGCGCGGCGGATAGGAGCCGATCGGCCGGCCGAAATGCTCCTCGAATGTGTAGTCGGCGAATTCCAGGCATTCCTTCGGACCGTTCGACCAGAGGTAGCGGTACATCGAGCCGTGGACAGGGTCGCCATGTTCGTCGAGGCCGGTGCGCCAGGTGTAGTTCCACAGGCCGCCCCAGTCGGACTGCTTTTCAAAGCAGACGATCTCGGGAATGTCGGCGCCCTTGTCGGCGGCCGACTTGAAGGCCCTGAGCTGGGCCAGACCGGACGGTCCGGCTCCGATAACGGCAACGCGAGTGTTCATTCCGGGCCTCCTCTTTTTGATTTCCCCAGCGAAACAAATTTCACTGGCAGTGACAGTAATTGGCCGCTTGGTGCTGTCAACAGACATCTGCGGGAGCGGCATTTGCACACAGCGGATTCCTGGCGAAAAACCTGCGGCAGCCGCGATGGCTGCACTGCCGTGTGCGACATAAGATGCTTGCCGTTGCGGTTGCGCTCTGTATCGGCACCTGACATGTTCACCTTGAGTGAAATAAATCCTGACGATCGGGGGCGACATGGCAAAGGCAATTTCGGATACCAAGGCTCCCGCAAGCGCAAGGGCAAAACCGTCACCGAAAGTGTCGGCGGACGGCAGGACCATCCGCGCGCCGCTGACACAAAACCCGCACGCCATTCGCGACACCCGCGAAAAAGTGCTGGAGGTCGCGATCGGCCGCGAGGTGCGGGCGTTCCGCAAGAAGCTCGGCATCACCGTCGCGGATCTCGCGGTCGCCACCGACATTTCGCTGGGCATGCTGTCGAAGATCGAGAATGGCATCACCTCGCCGTCGCTGACCACCTTGCAGGCGCTGTCGCGGGCGCTCGGCGTTCCCGTCACCGCCTTCTTCCGCCGCTTCGAGGAGGAGCGAAGTGCTGTCTTCGTCAAGGCCGGCCAGGGCCTCGATGTCGAACGCCGCGGCACGCGCGCCGGCCACCAATACAATCTGCTCGGCCATATCGGCTCGAACACCAGCGGCGTCGTCGTCGAGCCCTATCTGATCACGCTGACCGAGGATTCGGATGTATTCCCGACCTTCCAGCATGAGGGCATGGAGTTCCTCTACATGCTCGAGGGCGAGGTCGTTTACAGGCACGGCAGCAACCTCTATCCGATGAAGCCTGGCGACAGCCTGTTCTTCGACGCCGACGCACCGCACGGGCCCGAACAACTGACGAAGCTGCCGATGCGCTATCTGTCGATTATCTGCTATCCGCAGAATAGTGCGGGTTGAGGTGTGGCCAATCTCCCCTTGGTCTCCTCCTGAGGGAGGTCGGCAGCCTCGCGGCGGCTCCTCTTTGGAGCGTTAGCGATCGGCGAAAGCCGAAGTGACATCCGATCTCCCCCCTTGAGGGGGAGATGTCCGGCAGGACAGAGGGGGGCGAACCGCGATGACGCATAATCTAGTATCAGCCAACAACCGCGGCAATGCGCGCAGGATGCGCAAGGTGAGCTTGATGGTTCCCAGCATGGTCAAGCCGAAACGTTGGAATTCGACGCTGCAAGAACCGCCAAGTTCGAAGCGCTGGGCTGGACTGTCCTGCGTTTCTGGAACGACGACGTCATCCGCGATGTCGACAATGTCTGCCAGCATGTCGTGATTGTGGTTGGGTTGGGGGGGCGAGTCGTGAGTTTCGCGGAAGCGCTGGGGTGGACATGGGGCAAGGCTGGCGCTCGACGGCGCCCCCCTCTGCCCTGCCGGGCATCTCCCCCTCTTGGGGGGAGATTGGCTGCGTGGAGAGCAGCGCCATACCAGCAATTCAATCCGGTCCAAACCCGGGGCTCGTCGGGCTGCCGTCATCCAGCTTCGACAGCCACTCGACTAGCGTCGACCGATACCGGGTCAGGCCTTTGTAATTGGCCAGTTCCTCGGGCAGATCGCGGATCACGCGGTGCAGGCGCCGTGCCCATTTCGGCTGCGTGACCAGCTCGTCCATCTTGATCAGGTAGCAGCGGATCGGGAAGACGATGCCGTTGGAGCGCGGCAGCCGCCAGAAGCTTTGCAATTCGACCCGCAGATGCACCTTGTCGCCGACATTCTCAGGCGTCACGGTCGTGCGGTCCGGTCCCCATTTGTGATAATTTTCGGGGCTGGTATCGAGGCGCGGATTGATGGTCATCGTCCAGTTCAGACGCCTGGCCGGTTTGCCCTGCTGGATGTTGGTGAGGAATTTTAGCGCCCTGACGAAAATCCCCTTCTCATGCGCCAGCGGCACCGGCGCGTGCCACTCGAAGAAATTCATGCCGATGTCGAAATCGAGCGACCAGTCGGCCTGGGTCGTGACCATGCCGGCATCCATCCACAGATTGCCGTCGCGCTGGTCGAGGATGCAGAAATCGCCCTGGCTCTGGCGGGTGATGTATTCCATCGGCCCGTAAGGCAAGGTCGAGGTGTCGCCGAAGGTGAAGGTGTCGTCGATGCCGAGCGGCCGGTTGATCCAGCGCCAGCGGTCGCCATCGCGCGTCAGCGTGAAATGCTCGGGATAGCCCAGCGCCTGCTGCTCCATCAAAAGTTCCAGCAGGTCCCAGCCGGCGAGCGTCATGTGCGGCAGCGACTGGCAGCGCAACGGATCCTCGGCCAGCACCAGCGCGCGGTCCTGCATCTCGGCGACATAGTGCTCGTCGACGTCGATCAGGTTCTCCAGCACCGAGCCTTTCGGGCCGACGACATGCGGCTCGATGTTGACCGCGTACATGTAGCTGTCCTCGTGGAACGGGAACGGAAACCGCCTGATGTGCTCCGGGCTGTTCCTGAAGGTGAAGTCGTCGCGGAACGTTTCCTTGCGAAAGGTGATGCCCATGTTTTCCTCCTAGAGCGGGATGCCGGCTCTATCTCTTTGTTTTAGCCGCATTTCTGCGACGCCAAGTGTATTAGCTTGGCTGCAAAATGCTCTATCGCTCCAGCACCAGCGACCGGCCTTCGAAGCGCGACACGCACGGCATGATCTTCCTGCCGGAACGGTGGTCTTCCTCGCTCAACCAATGGTCGTTGTGGATGAACTTGCCGTCACACGAGATGACATTGGTCTCGCATTGGCCGCAGACGCCGCCACGGCAAAGATAGGGCGGATCGACCCCGGCGGCTTCGATGGCTTCGAGCAGACTCTGCTGCTCGCCGACGCGGATGGTCTTGCCGCTGACGGCAAGGGTCACGTCGAACGGCAGACCGGGCTGGGGCGCCGCGAAGTGCTCGTAGTGCACGGTCTCCGGCGGCCAGCCGAGCGCGGCAGCACGGTCGCGCACCCAGTTGATCATGCCGGCGGGGCCGCAGACATAGAGATGCGTGCCGAGCGGCTGCGAGGACAGCATCCGGTCGAGCTCTATGCGTTCCTCGCGGTCATCGTGATAGAGCCTGACTCGACGGCCGTAGCGCTCCCGCAGCACGTCGGCATAGGTGCCGAGCGAGGCGGTGCGGCAGGTGTAGTGCAGTTCGAAATTGCCGCCTTCGCCCGCAAGTTGGGCGGTCTGCGCCATGAACGGCGTGATGCCGATGCCGCCGGCCAGCATCAGGTGCTTTTTGGCCCTGAGATCGAGTGAGAACAGATTGACGGGATAGCTGATCACCATCTCCAGGCCCGGCTTGACCGACCTGTGCATGAACAGCGAGCCGCCACGACCGACATCGTCGCGGCGCACCGAGATGGTGTATTCGCGCGTGTCGAGCGGCGAGCCCATCAGCGAATAGGGATTGAGCCTTGTGCGCTCGCCATCGCGCATCTCGACCACGACATGGGCGCCGCCGGAAAAGGTCGGCAACAGCTCACCATCACGCCGGCGAAAATGGAAACGGGTGACCAGGTCGTTGACCGGGACGACATCGCTGACGACGACGTCGAGCTTGGTGGTTCCGGCGCTCATCGAAAGATCTCCTCCATGGGAGGAATTTCACTGCGATCTTCGGCATTGATGCAGACGCCCTGGAAGGCGGCGAGACGCCTTGAATAGTGATCGCGTACCAACAGAAGCAGGCCGCAATGCGAGCAGGTCGCCGGCTGGGTCGTGACATTCTCGGTGATGCCCTTGCAGTGCACGCACTGCATGCGCCTTGCCAGCGAGCCGCGATGCTCGGTCTGCATGGAGGTATGATCGATGCCGGCTTCGAGCGCCACCTGCATGGCCTGGCCGATCAGCCCTTCGGTGCCGGCGAGATAGAGGCGCAGACCCATATGCGCGTTGGTCAGCGTCTGCCTCAGACGTGGCAGCAGGCTGGCGAAGGACGGCGCGATGTGCAGTTGCGCCGGCTTCAACGCTTCGAGAGCGGCAACGTATTGGCCGTCAGGACCGGGAATGAAGACGATTTCGGCCCCGTCGAAGAACCCGCCCGGAGCCCTGGCGGCCATGTCCGTTATCGCGAGCGCGCCTTCCGCATCCGCTAGGAAAAGATGATGCGTGCCGGGCTGCGGAGACAGGGTCCCGTAAATCGGCCGGCTGATGATGGTCTTGGCTGCCATTCTGTCTTTGTGCCTCGAAACCCCTCGTCGATTATGCCTCAGCCTTTCGCCGTGCGCTTGGTCTTCTTGGGATCGTCGAACGGCAAGGGCTGCGCCGTCGCCTTGATGGAACCGCTCTTGTTACGGATTTCGAGCTTGGTGTCCTTGACCGCGCAGTCGACGTCGAGCCGGGCGATGCCCATCGATTTCTCGACCAGCGGCGAATACATGGCGCAGGTGACCACGCCGACCTTTTTGCCGTCGCGATAGACCGGAGCGCCTTCATCGGCCGGCTCCTTGCCGTCGAGCAGGACGCCGTAGATCTTGAAGCGCTCCTTGCCTTTCAGGCGATAGTGCTCTTCAGCGCCGCGGAACCCGGTCTTGCCGGGGCTGACGGTGAAGTCGAGGCCGAGTTCCCAAAGCGTGTCGCCGGGGCCTTCGTTCTCGAACGGGTATTTCTGCGAATTGTCATAGGGGTAGAACAAGAGGTAGCTCTCGACGCGCAGCATATCGAGGGTGGTGAAGCGGCACGGAATGATGCCGGCGCCCTTGCCCTCGTCGAGGATCCTGTCCCAGATCGTGCCGGCATCCTGGCCACGGCAGAAGATCTCGTAGCCGCGCTCGCCGGTATAGCCGGTGCGCGAGATCATCACGGGGAAGCCGAACAGCTGCGTCTGCATGTGATGGAAATAGTTGAGGTCGCGGATGCCGGGCACGTGCTTGGCCAGATAGTCGACCGCCGCCGGCCCCTGCAGCGACAAATCGTGCAGATTGTCGTCGAAGCGCAGCGACACGTCGCGGCCCATCGCCGCCCGCTGCAGTTCCTCGTGGCCGGTGCCCGAGCCGTGCACGACCATCCAGGAATTCGGTCCCGTGCGGTAGAGGATGCAGTCGTCGGTGAACTTTCCCGCTTCGTTCAGCATGCAGGCATAGGCCGACTTGCCGGGATAGATTTTTTCGACGTCACGCGTTGTGGCGAGGTCGATGAGATGCGAGGCGTGCGGCCCTGTGATGTGCACCTTCTTCAGGCCGGAAACATCCATGAGCCCGGCCTTGGTGCGGATGGCGATATATTCCTCATCGGCATCCTTGTCGTAGGTCCAGGCGGTGCCCATACCGCTCCAGTCTTCGAGTTTCGACCCCAGAGCGCGATGGCGATCCGCCAGGGTTGAAAATCTCCAGGATGCCGTCATCCGCTCGTCCTCCGTTCGAAAATCCTGCTGTTCCCTGCTCCTTTGCCTGAGGCCGGAGCTTTGGATGGAATATTGACCGCAAACGCGGGAAGCCTGCAATCCCCTTGAAGCAAATAATTTCATTGTCAGGCAAAATTGTTCACTCGAAACGAGCGGTTAACGCCACGTAAATTGGTCTTGACAAGTCCGAGATTCGGGCGGAACTTATGAAAAAAATTTCACTCTCTTGAAAGAGAGCGGCGGGCGGTGGATTCGGAACCGGACGTCGGCAAAGAAGGGGAAAAACGATGTCAGACCTGCAGCAGCGCATCGAGGCGCTGTACCGCTCCGACTTGCGCGGATCCGCGCTCCTGATCGTCTGCTTGTGGGCGACGATCCTCTTCGTCCTCTTCATGACGTGGCCATACATTCCGCAGGGCGGCATCAAGGCCGTTGTCGCCATTGCCGCCGCCGCGGTGCTCATCTTCAACACGGCAGCCATCCTGGCGATGGTCAAACATTACAAGGAAGACAAAGAGTTCATCTACGGGCTCGACATCAAGAACGCCGACGCATCCCGCAACCGCAAGTCCTGAGGGGAGAAACAATGTCCCGCTATACGCCGCCGGAGCAGAGCAAGGCCGGGCAAGTCTTCGACATCGCCGTTGTCGTGGTCGCCATCTTCGTGGCGCTGTGGCTCCCGCTGAAGCTTGGTCTTGCCGGTGCCGCGAAATCCATCGATGCGCTCGATGCCAAGACCTGGGAAGCGCTCGGGCAGAATCCGACCATGGCGTCGATCTGGGAAAAGCTCGGCTATACGCCGGAGACCGCTCACGACGTCATCCAGAACCGGTTCCACTACATCATCGACTGGCCGACGCTGATCATCATGGCGGCCGTGCTGATCGGTTATTTCGTGTTCCTGTTCCGGGCATCCGACCGCGAATATCGCGATGTCATCAACGAAAAGTTCGACGACAAATAGAGTTTGACGACGAAGAATTTTGGAGACACGACCATGTGGGTGGCACTCTCTTACGCATGCTGGGGCATCTCGATCGTGCTCGCGCTTTGGATGCTCTACGACTGGTTCAAGGTCGATACGAACTACTCCGAGGACGTTCTGACCTCGTCGCGCGAAGGCGAGCTTGAAGCCGTTTCCGAAAAACACCGGATCTGAGTGGGGATTGATCGATGACGGTCGCGCTTGAAAACACCACGACCACCACAATTCACGGCGACCGGGTATCGCTGCTTCGGGTGCTTGGCCCGGCCCATGTCTGGGCGCTCGGTGTCGGCATCGTTCTGGTCGGCGAGTTCACCGGCTGGAATTTCTCGGCCGACAAGGGCGGCGCGCTGGCGGCCCTGATCGTGTGCTGGGTCGTCGGGCTGCTCTACACCTCTGTGGCCATGATCGATTCCGAGGTGACGTCGACGGTGGCCGCCGCCGGCGGCCAATATGCGCAGGCCAAGCACATCGTCGGCCCGCTGATGGCCTTCAACGTCGCGCTGTTCCTGGTTTTTGCCTACACGATGCTGGAAGTGTCCGACGCCATCCTGCTCGGCGACACCATCGTCGCCAAGGCGGGAGTCGAAGGGCTAACCCACAATTCCTTCATCGCCGCCACCATCGTGGTTCTGGCCTGGCTCAACTATCGCGGCGTGCTGATGACGCTCAACGTCAACTTCGTCATCACGGCCATCGCCTATGTCTCGATCGTCATCCTGTTCTTCTCAGTCAGCCCTTGGACGCAAGGCGCGGTGCTGAAGCTTAACGAACTGGTCACTCCAGGCAACGCGCTGCCCTATGGCTGGATCGGCGTCATCGCCGCCTTCCAGTTCGGCATCTGGTATTATCTCGGCATCGAAGGCACCACGCAGGCGGCCGAGGAAGTGCGCTCGCCGGCACGCTCGCTGCCCTACGGCACCATGGCCGGCATGATCACGCTTCTGATCGCCGCCGCCATGACCTGGTATGTCTGCGCCTCGCTGATGCCTTGGGAATATCTCGGCATCACCTATTATCCGCTCTGGGATGCCGGCAAGCTGACCGGAAGCCCGCTGCTGGAGAACCTTCTGTTCATAGCGACGCTGCTCGCCGCGCTTGCCTCCGCCAATGGCTGCATCAACGACGCGGCGCGCGCCTGGTTCTCGCTTGGCCGCGACCGCTATCTGCCGAGCTGGTTTTCGGCGGTCCATCCGAAATACCGCACGCCCTACCGGTCGATCCTGTTCCTGCTGCCGATCGCACTGGCCTTCGCCTTCATCGCCGATCTCAACCAGGCGATCACCTTCTCGATCCTGTCGGGCGTGCTGCAATACACTTTCATGAGCATCAACATCATGATGTTCAGGAAGAAGTGGCCGCTGGGCTCGATCCGCCGCGGCTACACGCACCCCTTCCATCCGCTGCCGGCAATCGTCCTGTTCTGCCTGTGCGTGGTGACCTTCTTCGCCATCTTCCTCGGCTTCGGCTCGCAGTTGATCGCCATGGTCGCCTTCTATTTCCTAATCTCGCTGTGGTTCCATTTCTACCGCTATAAATTCGTGCGGCGTGGCGACCAGTTCACCATGCCGTGGCCGAAACCGCAGGGCTATTGATGGGAGTAGGCCCGCCCAGGGTCTGGACGGGCCTTGCACGAAAAAAATGTCCGAAGTGACATCAGCACTGCTTGCCGGGGCAATTGTCCTGGCTCTCGTCCTTCACTTTGCGTGGCTGGCACGCCGCAGCCGCGACAGGGCCTCGGCAGCGCTCGCCGCCGACGAGGCCAGCATTCGCGCCGTCGTCGCGGACACGGCCAATGTCTCGGACGGCACCGCCGGCGTCATCACCTGGGAAGGATCATGGAACGGCCAGCGCGTCCAGTTGCGCACCATCATCGACACGCTGGCGACGCGGAAACTGCCGGCGCGCTGGCTTAGTGTTTCGATCACCGAGAAGGTCGCGGTGTCAGCCATTTTCGATATGATGATGCGGCCGGGCTCACCGACGACCTTCTCCAATTTCGATCATCTGGACCATACGCTGCCGAAAGCTCCGGGATTTCCAGCCGAAGCGGTGCTGCGGACGGACCGCAGAGGCACGCGTTTCCCGCAAGGCATCATCGCCGGTCATCTTGAAACCTTTGCGGATGGCCGCGCCAAGGAGCTGCTGATCACGCCAAACGGAGTGCGCATCGTGTGGCTGCTGGCCGAGGCCGAGCGGGCACGCTACGGCGTCTTCCGGCAAGCCGCGTTCGGTGACACGCGGATCGACGCGACGCTGATCGAGCGGCTGCTCGTATCTCTCTCGAAGCTGCGGGACGCCATCAACCAAAGCGAACGGCAGGTGGCATGAGCACTTCAAACACATCGCCGGCACCCGTGAGCCCTTATCTCGTCCTGGGCGCCGCAATCGTGCTGCCGGCAAGCGGTCATGTCATTCTTGGCGTCCCCGTGCGCGGACTGCAGTTCCTTTTCTTCATGGTCATCCTGGCCTGGGTGACCGCCAAGATTTCGCCGCCGGATGCGAGCTTCGTCGGCCGTCATGCGGGCGGCTTTCTGATCTATGCGCTGTCGATCCTCGACGCCTACAAGATCGCCCGCATCCGTACCGCCAAATGGGCTCATAATGCCCGACCGCAGGGCGATGATACGCAGAGTGGCATTGAGCCGCATACGTAATCAGAGGAAAATTTTTTTCATCCCATTGAATTCCAGGATTTCATTCGGTACATCATCTCTAGTCACAAACGTCGGGAGGCTGACATGTGCGGAATCGTTGGACTTTTCCTGAAGGACAAGGCGCTGGAGCCGAAGCTCGGCGCTATGCTGTCGGAGATGCTGGTATCGCTCAGCGATCGCGGCCCTGACAGCGCCGGCATCGCCATCTATGGCGCGACATCAGGCAACGAGGCCAAGATCACCATCCAGTCGCCGAAGCCGGAACGCGATTTCCGCGGCCTGGACGCCGAACTCGCCAAGGCTCTCGGAGCGCCGGTGAGCATTGCGGTCAAATCGACACACGCGGTGGTCAGGACCACGCCCGACAAAGTCGACGCGGCGCGTGAAGCCCTCCAGTCGCTCAGGCCCGACATCCGCATCATGGGCGCCGGCGAAGCGGTGGAGATCTACAAGGAAGTCGGCCTGCCCGAAGCTGTCGTCGAGCGCTTCGATGTCCGCAAGATGACCGGCACGCATGGCATCGGCCACACCCGCATGGCGACGGAATCGGCGGTGACGACGATGGGCGCGCATCCCTTCTCGACGGGTGCCGACCAGTGCCTGGTGCACAATGGTTCTTTGTCCAACCACAACAATGTCCGCCGCGAGCTGGTGCGCGAAGGCATGAAATTCGAGACAGAGAACGATACCGAGGTGGCGGCCGCCTACCTTTCCTCGCAAATGGCCCATGGCAAGAACCTCGGCGAGGCACTGGAAGGCACGCTCTCCGACCTCGACGGCTTCTTCACCTTCGTCGTCGGCACCAAGAACGGTTTTGGCGTGGTGCGCGATCCGATCGCCTGCAAGCCCGCCGTGATGGCCGAGACCGACCAGTATGTCGCCTTCGGCTCGGAATATCGCGCGCTGACCAAACTGCCCGGCATAGACAATGCGAAGGTCTGGGAACCGGAGCCCGCAACCGTCTATTTCTGGGAGCATTGAGTTCATGCCGGCAACCTCCAAGGCAATGCGCGATAGCCATGCGCGCGTCTTCGACCTCGACGTCCTGTCGCTGCGCGAACTCAACCAGGCGCTGCACAATCTGGCTCCCGGCTCGAACGAGACGGCGTGGGAAGTGCTCAACCCGAAAGGCAGCCATTCGGTCGCCGTCGGCGTCGACCAGCCCGTCAGCATCGATGTGCGCGGCAGCGTCGGCTATTACTGCGGCGGCATGAATTCGGGCAGCACGATCACCGTGCATGGTTCGGCCGGCCCGGGCGTTGGCGAGAACATGATGTCGGGTTCCATCGTCATCAAGGGCGACGCCAGCCAATATGCCGGCGCCACCGGCAAGGGCGGGCTGCTGGTCATCGAAGGCAATGCCTCGTCGCGCTGCGGCATCTCAATGAAGGGCATCGACATCGTCGTGCACGGCAATATCGGCCACATGTCGGCCTTCATGGCGCAGTCCGGCAATCTCGTGGTTCTGGGCGATGCCGGCGACGCGCTGGGCGATTCGATCTACGAGGCGCGGCTCTTCGTGCGCGGCAAGGTCGACAGTCTGGGCGCTGACTGCATTGCCAAGGAGTTGCGGCCCGAGCATCTGGAGTTGCTGCAGGGTCTGCTCGATCGCGCCGGCGTGACCGGCGTCAAGCCGTCGGAGTTCAAGCGCTACGGCTCGGCGCGCACGCTCTACAATTTCAATATCGACAACGCCGACGCGTATTGAGGCAGCATGACCTATCGCAACCCGCCGACGACGCCGCGCAAATCCGCGACCTTCGACGACTACACGCTTTCCGAAATCCGCCGCGCCGCGGCAACCGGCATCTACGATATCAGAGGTGCCGGCGCCAAACGCAAGCTGCCGCATTTCGATGATCTTCTGTTTCTCGGCGCCTCGATTTCGCGCTATCCGCTGGAAGGCTACCGCGAGCGCTGCGACACGTCAGTGGTGCTGGGGTCGCGGCATGCGAAGAAGCCGATCGAACTAAAGATCCCGATCACCATCGCCGGCATGAGCTTTGGCTCGCTATCCGGCCCGGCCAAGGAAGCGCTCGGGCGCGGCGCGACGCTGTCGGGCACGTCGACCACGACAGGCGATGGCGGCATGACCGAGGAAGAGCGCGGTCATTCCAAGCAACTGGTCTATCAATACCTGCCGTCGCGCTATGGCATGAACCTGCGCGACCTGCGCCGCGCCGATGCCATCGAAGTCGTCGTCGGCCAGGGCGCCAAGCCCGGCGGCGGCGGCATGCTGCTTGGTCAGAAAATTTCCGATCGTGTCGCCGAGATGCGGACGCTGCCGAAAGGCATCGACCAGCGCTCGGCCTCGCGCCATCCCGACTGGACCGGACCGGACGATCTCGAGATCAAGATCCTCGAATTGCGTGAAATCACCGACTGGGAAAAGCCGATCTACGTCAAGGTCGGTGGCGCCCGCCCCTACTATGATACGGCACTCGCGGTGAAGGCCGGCGCCGATGTCGTGGTGGTCGACGGCATGCAGGGCGGCACGGCGGCGACGCAGGAAGTGTTCATCGAAAATGTCGGCCAGCCGACGCTCGCCTGTATCAGGCCGGCCGTGCAGGCGCTGCAGGATCTCGGCATGCACCGCAAGGTGCAGCTCATCGTCTCCGGCGGCATCCGCAACGGCGCCGATGTCGCCAAGGCGCTGGCGCTCGGCGTCGACGCGGTGTCGATCGGCACGGCGGCACTCGTGGCGCTCGGCGACAATGATCCCCGCTGGGAGGCGGAGTACAACGAACTCGGCACCACCTCAGGCGCCTATGACGACTGGCATGAGGGCAAAGACCCTGCCGGCATCACCACGCAGGACCCGGAACTGATGAAGCGGGTCGACCCCGTGGCCGCCGGGCGCCGGCTGGCGAACTATTTGAAGGTGATGACGCTGGAGGCGCAGACCATCGCCCGCGCCTGCGGCAAGAACAGCCTGCACAATCTCGAACCCGAGGACCTCGTCGCATTGACGATCGAGGCTGCCGCCATGGCCGGCGTGCCGCTGGCGGGCACCAACTGGATACCGGGGAAGAACGGCTTCTAGAACACATCCAAAGACATAAGCGAGGAACTATAATGGGGAACGATCTCGCCGCATTCGCCAAAGAGAACGGCGTCAAATATTTCATGATTTCCTACACTGACCTGTTCAGTGGCCAGCGCGCCAAGCTGGTGCCGGCGCAGGCGATCGCCGACATGCAGAAGGACGGTGCCGGCTTCGCCGGATTTGCCACCTGGCTCGATCTGACGCCGGCGCATCCCGACATGCTGGCGGTGCCGGATCCGGACTCGGTGATCCAATTGCCATGGAAACCGGAAGTCGCCTGGGTCGCCGCCAACTGCATCATGGACGACAAGGAGGTCGGCCAGGCGCCGCGCAACACGCTGAAGCGGCTGATCGCCGAGGCAGCCGCCGACGGCATGCATGTCAAGACCGGTGTCGAGGCCGAGTTCTTCCTGATCTCGCCGGACGGCAAGGCGATCTCCGACGAATACGACACGGCATCGAAGCCTTGCTACGACCAGCAGGCGGTGATGCGCCGTTACGATGTCATCGCCGAGATCTGCGATCATATGCTGGCGCTCGGCTGGGGCGCCTACCAGAACGACCATGAGGACGCCAACGGCCAGTTCGAGATGAACTGGGCCTTCGACGACGCGTTGCCGACCGCCGACAAGCACTCCTTCTTCAAGTTCATGGTCAAGTCGATCGCGGAAAAGCATGGGCTGCGCGCCACCTTCATGCCCAAACCCTTCCAGGGCCTGACCGGCAATGGCTGCCATGCCCATATCTCGGTGTGGGACGAGACCGGCAAAACCAATGTGTTTGCCGACAACTCGATGGAACTCGGTCTTTCCGCCAAGGGCAAGAACTTCCTCGGCGGCATCATGAAGCACGCTTCGGCGCTGGCCGCGATCACCAATCCGACGGTGAATTCCTACAAGCGCATCAACGCGCCGCGCACCATTTCGGGCGCGACCTGGGCGCCGAACACGGTGACCTGGACCGGCAACAACCGCACCCACATGGTGCGCGTGCCGGGGCCGGGCCGCTTCGAGCTGCGCCTGCCCGATGGTGCCGCCAACCCCTATCTTCTGCAGGCGGTCATCATCGCCGCCGGGCTCGACGGCATCCGCTCGAAGGCCGATCCCGGCAAGCGCTACGACATCGACATGTACCAGCTCGGCCATACCGTCACGGATGCGCCGAAACTGCCGCTCAACCTGCTCGACGCGCTGCGCGAGTTCGACCATGACAAATCGCTCAAGGCGGCGCTGGGTGAGGAATTTTCGTCGGCATACCTAAAGCTCAAGCACCAGGAATGGAATTCCTATGCTTCGCACTTCACGCAGTGGGAGCGCGACCACACGCTGGATATCTAACCTCCAACGCGTAGGGCGAGCGGCCTTGGAATGATTTTATGAAATACTCGATCTTCTCGCTCGCCCGCGCCGCTCTTTCCGGCCACAAGAACTGGCAACGCACCTGGCGCGACGCCGCGCCGAAGGATCGCTATGACGTCGTGATCATCGGCGGTGGCGGCCATGGGCTGGCCACCGCCTGGTTCCTGGCCAGCGAGTTCGGCATCAAAAATGTCGCGGTGCTGGAAAAGGGCTGGATCGGCTCCGGCAATGCCGGCCGCAACACCACCATCATTCGCTCCAATTACGGCCTGCCCGGCAATACCGGCTTCTACGAACTCTCGATGAAGCTGTGGGAGCGGATGGAGCAGGACCTCAACTACAACGCGATGGTCAGCCAGCGCGGCGTCATCAACCTCTATCATTCCGACGCGCAACGCGACGCCTATGCGCGGCGCGGCAACACCATGCGCATCAACGGCATCGACGCCGAACTGCTCGACCTGGCGGCGGTCAGGAAGATGATCCCGTTCCTGAATTTCGATAATGCGCGCTTCCCCGTGCAGGGCGGGCTGCTGCAACGGCGCGGCGGCACGGCACGGCACGACGCCGTGGCCTGGGGCTACGCCCACGCTGCCAGCGAACTCGGCGTCGACATCATCCAGAACTGCGAAGTCACCGGCTTTGTCAGGGACGCCAACGGCAAGGTGACCGGCGTAGAGACGTCGCGCGGTAGGATCGGCGCCGGTAAGGTCGGCATGGCGGTGGCCGGCTCTTCGTCGCGGGTCGCTGCAATGGCCGGCCTGCGGCTGCCGATCGAAAGCCATGTGCTGCAGGCCTTCGTCTCGGAGGCGATCAAGCCGCTCATTCCAGGTGTCATGACCTTCGGCGCCGGCCATTTCTATGTCAGCCAGTCCGACAAGGGCGGGCTGGTCTTCGGCGGCGACATCGACGGCTACAATTCCTACGCCCAGCGCGGCAACATGCCTGTCATGGAAGATGTCTGCGAGGGCGGCATGGCGCTGATGCCGATGATCGGCCGCGTGCGCCTGCTGCGCCAATGGGGCGGCATCATGGACATGTCGATGGACGGTTCGCCGATCATCGACAAGACGCCGGTCGACGGGCTCTACCTCAACGCCGGCTGGTGCTATGGCGGCTTCAAGGCGACACCTGGCTCAGGCTTCGTCTTCGCCCATCTGCTTGCCCGCGATGAGTCGCATGAGGAGGCCGCCCGCTTCCGTCTCGACCGGTTCCGGTCTGGCGCTGTCATCGACGAAAAGGGCCAGGGCGCCCAACCGAACCTGCACTGAAGGCGGCTGGAACCATGCGCATCACCTGTCCCTTCTGCGGCGAACGCGAACTCGGCGAATTCACCTATCTCGGCGATGCCAAGCCGATGCGGCCGGCACCTGGAGCATCGGAAGATGAGGTCTACGATTACGTCTATCTGCGCGACAACATCGCCGGCGTGATGGACGAGAACTGGTATCACGGCGGCGGTTGCCGGGCCTGGCTGAAAGTCACCCGCAACACGCTGACGCACGAGATTTCGGCGGTCGAACCAGCGGCAGGCGCCGGCGCTAGGCAGGTCGCGAAATGAGGTTTCCTATCGAACTCGGCGCTGCCCCTCACCTGCCTGCCGGCATCCTCTCCCCGTATAGGGACGGGGAGAGGGGTGCTGCCGTCGCCGGTTTCGCCAATCGCCAGCGTTGCAGGAAGAGAGCCAGCATCGCGGCCAGCCTCCTTCTCCCCGTCACAATACGGGGCGAAGTGCCCGGCAGGGCTATGAGGGGCAGCGCCGACCTTCCGATTGTGAGGCGTGCATCGTGACTTCCTTTCAATCCAATCGCCTGGCCGACGGCGGCCTCGTCGACCGTTCGGCGCCGCTGAATTTCAGTTTCGACGGCAAGAGCTTCTCCGGTTTCAAAGGCGACACGCTTGCCTCGGCATTGGTTGCCAACGGCGTCAAGCTGGTTGGCCGCTCGTTCAAGTACCACCGCCCGCGCGGCATCCTGACCGCTGGGTCGGAAGAGCCCAATGCGCTGGTCGAATTGCGCAGCGGTGCACGGCGCGAGCCGAACACCAAGGCGACGACGGCGGAGCTCTATGAAGGGCTCGACGCCGCCAGCCAGAACCGCTGGCCGTCGCTCGACTTCGACGTGATGTCGGTCAACCAGCTGTTCGCGCCGATCTTCGTCGCCGGTTTTTACTATAAGACCTTCATGTGGCCGGCGAAGTTCTGGGAAGCGATCTACGAACCGGCGATCCGCCGCGCCGCCGGCCTTGGCCGCGCCGCTGGCATCGCCGATCCCGACCATTACGACAAGGCCTGGGCGCATTGCGACGTGCTGATCGCCGGCTCTGGCCCGACTGGCCTCGCGGCCGCCCTCGCAGCAGGCCGCAGCGGCGCCCGCGTCATCCTGTGCGAAGAGGATTTTGTCCTCGGCGGCCGCCTGCTTGCCGATGGCGGCATGATCGACGGATTGCCTGCCGCCGAATGGATTGCGCGCACGCTCAGTGAGCTTGCCGCCATGCCCGATGTCCGCATCATGACGCGCACGACGCTGTTCGGCGTCTATGATGGCGGCACCTACGGCGCGATCGAGCGCGTCAACGACCACCTGCCCTCGCCGCCGGAGCACCAGGTGCGCCAGCGGCTATGGCGGATCGTGGCCAAGCGCTGCGTCGTCGCGGCGGGCGCGCTCGAACGGCCAATCGTCTTTGCCGGCAACGACACGCCGGGCGTGATGATGGCGTCCGCCATGCGCAGCTATATCGCACGTTACGCTGCGGCGCCGGCCAGGCGCATCGCGCTGTTCACCAACAATGAGGATGGCTGGCGCACGGTCGAGACGGCACTCGGCGCCGGGCTGCAGATCGCCGCCGTGATCGACGCGCGCGCGGAAATCGCGCCCGAGCAGCGCTCGCTTGCCAGCAAGAGCGGCTTTCCCGTCCTGCATGGCACCGTCAGCGGCATCGACGGCGGCAAGAATGGCGTGCGCAAGATTTCCGTCTCGCTCACCGGCGGCGCACGTGCCGAAGTGGAAGCTGATGGGCTCGCCGTTTCCGGCGGCTGGAACCCGGCAGTCGGGCTCACCTCCTATCATCGCGGCCGACCGAAATGGCGCGACGACATCGCCGCCTTCGTGCCCGACGGCGCGCCGCCTGGCATGGTTGCCGCGGGTGCCGCCAACGGCGCCTTCGGACTTGGCGCCTGCCTGCGCGAAGGATTTGCGGCGGGCGCGGCGGCGGCACGTGATGCCGGACACGGCAATGGTTCAGGCTCCACGCCGGTGGCCGACGACCAAGCCTTTTCGCTCACCCCGCTGTGGCATGTCGCGGGCAAGGGCAAAGCCTTTGTTGACCAGCAGCATGATGTCACCGCATCCGATATCGAGCTGGCGCAGCGCGAAGGTTTTGAATCGGTCGAGCACCTGAAGCGTTACACCACGCTCGGCATGGCGACCGACCAGGGCAAGACCTCGAACGTCGCCGGCCTCGCCATCATGGCGGCGGTCACTGGCAAATCCATCCCCGAGACCGGCACGACGATCTACCGGCCGCCCTACGTGCCGGTCGCTATCGGCGCCTTCGCCGGCCATCATCGCGATGAGACTTTTCACGCGACGCGGCTGACGCCGTCGCATCACTGGGCCGCCGAACAGGGCGCGATCTTCGTCGACACTGGTCTGTGGAAGCGCGCGCAATGGTATCCGCGCGCCGGCGAGAAGGACTGGCTGGAATCCGTCACCCGGGAGGTCAAGGCAGTGCGCTCCGGCGTCGGCTTCTGCGATGTCTCGACGCTTGGCAAGATCGACGTGCATGGCGCGGACGCCGGCGCATTCCTCGACCGCGTCTACATCAACACCTTCTCCAATCTTGCAGTGGGAAAAGCGCGCTACGGACTGATGCTGCGCGAGGACGGCATCGTCTACGATGACGGCACCACGTCGCGCCTGGCCGAGGACCACTATTTCCTGACCACCACCACGGCCAAGGCCGGACTGGTGATGCAGCATCTCGAATTCTGCCGGCAGGTGCTGTTTCCTGAACTCGATGTCCAGCTGACTTCGGTCTCCGACCAGTGGGCACAATTTTCGATCGCCGGACCCAAAACCCGCGACCTGTTGAAAGAGATCGTCGATTCTTCGGAAGACCTTTCCAACGAAGGCTTCCCCTTCATGGGTGCACGCGAAGTCGCGTTGCGCGGCGGCGTCAGGGCGCGGCTGTTCCGCATCTCCTTCTCCGGCGAAATGGCGTTCGAGATTTCGGTGCCGGCACGCTACGGCGAGGCGATGGCCCGCAATCTGATGATCGCGGGCCAGCCGTTCGGCGTGACGCCTTACGGCACCGAGGCGCTCGGCGTCATGCGCATCGAAAAAGGTCATGTCGCGGGACCGGAGCTCAGCGGCACGACCACCGCGGCCGATCTCGGCCTCGGCAAGATGATGTCGACCAAGAAAGATTTCATCGGCCGCGTCATGGCCGGCCGCGAGGCGCTGGTTGCGGCGGATCGGCAGGTCGTCGTCGGCATCAAGCCGACCGACAAGACGCGACGGCTACGCTCCGGCGCGCACATCATTCCGAAGGGGCAGACACCCGGGCCTGACAATGACCAGGGCTACATCACCTCGGTCTGCTATTCGCCGACGGCAGACCAATGGATCGGGCTTGCGCTTGTCGAGCGCGGTCGCGAGCGCATCGGCGAGATCGTGCATGCGCACGATCCGCTGCGCGGCGAAGACTATGACGTCGAGATTTGCAATCCCGTCTTCTACGATCCGGATGGAGGGCGCCAGCGTGGCTGAGTTTTCCTGGGAAATCCGCAGCCCGCTCCATCGCGCGCTGGTTTCGGGACCGTTTGGCGCGCATGGCGAGGGGGGCGTCACCCTGACCGAAATTCGCAATTTCGATCTCGTCCAGGTGATGGCGCGACGCGGCAAGGCGGCCGAGATGGCGAGCGCCGCTAACGCGCATTTCGGCGTAGCGGTTCCGGAAACACCGAAGACGGCTGGAGCAGCCGAAGCCACGCTCATCTGGTCGGGACCGGATCAGTTCTTCGTGCTGTCGAAAGGCGGCAGACATCAGGTGGGGTCGCTGGCTCCAGGTTTCGCGGCCTCGGCTTCGCTGTCGGACCAGTCGCATGCGCGGGTGTTGATCCGCATTTGTGGCGACAAGGCACGCGCCCTGCTCGCCAAACTGTCGTCGATCGATCTATATCCAGCGGCGTTCCCGGTCGGAACCGCGGCAGCCACCTCGATGGACCACACCAGCGTCACGCTGTGGCGCGGCAATGATGCGCGGGACGGACAGGCGGTGTTCAACGTCCTGGTGTTCGCGACGTTCGCCGAGAGCTTGTGGCATACTATGCTGGACTCGGGTGCCGAGTATGGTGTCGAGATCGGGCATTCGGAGGACTTGGCGTAGCATGGCGCGTCTGTCCTTCTCCCCTTTGCGGAGAAGGAAGAAGCGCCACCCTCCGCCTTGCCAAACTCCGCTCCGCTGCTATTCTTGCTGCTAAAATAATTTCACGCACAGGCAAACTTGTTTCTCGAACCGCAAGGCTGAGATGAGCCAGTCGCCCTACCCCGCCGTGACAGCCGGACCGCCCAGGCCAAGCCTCATCCTGAGGCCGGGCCAGATCGCGCTGCCGGCCGGCATGGAGCGCTATATCGTACAGGGCAATGGCGCGGTGCTGATCGAGGTCGAGGCCGGCGATACGATCACGGTACGCAATGTCGAGGGCGGCCAGGCCTGCGAGTTGCTGGCCTGGGACAAGTCGGGCGTCACCGACCCCGGCATTCTCGGTGACAAATCCAATAGTAGTGCCGCCGGCATCAAGGCACTGCTCACCGAAGACGACGACAGTCTTTCGGCTGTGCGCCGCGGCCTCGAACGCCGTCAGGTTCAGCTCGACAAGGCCAAGGCTGTGCGCGTATTTGGCGGCACCACTCCGGCCGGTGCCGAGCAGGCATTCGCGATAGCGCGCGATGGTGCGATGCTGATTGCCGCGCCCGGCGGGCCGATGCTGGTCGACGGCCACGACACGGCGACGCCGCTCAGCGTCATCGTGCGGCGCAACACAATCCGCCTGAAAACAGAATCCCGCCTTGCCGATCCACTGGCCGATCCGGTGCTCGATCTGCGCGTTCATTCGGCGACGGCCGAATCTTATTTCGTCAAGGCCGGCGACTATCTGCAGATCATCGACGTCGACGGGCGCCAGTGCACCGACTTCCAGTGTTTTTCGGCGCGCAAGCTGGACAAGGGGCTCGACCATCCGCTCGACGTCACGACGACGCGCACGCTGATGGGCGCGAGCTATCCGATGCCCGGCCTGCATTCGAAATACTACGACCAGGACATGGAGCCGCTGGTCGAGGTGGTGCAGGACACGTGCGGCCGGCACGACGCCTTCGCGCTCGCCTGTGCGGCGAAGTATTACGACGACATCGGCTATCCCGGCCACACCAACTGCTCGGAGAATTTCAACCGCGCGCTCACCGGCAAGGGCGTCAATCCCCGCGCCGGCTGGATGGCGATCAACTTCTTCTTCAACACGGCGATCGACGCTCATGGCGTCATGGTGTCGGACGAGCCATGGTCGCGAGCCGGCGACTATGTTCTGCTCAAGGCACTCACCGACATCGTCTGCGTCTCCTCCGCCTGTCCCGACGACACGACGCCGGCCAATGGCTGGGACCTGACCGACATCCATGTGCGGACCTATTCCGGCCAGCATAAATTCTCGCGAGCGATCGCCAGACGCATGACGCCCGATTCGGAACCCAAAATGACCCGCGAGACAGCTTTTCATTCGAGCTTTGCCAAACATACGCGCGACTTCGTCGAGTACAGGGGCTATTGGCTGGCCAACTCGTTCGCCAAAGAAGGCGCTATTGCCGAATACTGGGCCTGCCGGCAGGATGCGGTGATCATGGACCTGTCGCCGCTTCGCAAATTCGAGGTTACCGGTCCGGATGCCGAAGCGCTGCTGCAATATACGCTGACGCGTGACGTCAAGAAGCTCGGCGTCGGCCAGGTCGTCTACTCCGCCATGTGCTACGAGCATGGCGGCATGATCGACGACGGCACGCTGCTCAGGCTCGGCAAGGACAATTTCCGCTGGATCGGCGGCGACGATCTCTCCGGCGAATGGCTGCGCGAGACGGCGACAAAGCTCGGCCTCAACGTGTTGGTGCGCTCGTCCACCGACCAGATGCACAACATCGCCGTGCAAGGGCCAAAGAGCCGCGACATCCTGAACCAGGTGATCTGGACCTCCCCGCTGCAGCCCTCGATCGAGGAACTCGAATGGTTCCGCTTCGCGGTCGCCAGGATCGGCGGCGGCAATGGCATTCCCGTCGTCGTCTCGCGCACCGGCTATACCGGCGAACTCGGCTACGAGATCTGGTGCCATCCGCGCGACGCCGAAAAGGTGTTCGACGCCATCTGGGAAGCCGGCCAGCCGCATGGGTTGAAGCCGATGGGACTGCAGGCGCTCGACATGGTGCGCATCGAGGCCGGGCTGATCTTCGCCGGTTACGAGTTCTCCGACCAGACCGATCCGTTCGAGGCGGGCATCGGCTTTACCGTGCCGCTGAAGACCAAGACCGACGATTTCATCGGCCGCGAGGCGCTGATCCGGCGCAAGGACCATCCTCAGACGAAGCTGGTCGGCCTCGACATAGACAGCAATGTCGCCGTCGGCCATGGCGACTGCGTCCATATCGGCCGCGCCCAGATCGGCGTCGTCACGTCGGGCATGCGCTCGCCGGTGCTGAACAAAAACATCTCGCTGGCGCGGCTGGACGTCACCCACGCGGCAATCGGCACGGAGGTCGAGATCGGCAAGCTCGATGGTCATGCCAAGCGGCTGCCAGCCCGGGTCGTCGCCTTTGCCCACTACGATCCGCAAAAGACCAAACCACGTTCCTGACGACTGCCCTTTTTGGGCTCTCAAAGCGCCCGCCGGCCACCGCCGGACGCTTTTTCATCCGCACGCGCAAGCGTGATGTGCATGGTTTCACAAATCGCTTGACGTGAAAGCGCGCCGGATCAATCTTCACTGTTAAGAAAAAAATACGACTGAGTGGAAACACTGCGGCCGGAACGATCATTTGCCGGGGAGCAAGCTTCGCGTAGCCGAGGCATCGCTGGCGGGGAACATCGAAAAAGGGGAACTCATCGACATGAGCACGATAAGTACGGTCCTGGACCAGCCTGCCGAAAGCAAGCTGCTCAGACATATCGACTGGCGCGGCGCCTTCTGGGTGGCGAGCGGCGTTCCGGCGCTGGTCCTGTTCTCGATCGGCGGCATTGCCGGCACGACGGGAAAGCTGGCTTTCCTGATCTGGACGGTGTCCATGATCATGGGCTTCCTGCAGTCCTTCACCTATGCCGAGATCGCCGGCCTGTTCCCGAACAAATCCGGCGGCGCCTCGATCTATGGCGCCACCGCCTGGCTGCGCTATTCCAAGTTCATCGCGCCGCTGTCGGTGTGGTGCAACTGGTTCGCCTGGTCGCCGGTGCTGTCGCTCGGCTGCTCGATCGCCGCCGCCTATATCATCAACGCGCTGGCGCCGGTGCCGCTGTTCACCGAAACTTCGCCCGATGTCGTCGCCTACATCGCCGCGCATACCGGAACGGTTCCCGCCGACGCCATCACCGCGGTGACGGCCGCCGCGACACCAGCAATCCGTAACTGGACGCTGTGGAGCCATACGCTGGGACCGGTCTCGTTCACGCTCAACGCCACCTTCTTCATTGGCGCGGTGCTGATGCTGATCATCTTCTCGATCCAGCATCGCGGCATTCTGGGCACCGCCAGCGTGCAGAAATATATCGGCCTGCTGGTCATCATCCCGATGCTGATCGTCGGCGTGGTGCCGATCTTCACCGGCCAGATCGACTGGTCGAACTTTTCGCCGCTGTTGCCGCTGGCCGCCGCCTACGCACCCGAACCCGGTTCCTGGAACATCGCCGGCTGGACATTGGCGCTCGGCGGCATGTTCATCGCCGCGTGGTCGACCTATGGCTTCGAAACGGCCGTCTGCTACACGTCGGAGTTCAAGAACCCCGGCACCGATACGTTCAAGGCCATCTTCTATTCCGGCCTGCTCTGCATGCTTTTGTTCATCCTGGTGCCCTTCACTTTCCAGGGCGTGCTGGGCCTGAACGGCATGCTGGCAACGCCGATCGTCGACGGCTCCGGCGTGGCGGATGCACTGGCCGGCATGGTCGGCGGCGGCAGGCTGATCCATAGCCTCCTGGTGATGCTTATGATCCTGGCGCTGGTGCTGTGCATCATGACGGCGATGGCCGGCTCCTCGCGCACGCTCTACCAAGGCTCGGTCGACGGCTGGCTGCCGCGTTATCTCAGCCACGTCAACGAGCACGGTGCGCCGACGCGGGCCATGTGGACCGACCTCTGCTTCAACCTGATCGTGCTGGCTATCGCCTCGGCCGACGCGACGAGCTTCTTCTTCATCCTCGCCGTGTCGAACTGCGGCTACATCATCTTCAACTTCCTCAACCTCAATGCCGGCTGGATCCACCGCATCGACAACGGCCATATCGCACGGCCATGGAAAGCGCCTAGCTGGCTGTTGGGGATTGGGGCGATCTTCGCCTATGTCAACGCCATCTTCATGGGCGCAGGCGCCAAGGTTTGGAACCCGATGGCTCTGTGGGCCGGCTTGATCACCGCCGCGCTGATCATCCCGGTGTTCTGCTTCCGCCACTACATCCAGGACAAGGGCAAATTCCCCGACCACATGCTGGCCGATCTCGGCATGAGCTCGGCCGATCTAAAGGTCAGGAAGGCGGGCATGCTGCCCTATCTGACGCTGGTCGCCGGCGTGGCGGTCATGCTCATCGCCAATTGGGTATTCGTCATCTGATGGTCTGACGCCAAGCGGCCCAACTGTTGCATTAAGGGAAAACCGGCCAGTCGCAAATCGACCGGCCGGTTTTTCTTATTCGGCCGCCAACGCCAGTTGCGGCCGGTCGACGCCTTCGATCTCTGCTGGCGCCTGCTCGTCGGTCCTGGCTTTCTTTGGCTCCCGTCCAAAGAAGAGCGCATACCCCGCCGGCAGCACAAGGATGGTCAGCACAGTGGCGACGAGAATGCCGCCCATCATGGCGTAGGCGAGCGGGCCCCAGAACACGGCGCGCGAGATCGGAATCAGTGCCAGCACAGCCGTCATCGCCGTCAGCACGATCGGCCTGAAGCGGCGCACCGCCGAGCCGATGATCGCTTCGGAACGGTCCATGCCCCTGGCGATGTCCTGGTCGATCTGGTCGACCAGGATGATCGAGTTGCGCATGATAATGCCGAGCAGCGCGATGACGCCGAGGATGGCGACGAAGCCGAACGGCGCACCGCTGATCAGCAGAGCGGCGGCAGCACCGATGATACCGAGCGGGCCAGTCGCCAGCACCAGCATCGCCTTGCCGAAGTTCTGCAGCTGGATCATCAGGAGCACGACGATGACGGCCAGCATGATCGGCGCCTTGGCGGCGATGGAAGCCTGGCTTTCGGCCGAATCCTCGGCCCCGCCCTGGATCTCGATCTTGTAGCCGGGCGCCAGACCGTTACGCAGACCCTGCAAGTCCTTGTACATCTTGGTGACGACGTCGTTGGACTGCACGCCGTCGGGCAGTGTGGCGCGCACGCTGATCGTCGGCAGGCGGTCGCGGCGCCACTCTATGCCTTGCTCCAGCACAGGCACCACCTTGGCGACCTGCGACAGCGGCACGAAGCCGCCGAAATCGGTCGGGATATAGACCGAGTCGACCGAGGACAGCAGGCTGCGGCTGGCATCCGGCTCGCGGGCGACGATGGATACCGTCTCCTCGCCGTCGCGGAAATCGTCGAGCGGCGCGCCGGACATCGCGGCCTGCAGCATCTGGCGGATGCGCTGCGAGGTGACGCCGAGCGCACGGGCGCGATCCTGGTCGATGACCAGTTTCATCGCCGGAACGGGCTCCAGCCAGTCGTCATGGACGGCGCCGAGCAGCGGATCCTGCCGGAACTTCGCCTTCACCTGGTCGGCGATGCGGCGCACCTCCTGGCGGTCCGGACCCATGACACGCATCTGCACCGGCCAGCCGGTTGGCGGTCCGAGGAACAGGCGGTCGACCTTGGCACGGATCGATGGGAAATCCTGCGCCAGAACCGTACGCAGCTTGACGATCAGCCGCTCGCGCGCCGGCTCGTCATTGGCCATGACAAGCAACTGGGCGAAGTTCGGGTTGCGCAGTTGCTGGTCGAGCGGCAGGAAGAAGCGCGGGGCGCCCTCGCCGATATAGGTGGCGATGAAACGCTTGTCCTTGTCGTCCATCATCTTGGCTTCCAGGGCCTTGGCCTGCGTCTCGACCTCCTTGATGCTGGTGCCTTCCGGCAGCCAGAGGTCGACGAGGATTTCCGGCCGCGACGATTGCGGGAAGAAATTCTGCGGGATGAACTGGAACGCCCAAAGGCTGGTGCCGAAAGTCACCAGCGTCATCACCAGGACGATGATGCGATGGCGCACGGCCCAACCGACCGTGGCACGCAGCCGACGATAGAAGCTCGTATCGAAGGCATCGTGATGGCTGCCGGCATGCTTGCGCTGCTTGAGGATCATATGGCCGAGCCACGGCGTGAAATAGACCGCCACGAACCACGACACGATCAGCGCGATGCCGACGACATAGAACAGGGTGCGCACATATTCGCCAGCCGTCGAAGCGGCAAAGCCGACAGGGATGAAGCCGGCGGTGGTGATCAGCGTGCCGGTCAGCATCGGGAAGGCGGTCGAGGAATAGGCGAAGCTCGCCGCCTCGATCTTGACCAGCCCCTCCTCGAGCTTGCGCTCCATCATCTCGACGACGATCATGGCATCGTCGACGAGCAGGCCGAGCGCGATGATCAGCGCGCCCAGCGAAATGCGCTGCAGGTCGATGCCGATCTCGTACATGATGGCGAAGGTGGCGGCGAGCACCAGCGGTATGGCGATGGCGATCACCAGGCCTGAGCGCCAGCCGATCGACAGGAACGAGACGACAAGCACGATCAGCAGCGCTTCGCCAAGCGCATGCATGAATTCGGCTACCGCGTCCGTGACGACGCCCGGCTGGTCGGAAATCTGGTCGACCGAAACGCCATAGGGCAGCGCTTCCTCGAAGTGCTTGTAGGTCGCCTCGACATCCTTGCCGACATCGGTGACTTTAAAACCCTTGGCCATGACGACACCAAGCTGCACGCTGTCATGGCCATTGAAGCGGTATTTGCGCTGGAAGGGATCTTCCAGCCCCGAAGTGACTGTGGCGATGTCGCCAAGCCGGGTGACCTGACCGCCGGCGCGCAGGCGCAGCTCGCGGATGTCGGCCGCCTTGGCCACATCGCCTTCGACCGAAATGCGCACCGAATTGACGCCGGTATCGACGGAACCAGCCGGGTCGACGTTGTTCTGGCCCTTGATCGCGTTCTGCACGTCGGTCAGCGTCAGGCCGCGTTCGGCCAGCGCCTTGGACGAGACATCGATGTAGAGCTTTTCCGGCTGGTCGCCGATGATGACCGCCTTTTCGACGCCAGGCGTCGTCAACAGCATATCGCGCGCCTGGATGGCGAACTTCTTCAGCTCGGGATAGGAGAAGCCGTCGCCGCTGATCGAATGCAGCGTGATGAAGGTGTCACCGAATTCGTCGTTGAAATAGGGGCCGAGCAGACCCTGCGGCAGGTCGCCTGATATGTCGCCGACCTTCTTGCGCACCTGATAGAAAGCATCGGTCACTTCGGCAGCGTTGGTGTCGCCCTTGATCTGGACGGTGATGATGGCGCTGCCGGCGCGGGTGAAGGAACGCACGAAGTCGAGATGCGGCGTCTCCTGCAGCTTGCGCTCGATCTTGTTGACGACCTGGTCCTCCATCTCCTGGATCGAGGAGCCCGGCCAGATCGCCTGCACGACCATGACCCGGAAGGTGAAGTCGGGATCCTCCTTCTGGCCCATGCGCATCAGGCCGAGCGCGCCGGCGATGATGATCAGCCCGAACAGGAAGCGCGCGATCGAGGGATGGCCGATTGCCCAACGAGAGAGATTGAAGGGCCGCTTTTCTTCAGTGGAGGTCGTCATCGGTGGTGGTCCACTTTGCTTGGTTGCCGGCGCCCTGGTGCTTCGAGGAAGGTGCTCCGAGAAGCGCGGCGCGCGAAACGAAATCATCTGCGTTCGATACTGGTTTCCGGGCGGCGTCGCTCTTCGAGCGGAGAGACACTCATCGCGGTGGGACGCGAGGGTCGATGCGGGGGTACATCGGCCTTGACGTCTCGACCTTTCGGGCACGCCGCCCGGAAACCTGCGGCCGCGGGAACGCGCGGCCGACCTGTCTGTCGTCAGCGCAGCTGGCTGGCGTCCCCGCCCTCGGCCGAGGCGGACTGCTGTGTGATGCCGCCGGCGAGTTTCACCTTCAGGTCCTCGGTCATGAACTGCGTACCGGCGGCGACCACGATATCGCCCGGTTTCAATCCCTCCGCGACACGCACGCCATCGGCGGCGAACTTGGCGACCTTGACCGGACGGGCATGAACCGTGTCGGCGCCGCGATCGACCGTCCAGACGATCGACTGGCTGTCTTTCTCGGCGAGCGCGCTCAGCGGGATGGACACGAGCTGCTTTTCATTAGCCGCCGACGCCTCGATATTGGCGGTCATGCCGAGCAGCACGCGCGGGTCGTTGGGCAGGCTGACGCGGACGGCAAAGGTGCGCGACTGCGGATCGGCGCTGCCGGCGACCTCGCGAACCTTGCCGTCGAGCGCCAGAGCGGCATCGGACCAGAAGCCCGCCTTGACGTCCTTGCCCGGCTTGAACTGCGCGATCTCCATTTCCGGAACCGCGATCAGCACTTCCTTTTCGCCATCGACCGCGACGGTGACCACCGGCGTGCCCGACCCGACCACCTGGCCGACATCGGCGTTGACCGCCGTGACGATGCCGTCCCTATCGGCCTTGAGGTCGGTATAGCCGACCTGGTTCCTGGCCTGGGCAAGCGTCGAGCGGGCAGAGTCGCGCGTGGCGACGGCCTGGTCATAGGTCAGCGTTGCCTGTTCGAGCTGCGATTTCGGCGCGAAGTTCTTGGCGAAAAGCTGCTCGGCGCGCTTGCGGGCGAGTTCGACGGTCTCGACCTGCCGTTCGGAGGCATCCAGCGCGGCCTGCGCGCTCTTGACCGACAGGTCATAGTCGGACGGATCGATACGGGCCAGCACATCGCCAGGCGCCACGCGCTGGCCGATGTCGACGAGACGCTCGGTGATCTTGCCGTTGACCCGGAAACCCAGTGTGCTCTCGGTGCGGGCGCGCACCGATCCGGAATAGGACAGCGTGCGGGTGTCATGGGCCTGGGCGATCTCGACGACCTTGACCGGGCGAATGATGTCCTTCACCTCCGCTTTTTCCTGCGAGCAGCCGGCGAGCCCAAGCGATGCGACGATCAGGCCGGCAGCTGGCAGCTTGCGAAGGATGGAACTGGGCAAAAACATCTTGATACTCCCGACTGGAGACGGACTGTCGACACCGGCACCGGCTGGCGGCGGCTATTTCAAGGCTCTGATTGCGTAATCGATGAGTTCGTCGGGCATCGCCCGATTGGTCTTGGCGAGGCACTGCGCCACCATCTGCGGATGGCACAGGATGACGGTGGCGGCACCGAAACAGCGCGACGCGGTCACCGGGTCCTGCTTCCTGAACTCGCCGGCCTCGATGCCCTCGCGGATCACCTCGGCGAAGAGATCGTGGATGCTGTCGACATGCTTGTCGATGACGCCCCAGTCGCGCTCGAGGGCGACGATGACCATCTCGTGTACCTTCTGGTCGTCGAGCATGACCTCCATCGTCATCTTGTACTGCGCATGCACGTAACGCCGCAGCCGCTCCTCGGCGCTGACCGGCAGGTGCATGATCTCGTAAGCCATGTTGTAGCTGGCGCCGAGCATCCGGCCACAGACGGCCTGGTGGATTTCGACTTTGGAGGCAAAGAAACGGTAGATGTTGGCCGGCGACATGCCGAGTTCGCGGGCAATGTCGGCGACATTGGTCTTGCCGTAGCCATAGTGGCGGAACAGGCGCTCGGCGCAATCGAGAATGCGCGTCACATTTTCCTGTCGGGCGACGTCGGCGACGATGTTGGCGGCTTCGGACATAGCTCTCTGTTAAATAACGAGTGACGAATTTCGATTTTCATCACTCGTAAATCGAAAAGAGCACTGTGTCAACGCGGATTCGATGTACGCGTACGATAGGTGACAGATGGTGACATCCCATAGACGTCACAAGGCGCCCTCAGGATGCGGGCCACTGAAAATAATTCTCTCGAAAAGGCGCGAGACGACTTCAGGCGACCTTGGCCATTTCCCGCAGCCGGAATTTCTGGATCTTGCCGGTCGAGGTCTTCGGTATCTCGGCGAAGATCACCGCTTTCGGCACCTTGAAGCGGGCAAGCAGCGTCCGGCAGTGCTCGATGATCTCCGCCTCGCTCGCCACCTTGCCCGGCTTCAGCTCGATATAGGCGACAGGCACCTCGCCCCATTTGTCGTCATGGCGCGCCACGACGCCGCAGGAGGCGACGGCGGGATGCTTGTAGAGCGCGTCCTCGACCTCGATCGAGGAAATGTTCTCGCCACCGGAGATGATGATGTCCTTGGAGCGGTCCTTGAGCTGGATGTAGCCGTCGGGGTGCATGACGCCGAGATCACCGGAGTGGAACCAGCCGCCGGCGAAAGCCTCGTCGGTCGCCTTGCGGTTCTTCAGATAGCCCTTCATGACGATGTTGCCCCGGAACATGACCTCGCCGATGGTCTCGCCGTCGGCGGGGGTCTCGGCCATGGTCTCGGGATCCATCACCGTCAGGCCTTCGAGCGCGGCGTAGCGCACGCCCTGCCGTGCCTTTTTGCCCGCCCTCGCCCCTTTGTCGAGCGCGTCCCAGCCGTTATGCCATTCGTTGACGACTGCGGGACCATAGGTTTCGGTCAATCCGTAGAGATGGGTGACGGCAAAGCCGGCATCGGCCATCCCCGACAGCACGGCTTCGGGCGGCGGGGCGGCAGCCGTGTTGAAGGTGACGGTCTGCGCAAATGCGCGCTTGTCCTCCTCCCTGGCATTGATCAGCACCGACATGACGACCGGCGCCCCACACAGATGCGTGACGCCGTGGTCGGCGATGGCGTCATAGATCGGCTTCGGCCGCACCCAGCGCAGGCAGACATGCGTGCCGGCCTGGACCGCGAGCGTCCAGGGAAAACACCAGCCATTGCAATGGAACATCGGCAGCGTCCAGAGATAGACCGCGTGCTTGGCCATGCCGGCATGGATGGTGTTGGTGTAGGCCATCAGCGCGGCACCACGGTGATGGTAGACGACGCCCTTGGGATTGCCTGTCGTGCCCGACGTGTAGTTGAGCGAGATCGCGTCCCATTCGTCGTCCGGCATCGACCAGGCGAACTCCTCGTCGCCATTGGCGACAAAGGCCTCATAGTCCACCGTGCCGACCCGCTCGCCTTTCGGATAGGGCGCGTCAGCGGCGTAATCGGGATCGTCGTAATCGATGACCAGCGGCTTGACCTTGGCCAGACCGAGCGCCTCTCGCACGACTCCGGAGAACTCGCGATCGACGATCAGCACCTTGGTCTCGGCATGATCGAGCTGGAAGGCGATGACCGCGGCGTCGAGGCGCGTGTTGAGCGAGTGCAGCACCGCCTTGGTCATCGGCACGCCGAAATGCGCCTCCAGCATCGGCGGCGTGTTCGACAGCATGACCGTCACCGTATCGCCCTTGCCGATGCCGTGCTTGTGCAGCGCCGAAGCGAGCTTCAGCGAGCGGCGCCAGAAATCACGATAGCTGATGCGCTGGCCGCCATGGATGATGGCGATGTGGTCGGGATAGGTCTTTGCAGCGCGCTCCAGATAGGTGAGCGGCGTCAGCGGCTGGTGGTTGGCGGCGTTCCTGTCGAGATCCTGTTCGTAGGGACTGGCCATCCCGTTCTCCCCAAAGTCTTTTCGAGCTTTCTAACCTTAGGCTCGTCGTCACGCTATCCCCCAGAAGGGCTGAGAATGCTATACTGCGCCGACTTGCTGGAACGGTGATCTCGATTGCGCCGCGCCGGCAGAAGATCCCTTCCTGCTCATCCAAATTTGACTTTTGTCGAGAGCCGTGACTAATGTCAGCCAAGGAGGCGGCATGGCGATCCGACCGGCAGAACAGCTCATCCACAAGGCGGCCTGGCTTTACTATGCCCATGGGCTTCGCCAGGACGAAGTGGCCAATCAGCTCAACATTTCGCGCGCTTCCGTCGCCATGTATCTGCGCAAGGCGCGCGAGACAGGCATCGTCAACATCTCGACCTCGACGCAGCTCTTCACCGACGACATCATGGCGCGCAGGCTGGAAGATGCCCTGAAACTCGACGCCGTCTGGATCGCGCCGGAAAACGCCTACCTCGCCGATCCCTCGACCGATATCGCGGTGCTGGCGGCAAGCGTCTTCCTGGAACTCGTCAGGAAGGGCGACCGCATCGGCGTCGCCTGGGGCCGCACCGTCTACACCATCGCCGACATCATGTCCTATGCCGACCTGCAGGACGTCACCGTGGTGCAGCTCTGTGGCAATCTCGGCGCGCCCTATTCCTACCGGCCCGACCAGTGCACCATGGAAATCGCGCGGCGGCTCAATGCCAAGGGCCTCAATTTCTACGCGCCTCTGGTGCTGTCAACCGAGGAACTGGCGCAAGGCCTGCGCGCCGAGCCGGTGATCCGTGATCAGCTTTCCGGGATCAGCGACTGCGATCTTGCGCTCTACTCCATCGGCGCGGTCGATGCCGACAGCCACCTGGTGAAGTGTGGTGCGCTGACGGCAGCCGAGATGGCGGCACTGCGCAAGGAAGGTGCCGCCGGTGTCATTGCCGGGCAGATCATCGATGCCGGTGGCGAGTTGCTCGACTGCAGCTACAACCGGCGGGTCATCTCGGCGGGGCTTGCTTCACTGCGCGTCATCGGGAAGCGGCTGATGGTCGTGCAGGAAGACAGCAAGTTCGAGCCGCTGCTCGCGGCAATCGCCGGCGGCCTCTGCACGCATCTGGTGGTCGGCGCGCATATGGCGCAGCGGCTGCTCGATCATGCCGGAGCGTCAGCAGAAAAGGCACCCTGAAAACCACCCCTTTGCCGACGCATTGTCATCAAGGCGTCGCGGCATTCCTGTTTCACCATCAAAGACAGCAACTGGACGAAGCGAACATGAAGAACCTGTGGAACGACGACGCGGCCGAAAAACTCGTTGCCGATTATGCGAAGAAGGGCGTCGGCCGCGACCTGGCCTTGCGTGTCTACACGACGCGGCTTCTGGGCGGCGTGCCACAGCTGGTCCTGCATGGCGGCGGCAACACCTCCTGCAAGATCAAGGCGACCGACCTCGTCGGCGACGAGTGGGACGTGCTGTGCGTCAAGGGCAGCGGCTGGGACATGGCCGTCATCGAGCCGCAGGGCCTGCCCGCCGTCAAGATGGGCGCCCTGCTCAAGGCGCGCAAGCTGGACAGGCTTTCCGACGAGGACATGGTCGCCCTGCAGCGGGCAAACCTGATCGACCCCGCCTCGCCCAACCCATCGGTCGAGACTCTGCTGCATGCCTTCCTGCCGCACAAATTCGTCGACCACACCCATTCGACCGCCATCCTGGCCATTGTCGACCAGGAAGACAGCAAACCGCTGGTGGCAAAGGTGTTCGGAGCAAAGATGGGCTACGTGCCCTACATCATGCCAGGCTTCGACCTCGCCAAGGCGGCGGCCGACGTCTTCGACGCCGACCCTGCGGTAGAAGGCCTGATCCTCGACAAGCATGGCATCTTCACTTTCGGCGACGACGCCAGGCAGGCCTATGACCGGATGATCCACTATGTGAACGTCGCCGAGGACTATGTGGCCAAGCACGCCAAGCCCAAGGCTGCGAAGGCGGCATTGCCGGCAAGGCTCGCGTCACCGGCGGTGATCGCGCCCATGCTGCGCGGCGCTGTCGCGGCGCCACGCGGCGAAGGCCGCTTCGACCGCATGATCAGCGATTTCCGTACCTCGGACGCGATCGTCGATTTCATCAATTCGGCAGAGATCGCCGACTATGCACAACGTGGCGTGTCGACGCCGGATCTGTCGATCCGCATCAAGACCGGACCGATGGCGGTGCCGGCGCCCGACGCCGACAAGGTCGGTGACTACAAGGCGGTGATCAAGAGCCATGTCGATGCCTTCGCCAAGGATTATCGTGCCTATTTCGAGACCAATGACGCGCTCGACGACGTCAAGCGCACCATGCTCGATCCCATGCCGCGGCTGACGCTGGTGCCGGGGCTCGGCATGTTCGGCCATGGTCGCACATTGAAGGACGCCAAGATCGCATCGGACGTCGGCGAGATGTGGATCGAGGCAGTGCGCGGCGCCGAGGCGGTCGGGCGTTTCCACCCATTATCCAAGGCCGACCTGTTCCCGCTCGAATACTGGTCGCTGGAACAGGCCAAGCTCGCTTCCAACAAGCCGAAGCCGCTGACTGGACAAGTGGTGCTGATCACCGGCGGCGCCGGTGCGATCGGCGCGGCGACCGCAAAACTGTTCGCCGACAATGGCGCTCATGCCGTCGTCGTCGATCTCGACGCCGAAAAGGCCGCTGATGCCGCCAGGAAAGCCGGCAACAATTCGATCGGCGTTGGTGCCGACATCACCGACCCGGCTCAGATGCGCGCCGCATTCGACAAGGCGATCGCCGTGTTCGGCGGCGTCGACATATTGGTGTCCAATGCGGGTGCTGCATGGGAAGGCCGCATCGGCGAGCTTGACGATGCGCTGCTGCGCAAGAGCTTCGAACTCAATTTCTTCGCCCACCAGTCGGCGGCGCAGAACGCCGTGCGCATCATGCTCGAACAGGGCACCGGTGGCGCTCTCCTGTTCAACACCTCCAAGCAGGCGGTCAACCCCGGCCCGAAGTTCGGCGCCTATGGCGTGCCGAAAGCGGCGACGCTGTTCCTGTCCAGGCAATACGCGCTCGACTACGGCGCCCATGGCATCCGTTCGAATGCCGTCAACGCCGACCGCATCCGCTCGGGTCTTTTGACGGACGCGATGATCGCCAGCCGCTCGGGCGCCCGCGGCGTGTCGGAGAAGGACTACATGTCCGGCAATCTGCTCGGCCAGGAAGTGACGGCGCAGGATGTGGCGCAGGCCTTCCTGCACCACGCCCTGGCCGACCGGACGACCGCCGATGTGACGACGGTCGACGGCGGCAACATAGCCGCGGCGCTGCGGTAGGCAATCTCTGCCATCGTTTAGAGCCAGGCAGGGATCGAGACGAAAGTCCTAACAAATATTGTTAGTTCTTGCGGGGTGCGCTATATAGTCGGCATGAAAGCCGAACCGATGCGCACCCTCACCATCTCGCTCACCGCGCAGCAGATTGCTCGCCTGCAAAGTGCGGTCGAAGGCGGGGCATACGCCTCCAATAGCGAGATTGTCCGCGACGCCTTGCGCCTGTGGGAGCAGCGCGAGGAATTGCGTGCGCTGGAGCTTGAGCACTTGAAACGCGCCTATGCCGATGGCATGGCCAGCGGCAAGACAGTGGAAGTCGAACCCGCCGAGTTCATTCGAGGCCTGAAGGCAGAACGCCGCGCCCGTGGCTAAATATCGGTTCACACCGCGCGCCTCGCAGGATTTGCGAGATGTCTGGCACACCATCGCAATCGACAACGAAAAGGCAGCGGACAAGCTGCTGATGCGCATCTTCGACAAGCTGGATCTGGCGGCTCAGCACCCCAGGATAGGAGCAGCCCGCCCGGAATTGAGTGCAACAGCCCGAGTGCTGATCGAAGGCCGCTACATCGCCATCTACGAACCACAGTCGGACGGTGTCCTAGTCGTGGCGATTGTCCACGGGATGCGCGATCCAGAACACTGGCTGTAGACCGAAAGAAGCGAACATCCATATGGAAAGGGCGGCTCGTGGCCGCCCTTTCGCTTCTTATCGGACCGGCGCCTACTTCGCGTTGGGGTTCGGCATCCAGGCAGGCATGGCGACATCGGCGTGGGCGAACTGCGGCAGCTTGGCCGACAGGTCTTCCATGTTCTTGATGTCCTTGTCGATCAGCTCCTTCTGGGTGATCAGCGTCGGCGGCACGATGACGTTGTGGCCGGGGTCTTCGCCGGCAAGCAACTGCGCCAGGGCGCGTACAGAGACCTGGCCGACGACGGCCGGGTTGGTCGCCGCGGTCGCCGCCCAAGCACTGTCGGGCTCGCGCATCGCCGCGATGTCGGACGTCGAAATGTCGGCCGAATAGATCTTGATCTTCTTGTTCAGGCTCGCTTCGTCGACGGCGATCTTCACGCCCTTGGCGAATTCGTCATAAGGGGCGAACATCACGTTGATGTCGGGGTGCGCCGACAGCACCGAGCGCGCCTGGTTGGCGACGGAGTTGGCGATCGGATTGTCGAGCGTGCCGAACATGGCGGCTTCCTTGATGCCGGCATATTTCTTCTTCACGTCGACCCAGGTTTCGTTGCGGCGGTCGAGCGGCGCGATGCCGGCGACGTAGACATAGCCGGCGTTCCAGCTTTCGCCATTGTCCTTGACCGCCTGTTCGAGGGCTAGGCGCGCGAGGTCCTTGTCCGACTGTTCGATCTGCGGGATCTTGGGGTTTTCGACATTGACGTCGAAGGCCACCACCTTGATGCCGGCGTCGACGGCACGCTGGGCGGCGTCCTTCATCGATTCCGTCAGGCCGTGCTGGATGATGATGCCTTGCACTCCGAGCGCGATCGCCTGATCGACCATGTCGGCCTGAAGGGCGGCGTCCTGGCGGCTGTCGAGCACGCGCAGGTCGACGCCGAGCGCCTTCGACTGCGCCTCGACGCCCGACAGATAGGCTTGAAAGAAGTCGCCGGTCGAGAGATAGCGCACCAGCGCGATCTTGACGCCGGGCTTGTCGAATGGCGCCGGCTTATCGGCGGCCAATGCCGGGACCTGCATCAGCATGGTTGCGCCGGCGAGCCCGAGCGCCACTTTCCCCAGAAGTCTTCTTGTGATGTTCACCTTGTTTTCCTCCACTTTTGTTGAACCCAAAATCCATCCGGCCGAATGCTAGTTCCTGCCCCTGCCCGAAAGGGCAAAGGTGAAGACAAGGGCGACGACCAGAACCACGCCCTTGACGAAATCCTGCGTGTAGTAGGGCGCGTTCATCATCGTCAGGCCTTGCAGCAAGATGCCGACGAACAGCGCGCCGATGGCGGTGCCGAAGGCGTTCGGCTTCGCGGCGCCGAGCACCGCGTAGCCGATCAGCGCAGCGGCAACCGCATCGAGCAGCAGATTATTACCCGAGGCGATGTCGCCGCGTCCAAGCCGGGCGGCGAGCAAAATGCCGCCGATCGAGGCAAAAACTCCTGAAATAACGTAGGCCCAGATCTTGTATGCCTTGACAGGCGCGCCGGCGAGTTCGGCGGCGCGCTCATTGGAGCCGACGGCGTACATCATGCGGCCAAAGCGGGTGTATTCGAGGAAGAACCAGATCAGCACGGCCAGCACCAGAAGCACGACGACCGACACCGGAATGAGGTTCGGGATGAAGAAATCGAAGCGATGGCGGCCAAGCGCCAGGAAGGCATCGGAGAACTTGCCGTTGGCGACCGAGCCGTCGGGCATGGTCATGCCGGTGGCGATCGAGCGGCCTTCTGTCGGGATGCGCTGCAGGCCGACCAGGAGGAACATCATGCCTAGCGTCGCCAGCAGGTCCGGCACGCGCATGTAGACGATCAGCCAGCCATTGATCAGGCCGACAAAGGCGCCGATCAACAAGCAGATGATGACCGCCACGAACGCGTTCTGCTCCAGCACCACCATGACATAGGCCGCCGCCATCATGGCCGAGGTCGCAACCGAACCGATCGACAGGTCGAAGCCGCCGACCACCAGGGTGGCGGTAACACCGAGCGCCAGCACGCCGGTGATGGCGACCGACTGGAAGATGAAGACGGCACTTTGCGGCGAGACGAATCCGTCGGCGGCGATCGCGAAATAGGCGACCAATCCGAACAACAGCACGATGAATCCATAGCGGATGGCGTGGTCGCGCAGCGTCATTCCGCGCACCCCGGCGCCGCTGCGGTTTTTACCCAACTCCAACCCATGATCTCTCCATTCCAATTCCATCGGCCGCCACGCTCAGGCAGCGCTGTGCAGCGGTCCGCCCGCGACCTCGGCCAGCAGGCGATCTAGATCGACATCGGCGTTGCGGTGTTCGCCGACGATTGTGTGCTCCGACATCACCAGGATGCGGTCGGCCGTCTCCAGCGCTTCGTCGAGTTCGGTGACGAACAAAAGCGTGGCGCGGCCATTGGCGCTTGCCCTCAGCTTGGCTGCGATGTCGCGCCGGGCCGAAATGTCGACGCCCTGGAACGGCTCGTCGAGGATGAACAGCGCGGCATTCTGGGCCATCCAGCGGGCGACCATCACCTTCTGCTGGTTGCCGCCGGACAATGCCGACATGTCATCCTTCTCGGAGCGGCAGACGATGCCGAGCTGCTCGATCTGCCGGCGCGCGGTGGCGCGTTCGAGGCGGCGCTTGAGGACACTCAGACTGGACATCCGCCCGAGAAAGGGCAGACTGACATTGCGCTCGATGTTGAAGCCGCCGACGATGCCGCTGGTGGCGCGATCCTTGGCGACGAGGAACACGCCGGCGGCGATCGCGTCGCCCGCCGAGCGCGGCGCGTAAGGCTTGCCGTTCATCGTCATGGTGCCGGCGAGTGATCGGCGCACGCCGAACAGCGTCTCGGCAAGAGCGGTCTTGCCGACACCTACGAGACCGGTGATGGCGACCACTTCGCCATCGCCAAGGGTCAGCGAGATCGGCTTGGCGCTCTGCGCGATACGAAGGCCTTCGACGCTCAGGACCGCCCTGGCCGAACTCCTGGCGACGATCCGGTCGAGATGGATCTTGCGGCCGAGCATGGCGTTAACCGCGCCTTCATAGTCGAGCGGCTTGATGTCGAAGGCGCCGGAGACGACACCGTCGCGCATCGAGACGATGCGGTCCGCGAGCCGCCTGATGTCCGACATGCGGTGCGAGATATAGAGGATCGCCACGCCTTGCTCGCGCAGCCGGTCGACCAGCGCGAACAGCCTGTCGGCTTCGGCGCTGGAGAGCGACGAGGTCGGCTCATCGAGGATCAGCACTTTCGGCTGGTGCGCCAGCGCACGGGCAATCGCCACCATCTGGCGATCGGCGAGCGAAAGGTCGCTGACGCGCGCCTTCAAATCGATGGCCAGCCCCATGCGGTCGGCGACCGCCTTGGCTTCGCGGCGCACGCGGGCGGGATTGAACAGGGTCGGCGCGCCTTTGCCGCTCAGCCTGTCGAGCGTGAGATTGGTGGCGACGTCGAGGTCGGCGACGACGCCGTCATTGATGTTCTGGTGCACGGTGACGACGCCGGCGCGGATCGCTTCCGCCGGCGTGTTCGGCGCAAAATCCTGCCCGGCAAGCGTCATCGTGCCGCCGCCACGCTCGTAGACGCCGCTGACGATCTTGACGAGGGTGGATTTGCCGGCGCCGTTGGCGCCCATCAGCACGGTCACTTCACCGGCATGGAGATCCAGCGCGATGCCGCCAAGCACCTCGTTGCGGCCAAAGGATTTCCTCAGTCCCTCTACGCGGAACACGGCATTGCCGACCATGCGTTCCTCCCTGACCATGACGCTATGGTCAATATCGGCAATTGTCAACACGATTGACAATTGCCAGACGGCTTCCTAGCTTGGCCTCGCCGTCAAGGCTCCCTTATGATGGGAGCACACAGGCGGGAGGGACAAGGATGACTGGGAAATTGCCGTTCGAAGCATTGTCGGTGGAGACGCTCGCAACACGTCTCGGCACGAACGAAGCGCTGTGCTCGAAGATCGGCAAGGATGCGAGCGCCTGGAAGGTCCGCGAGGTCGGGGACGGCAATCTGAACCTGGTGTTCATCGTCGAAGGCGCTAGCGGCGGCGCCATCGTCAAGCAAGCCCTGCCCTATGTCCGGCTCGTCGGCGACAGCTGGCCACTCCCCTTGAAGCGCTCCTTCTTCGAATACCACGCGCTGACCCGGCAGGAGGCGCGCGCGCCGGGCTCGGTGCCGGCGATCTACTACTTCGACGAGGTCCAGGCGCTGATCATCATGGAATATCTGTCGCCGCACATCATCCTGCGGCGGGCGCTGATCGAAGGCCGGCAGTTGCCGAACATTGCCCGGGATATCGGCCTGTTCATGGCCCGCACCCTGTTCCGCGGCTCCGACCTGTCGATGGTGACCAAGGAGCGCAAGGCGGACCTGGCGCTGTTCGCGGACAATGTCGAGCTTTGCGACATCACCGAGAACCTGGTGTTCTCAGACCCATATTTCGACGCCAAGATGAACCGCCACACCAGTCCGCAGCTCGACGGTCTGGTGGCGGAACTGCGGACCGACCGCGACCTCAAGGTGGAGGCGCAGCGGCTGAAGCATCTCTTCACCGCCAATGCCGAAACGCTGCTGCATGGCGACCTGCATTCCGGCTCGATCATGGTCACCGATCAGGAAACGCGGATGATCGATCCGGAGTTCGCCTTCTACGGTCCGATGGCGTTCGACATCGGCATGCTGCTCGCCAATTTCTGGATGTCGTTCTTCTCGCAACGCGGGCATGAGCAGAAGGGCAAGCGTGACGCCATGCGCGCCTATCTGCTCGATGTCGTGGTCGAGACATGGGCAGTGTTCCGTGCCGAGTTCTCGCATCTGTGGCGCACCGAGCGCACCGGCATGCTCTACCAGAAGAGCCTGTTCGAGGACCAGGGCGACATACTCGCCGCCGAGCAGGCGCTCGACGATGTGCTGCACCAGATCTGGACCGATCTGCTCGGCTTTGCCGGCATCGAGGTGCACAGGCGCATCCTCGGCCTCGCCCACAATGCCGACTTCGAGACCATTGCCGATGAAGATCTGCGCGCCAGTTGTGAGGCGAAGGCACTGAAATTCGGCCGCCACATCGCCGTCAACCGGCGCCAGATTCACAGCATCGACGAGGTCAACAATCTGGCCGCGCTGATCGAACAGGAGAACAGCATTTGAACGTCGGCGACCGCCACTATCGGACCATCTGGCTCAGCGACGACGGCCGCTCGGTGGAGATCATCGACCAGCGCTGGCTGCCGCATGAATTCCGCATCGAGAAGCTTGGCACGGTCGCCGGCATCGCCACCGCGATCCGCGACATGTGGGTGCGCGGCGCACCGTTGATCGGGGTCACCGCGGCCTATGGCGTCGCCATGCAAATGGCGCACGATCCGTCCGACGAAGCGCTCGACAGCGTGTGGGAAACACTGCACGAGACACGACCGACGGCGATCAACCTGCGCTGGGCGCTGGACGAGATGCGGCGTTTCCTGCGGCCGTTGCCGGCCGGACAACGCGCCGCTGCCGCCTATCGGCGCGCCAGCGAAATCGCCGACGAGGATGTCGGGCTCAACCGCGCCATCGGCGAGAACGGTCTCGCCATCATCAAGGACATCGCGGCGCGCAAGCGGCCGGGCGAGCCGGTCAATATCCTCACCCACTGCAATGCCGGCTGGCTGGCGACTGTCGACTATGGCACAGCCACCTCACCGATCTATCTCGCTGTAGAAGCGGGCATTCCGGTCCATGTCTATGTGGATGAAACACGCCCGCGCAATCAGGGCGCCCAACTGACCGCCTGGGAAATGGCCGGCCATGGCGTGCCGCACACGTTGATCGTCGACAATGCCGGCGGCCATCTGATGCAGCGCGGCGCAATCGACATGGTCATCGTCGGCACCGACCGCACGACAGCCGACGGCGATGTCTGCAACAAGATCGGCACCTATCTGAAGGCGCTCGCCGCAGCCGACAACGACGTGCCGTTCTACGTCGCGTTGCCCTCTCCCACCATCGACTGGACGGTGGGCGACGGCCTCGCCGAAATCCCGATCGAGGAGCGCTCGGGCGACGAGGTGTCGCTGGTCTGGGGCAAGACCGCCACGGGCGAGATCGCCCAGGTGCGTGTGTCGCCCGAAGCGACGCCGGCAAGGAACCCCGCCTTCGACGTGACGCCGGCACGGCTGGTGACCGGACTGATCACCGAGCGCGGCATCGCCAAGGCATCGCGCGAAGGGCTGAAGGCGATGTTCCCCGAGCGGGGATAATCAGAACCGAGCGGCGTCATCCGTTAGAGCGGTCCAGCTATAGAATCGCCGGCCGCTCCGACTCTCTGTTTTCACGCAATTCCCAACGGAAACCGCAGCACAGTTTTCCTGGAATTGCTTCAGTAGAGCGGCTTGCCCATGTGCTTCGGCGTCGGCCATTGAGCCGTGATGCCGGGCTGCACCGGGCGTTCGAGATAGGTCGCCAGAACGACGTAGCTGCGCGTCGACGTGACGCCGGGTGTCTCGTAGAGACGCAACAGCAGCCCTTCGAGCGCCTTGGTGTCCTCGGTACGCACCTTGAGCAGGACACATGTGTCGCCGGCGACGGTGTGGATCTCCTCGACCTCGGGATATTCCGAGATCGCCATCAGTTCCGGTGTCTTGCCCCAGCCGCTGGTGTCGATATGGATGAAGGTGAGCAGCGGCTTTCTCACCGCGTTGGGATCGATGATGGCGGCCGTGTTGCGGATGGCGCCGCTGCGCCGAAGCCGCTTGACGCGCTCATGCGCTGCCGGCGGCGACAGGCCGACACGTTCGCCGAGCTCGGCATAACTGACGGTCGCGTCGTCGACCAGAACGCCTAATATCTTTCGGTCGGTCGCGTCGACATCCCGGGCCGCCGGCCTGTTCCGCTGAATGCCATCTGTTTCTTCATCCATGCCGATATTCCCGATTGTCACGGAATTCAATACGGCCATTATGATGATATGTCGAACAACGATCAAGCTGCAGCCTTGAACGCGGACACCAGGCCGCCCATCCCGGCCCTTGCCTATCTCCTGACCGTGTGCATCGCCGTGATCGGCTCGAATTCGCTGGTGCTGGGCCCGATCGCTCCGGCGGTGGCCGTATCGTTCGCGACCAGCGTTCCCATGGTGATGATGGCGGCGGCCGCCTTCGGCCTCGGCACATCGGCGAGCGCCCTGTTCCTGGCACGCCATATCGACCGGGTCGGCGCGCGCCGGATGCTGCAGGCGGCCTTGCTGCTGCTGGCATTGGCCCTTGTCGCCAGCGCGGCCGCGCCCACGGTGACCGCGCTGGTTGCCGCGCAGCTTGTCGCCGGCATCGCCGCCGGCGTCACCATGCCGGCAATCTACGCCAGTGCCGCGGCTATCGCTCCGCCCGGCCGCGAAAGCGGCACGATCGGCGTGGTGCTGACCGGATGGACGCTCAGCATGGTGGCCGGCGTTTCGCTGTCGGCGGTGCTTGCCGATCTCGTGCACTGGCGCGCCGTCTTCGCCGCCGTGGCGCTGCTTGCCACTCTGGCGCTCGGCGGTCTCAGCGCATCGTCGCTCCCGGATGTCAGGAAGACCGGGCCGGCGCCCTCGCCGTTCGAGGCGTTCGGCATTCCCGGCATCGTGCCGCTGCTGGTCGCCTGCGGCGCCTTCATGACCGCCTTCTACGGTGTTTATGGCTATCTCGGCGATCATCTTCACAGCGGACTGGGACAGGCGGTCAGCGCCAACGGTCTGGCGGCCCTCGCCTATGGCGCGGGGTTCGGCACGGCGGCGCTCTTCGACGGCATCATCGATCGCCTTGGCGCGAGGCGCGTCATGCCTTTCGCCTATCTTCTCGTCGCCATGGTCTACGTGGCGGTCGCCGCGACCAGCGACAGCTATGGCCTGACACTCGCCATGGTCGCGGCTTGGGGGCTTGCCAATCATTTCGGCCTGAACGTGCTGGTGATGCGCCTGTCGGCGCTCGATCCGTCACGGCGGGGTACGATCATGGGCCTGAACAGCGCGGTGACCTACCTCGCGGTGTTCGTCGGCACCACCGGCTTCGGGCCCCTCTATTCCGGCTTCGGCTTTGCCACCTGCGCCATGGTCGCGGCGGTGCTGATGCTGGTTGCCGCCTCGGCTGCGGCATGGCGCACCCGGTAGAGCCATCATCGCATTGCTCCAGCCGACAGAACGTGATTGGCCAGCGGCCTGTCGCGCGGTTGACACCGGCACCCCTGCTCTTCATACAGAGCGCGTTAATGTTCTCAGGGCGGGGTGAAAGTCCCCACCGGCGGTAAGGACTCCCAGTTGCGCATGATTCCTTTCCGAAAACCGGTTCCGGTTTTCGGGGTCATGCGCGGGGCCGAAGCCCGCGAGCGCTTTCCGGCATCGGAAAGGTCAGCAGATCCGGTGTGATTCCGGAGCCGACGGTTAGAGTCCGGATGAAAGAGAACGAAACGGAAAACGGACCGCCTCGGCGGGCCGGATTTCGTATCGTGCGTCCTGATTCTGGTTCGAAACGGAAGGATGGACCCATGAATCAGCATTCCCACAAAGACTATGAAACAACCCGCGTCGCCGTCATCAGGGCGCGCTGGCATGCCGACATTGTCGACCAGTGCGTGCAAGCCTTCGAAGCGGAGCTGGCCGAGATCGGCGGCGGACGCTTTGCCGTCGACGTCTTCGACGTGCCCGGCGCCTACGAGATTCCGCTGCATGCCAAGACGCTTGCCGGGACCGGCCGCTATGCCGCGATCCTCGGCACGGCGTTCGTCGTCAATGGCGGCATCTACCGGCACGACTTCGTTGCAGGCGCCGTCATCGACGGCATGATGAACGTGCAGCTGTCGACCGGCGTGCCGGTCCTGTCGGCGGTGCTCACGCCGCACAATTTTCACGACAGCGCCGAGCATCACCGCTTCTTCTTCGAGCATTTCACGGTCAAGGGCAAAGAGGCGGCCAACGCCTGTGTGCAGATCCTCGCCGCGCGGGAAAAGATCGCGGCCTGAAGCACTGAAGCCGGGTGGAAATCCCGGCAACAGCCGGTAGTATCGGATGCATGTCGCCCAAAGACGCGCAGCGGTTTTGGGATAACGACGTGCATACACAAGGACCTGGAAACGCGTTGCGCTAATTCAGCGGGGCGCCTTTCCAGGAAAATGCCGAGTTCGGGAGGATGCCGGTGCAGACCAAGAAGATCATCAACGACGGCAACCGCGCCGTCGACGAAATGCTCGAAGGGATCCTGGCCGCGCATCCTCGCCATCTCACAAGCGTGGACGGCAGCCCGCGCTCGATCATCGCCCGCGATGGCGCACGGCCCGGCAAGGTCGGGCTGGTGATCGGCGGCGGTTCCGGCCACGAGCCGACCTTTCTCGGCTTTGTCGGCAAGGGGCTGGCGGACGCGGCGGCGATCGGCAACGTCTTTGCCTCGCCACCACCGGATCCGATCCTGGAATGTGCCAAGGCGGTCAGCGGCGGTGCCGGCGTCCTGTTCATGTACGGCAACTATGCCGGCGATGTGATGAATTTCGACATGGCGGCCGAGATGGCCGGCATGGACGACGTCGAGGTGCGAACGGTGCTCACCACCGACGACGTCGCCTCGGCACCGCGCGACCAGCGGCAGAAGCGCCGTGGTGTCGCCGGCAATTTCTTCATCTTCAAGGCCGCCGGTGCGGCCTGCGACCTCATGCTCTCGCTCGACGAATGCGAACGCATCGCGCGCAAGGCCAACGACCACACCTTCACCATGGGCGTGGCGCTGTCGCCCTGCTCGCTGCCGCAGACGCGGCGGCCGAATTTCGACATCGGCGCCGACGAGATGGAGATCGGCATGGGCATCCATGGCGAACCCGGCATTGCGCGTGGCAAGCTCGGGACCGCCGATGAGATTGCCGACGAGATGCTCGACAGGATCTTCACCGAGATGGCGCCGAAGCGGGGCGACAAGGTCGCGGTGCTGGTCAACTCGCTGGGATCGACGCCGCTGATGGAGCTCTACATCATGAACCGTCGGGTCAAGCAGCGGCTCGATGCAATCGGCGTTTCCGTCCACGCGACCTGGGTCGGCAATTATTGCACGTCGCTGGAAATGGCCGGCGCCTCGGTGACGCTTTTCCATCTCGACGAAGAGTTGCAGACGATGCTCGACCATCCCTGCGACTGCGCCATGTTCCGTGCCGGCTGAGAGCGCTCCATGACCATCGCTGCCTCCGACCTGAAAAGAATGTTCGATGCGATCGCGGAGGCGATCGAAGCCGACAGGGACCGGCTTTGCCAGCTCGACGGCGTCATCGGCGACGCCGACCACGGCATTGCGATGGCGCTCGGGTTCAACGCCGTGCGCGATGCGCTGGCATTGGTCGACCTTGCGGCGACCGAGCCGACCGCGCTCCTCAACACGGCGGCGAAATCGTTCCTCAATGCCGTCGGCGCGTCCTGCGGTCCGCTCTATGCCACCGCCTTCATGCGCACCGCCGCCGCCGTCAAGGGCAAGGCGACGCTGGCGGATGCCGATATCGTCGCGCTGCTGCAAGCCATGGCGCAAGGCATCAAGGATCGCGGCAAGGCCGAGATCGGCGAGAAGACAATGGTCGACGCCTGGCAACCGGCGGCGGAAGCGGCTGGCGCCAGCAATGCAGCAGGAAAAGACCTTGCTGAAAGCCTGCAGGCAGCCCTTGCCGCTGCCGAGCGCGGCGCGGAATCGACCAAGGACATGATCGCCGCCAAGGGCCGCTCGTCACGGCTCGGCGAGCGGTCGCTCGGACACATGGACCCGGGCGCGGCCTCGGCCGTCACCGTCATCAGGGCCATGCGCGACAGTCTCTCTTAGCTCTTTGCCGCGTCGAGCCTGTTGATCGCCTGGACGTTGCCGGCCGAGGGCCCCTTCTCGTCGAACTCCGAGGCCAGCCAGGTGTCGACAATGGCCTTGGCCAGTTCCGGACCGATAACACGGGCGCCCATGGTGATGATCTGGGCGTTGTTGGATTTCGCCGCGCGCTCGGCCGAATAGGTGTCGTGGGTAAGTGCGGCGCGGATGCCCGGCACCTTGTTGGCCGAGATCGAGACGCCGATGCCGGTGCCGCAGAACAGGATGCCGCGGTCGTTCTCGCCTTCGATGATCGTCTGGGCGAGTTTCTGCGACAGATCGGCATAATAGCCGGCCTGGCTGAGGTCACTGACGGTGAGGCCGGGCTTGGTTGCCAGATGCGCGGCGATGACGTCGAGCAGCGGCTTGCCGGCGCTATCGGCTCCAATGGCTATTTTCATTTTTTGTCCTTTCCAGTTCGATTGATTCAGATCGCGGCCGAGGCGCGGCGCAGGATATCGATATAGCCTTCGGCCTGCCAGGCGGAGCGGCCGATGAACAGGCCATCGATGTTGGGCTGGCCGATCAGTTCCGCGGCATTGCCAGGGTTGACGCTGCCGCCATAGAGCACCGGCGGCGCGGACGGCAGCAGATCGGCGGCGACCTTCTTGATCAGCGCCTGCTGCTTGTCGGCATAGTCGGAGCTGGCCGGAATGCCCTTGTCGCCGATCGCCCAGACCGGCTCGTAGGCGAACAGGATTTTTGCTCCCCTCGCCTCGCCTTCGAGAAATTGCAATGCACTCTCGACCTGACTGGTCAGCACCGCATCGGCCTTGCCGCTTTCGCGCTCGGCCAGCGTCTCGCCGACGCAGATCAGCGGTATCAGTCCATGCTTGACCGCTGCCGCCGTCTTCAGCCCGACCGTGCGATCAGTCTCGCCGAAATGCTCGCGCCGTTCGCTATGGCCGAGTTCGACCAGGTCGAGGCCGCAATCGTTCAGCATCACCGGCGAGATCTCGCCGGTCCAGGCGCCGGCATCGGCCCAATGCATGTTCTGGGCGCCGACCTTGATGCGCGTCGCCGACAGCGCCTGCCTGACTTCGCGCACCGCCGTGAAGGGCGGAATGACGAAAGGCTGGATGCGATCGTCGAAACCNGGCACGAAGCCGGCCAGCGCCCCGGCAAAATCAAGCGCCTCGGCGAGCGTCTTGTTCATCTTCCAGCTTGTACCGACCCAGTAAACCACGCGTACTCTCCTTGATCCTCAATCCTTGTCGGCGACCACCGTCAGCGAAACCCCGGCCGCATCCAGCGTCGCGCGCATCCCGGGCTCCGGCTCGCGTCCGGTGAAGACGGCATCGAATGCCTTGAGATCGGTCAGGAAATGCAGCGCGCTGCGGCCAAACTTGCCGTGATCGACCAGCAGGTATTTGCGGGTCGCCGCGGCCATCATCAGCCGCTTGGCCTGCACCACTTCCTGGTCCTGATGGAAGGCGGAGGCGCCGTGGATGGCGGATGAGGACAGGAAGGCGACATCAGCGCGCAGCGATCGCAGCGAAGCCTCCGCGAGCAGGCCGAAGAAGCCATGGAATTTCTTCGAGTATTGGCCGCCGAGCGCGATCAGGTTGATGCCTCCGGCACCGGCCAAATCCTGGATGACGGCGAGGTTGTTGGTGATCACCGTCAGCGGCTTGAGATCGGCGAGATGCCGCGCGATACCCCCCGCCGTCGAGCCGTCGTCGATGATGACCGTCTGGCCGGGTTCGATCATGGCCACGGCCGCCGCCGCAAGGCGCACTTTTTCCCCAATCGCCTGCTTCTGCCGGTAGCGGAAATCGCTCTCGAAGAGGCTGCTCGGCTGTATCGAGGCGCCGCCGCGCACCTTGCGCAGGAAGCCACTCTCCTCGAGCTCGTCCAAGTCGCGGTGCACGGTCATCCTGGAGACGCCAAAACGCGAGGCGAGATCGTCGACGCTTGCCGCGCCGGCGTCCACCAGGAAGTCCATGATGCCTTGCCGTCTGTTGTCGCTCTTCATTCTCGCCGACCCGCCAACGCAGAAGCCAGGCTCCTTGATCGAACCAAGACATAACAGACATTGCCGCGCATGTATCATAATTTTTGTGATAATGAGATATTTCACTGGGATATTTCGCCGGCTTTTATCGCGCCGCTGTAACAAGAATTGCTGCCGGGACGGTCTGTCACGGTTGCGGTTGCGCGGAATTCCGGCCAGAAGCATCGGTGGGCTGAACGATGCGCGGACAGCCCGCAACCACAGGTTTGAAACCAGATACGGGAGACTAATCGTTGGCTCGCATCACATTGAGACAATTGCTCGATCACGCCGCCGAATACGGCTATGGCGTGCCGGCCTTCAACATGAACAACATGGAACAGGGCCTGGCCATCATGGAGGCCGCGGAGGAGACCAAGTCGCCGGTCATCCTGCAGGCAAGCCGCGGTGCGCGCGCCTACGCCAATGACGTGGTGCTGGCCAAGCTGATCGACGCGCTGGTCGAAATCCATCCCGACATCCCGGTCTGCATGCATCTCGACCACGGCAACAACGAAGCCACCTGCGTCACCGCGATCCAGTACGGCTTCACCTCGGTGATGATGGACGGTTCGCTGAAGGAAGACGGCAAGTCGCCGGCCGACTATGCCTATAATTCCGGTATCACACGGCGTGTGGTCGACATGGCGCATTGGGGTGGCGTGTCGGTGGAAGGCGAGATCGGCGTGCTGGGCTCGCTCGAGAGCGGCGGCGGCGAACAGGAAGACGGCCACGGCGTCGAAGGCGCGATCAGCCACGACCAGCTCTTGACCGATCCGGTGCAGGCCGAGCAGTTCGTGCGCGACACTCATGTCGATGCGCTGGCGGTGGCCATGGGCACCAGCCACGGCGCCTATAAATTCTCGCGCAAGCCCGACGGCGCGGTTCTGGCCATGAATGTCATCGAGGAGATCCACCGCCGGCTGCCGAACATGCACCTGGTCATGCACGGCTCATCCTCGGTGCCGGAGGACCTGCAGGAGATCATCAACAAATATGGCGGCCAAATGAAGCCGACCTGGGGCGTGCCGGTGGAAGAGATCCAGCGCGGCATCAAGCATGGCGTGCGCAAGATCAACATCGACACCGACAACCGCATGGCGTTGACCGGCGCGATCCGCAAGGTGCTGACCGAAAACCCGAGCGAGTTCGATCCGCGCAAATACCTGACGCCGGCGATGGCGGCGATGAGGAAGCTCTGCAAGGAGCGCTTCGAGCAATTCGGCACCGCCGGCAATGCGCCGAAGATCAAGCCGCTCCCGGTCTCGGAAATGGCCAAGCGCTACAAGTCGGGCAGCCTCGATCCGAAATTCGCCTGAGTTCGATCCGGTTTGCATTTCATGGACAGGAGCCGCATCGGCTCCTGTCCGATTTCTATCCGGCTTTCGGCAGCAGGCCAGGCCTGCCGGTCTCGATGAAGGGTGCCCAATAGTCGACCGACTCGCGGATCATGGCGACCACCTGATGGTCGACCGGCTCGCGCTCGCGGAACGACAGTTCGAGGCAGATCTCGTTGTCGGAGCCGCCGCCGCGGCGCACCGTCTCCAGCAGCTTCTCAGGCGTGATGCGGCCGTCCTTGTTGTGGGCTGACGTGAACGGCCAGTGGCCGCCCTTGTTCATCGACGACTGCTTGACGTGGATGATCGGTGATTTGCGGGGGAACGCCTCGGCCCAGGCATAGGGATCGATATCGGCCGGGTTGGAGGAGGTCACGTCGCCATGGTCGATGTCGACCATCATCTCCAGTGGAATGGCCATGCCGGCGGCATCGATCGCATCCTGCAGCATCCGGCAATTCTCGATCGTGTGGCCGAACTCGCGGCCAACCGACATCGGCTCCCAGAACAGGTAGGTCAGGCCTGCCGCCCGGGCGTGTTCGGCGACCTCGCGCCAGCAGTCCAGCGCAATGTCGAACAGACGCGCGCGGCGGGCGGCGTCGTCGAAGTCGCGATGCGTGAAAATGGCGAACTGCGTGCCCATGCCGCTAGCGCCAAGCTCGGCCGAGATATCGGCAAAGGTCTTGAACCAGTCGACATAGTAGCGGCGCACATCGGCATCGGGATGGCCGAAATGGTTGAGCCGGCCGTAGGGACCAGTCATGCCGGAGGTGACGCGCACGCCGGTGCGGTTCAAGGCGTTGCGGAACAGGCGGACGAATTTGACGATCGTCGCCGCGGGCCAGCCTGGATTGACGAATTCGTGCGTGAGTTGAACGTCCCTGATGCCGATGCCATAGGCGATGGTGTCGATCAGATCGTCGGGCTCCGCGAAGCGGTTGACCAGCGGATTGGTGTTGAGGGAGAGCGTGAAGGCCAAGGTCGCTATCCCTTCAACGCTGTCGCCGAAATAGGGGCAGTGAGCGCCATCAGCCTGCCCTCGCCTGCCGGGTCGCGCACCAATGCTCGAAGGCCGACTTCTCCTCGGCGGACAGATGCAGGCCATGCTTGGTGCGCCGTTCGAGAATGTCGGCCGCGTCTTCCGCCCATTCCCGTTCAAAGAGGTAGTTCGCCTCGCGCTCGAAGAAATCCCTGCCGAAGCACCGCCCCAGTGCGGCGAGCGAACGGGCGCCGCCGACCACGGACCGCGTCCTGGTGCCGTAGAGCCGGCCGTAATGCTTGAGCAGCGATGCCGGCATCCATGGATACTCATTCGCGAGGTCGCCGAGGAACTGTTCGAAATCGGCATTGGCGATATCGCCGCCGGGCAGATGCGCCTTTGCGGTCCACGCTTTGCCCATCTTCGGAAAGAACGGCGCGATCCTGTCCAGCGCGTGCTCGGCCAGTTTGCGGAAGGTGGTGATCTTGCCGCCGAAGACGGAGAGCAGCGGCGCCTGCGCATCCGGCGCGTCGAGTTCGAAAATATAGTCGCGGGTCACCGCGCTGGGATTGTCGGCGTTGTCGTCATAGAGCGGCCTGACGCCGGAGAAGGAATAGACCACATCGTTGCGCGCAAGGCCGCGCTTGAAATAGCGGTTGACCACTTTGATGAGGTAATCGATCTCGCTCTCATCCGCCGTCACATCCTCCGGCCGGCCTTCGTAGGGAATGTCGGTGGTTCCGATCAGCGCGAGATCGTTCTGGTAGGGATTGATGAAGATGACGCGCTTGTCGCTGTTCTGGACGAGATAGGCTTGCCTTCCCTCCCAGAACTTGGGCACGACGATATGGCTGCCCTTGACGAGGCGGACATTACGCCTGGAATTCTGGCCGGCAACGCGATTGACGATGTCGTTGACCCAGGGACCGGCGGCATTGATCAGCGCGCGGGCCCGCACACTGGTCTTGATGCCGGTCCTGACGTCACGCATCTCGACGACCCAGAGGCCGCCCTCTCGGCGGGCGGCGGTGCATGCGGTGCGGGTGAAGACCTTCGCTCCCCGTTCGGCGGCGTCGAGCGCATTGATGACGACAAGGCGGGCATCGTCGACCCAACAATCGGAATATTCGAAGCCGCGCTTGAAACTGTCCTTGATCGGCGCACCCTCGGGCGCGGTGCGCAGGTCGAGCGTACGGGTGGCGGGCAGCCGCTTGCGGCCGCCGAGATGATCGTAGAGGAACAGGCCGAGCCGCACCAACCATGCCGGCCGGTCATCGGGGCTGTGCGGCAGCACGAAGCGCATCGGCCAGATGATGTGCGGCGCCGATTCCAGCAGCACCTCGCGCTCGATCAGCGCCTCGCGCACCAGGCGGAACTCGTAATATTCGAGGTAGCGCAGACCGCCATGGACGAGCTTGCCCGAGCGCGAACTGGTGCCTTCGGCGAGATCGTCCTTTTCGCACAGGATGACTGAAAGCCCGCGGCCGGCGGCATCGCGCGCGATGCCGGCGCCGTTGACGCCGCCGCCAATGACGAAGAGGTCGACGATGTCAGGGCCGACGCTCATCTCGCCGTCACCCCGCTGCCGGATTCTCGCATCATGGCCATCGCTCTCAGCACGGATTGACCGGAGGCAGGCCGGCCAGGTAGCGGCGTACTTCCTCGGCGGCCTGCTCGGCGGCATAGGTCACGGTGCGCACCGAGGCGCCGGCGATATGCGGCGTCAGCGTCACATTGGGAAGCTGCAGCAGCGGCCAGTCCGAGGGCACCGGCTCGACCGCGAAGGTCTCCAGCATCGCGCTGGCGATCTGCCCCGAAACCAGCGCTTCGTAAAGCGCGTCATAGTCGACCAATGGGCCACGCGCCGTGTTGACGAAGATCACCCCCGGCTTCATCCGCGCGATGGTGTCCTTGCCGATCAGGCCGCGTGTTTCCCCGGTCACACGCGAATGCAGCGTAACCACATCGGAGCGCGACAGGAGATCGTCGAGCGCAACCAGTTCGACGCCGGCGTTGCGATCCTCGGCGCTCAGCTGCACATAGGGATCGCTGACCAGGACATGGCAGCCGAAGGCACGCAGCAGGCGCACCACTTTCGTGCCGATATTGCCATAGCCGACGACGCCGACGGTCATTTCACCGAGTTCACGGCCGGTGCGGTCGGCGCGGTAGAGATCGCCGCGCCATTCCCCCTTGCGCAGGGCTTCGTGGCCGACCCGGATCAGGCGCGTCTCGGCAAGGATGGCGCCGATGGTGAACTCGGCCACGGCAGTGGCGTTCCGGCCGGGCACATTGACCACGGTGATGCCGTGCGTCTTGGCGGCGGCCATGTCGATGTTGATCGGGCCGCCGCGCGACACCGCGACCAGTTTGAGCGATGGCAGGCGCCGCATCATGCCTTCCGACAGAGGCGCAAGCTGGGTGACGAGGATTTCGGCGTCGCCGATGAAGTCGACGACCTCGTCGGGATGGCCGAAATATTCCTTGACCTTGTCGAGGCCTAGCACCGGATTGCCGAACTCCATCGGCTCGTCGGGCCAGGCCGTCTGCAAGGTCCTGATGTCGAGGTCGCCACTGACAACCTTCTCGATTTTGGCGCGAAACACCTCCGGCAGCATGAAGTTGTCGCCAATGATCGCTATTTTCCGGGGCATACTCGACTTCTCAATTTTCCTGCGATGTCGCCATGGCACGCCAGACCGGCCGCAAGGCCTGATGCGCCAGCATGTAGGAGGGGGCCATCCTGTCGTAGATCGCGGCTAGGTCCGGGTCGCTCGGTTCGGCCTCGCCGAGCAACGGCGTCACCCATTCGCCGACGCATTCGTCCATGGAGGCGTATTGGCCGACGCAGACCGCTGCTATCATCGCCGCACCGGCGGCGCCGGCCTCCTCGCGCGCGCTGGTGCGCGTGTCGGCGCCGATGGCCGCACCCAGTATCTTGCGCAGCGCCGGGCTTCTGGCGGCGCCGCCGGTCAGTCGGATTTCGCGTGGCAGCGGGCCCATGGCGGCGTAGCAGTCGCGCGCCGCGAAGGCCAAGCCTTCGAAGACGGCGCGCACCAGATCGGCGTAGCCGTGGCGCGACGAAATGCCGACGAAGCCCGCCCTGGCATTGGCATCGACGAACGGTCCGCGCTCACCCGCTTCCGACACGTAGGGCTGATAGAGCAGCGACGCCGGCTGCGAGGCCGCTATCCAGGCATCGACCAGCGCGATCATCTCGCCATTGCTGCGGGTTATGCCCTGCGAGGCGAGAATGCCCGAGGCAAGGCCAAGCACCCAGTCGATGTTGAGCGTCGCCGCCATGTTGGACTGCATCTGCGCGAAGACGCCCGGCGCCGGCATCGCCATCGTATAACCGGTCGCCGCTTCGTTCAGCTGCACATCGTCGGGCGTCTCGGCCAGCCGCATGTGCATGCCGGTGGAGCCGATGATCGAGCAGCCGGGCTTGCGCTCGCGGTCGAGGAGGCCGGCGCCGAGCGCGGTGCAGACGACATCGACATAGCCAAGCACGACGGGTGTCCCGGCAAGCATGCCGGTGATGGCGGCAGCCGCCGGCGACAGTCCGGTGCTGTGCCTCGTGCCGTCGACAATCGGCGGCAGCAGGTGCCTGAGATCGGCGACGCCGAGGACGTCGAGCACGTCGCCGCTATAGTCGCGGGTGCGGAAGTCGCCGAAAGTGAAGGTCCCTTCGGACGGGTCGGTGGCGCGTTCGCCGGTGAGCTTGAAATAGAGCCAGTCCTTGCAGTGGAATGCGGTGGCAGCCTTGCCGAGCATTTCGGGCATGGTGCGCTTCATGAAGACGAACTGCGAACCCTGCTGGCAGGCGGCGAGCCCGCTGCCGGTCTTTTCGAAGCGCAGCCGGTCGTCTGGTCGCGCGCGGATTTCCTCGACGACGCCGGCGGCGCGCGCGTCGAGCCAAAGCCAGCCCTTGGCCACCGGCTCGCCCTTGCCATCGATCAGCCAGGTGCCGTCGCCCTGCCCGGTCACCGCGATGGCGACGGTCCGGCTGGCGAGATCGGGCACCTTGTCGGCGAGCTGGCGCAGGGTCGTGGCGGCATCGGCCCAGGTGCGCGCCAGATCCTGTTCGGCGCCGCCGCCCGGCAGCGTCTCATAGTGGTTCGGCGTTGCCGCGGCCGCGATCTGGCGGCCTTTCGTGTCGAAGGCGATGGACTTGATGACGGAAGTGCCGGCATCGATGCCAATCAATATGTCGCGCATCACGCGAGCTCCATGCCGTGCGAGATGGCCATCCCGCTCGCCTGGTCGAAGACGTGCAGGTTTTTGGGATCGATGCTGACATTGATGGGCGCGCCAAGGTCGAGCCGGGTGCGGTCATGCTCGACCAGCACCAGCGAACCGCCGGCGAAATCGGCGGCGATGTGGGTCTGGTCGCCGAGCCATTGGTTGGCAGAGACCCTGGCCGGAACGCCTTCCTTCGAGCGCCGGACCGCGTAGGGCCTGATGCCGATGACCACCCGCTCGCGGCTGAGCAGTTGATCGCGCACCGGAGCGCTGAAAGCGTCTTTGTCATAGTCGAGCGACAGCCCATCGGGCAGCCGCAGATTGATGCGGCCGGCGGCGGTCCCGACAAAGGCCTCGAAGACGTTCATCGGCGGTTCGCCGACGAAGGTTCCGGTGAACAGGTTGGCCGGACGCTCCTTGAGCCGGTCCGGCGTGTCGAACTGCTGCAGCACACCGCCTTCCATCACCGCGATGCGGTCGGCAAGCGCGTTGGCCTCGGTCTGATCGTGGGTGACCAGGATCGCGGTCAGGCCGCGCTCCTTGATGAAATGCTTGATGCGGCCGCGCAGCACCGCGCGAAGCTGCGGTTCGAGTTGCCCCATCGGCTCGTCGAGCAGATGCAGGTCGGCTTCCCGGATCAACGCCCGGCCAAGACTGGCGCGCTGCTGCTGGCCACCCGAAATGGAGCTGGGATAGCGCTCCAATATGTCCTCGATCTCCAGCAGTTTGGCGATGCTGGCGACCTTGGCGTCGACCTCGCTCCTGGGCAGCCGGGCGGCCTTGAGGGCAAAGGCCATGTTCTCGCGCACGGTGAGCGGCGGATAGAGCGAGTAGCCCTCGAAGGCCATCGCCACATTGCGCCTGACCGGCGGCAAGGTGTGTACCTTGCGGCCGGCGACCGCGATCGTGCCGCGCGAGACCTCCTCGAAGCCGGCGATCATGCGCAGCGTCGAGGTCTTGCCGCAGCCGGACGAACCGAGCAATGCCACGATCTCGCCCTTGCCGATTTCCATCGTCAGATTCTTGACGGCGTGAACGCCGCGGTCGATCGGGCCATAAAACTTGTCGACGCCGGAAATGGTGAGTGCGCTGGCGCTCATGCCGCTTCTCCGCTGCGCAGATTGACAATGTTCTTCGCGCCTATGCGCTCACCGCTCGCCCTGTCGAACAGCAAGGCGCTCTTGCCGTCGACGACGATATGGGCCTTGCCTTCGCTGCGGCCCGGCGTTCCGGCCGGGCGCGAGACCAGGATTTCACGGCCGCGAACGGTGCGCACCAGGGTGACGATCTTTTCGTTGAGCGGCGTCTCGGCCTCGACCGTCACCGGAATGGCGCCGGGCTCGTTTTCGCCAACGAAATGCAGTGCCTCCGGCCTCAGCCCGATGATGCAGTCGCGGCCGATGGCGGTCTCGGGAACGTCGGCGAGATGGACCTGCACATTGGACAGGCCGACATAGCCGCCCCTGCCATCGCGCGCGGGCTTGACGTCGAGCAGATTGATGGTCGGGTCGCCGAACAGCCGCGCGATCTCGATGTTGGCCGGCTCGCGATAGATCTGCTCGGGCGTGCCGAGCTGCCTGATGACGCCTTGCGACATCACAGCGATACGGTCGCCGAGCGCCATGGCTTCCTTATAATCCTGGGTGACGTAGACGACCGTGGCGCCGCGATCGGCAAGCAGCCTCGGCAGTTCGAGGCGCATCTCGAAGCGCAGCTTGGCGTCGACATTGCGCAAGGGATCGTCGAGCAGCAGCAGCGGCGGCGAACCGACCAGCGCGCGGGCAAGGGCCGTGCGCTGCTTCTGGCCGTTGGAGAGCGCGCGTGGTTTGTGGCTCAGCACATGGCCGATCTTCAACAGTTTGGCGACGCTCTCGACGCCGGCCTTGATCGCGCTCTGCGACGAGCGCTTGGCCTCGAGCGGCGTCGCGATGTTGTCGAACGCGCTCATATGCGGAAACAGCGCGAAATTCTGGAACGCCATGCCGACGCCACGGAATTCCGCGTCGACATCGGTCATGTCCTCGCCGCCGATGAGGATCTTGCCTTCGTCCGGATCGATGACGCCGGCGACCAGGCGCAGCAGCACAGTCTTGCCGGCGCCCGAGGGTCCGAACAGGACCAGCGTTTCGCCATCCGCGACGGTCAGCGACAAATTGTCGAGGACGGTCTGGCTCTTGTAGCGCTTGACGAGATTTCTGAGTTCGAGGCTGGCCATTTCTATCCTTTCACCGCGCCGAGCGACAGGCCTTCGACCAGATAGCGCTGTGCGTAGAGGGCGAGCGCCAGCGTCGGCGTGATCGACAAGACGATGGCCGCCGAAATCTGGCCGTACTGGATGCCGGATGAGGTGATGAAGGCGAGCGCGCCGACCGTCACCGGCTGCTTGTCGGCCGAAGCGAGCACCAGCGCGAAGACGAAATTGTTCCAGGCGAAGATGAAGGCGAGCAGGCCGGCCGCAGCAATGCCAGGGCCGGCGAGCGGCAGCGCGATCTTGCGGAAGGTGGCGAACCAGGAATGGCCGCCAATGCGGTAGGCATATTCGATGTCAGCCGGGATATCCTCGAAATAGCCGCGCACGATCCACAGGATCAGCGGCAGGCAGATCAGCTGGTAGACCCAGATCAGCCCGATATAGGTGTTGGCCAGGCCGAGCTTCTGGAAATAGAGGGTCAGCGGCAGCAGCACCAGAAGTGCCGGCGCGAACCTGAACGACAGCAGCGTGAAGGCGATGTCTTCCGAGCCGCGGAATTTGTGGCGCGCGAAGGCGTAGGCGGCCGGCACGCCGAGCAGCAGCGAAACCGCCACCGAGGTCACCGACAGGAACACCGAATTCCAGAGGTTGCGCATGAAGGCGATGTCGAGCGTGCCGGCGGCGGTCATCAGCTTGCCGGTGATCAGCGCGGTGTAATTGGCGAGCGTCGGTTCGAAGATCAGCTGCGGCGGGATGCGCAGGATGGTCTCGTTGGTCTGGAACGACATCATGAAGATCCAGACGATCGGGAACATGAAGAAGATCACCACCAGCGTCAGTGCTACGCCGCGCAGGATGCGTTCGAGAAGCGAGGTATGTTCCATCGCCGCCTCCTATGCCTGGCCGCGGGCGCGTTCGCGCAGCCTGAGCCAGTTCTTGATGAAGATGTTGGAGAGGAAATAGGTGATCGCCCACAGGATGATCATCAGCGCCGCCGAGCGGCCGACATTGGTCGACTGGAAGAAGTTGAGATAGGCCTCGACCTGGAAGACGGTCAGCGTGTCGCCCGGGCCGCCTTGCGTCATCGCGTAGATGATATCGAACTGCTGGATGGAATCGAGCAGGCGGAACAGCGTCGCGGTCAGGATGTAGGGTGTCAGCATCGGCAGGGTGATGCGGAAGAAGACGAAGCTCCTCGGCACCCCGTCGAGTGCCGCCGCCTCGAAGGGCTGCGTCGGCAGGCTGCGCAGGCCGGCGAGCAGCAGGATCATGATGAAGGGCGTGTAGACCCAGATGTCGACCAGCACGACGGTTAGCAGCGCCGTCGACGGCGACGAGGCCCAGCGGAAATCCTGCAGCCCGATGAGGCTGGCGAGATAGCTCAGCACGCCGAAGCCGGGATTGGTCATCAGCTTCCACATCAGCGCTGCCAGCGCCGGCGCCGTCATCAGCGGCATCAGGAGCATGATCGAGATGAAGTTGTTCAGCGTCGAGCGCTTCTGCAGCAGCAGCGCGATGGCGAGGCCCAAGAGCAGTTCCAGCACGACGGTGGTGCCGGCATAGAGCAGCGAGACCTTCAGCGTGTTCCAGAATTTCGGATCGGTGAAGAAGGAGATGTAGTTGTCGCCCCAGTTGAACTGCCGCGCCCAGGGCTGGCTCAGCCGGTAGCGCTGGAACGAATAGACCACCGAGGTCAGGAACGGAATCAGGATGCCGATGCAGACCAGCAAGGCCGGCAGACTGAGCACATAGGGCAACACCCTTTTGCTGATCCTGAAGCCGGATGGCTTGAGCCTGTGCGATACCACCGCAGTCATCGAGCTGCTCCGTTGTTGCTGTCGCTTCGCCCCTGCCGGCCGCCCAAGGGAGCAAGGCGGCCGGTCGGGCGAAATAGCGGTCACCTTTCGGCACCGCATCGCAAACATGAAAAGGTATGACGAGGGCCGACCCGCCAAGCAGGCCGGCCCTCGTTGCGATTTAACCGAGACCGGCTTCCTTGAGCTGGCCGTTGATGCTCTCGGCCAGCTTGTCGAGGCCTTCGTCGACCGGCACTTCCTTGGACACCATCTTCTGCAGCGTCGCCGCCCATTCGGTGGTGAGATCGAAGAAAAGCGGCTGCGCCGTGAACTTGATCGAGGCGCCGGGTGCCGAGGCGTCGAACATCTCGACATAGCCCGGATAGCTCTTGTTCAGCTTCTCGCGGAAAGCTTCATCCTTCCAGACCGACTGCCGGACCGGGTTGACGAAATCCATCTTGGTGGCGCCGAACAGCGCATGCTCGGGTCCGGAGGCCCATTGCATGAAGTACCATGTGGCGTCCTTGTCCTTGGAGAAGTTGGACATCGACAGCGACCAGATCCAGATGTTCGGCGTTGGTGCCTTGGCCTCCGGATTCGCCTTGAAGGCGGCGAAGGCAAGCTTGCCGGCCATCTTGTTGTCGCCGCCATTCATGAAGTAGCCGAGGATATCGGCGTCGAAGATCATCGCCGAGGCGCCGGCGCCCAGATCGGTGCCCACCTGGTACCAGGTGTAGGTCGACCAGTCCTTCGGGCCGCTCTCCTGGATCATCTGCACCCACTGCTTGTGGAAAGCCTTGGACTGGGCGGTGTTCATGGCGGCCGACAATTTGCCGTCGGCCGACACATTCAGGTCCTTCTGGTCGAAATTGGCGTAAGCCGACAGGAATCCCGGATGGATGGTCGCCCAGGAGCGCGAGCCGCGCACACCAATGCCGTAGACGCCGCCGCCGACATCCTTGGTGAGCTTGGCGGCAGCGGCCACCATCTCGTCCATATTGCCGGGGACCTTGACGCCCGCCTTGTCGAACATCGCCTTGTTGTAGGTGATGTTGTTCTGCTCGAACCCCCACGGAATGCACCATTGCTTGGCATCTTCCGATCCCAGAGCTCCGCCCGGCTTGCCGTTCCAGGCGCAGGAATTCCTGACGCCTGGCAGGAAGTCGTCCCAGGCATAGTTCGGGTTGGTCTTGGCCGGATCCTTGATCCATTCGTTGAGGTCGGTGATCCAGCCGGCTGGGCCATAGGTCCAGGTCATGTACGCGCCGGTCATGAAGGCATCATATTCGGGCGAGCTCGCCGACAATGCGGCCGTCACCTTGTCGAAATAGACGTCTTCAGGGAATACGTCGTAGACGACGTTCATGCCGGTCAGTTTCTTGAAGTTCTCAAGATTGGCGATCATGGCGTCGGCGTATGGATGCTTGTTGAGCAAGAGCTTGATGGTCTTGCCCTTATGCGCCTGCCAGTCGAAGTCCGCGGCAAGCGCGCGGGTCTGGCCCAGGTTGAGCAGCGTGCCGGCGGTGCCGGCGGCGAGGCCCATCGCACCCAGGCCCTTGATCAGTCCGCGACGGTCGACTTGTCCGCGCAGGAAGGCGTCTATGAGGTCTTTCTCTTTCTCATGCATTTGGTCTTCTCCTCCACAGGGTAGTTTCAACTGAACCGTTGCCGGCTACCCGACCGGCGTCTCTTCCACGAGCGATCGCGCCGTCCGCTCGTCTGTTATCAGGCCTTTCAAATAGCGCCCCTCCAGCACCGACTTGATGGCGCGAACTTTGATCTTGCCACCGGCGACGGCGACGATCCGGCGGCTGGCGATATCCTCGCGCGCCAGTGCCAGCGCGCGGTTGGAGACGGTCGTCGCCACCGCCTTGCCAGCGTCGTCGAAGAAGTGGCCGAGCAATTCGCCGACGCCGCCATTGCGGCGGATCTCCTCCATCTCGCCTTTCTCGATCATGCCGGTGGCAACCAGCGAAGCCTCGCGCTCGGCGGTACCGACGCCGGCCAACAGCAGGTCGGCGGATCTGGCGAGATCGAAGACCTCGCTGATGCCCTTCTGGCCCAGCAGCACGATGCGGTCCTCCGCCGTGTTGGCGAACATCGGCACCGGCATCACATAGGCTTCGGCTCCGGTGCGCTCGGCGAGACGGTGAATGACGTCATGCGGGTTGGCCGAGAACTTCCGTGTCAGGCCGCCGAGCAGCGAGACGAAACGGATCCGGTCGGTGGTGGTGCGCGGCAGGTACTCCACGCAAGCCGCGAGCGTGCGGCCATGGCCGACGCCGATCAGCGCCTGCTCGCCGCGTTCGATCTCGCGCTTGAGGAACTGCGCCCCGGCAATGCCGAGCGCCTTGAGCGGCAGATCCTCGGAATCGAAATCCGGGACCACCTCGCAATAATCGAGGCCGTAGCGGCGGGACAATTCGTCCTCGAGCTCGACGCATTCCGACACTTCGCCGTCGATATAGACCTTCACCAGCCCTTCCTGATTGGCCTTGGTGATGAGGCGGTGGGCCTTGAGGCTGGTCAGCCCCAGCCGCTTGGCGACCTCGGACTGGGTCAGGCCGCCGGCGTAATGAAGCCACGCGGCGCGCGCCGCCATGCTGGCATCATCGTCCCGCGAAAGGCCGTTTCCAAAACCAACCACGTTTCCGTCCCGGTGATATTTTTATCAGTTGATGCAAAATTTTTCACATGCCGGAACCGAAGTCAAGCGCCACCTTTCAAATCGCGTGGCGGTTGGCCAGCGGGAACTTCGCGAGGGCGAAGAGGTTCTTACATCGACGGCCCGAAGTCGCGGCGCGCCGGCGAGCCGCAAGGAACATCGGGCGCCGAGCGGTGCCCAGAACCCCCGGGGAGGCAGGAGAGGCGGAGCGCCGGCGCCGCCTGACAGAACGATGTTCGAGCCGCTTTGCTGCGATATGCCGCTTCATCCGACGTGGCCCGATCTTGTCGCACGGCTGCTGCTTGTGGTGATTGCAGGTTTCCTCATTGGCCTCAACAGGCAAGCGCGCGGCCACACCGCCGGGCTTCGGACGACCATCCTGGTCGGCCTTGCGGCCGCTGTTGCCATGATCCAGGCCAACTTGCTGCTTGATACGACGGGCAAGGGAATGGATTTCTTCGCCCGCATGGACGTGCTGCGTCTGCCGCTCGGCGTGCTGACCGGCGTCGGCTTCATCGGCGGCGGCGCCATCCTGCGGCGCGGCGACCTCGTGACCGGCGTCACCACCGCGGCCACCATGTGGATCATGACGATGATCGGGCTTGCCTTTGGCGGCGGGCAGTTCGGTCTTGCGGCAATTGCAACAGTGCTGACGCTGCTGACGCTTCAGGTGTTGAAATGGGTGGACCTCAAGGTTCCGCGCGACCACCATGCGATCCTGTCGGTTTCCTGGCCGAAAAGTTCACCGCCCGACCTGCAGGAGATGGTGCGGCCGCTCGGCTATGGCGCACGCCTCGCCAGGATGGAGCATGACATCAGCCGCGACCGCTTCGTGTACTCGTTCAATCTCGAATGGAGACAGTCCGATGCGACCGAACCTTCAACGGAAATCCTGACGCTGGTCAGCCGCGAATGCGAGATCGAGCGATTTGATCTAGTCGGCGAAAAGGCGTCCTGAAGAGACGAAGCGTTCCCGCCCCGACATGCTTAGGCACCACCCACTTGCGCATCACGCAAAAACTCGATCACCATCGCCGCCGTCCAGGTGAAACGGCCGCCGCCGAGCGGCTCACCGGTCAGCGGGTCGTAGTATTCGGCAAATCCGCTCTCCCGGATCAAGTCGAGGCTGGATTGCGTGATGCGCTGTGCGACCTGACCGTGGCCGGCGGCAGCAAGACCGTCGGCGATCATGTAGTTGACCACCAGCCAGACCGGGCCGCGCCAGTAACGCTTGGCGTCGAAGCGCCGATCACCGGGATCATGTGACGGCACGACGTAACGCGCGGTGCCGGAAAGGCGTTCGACGGTCGCGGCGACTGCAGGGGCGCGGTCTTTCGGGATTGCCGCAAACACCGGCAGGACGCCACCAACGGAAGCGCTGTCGACCAGCGTGCCGGCGACACGGTCGAGACAGAGGTATTGGCCGTGCGCGTCGCTCCAAAGCCGCTCCATAGCCGCCAGGCCCTTTTGCGCGCGGGCGCGGTTGGCCTTGGCGATCGCCGTCTCGCCAAGCGCTTCGGCAAGATCGGCAAGGTCGGTGGCGGCGCGGATCAGGATGGCGTTGAAGCCGGGATCGACAATCTGGAAAGGTGAGGCATCGTGCAGTCTCGCGTTGTCCCAACCGAGCCCGCGAAAACGCTGCACCAGCCAGAGATAACGATCGTACTGCGCCTTGGTCGGGCGATGCGCCGGATCGGCATGCAAGGTATCACGACGAGTGTAGGGCTCGACGCCTTCGGTCGGCACGCGCTCGAAGGCATCGTCCCAATCGATGGAATTGTCGCGGCCGGATTCCCAGGGGTGGATGATGGCGACCAGCCCCTCACCCTTGGGGTCGCGGTTTTCGTAAAACCAGCGATGCCAGGCATCGATCTTCGGCAGCAATGCGCGGGCCCGCTCGGCGGCCAATTTTCTGTCCTTGGCGCGGTCGAACAGGCGCCGCACGGCAAAGCCGGCGACGGCTGGCTGGGTAATGCCCGACGTGGCGGTCGGGCGACCGGTTCGCCAGACCTCGGGACCGGGAAAATAGCTGTCGTTCCAGACATGGAAGACAATATGCGGCACCATGCCGTCCGGCCACTGATGGGCAAACAACGTCTCGATCTCGGTCCAGGCGCGCGCTTCGTCATAATGGGCAAGGCCGAGTGCCGTCAGGCAGGAATCCCAGTTCCACTGAAACGGATAGAGGCCTTTTGTCGGGATGGTATAGGTCCCCTGATCGTTCTCCTTCAGCACGTCGACGGCGCGGGCGATGATGTCATTGGCGGCATGAGCGGTCATGGATGGTTCAGGTCTTTCACAGGGCTTGCGTCGTTTCGGGGTCGAACCAGCGGATGCGGTCGGACCTGGGAGCGAGCCGCAGGCGATCGCCGACGGCAATGGCTGCGCCGGACTCGAGCACGGCGCGGAACAGGGCGCCCTCGACATCGCAGGTGACCAGCGTGTGCGGGCCGAGCGGCTCGATGATCCGCACCGTGGCGGGCAGGCCCTCGCCGCCGGCATCGACATCCTCGGGGCGAATGGCGAACTCGACTTTCTGCCTGTCCGATTTGGGACCGGACAGCGCCAGCCCGGCAACATCCCAGTTTCCGTTCGCTGCCTTGGTCGCGGGCAGGAAATTCATCGGCGGATTGCCGATGAACGAGCCGACGAAGCGCGCCGCCGGATTACGGTAGACCTCGACCGGCGACGCAGCCTGGACGATGCGGCCCTGATGCATGACGGCAATGCGGTCGGCGAGGCTCATCGCCTCGACCTGGTCGTGGGTGACATAGATGGTGGTGGTCTTCGACCCGGCAAGCACACCCTTGAGTTCGGCACGCATTTCCAGCCGCAGCAGTGCGTCGAGGTTCGACAGCGGCTCGTCCATCAGGATGACATCGGGCTCCATGGCGAGCGCGCGGGCCACGGCGACACGCTGGCGCTGGCCGCCTGACAACTGGCCGGAGTAGCGCTTCAGCAATTGCTCGATATGCATGAGTTCGGCGGTGCGGTTGACGCGGCGCTCGATCTCCTGCCGCGGCAATTTCTTCATGCGCAGGCCGAAGGCAATGTTCTCGAATACGGTCAGGTGCGGAAAGACGGCATAATTCTGGAACACCATGGCGATGCCGCGATCGCGCGGCGGCAGATGATCGACGCGGCGGCCGCCGATCCAGACCTCGCCCTGGCTCGGTGTCTCCAGTCCGGCGACGATCCTGAGCAGCGTGGTCTTGCCGCAGCCCGAGGCCCCGAGCAGCACCATGAATTCCTGGTCGGCGATGGTGAGGTCGACCTGATGCAGCGCGGTGAAGTCGCCGAAGCGCTTGGCCACGCCCTTGATTGCGATTTCAGCCATCAGCCGTCTCCGTGGCGCGTGTCATCGGTTGGCGATCCCCCACATGGCGAACAGGTATTTTCGGACGGCGAAGATGAAGATCAGCGCCGGCACGACCAAGGCCGCGCCGCCGGCGAATTTGAGATAGAGCGGCGATTCACCAAGGCTCTGCAGCAGGAAGGCTGTCAGCGTGCGGTTCTCGATGGTGAGCACGGCGGCGGCGAACACCTCGTTCCAGGAGATGGTGAAGGCAAATACCGCCGAAGCGGCGATGCCGGGCAAGGCAAGCGGCAGGATGACCTTGCGAAAAGCTTGCCAACGTGTGCAGCCGAGCGTCCAGGCCGCTTCCTCGAGCTCGACTGGAATGCCGGAGAAGAGCGAAAAGGTGATGAGCACGGCGAACGGCAGCGCCAGCGTGGTGTGAACCAGCGCCAGCCCGATGGCGGTGTCGTCGAGGCCGGTGCGGATGAACATCACCGCCAAGGGCAAGGCCAGCAGCGGCAGCGGGAAAGCACGGGTCATCAGCACCAGGAAGCGGAACGTGCCCTTTCCCGGAAAATCGAAGCGCGACAGCGCGTAGCCGGCCGGCGCGCCGAAGCCGATTGCCAGGATCATCGTCAGCGTGGCGACGAGCACCGAGTTCCACAGCGCCCTGGCGACGCCGGCGAAGTTGATGAAGAACGACAGGCTGCCGAGGTCGAAGGACGGGAGAAAGCGCTTGGGAAACGCGGTGACCTCACCGGGCGACGACAGGGCATTGACGATCAGGAGATAAATCGGCAGCAGCACCCAGACGCTGAGCACGATCGCGGTGGCGGTCAGCAGCCAGTTGCCGGCCTTGCGGGCATCGGCCGGCGTGGTGACCCGCGCATCGGTCACGGCGCTCATATCCGCACCTCCCTCATGTCCTGGCCTCCGTCATATCCTGGCCTCCTTGGGCACGCGCAGCACCCGGAGGAAGAACAGCGTGAAGCCGATCGAAATGGCGAGGATGAGCAGCGCGGAGGCGGCCGCGACATTGCGGTCCTGCAACGTGAACTGCCAGTTGTAGGTCTCACCCATCAGCACCGGCAGGTTGGTGCCGCCAAGTGCCGCCACCACGGCGAAGACCTCGAAGGCGAGAATGACGCGCAGGATGATGGCCGTCTGCAGGCTGGGACGAAGCAGCGGCAGCGTGACGCGCACAAAGCGCTGCCACGGGCTTGCCCCGAAAACTTCCGCCGCCTCGTAATATTCCTTGGGGATCAGGCCCATGCCGGCGACGAGGATGACCATCATGATCGCGGTGGCGCGCCAGATCTCGGCCAGCGCCACGGCGATGAAGATGGTCAGCTTGCTCTGGTAGCCGAGGAACATGACCGGCCTTTCGACGATGCCGAGGCTGGAAAGCAGCGTGTTGAGGAAGCCGGACTGGTCGAAGATGGCGAGCCAGATCAGGCCGGCGGCGAGATCGGAAATGCCGAGCGGGATGGCGAAGACGTAGAGGGCGGCACTTCGTCCGGTCTCCAGCCGCGAAACCACGCTGGCCATCAAAAGAGCCATGACCAGTTGGATCGGCACGACGATTGCCGCCAGCAGCAGGGTGTTGCGCACCGTGACGGGGAATTTCCAGCTGCCGGCCATGGTGCGGAAATTATCGAGTGTGAAGGCGCCGTCGCGGGTCACCGCCTCGAAGGCGACCAGCGCGAATGGATAGAGGAAGAAGATGCAGAGGAACAAGGTCGCCGGCATCAGCAGCAGATAAGGCAGAGCCTTGCCGTGCATGGTGTTTATCCTTTGCGATGCCGCGGCCCGGGCGCCCGGAGTGCAACAAACTCCGGACGCCCCTTGGGAGGATCCCTACTTTTGTTTGACCATGATCTGTTCCGAAAACCGGTTTCCACTTTTCGGGATCATGGTCTAATCGACGGGACAAGCGCCGTCGGATGGCTTGTCGGGCGCCCAGCACGGCGCCTTGGACTGGTCGATGATCGCCTTGAGCGCCGTCGCTTCCTCGCCGAGCACGCCATGCACGTCCTCGCCGCCGAGCACGATGCGCTCGAAGCTGTCGGTGTAGACCTGGTTGAACTTGCCATCGAGATCGCCGAGCCCCATCGGCAGCAACGCCGGCAGAGCATCGGAAGCACCGGTCATGGTTGCGATCGCCGGGCCGAAGGCCTTGACCGAGGCCGGCATATCGTCTGGCAGCTTGACGTCGACGACCGGGAAGAAATTGGTCGCCTTGAGCGTCGCGATCTGGGTTTCCGGCTTCAGCATGTAGGCGACCAGCGCCTTGGCCTTGTCGATATCGGGCGACGTCTTCGGGATGGCGACGCCGGCCACGACGGGCATGAAACCGCGGCCGGCGGGGCCGGCCGGCGCCGGAAAGGCGACGAAGTCGCCGGGCTTCTTGTTGAAGGCGTCGGCAAGGCGCGCGACATGGTCGAACGCCACCCAGACATCGCCGCTCAAGAGCGGTTCCTGCATGAAGGCATAGTTGGTCGAGTTCGGGTTGGTGTACTGCCAGAGTTCCTTGAACTTGTTCCAGGCGATCTCGGCTTCGGCCGAGCGGAATTTGGTCACCATCGAGCCGGTGTAGGACGGATAGAGGAAGCCTTCGAAGAAACGATGCTTCAGCCCTTTGGGACCGGCCGGAAAACCGAATTTCGGCGAACCGGTCTTCTCGGCGATGTTTTTCGACCATTCGATCAGCTGGTCATAGGTGATGGTGTTGAGATCGACGCCTTGCGGCAAGTATTGCAGCGCCTGCTTGTTGGCCGCCATCAGGTAGGTGGCCTGCATCCAAGGCAGGTATTTCTGCTCGCCGCTGCCGAGCATGCCGAGTTTCCTGTAGGCTTCGTTGACCTTGACGGCACCGACATCGACGCCGGACAGATCGGCAAGGTTCGCGCCGACGCTGGAGAAGTCGCCATGCAGGCCACCGAGCACGCCGATGGTGCCGGTGCCGGCCTGCAATTCGGCCTGCAGGCGGGTGAGCCAGGGGCCGGCCTCGGCGACCTGATAGTCGACCGCGCCATCGAACCCCTTCAGCACCTCGTCGCGCATCTTCTGCGTTTCCTCGACCGGGCGCGCCTGCGTCGACCAGAACAGCACCTGGTGGGCATGCGCCTCACCTGAGGCAAGCGACAGTGCCAGCGCAACGCCGGCCAGCGTTTTCAATCCCTTCATCACGGTCTTCCTCCCTGGATATGCGCCGTCATGGCGGCGTCAGCTTCTTGTCTGCGGTGCAGGTCCATGGCTTGCGCGCGCAACCAACGTCGGCCTGATCAGTCGCGTCAGCGGTTTGCCGGGCTTACCGGCGATGACCGTAAGCAGCATGTCGGCGATCTCGCGCGCGCATAGGCGGATCGAGGCATCGAACGTGGTGAGGCCCGGCGGCGCATAGGCCGATGCGGCAATGTTGTCGAAACCGATGACGGAGAGGTCGCGCGGCACATCGAGGCCCGCACGGGCGGCCTCCTCCATCACCGTCAGCGCCAGCTCGTCGAACAGAGCGACGACGGCGGTCGGTCTGTCAGGCCCTTTCAGCATCCGGTTGACAGCCTCGATGCGGGCCTCATGATCGAAGCGCGGCGCCGTCACCACGTCGAGCCGCACCGACGGGTCGCCCCGCCGGGCGATAGCGGTGGCAAGGCCGTCCTGTCGCAGATGGCGAAAGGTCATCGGCTCGGAGATCGTCACCAGGCCGAAATGGCGGTGGCCGAGATCGTAGAGCATGTCGAAAGCCTCGCCGAAGGCATGCGCGCCGTCGGTGTCGAGCCAGTTGTAGCCAAAGTCGCTGTCGAGCAGCCGGCCGTGAGCGACGAACGGAAAGCCACGCTCGCGCAGATAGGCGAGGCGTTCGTCGACTTCGGCGATACGGGTGACGACGACGCCATCGGCACGTCCGGATTCGACGACATGGCGCAGCACCGACAGCTCCGAATGGCCAAGTGCGGCGGTGGCAAGGATGAGGTCGGCGCCATGCGACACCAGCCCTTCGCCGAGCCCGGTAACAAATTCGCCGAGGAAGGAATCGACAAGATTGGGCCCGCGTATCGGCAACACCAGGCCAACGAAACCGCTGCGGCCGGAGACGAGCGTGCGCGCCGCCGTGTTGGGTACGTAGCCGGCCTGGCGCGCCGCTTGCGCGACACGTTCGCGCGTCTTGAGAGCGATCTGTTCGTGGCCGGCAAGCGCCCGCGACACCGTCGTGATCGACAGGTCGAGGCTTGCCGCGAGCTCCTTCAGCGTGATGACGCGGTTCGTCATCGTTCCTCCTCGAACGAATTTGAAACGTTTGTAATCGGCATTTTTCAAAAATGCAAACGTTTTAAATTCGGCCTAGGCGTCCTTTGAAATAGGAATGGGGATTGGGATTCCCTATTTCAGCTGCAGGAGATGACCCTGATTAAAAACGGACGTGCTCTTAGATTGCCGCGTTCCTGCAAACCGTCAGAACGAGGAATTCGCGGTAGCAGAAATCAGGCTGATCAAGCAGGCTCCCTGGATTTGCTGCCAGTTCCTTCCAATAATGCTGATCGCTCTCAGGGAGGTCGTAATCCGGCGCTGCAGTCGTGAAATAGGAGATTAAGTCGCGTACATAATTGCGCGTGTGCTCGCCAGCAGGGGCCCACCGTTCAACGAGCCAGCCTTTGCGCCAGACGATCTCCATTCCTGCATCCCGCAAAAGTCCGGGAAGCGAGGAGCCACAATCGGTGCCAAGCACTCCCTTGTCGCGGAACGTCTGCAATCGCGCCGTCATCAAGCGGGTAAATACCCCGTGATCCATAGGCAGCATCTGCAGAAGCGTCGAATCGAAGTCCTTTACGGCGAGAATGCCGCCGGGCTTCAATACGCGTCTTATCTCATCCGTGGCCTGCTGAAATTCCGCCGGCGTGAGATATTGCATGACATTGGCGGACCACACGCAATCGAAGGAAGCATGGTTGAAAGGAAGCGACAGAATGCTGCCGACGCGGGTGCGCACCTTCGGCCGATCCGGGACATCCTTAGTCAAGTTCTCCGCGCGTTGAATATTCTCAGGCGCAAGATCAAGAGCTGTCACGGACCCGTTGGAGCCAATCAGCTCGCAGATGAGCGGAAGGAAGCTTCCGCCCCCGCATCCCGCATCGAGCACGTCCCAGCCACGTTGCATTCCAACTTGGGTAAGTGCGTCTTCGTATTCCGGCCGTGATGACTCGAAATGAAGATCGAGCCAGCTTGCGTCACTCGCTTCATGGCCGGTCGATGTTGAATTTTTGCCGGTACTGATGTTCCCCTCCGTGAATCGCCGGCAATATCGGACCTCGATAGGCTCAGGTAAACAGACGCGATATCTGATGGCAACCAATCCGTTGTCGTCGCCATGAGGCTGTCGCCATGCGGCAAGCCTGACAATGGCCGCGCAAAGCGGCCGGACCGACTTAAATTAGTCCCGGGCCTAATCAATCCTAATCAAGCAAGCCCTACTGCAGCGTCCGCTGTGGCGGTTGGCCGGCGTGGTCGCGCGCGATGCCGGGATCGGCATCACCCTCGCCGAGCGAACGATCGAGCCCCGTCGCCACCACCGAGACCCTGAAGCGGCCTTCCATGCTCTTGTCGAAGATGGCGCCGACGATGATGTCGGCATCCTCGTAGACTTCCTCGCGGATGCGCGTGGCCGCCTCGTCGACCTCGAACAGTGTCATGTCCCTGCCGCCCGAGATCGAGACCAGCACGCCCTTGGCGCCCTTCATGGACATTTCGTCGAGCAGCGGGTTGGCGATCGCGGCTTCCGCCGCCTTCATCGCCCGGCCGTCGCCGGACGCCTCGCCGGTTCCCATCATGGCGCGGCCCATGCCACGCATCACCGATTTGACGTCGGCGAAGTCAAGATTGATCAGGCCTTCCTTGACGATGAGGTCGGTGATGCAGCTGACGCCGGAATAGAGCACCCGGTCGGCGATCACGAAAGCATCGGCGAAGGTGGTTTTGGCGTCGGCGATGCGGAACAGGTTCTGGTTGGGGATCACGATCACGGTGTCGGCGGCCTCGCGCAGCCGCTCGATGCCCTCTTCGGCCATCTGCATGCGGCGCCGGCCCTCGAAGGTGAACGGTTTGGTGACGACGCCGACCGTCAGGATGCCAGCCTTGCGCGCCGCCTGGGCGATAATCGGGGCCGCACCGGTTCCGGTGCCGCCGCCCATGCCGGCAGTGACGAAGCACATGTGGGTGCCGGCCAGATGATCCATGATCTCGTCGAGCGATTCTTCGGCAGCGGCACGGCCGATCTCGGGCAACGAGCCGGCGCCAAGCCCTTCCGTGACGTGCGCGCCAAGCTGGATCAGCCGCGTCGCCTTCGACATGGTCAGCGCCTGGGCATCGGTGTTGGCGGCAATGAACTCGGTTCCCTGAAGCTGTTCGACGATCATGTTGTTGATCGCATTACCGCCGCCGCCGCCGACGCCGATAACAGTGATCTTGGGTCTCATCTCGGAGATTTCCGGCTTCTTGAACTCGGCCATGCCTGCTTCTCCTTCGCCAACTGCGTGCGCTTCACGGCCCACAAGCAGACTGCCCGTAGACATTGCAATCGAGCGGCATGACGCGAATCAGTCCGTTCGGATGGATAACCCAAAAAGCCAGAGAGCGGCCGGACGTGCAAGTGCGGGAAGGTCAAGATTTGTGATGAAGAGGCCGAACCCCACGCGACCGACTGTCCGGTCCCGGGTGATCGCGATAGTGTCGTCGCAGATCAGACACCACGACAGATGCCTGGAGACGGCTGGGCAGAACCCGCCTTTGCCGATCGTCCCAATGGCCAGGAGATCCCTGCGGACTTCGTCACCAATCAAAGCTAGAGGGTATATATCCCCTTCAGAACCCGAAAAGGTATGAAAGAATTGTCCAGTTTGCCATCCATGAGATTGCGACCGCCGGGATCGCGGCACGGACGTTTGCGGCGATGAAACGCCCCGTCGATCACGGCGCCATGGCCGTCTCTGGCTATACCGTTCCCTGGCATACGGCGGCCGGAACATCGGTCGGCCTTCATGTCTCGTCGTCGCGGCAGGTACGCGACATCAGGATCGTGCGGCTCGACACACCCGGGGCCGAGCCGATGAACTGGCGCGTCGACCCGACAGGAAGTGCCGTATCGCATCGTGACTTCGATCATGGATCCTTCCTCCGGGTTGCGGCGACCGAACTGGCCAAGGCCACCGAGATCGGAGGCGTCGCCTTCGAAGTGTACTTGACCCGCAACGATGGCGCCCGCGTGCTGTTCGAGAGCGGCAACCTGCGCCTCGGCTTGCAGGACGGGCGGCTGACATCTGGCCTCGACGGCAAGTCGCTCGATAGCGGCGTAGCCTTGCCGGCAAACACCTGGCTCAAGGTCGAGATTTCGTCGAACGACGGCGCGACCGTGCTGCGGATCGACTCGGACGATCTCCTGTCGCCGTTTCACCTGGATCACGGATTCGACCTGCCGTGGCGGCCCCTGCCTGGTGACATGGTCTTCGGCACCAGCATGGCAAACGATGTCAGGTCGCTCAACGCGAAATTCTCTGCGATCTCGCTGCAAACCGCGGCTGGTCGTGTCGCCTGGATGTTTCCGACCCTGCTGCCGAGCGGCCCGCTCGCCTCGACAGACACCGATCGCGTTCTTTTCCTGGAAGCGATCAACCAGCCCGCCTTCTGCATGACCTCGCGGCGCTGGGACGGGTCGAGTTTCGACCCCCGCCTGGTGCCGTCGCATTATGACGCGGTGCACTGCCACGACGACGACATGGGCGCGTTGCAGTGGCCCGCCTCCTGCCAATTGCAGGTTCCCGCCGAGGCGCCGCCCGGGGTCTATGCCTTCGAGGTCGGTCACGACCAAGGGTCGGAGCGTATCGTCTTCTTCATCACTTCGTCGGCACGCCGCGCGCCACTGGTGTTCCTGGTGCCGACGGCCACCTACCTCGCCTACGCGGATGAATTCCTGCCGGCGCATCTCTACGAATGGAGGTGCGAGGATCGCGGCCACAGCTTCGCGATCGATAACAACCTGAAGTCGCTCTACGACTACCACAGCGACCTCAGCGGCGTGTCGATCTGTTCCACCAGGAAGCCGAAGGCGACGCTGCGCGACGACTACAATTATCCGCTGTGCGGCTGTCCGCACAATCTGCCGGTCGACCTGCATTTTCTGCGCTTCTGCCACAGCAATGGCATTGCCTTCGATCTCATCACCGACCGCGACCTGCATGAGCGAGGCCTTGCCGGCTTGCAGGATTATCAGGCGGTCATCACCGGCAGCCATCCCGAATACATGTCGGTCGAAATGGAGCACGCGCTGCGCCAATTCGCGGCGGCGGGTGGCAGCATCGCCTATCTCGGTGGCAACGGCTTTGCCGGCAAGGTGGCGTTCCAGGACGATCTGATGGAACTGCGCCGCTCGCCGCTCGAGGCGGGCCGGACCTGGGACGGTGCCATCGCCGAACAGTCACTGTCGATCACCAACCAGCCGGGCGGCTATCTGCGCGCCAGCGGGCGCGGCGAGTTCTCGCTGACCGGCGTCGCCATCTCGCTGATGGGTTTCGACGGCGCGCGGCCTTTCACGCGCACGCCGGAAAGCCGTCAACCCTCGGCCGCGTGGTTGTTCGACGGCGTCACCAGCGAGACCTTCGGCGACGATGGCATCGTGCTCGGAGGCGCCGCCGGCTACGAGGTCGATGCCACGGATCCGCATCTGGGCACATCCCCCAAGACCATGGTCATTGCACGCGCGACCGGTTTCCCGGACAGCTTCGTCCATGACGCCACCCGCTGGTACGAAGGAGGTGACAGCGAGCGCGACGGGCGCCGCTGCGCGGAGATGACGCTGCGCCATCTGCCTTCGGGCGGCCTGATCTTCTGCGCGAGTTCGGTCGCCTGGTGCGGCGCCTTGCCGGCGGGCGATGCCATGAACGACGTCGGCCGGATCACCAAGAATTTGCTGGCGCATCTGGCAGCGAAAACGAGCCGGTAGACCCCGGATCGATAGCCCCGGAAAGGTAGGCGCCCGCGGCACCGCCCCGGCTCCGGCAGTTGGCTTGCCGCGCAACGATCGAAGCGGCTATCATGCCTGATCAATCGGCGGCCTGGGTGTTCCCGCCGTGCCCGGCTCAAGGTTTGTCCGCGGCGCGTGTCGTCAGGTCATTTTCAGAACGGATGAAGCAGCGCCCCCGCCAATGGCCGACAGAACACATTTCGGTTTGACCGCCGTCGATACCGTGCCTCTGCATGAGAAGGTCTATCTGGAGCTCGTGCGGGCCCTGATGTCGGGCCAATTCCTGCCCGGCCAGAAGCTGACCTCGCGCAAGCTCGCCAGGGAACTCGGCACCAGCGACATGCCGGTGCGCAGTGCCTTCATGCGGCTGCAGGCGCTGCGGGCGTTGAGCCCGATGCCGAACGGCAGCGTCGAGGTGCCGGTGATCTCGGCCGAGCGGTTCTCGCAATTGACCGCCGTGCGCACGCTCCTCGAAGGCCCGGCGACCGAGCTTGCGACGAAACTCATCAACGGCAACAATCTGCGGGCGATCCGACGCCATTGCACCGAATTGACCCTGGCGGCCCGCAAGGGCGACATCGGCGACTATCTCAGGAAGAACCACGATTTCAAATTCTCGATCTATCGCCATTGCGGCAACGAGCAGATGATCTTCCTGATCGAGACGGTGTGGATGCAGGTCGGCCCGTTTCTGCGAAACCTCGCCACGGGGTTCGAGGACGACCTCTCCTCCATTCTGGACATCGACTATCACGAGGAAGTGGTCGCCGCGATCGAGGCACAGGACGGCGCGCGAGCGCGGGCGGCCATCGTTCGCGACATCGACGAGGGCGCCGCCCACATCCTGCGGCACGGCAAATTCCCGGAAGCGAGGAGCTAGACCGGCGTCTCCCGGGCCCGTCACCAGATGCCACTTGGCTTTGCCCTGTCTTGTCGCTATGTTGCGATCGCAGATCGCGCAATTGGTTCCTGAAATGCCTCCCGACATCCCCGCTAATGATTTGAAAAACTGAAGGAAACTCTTCCGACTGATGTCGGAGATGCCTTCATGAACTCATCAGCTGTCTTGTCGTTAAATAGGGTGGCCGCCTCAGGCGCGGCACCGCAGGGAACCAGAGGTAACGGAAATTGAGCGATGCAATTGCGGACGTTTTAAGTTGGCTTGAAAGCCGAAGCGACATCCAGAGCCTGAGGGCCGCGGTGTGCGACCTCAACGGCATCATGCGGGGAAAGCGCATCCCGGTCGAGCAGGCGCGCAAGGCGCTGGAAGGCAAGCTGCGCATGCCCTATTCGCTGATCGGGCTCGATGTCTGGGGCGAGGACATCGAAGGCAACAGCCTGGTCTTCTCGACCGGCGATGCCGATGGCCTTTGCCAATGGACGGGACGCGGCATTCTGCCGGTGGAATGGACGGCGCATCCGACGGCGCTCGTCCCGCTCTGGCTCGCCGACGAAAGCGGTGCGCCCTATCTCGGCGACCCCCGCCGGGCACTGGCCCGCATCCTCGATCGCTATAAGGCGCTCGGCCTCACTCCGGTCGCGGCGACCGAACTCGAATTCTACCTGGTCGATCCACAATCGCAGCGGCCTGTCGGGCCAGTCTCACCGGTCACCGGGCGGCGTCTCGATTCCGACGCGGCGCTGTCGATCGACGAGATCGACGATTTCGAAGCCTTCATCCATGACATCTACGAAGCCTGCCGGGCGCAAGGCATTCCCGTCGATACGGCGATTGCCGAAAACGGCGTCGGCCAGTTCGAGATCAACCTGAACCATGTCGCAGACGCCTTGCGGGCGGCCGACGATGCGGTGTTGTTCAAGCGCACGGTGAAGGGCATTGCCCGCAAGCATGGCTTTGCCGCCTGCTTCATGGCCAAGCCCTATGGCGACCGCGCCGGCAACGGCTTCCATGTCCATTTCAGCCTGGTCGACGACGAAGGGCGCAACGTGTTCGACGACGGCACCGACCAGGGTTCCGACATCATGCGCCATGCGGTTGGCGGGCTGCTGGCGGCGATGGCCGAAAGCACTTTGGTGTTCGCGCCGCACTTCAATTCCTACCGGAGGCTGCGCCCACGATCCTACGCGCCGACCGCGGTCGCCTGGGGGTACGAGAACCGCATGGTCGCGATCCGCATTCCCGGCGGCCCGACCGGCGCGCGCCGCATCGAACATCGCGTCTCGGGAGCCGACGCCAACCCATACCTGGTGCTTGCCGCCATACTGGGCGCGGCCCTGATCGGCATCGAGAAGCAGATGTCGCCGGGCGATCCGGCGGGGAAGGACGGGCAAGGCGTTGCCCCGGCCAAGCTGCCGCCGGACTGGGCGTCGGCGATCGCGACCTTTGAAGGCGGGACGCATGTGGCGGAGATCTTCCCGGCGATCCTGCGCGACTCCTTCATCGCCTGCAAACGCCAGGAATTGAATACGTTTGCCCTGAATGTCAGCGATTTCGAGATCGAGACCTATCTCGAAAGCGTCTGAGGCCCTTTACGTCGACCGCTCGGCCTTCAGTACAGTGACCGCCGCCTCGCTGTTGTGGACATAGTCGTTGGCATCCGGCTGCTTCTGTACCAGCAGGATGAACAGAAGGTCGGTCAGCGTCAGCTGCGCGTCGCGCGCGGTGATGGACGAGGAGCGCGCGCGCTCCTCGTCGGCGATGGTGTAGAGGCGAATGTCGGCGACGCGGCTCAGCGGATTGTCATGCAGGCCGGTGACGGCGATCACCGTCGTGCCGCGCTTGGCTGCAAGCTCGGCGATGCGCAAGGTTTCGATGCTGGCGCCGGAATAGGAGAGCGCGAACAGCACATCGCCAGGCCCGAGCGTCGAGGCATTGGCCATCTGGATGTGGCTGTCGCTGTCATGCAGCACATTGCGGCCGAGCTTCATCAGCTTGTAGGAAAAATCGCGCGCCACCAGCGAGGAAGCGCCGACGCCGACCAGATGGATGCGCCGCGCGCCATCCAGCAGATCCAGCGTCCTGGAGATGATGCGCTCGCTGTTGGCGGCGACGGTTTGCTGCATCGACAGCAGCTTGCTGCCGATCAGCTTCTTCAGGATGACCGGAAAGCCATCGCCGACCTCGATCGAGCCGTGGATGACGCCGGCCGGCACCTGCCAATCCTGTGCCTTGGCCTCGCTGACGGCGAGCTTGAGTTCCTGATAGCTGGCATAGCCGAGCTTCTGGCTGAACTTGACGACGCTCGACTGGCTGCGGCCGATCTCGGCCGCAAGTTCGGCCGTCGAAAGCCGCAGCATCTGGTTGGGGTTGTCGACGATGTAACGGCCGATCTCGCGATCGCCGGGCGCCATGCCGTCGAGCTTGGCATTGATCCTGCTTAAGACGGACACGGAATTCCTCGCTCTTCAGACCTGCAAGACGAGGAATAAATTATTCCAATTTTGATTGACAGCCAAGAACGCAGAATTAATTCTCAGCTCGACCCGGGTCAGCGCCCGGGATTCCCAGGCAGGTCGCCGGGGTGACCCTCAAGGTTTCAGCCATGGATAGATTGCGGATCGTCGGCGGACAGAGACTGCAAGGCGCGGTCACCATATCGGGCGCCAAGAATGCCGCTTTGCCGCAGATCGCGGCTGCGCTGCTCAGCCCCTACCCGCTCGAACTGACCAACCTGCCTGATGTGACCGACGTCGAAAACATGCTCGGCGTGGTGCGGCTTCACGGTGCCGAAATCACCCGGTCCGCCCACGCCGCGATCATTGACACCAGCGCCGCCATTTCCAAGGAGACGTCCTACGACACGGTTCGGAAGATGCGGGCGACGTTGCTCGTGCTGGCGCCGTTGCTGGCGCGGTTCGGCCATGCCCGGGTCTCGCTGCCAGGCGGCTGCGCGATCGGCGCGCGACCGGTCGACATTCATGTCGCCGCACTCGCCGCGCTGGGCGCCAGGATCGCCATAGAGAACGGCTTGATCGTCGCCTCGGCGCCGAACGGATTGGCCGGCACCCGCATCGTGCTCCCGTCGCCATCGGTCGGGGCGACGGAAACCGCCATGATGGCGGCGACCACGGCCAAGGGCGAAACCGAGATCCTGAACGCGGCGCGCGAACCGGAAGTGGCTGACCTCGCCGCTTGCCTCAGCGCCATGGGCGCGCGCATCGAGGGCGCAGGCACGCACCGCATCCTGATCGCGGGCGACACCAACTGGCACGCCGCCAGTCACGACATCATCCCGGACCGCATCGAGGCGGGCACCTATGCCATCGCCGCCGCCATCACCGGCGGCCAGCTTGAGCTGACGCATGCCCGGCTCGAACACATGGCCTCGGTGGTGCAATTGCTGGAGGCGACCGGCGTCAGCGTCTGGCCGGGCGACCGGGGACTGATCGTCTCGCGCGACCGGCCGCTCAAGGCAGCCGACCTCACCACGGAACCCTATCCGGGGTTTCCGACCGACCTGCAGGCTCAGTTCATGGCGCTGATGTGCTGCGCGCAGGGCGCCTCGCTGCTGCGCGAAACCATCTTCGAGAACCGCTTCATGCATGTACCCGAACTGATGCGGCTCGGCGCCAACATCAAGCTCCAAGGCACCATGGCGCTGGTGCGCGGCGGCGAGAAACTGCACGGGGCGCAAGTGATGGCCACCGACCTGCGCGCTTCGGTGTCGCTGGTGCTGGCGGCGCTGGTCAGTGAAGGCGAGACCATCATCAACCGCGTCTATCACCTCGACCGCGGCTACGAGCAACTGGACCGCAAGCTGCGCCTGTGCGGCGCCGACATCGAGCGGCTGGGCGCATGAATACCGACGCGGATTATTTTCTCGGCGTCGATGGCGGCGGCACCGGTTGCCGCGCCCGTCTTGAGGACGCGCAAGGCATGGTGCTGGGACAAGGCCTGTCCGGCCCGGCGACGACGCGGCTCGGCATCGAGGCAGCGTGGGGCTCCATTGCCAAAGCCTACGGCGCGGCGATCGATGAAGCAGGTTTCGCGCCCGCCGAGACCGCCCGTATCCATGCCGGCATCGGCCTTGCCGGCATCGGCCGCAAAGGCGCGCTGGAGGCGCTGCGGGCAATCGCGCATCCCTTTGCCAGCATCGACTTCGTCAGCGACGGTGTCGGCGCCTGCCTTGGCGCGCATTCGGGCCAGGACGGCGCCATCGTCATCGCCGGGACCGGCTCGATCGGCCTTGGGTTTGTCGAGGGCCGCGACCTGCGCGCCGGCGGCTATGGATTTCCGATCTCCGACGAGGGCAGCGGCGCCGACCTCGGACTGAAAGCCGTGCAACTGGCGCTGCGCGCCCATGACGGTCGCCACGAAAGAACGGCGCTGCTGGCGGAGCTCATGCAGCGCTTCGCCGGCGACCCGATGGAGGCCGTCGCCTGGATGGACCGCGCCAGCGCCACGGACTATGCCGCGCTTGCACCCATGGTGATGCGGCATGCCGACCAGGGCGATCCCGCCGGACGCCGCATCGTGCAAAGCGCCGCCGAGCAGATCGACACACTGGTGCGGGTGCTGTTCGAAAAAGGCGCGCCGCGCGTGACCTTGCTGGGTGGCCTCGCCAGCCCGCTCGAGCCCTGGCTTTCCCCCGACGTCCGGCGACGCCTGAAGCCCGCCGACGGCGACGCCGTGTCCGGCGCGATCATTCTTGCCAAGAGGTCGGTCTGCAAGGGATAGCTGGCAAGTGTAGGAATATAATATTCCAAATCTCTGTTGACGATGTGAATATCAAATTCTAAAAAGTTAACAGGAGAAGCTGCGATGACGGACCACGGTCTGCACCGGTTGCCGGGTCGAGCCATGCCGGACCGCGCAGCAGAATGTTTGAAAGCATTGGGATGACTGAGCAACGGTTGATGTCTGAGCTGGACCGGCTGGTTTCCGAAGGCCGGAATCCGAAGACCGTCGACATCGACCTGATGCCGACCATCGACGTGCTGCGCAGGATCAATGACGAGGACAGGCTTGTCCCCGCGGCCGTCGAAAAGGTGCTGCCGGAAATCGCCGCCGCGGTGGATCGCATCGTGCGTGCCTTCCAGAAAGGCGCACGCCTCATCTATATGGGCGCCGGCACCAGCGGCCGGCTTGGCGTGCTCGACGCTTCGGAATGTCCGCCCACATTCGGCGTGCCAGAAGGCATGGTTGTCGGCCTGATCGCCGGTGGGTCCGACGCCCTGGTGCGCTCGCTGGAAGGCGCCGAGGATGACCCGAAGATGGGCGCCAAGGCCTTGCAGGACATCACGCTCACACCTGACGACGTGGTGGTCGGCATCGCGGTCAGCGGGCGCACGCCCTATGTGATCGGCGGGCTGACCTATGCCAAGCAGATCGGCGCGACCACCATCGCGCTGTCCTGCAATCCGGCATCGGCCATTGCCGGCATCGCCGATATCGCCATCTCGCCGGTCGTCGGTCCCGAAGTACTCACCGGCTCGACGCGGCTGAAATCGGGAACAGCACAGAAGCTGGTGCTCAACATGCTGACCACGGCCTCGATGATCCGCATCGGCAAGAGCTACCAGAACCTGATGGTCGACCTGAACCCGTCGAACAGGAAGCTGGTCGCCCGGGCGATCAGGATCGTCATGCAGGCGACCGGCTGCACCGCGCCGCAGGCGCGGCAGGCGCTCGACCGGACCGGCAATGACGTCAAGCTGGCGATCCTGGTCACCATCACCGGCCTCGACGTCGAAGCGGCGCGGGCTGCTTTGGCCAAGGCCGGAGGGTTCCTGCGAAAGGCGATCAGCGACGAAGCGGCCTGAGGCCGCTTTAGACAAGACGGCTGAGGCCGCTTTAGACAAGACGGCTGAGGCCGCTTTAGACAAGACGGCTGAGGCCGCTTTAGACAAGACGGCGTCAAGCCGCATAGACTGGGCCGATACTCCAAAGCATGTGTGCCTTGGAAGCGGCCCGCGGAAACTGCAAGGCATCGAGTTCAATAATGGGAGACGAGAATGGTTCATCTTACAGGAAGGCTGCTTTCGGGCATCACCCTTGCCGCGATGCTCGGCATCGCCACGGTTTCGGCGCAGGCGGCGACGCTGCACATGGCCTGGTCGCAGGACGCCACCGGGCTTGATCCGCACAAGCAGACGGCGTTCTCGTCGCTTCGGCTTTTGGAGCTCATCTACGAGCCGCTGGTGCGGCTCGACGCCAGCCTGCAGATCATCCCCGCCATCGCCACCTCCTGGGAATTCTCGAAGGACGGCAAGGAACTGACCTTCAAGCTCGATCCCAAGGCGAAATTCCAGGACGGCACGGCGGTGAACTCCGCCGACGTCAAGGCGTCATTCGAGCGCATCCTCGACGAGAAGACGGGTGCCGCCGCCCGCGCCAACTTCCTGTCGATCGCCAGCATCGACACGCCTGATGCGGCGACCGTCGTGTTCCACCTCTCGCAGCCCGACGCGCCGATCCTGACGGCGATGAGCGACGTCAACGCGGCCATCGTTCCGGCGGCTGAAATCAAGGCCGGTTCGATCGGCACCAAGACGGTCGGTTCCGGCCCGTTCAAGCTCGACAAGTGGGACCCCAACGCCAAGGAAGTCTTGAGCGCCAACAAGGACTGGGCCGGCGGCGCGACCGGCGTCGACGGCATCGAGATCAGCGTGCTGCCGGATGAGGCGGCGATCCTCGCCGCCATGCGCACCAAGCAGATCGATTTCGCCCTGCTCAACGACCCGCTCGTCGCCACGCTGGTGCCGAAAGAAGCCAACCTGCAATTGAACCGTGTACCGGTGCTTGCCTATAACGTGCTGCAGCTCAACCCGTCGCGCAAGCCGATGACCGAGCTCAAGGTGCGCCAGGCGATCTCCTGCGCCATCGACCGGCAGGAGGTGCTGGACACCGCCGCGCTGGGCGAAGGCAAGGTCACCGGACCGCTGACCATCCCAGCGCTGGCGACCGATCCGAGCCAGTTGTTCTGCTACAAGCGCGATGTCGAAAAGGCCAAGAAGCTGATGGCCGAGGCCGGCCTTGCCGACGGCTTTTCGGCGACCGTGATCGGCGCCACCGGCGAGCCGCCGACGGCGGCGGCGGAAGCCCAGGTCATCCAGTCGCAGCTCGCCGAAATCGGCGTCAAGCTCGACATCAAGATGATGGAGCTCAACGTCTATGTCGACGCCTGGCTGAAGGGCGATTTCGACATGGCGATCGCGCTCAATGGCGGCCGCGCCGACCCCTACACCATGTACAACCGCTACTGGACCAAGGCCGGCAATCTGCAGAAGGTGGCGAACTACATCGACGATACTTTGGACAGCCAGATGCAGCAGGGCCGCGCCGAGACCGATCCGGCCAAACGCAAGGCGATCTTCGCCGCGTTCGAGAAGCACCTCGCCGAGGTATCGCCGTGGATCTGGCTCTACACCTCCTACAGCTACACGGCCCAGCAGAAGAACATCGCCGGCTTCGTGCCGACGCCGACCGGCACGCTGTTCAGCCTGAGCAAGGTGACCATCCAATAGCGCCGGATTCGGCAACGGGACGAGAGGTCTTCCTGGCGTGAACTATCTCTTGCGAAGGCTGGCGACGTTTCCTCTCGTCCTGCTTGGCGTATCCATCCTGGTCTTCGTCGCGATCAGGATGGTGCCTGGCGATTCGATCACGGCGATGCTGGGCACCGAGGCCGGCCTGCTGACGCCGGCACAACGGGATTCGCTCGCCGCCTATTTCGGTATCGACCAACCCTGGTTCGTTCAATACTGGCGCTGGATCGGCGGCATCCTGCACGGCAATTTCGGCATCTCCGTCACCTATGGCAGGCCGGTTCTCGACGTCATCCTCGAGCGTTTTCCGCTGACGCTGGAATTGGCAGTGCTGTCAATGATCATCGCGCTTCTCGTCGGCATGCCGGCCGGCATCTACGCCGCCACGCACAACGAAAAACCGTCCGACCTCGGTGTGCGCATCATCGCCATGATCGGCCAGTCGACGCCGAGTTTCGTGCTTGGCCTGTTGATCATCTACACGCTGTCGGCCGGCTTCGGCGTGCTGCCGGCGATGGGCGAATTCGCACCGCTCTGGCAGGATCCCTTGCGCAATCTCAGCCAGCTGATCCTGCCCGCCATCACGCTCGGCTTCGCCTTCGCGGCGTCGGTCACCCGCATCGCGCGCTCGGCGATGCTCGACGTGTTGAGCGACGATTATGTCCGCACCGCCCGCAGCAAGGGCGCTTCGGCGCGCAGTGTCATCTGGCGGCACGCTTTGCCCAATGCGCTGATCCCGGTGGTGACGCTGAGCGGCATAGAGTTCGGTTACCTCCTGGGCGGCGCCGTCATCGTCGAGCAAATCTATGCCCTGCCCGGCCTCGGACGCATGGTGCTCGATGCCATCCTGCAGCGCGATTACGCGCTGGTGCAGGGCAGCGTGCTGTTCATCGCCTTCAACTTCATGATCGTCAATCTCCTGGTCGACCTCGCCTATGTCGCGCTCGATCCGCGCATCCGGCTGGGGGAACAGTGATGCGGATCCTGCGTGCCATCTTCGGCCATGGCAGCGGCCGCATCGGCGGCCTCATCGTGTGCGTCTATCTGCTGCTCGCCATCCTTGGCCTGTTGGGGCTGACGCCGCACAATCCGATCACGCAGTACCGTATCGACCGGCTGCACGCGCCCGGCGCCGCCTACTGGATGGGCACCGACCTGTTCGGCCGCGACGTCGCCAGCCGCCTGATGGCGGGCATCGGCCAGTCCTTTACGGTTGCCTTCTTCTCCGTGGCCTTCGCGTCCCTTGCCGGAACGATCCTGGGGCTGGCCGCCGCCTGGCTCGGGCGCCGCTGGGACGGCGTCGTGATGCGCATCATGGACGTGCTGCTGGCTTTCCCGGCGATCCTTCTGGCGCTGCTCATCGTCACCGTCGCCGGGCCTGGCACATGGACCAGCGTCGTGGCCATCGGCATCGTTTACACGCCGATTTTCACGCGCGTGGTGCGTGGGCCCGCGCTGTCGCTCAAGACACGCGAATTCGTCGACGCCGCGCGCACCTTCGGCAGCAGTTCGAGGTATATCGTCACGCGGCACCTGCTGCTCAACCTCGTGGCGCCGCTGACCGTGCAGGTGACGCTGGCGCTGGCCTGGGCGCTGCTCACCGAAGCCGGCTTGAGCTTCCTGGGCCTTGGCACGCAGCCGCCCGCCGCGTCCCTCGGCCTGATGCTGAGCGACAGCCGCAATTTGATGGAGACGGCACCCTGGCTGCTGATCTTCCCCGGCCTGGCGATCATGATCAGCATTCTTGGCTTCAACCTTTTGGGCGACGCCTTGCGCGACATCCTCGACCCCAGGATGCGGAGAGCGTTCGCATGACCCCGCTGCTGTCGGTCTCGGACCTGCGCGTCGGCTTCGGCCGCAATCCGAAAGCCAATGAGGTCGTGCGCGGCGTCGGTTTCGATATCGCCGACGGCGAGACGCTGGCCATTGTCGGCGAAAGCGGCTCGGGCAAGTCGGTGACGGCGCTGTCGATCAACCGGCTTGTCGATTTCGGCGGCGGCCGCATCACGGGCGGTTCCATGAAGCTGAAGCGGGTCGATGGGACCGTCTTCGAGTTGGCAGCCGCGACTGAACCGCAACTGACCGGCATTCGCGGCGCCGAGATCGGCATGATCTTTCAGGAACCGATGACCTCGCTCAACCCGGTGCTGACCATAGGCAACCAGATCGAGGAATCGTTCCGCCTGCATCGCGGACTGACGGGCCGGCAAGCCACGGCGGCAGCCAGGGACGCGCTTGACCGCGTGCGCATCCCCGATGCCGCGCGACGGCTGAAATACACACCCAACCAGTTGTCCGGCGGCATGCTGCAGCGGGTGATGATCGCGATTGCGCTCGCCTGCAATCCGCGCCTGCTGATCGCCGACGAGCCGACGACGGCGCTCGACGTCACCGTGCAGGCGCAGATCATGGCGCTGCTGGCCGAGCTGAAGCGCGAAAGCGGCATGTCGATGATCTTCATTACCCACGATATCGGCCTGGTTGCCGGCATCGCCGACAAGGTGATGGTGATGCAAAACGGCCAGGCCGTGGAACAGGGCGAACTGAACCAGATCCTCGACAGCCCCCAGCATCCCTACACCCAGCACCTGCTGCAGGACGTGCCGCATTTCGCCAGTGGCCGGGCGACACGCGCGGACGGACAGCGCGACAAGGCCGCGAACACGCAACCGGCCTTGAAGGTCGATGGGCTCGTGGTTCGGTTTCCGCTCAAGAGCAGTTTCTTCAGCCGCGCGACCGGCGCGGTGCATGCCGTCGACGGTGTCGATTTCGACCTGATGCAAGGCGAGACGCTGGCCATCGTCGGCGAGAGCGGCTCGGGTAAATCCACCACCGCGAAGGCGGTGCTGGGGCTGGTGCGATCGACGCGCGGCAGCTTCTCGGTCGGCACGCGAACGGCCACGGCGGAGCGCAGCGCCAAACCCGTTCAGATGGTGTTCCAGAACCCTTACGCTTCGCTCAACCCGAGGCTGGCCATCGAAAGCATCCTGGGCGAACCGGTGATTGCCACCGGTGGGCGGGTAGATGCCCAAACCCGGGCCAGAATGGCGAGCCTGCTCGAACGCGTCGGCCTGCCCAAGAACAGCCTTGAGCGCTATCCGCACGAATTCTCCGGCGGCCAGCGGCAAAGACTGTGCATCGCCCGCGCGCTGATGCTCAACCCGTCCGTCGTGGTTCTCGACGAAGCGGTGTCGGCGCTCGATGTCTCGGTGCAGGCCAAAGTGCTGGAGCTGCTGCTCGACCTGCAGCGCGAATATGCGCTGGCCTATCTGTTCATCTCGCACGATATGGCCGTGGTCGAGCGGATCGCGCACCGCATCGCGGTCATCTATGCCGGCCAGATCGTCGAGATCGGCGACGCGCGGTCCGTGCTGTCGAAGCCGAGGCATTCCTATACGAAGAAGCTGATCGCCGCCGTTCCGACCATCGACCGGCGATGCGAGCATTTCGAGATCGACACGCGTCAGGTGCCGTCGCTGGTGCGCCCGCAGGGGTTTGAGCCGGCGCCGGCGAAATGGGAGCGGTTTGGAGGGGATCATATGGCGAGGGTGGAGGCTTAGAGATGTTTGCGGGACAGCGCCCCCCTCTATCCTGCCGGGCATCTCCCCCTCTAGGGGCCTGTTGCGCAATATTGCGGGAGGCGTGTTGTGAGGATTGAGGGCGGCCATTTTCGTTGCTTTGGAGGCTTTTCGGGGTTTGGGAGCCGCGCCTTTGCGGCGTTTGGCGGATTTCGGGCGCAGCTATGGCGTGATCGCCGCCCATCGTCTCATGTTGAAGGCGATGGTGGCGAGCATGATCTGGGCCGTTGCCTTGACGAGGCCGACATAGCGGATGCGGGTGAGACGCATGCGGTTCTTGAGCGTGGCGAATGTGGTTTCCACCGCCGCCCTGCGCCGCGCGATCAAGCGGTTGTAGAGCTTGAGGCGGGGCGGCAGTTCGGGATGGTGTTT
>NZ_AZUY01000031.1 GCF_000513935.1 Mesorhizobium sp. WSM3626 | reverse complement strand
TGAAAAGATCGCAGAAATAGGCGCCGACGTCGTCATCCCGCCCAAGCGCAATCGAAAACATCAGCGTCCCTACGACGCTGATCTCTACAAGGAGCGCAACATCATCGAGCGTTTCTTCAACAAACTCAAACAGTTCCGCCGCGTCGCAACACGATACGACAAGTTGCTNGCCAACTTCATGGGCTTTGTCAAACTTGCCGCTATCGCTATCTGGCTCAGGTAGTTAAATCGTCACTACGCCCTAGGTCAAGGCCTGCAGGGACCGTGCGATATTTTGTCTGGCTTCTGGTTCGAAGCGCTGCCGGAACTCCTGCGTGTGAAAAATATGCTGTCGGGCAAGGAAGGTCTTCAGCACCGCACCGCGGCCGGCACGCCACATCGGCTCCTCCACCCAGCCATATTCGCGGCGGACCGCGCGTTCATAGGCGTCGAACGCCTCAGGCGCGGCACCCAGGATCGACAGATCCATGTCGAGAAACAGGCTGGCGTCGCGTATCGCCGCCGCGTCGTCGAACAGCGGCAACTGGTGTGTGGCGGTGGCGAGGATCATAGCGCTGATGCGGCCCAGGCGGCCGGCATCGATGCGGCCGGCGAGCTTTTGCTCGGCGAGGGCGGCACTTTGCGCCTCATTGTCCCTGGCCCTGCTGTCGTAGATGGCGTCGTGGAACCAGATCGCCGCTTCGACCGCTTCGGGGTCGTCCAGAAGCGTTCGATAGTCACCGGCCAACGCCAGCATCGCGTCGATATGGGCGAGGTTGTGGTAATGGCGGCCGGTGGCCTGATAGAGGACCGAAAGTTCGGTTTTCAGGACGTCGTCGATCAAGGGTTCGTTTTCCATGGCTGCTTGAATTCCCGCGAACCAAATCCATTTGACACAGCACTAAGGAAAATTGAGTTCAATCGTGCTATGATCTGGCTTATATGTGCGGCCCCGATGACAGCAGACTAGCAGGACGCAGGACGAGACGTCGATGAACAGCATCAGCATTTCCCGCCACAGCGCGTTGCAGCCGGTCGATCCGATCTGGCGTTCGATCCGCGACGAAGCGATGGAAGCGGTCAACCGCGACCCGCTTTTGGCCGCGTTCCTCTATTCGACGATCCTCAACCAGGAGAGCCTGGAAGAGGCTGTCGTCCACAGGATCGCGGAGCGGCTTGCCCATCAGGATATCGGCTCCGATCTCATCCGCCAGACCTTCAAGTCGATGCTTGCCGACGACAAGGACTGGCCAACCACGGTGCGCGTCGACATCCAGGCCTATTATGACCGCGACCCGGCTTGCGACCGGTTCATCATGCCGGTGCTCTATTTCAAGGGCTTTCACGCCATCCAGACCCATCGGCTGGCGCATTGGCTGTGGAACCACGGCCGCAAGGATTTCGCTCTCTACCTGCAGAGCCGTTCGTCCGCGGTCTTCCAGACCGATATCAATCCGGCCGCGCGCATCGGCAAGGGTATCTTCATCGATCACGCCACCGGCCTCGTCGTCGGCGAGACCGCGGTGATCGAGGACGATGTGTCCATCCTGCACGGCGTGACGCTGGGCGGTACCGGCAAGGCCGGTGGCGACCGCCATCCCAAGATCCGCTATGGCGTGCTGATTGGCGCCGGCGCCAAGATTCTCGGCAACATCGAGGTCGGCCATTGCTCCAAGATTGCCGCCGGATCGGTGGTGCTGTCGCCTGTGCCGCACAACAAGACGGTTGCCGGCGTGCCGGCCCGTGTGGTCGGCGAGACCGGTTGCGACCAGCCTTCGCGCCAGATGGACCAGCTTCTGCCGTCGCAGAAGATGGACCATGTGATCAGTTTCGATATCTGATTTGCTGGCAGTTGCCCCGCATGATTGCGATTTGCCCGGTGGTGCTGCCGCTTCCGGTGCAATAAGGCCGGCTTGCCTTTACATCGCCATTGTCGACGTGCCAGAAGCGCCGTTCAAACGAGCAAGCCGATGATCGGAGAAGACTGTTGAAGCCGGACGAAATCAGAAAGCTGGACGCCTATTTCAAGCGCGTCTTCCAGAACCCCAAACTTGAGGTCAAGGCACGGCCGCGCAAGGAAGATTCGGCCGAAGTCTATGTCGGTGACGAATTCCTCGGCATCGTCTTCAAGGACGAGGACGATGGCGACTATAATTTCTCGATGGCGATCCTGGACATCGACCTGGCCTGAGCCAGCAATGCCACGGCAGGCCGCGTCGAGCGCGGCCGGGCCGCTTTCAGCCCGTCAATGTCCGGTCTTCAGGATTCGCCCCGCCTCGGCCGCGATCGCCGCATCGAGCGTCTGCCAGTCGCCAAGGAATTCCTTCGGGAAGCGATAGGTAAGGCTTAGATCATCCCCGACATGGATGTCCCGCTCGCAAGGAGCCAGCGATTCGCCGGCGCTCGGCCCGCTGAGGCAGCGGGCCACGAAGGGGTCCTTGCCCCCACGCTTGCCGACGACCAGCACCTCGTTCAGATAGCCTGATTTCTCATTGAAGCCGTAGACCGTCGTGCCGCCAGGTCCTGGAATGCCGGGCTGGACGATCAGCGCGCTGTAGATCGGCCCGAACCGGCCGCTCATGTCGCGCGACATCATCTGCTGCTCGAAGGACAGGAAGATGATGTTCCTGTTGGCCCCGGCGTGATTGAAATCATCGCGCGACGCCTCGCTGTAGCCGTCCATCTGGGGATAGCGCAAATAGAGGTCGAGGCGCGAGGCGATGCCGTCGCGCCGGGCCTGCTCGAACCGGATGAAATTGGCTGGCACGGTGATGATGTTGTTGCCGATCACCACCTCGCGCACGGTCGCGTCGTCGGTGTAGCCGGCCATGGCAATGGAACGGCCGAACCATTTGCCGCCAAGGCTGATGACTATCGACAGCAAGGCAAGTGCGGCGAACGCGTAGAACACCCGCTTCATCAGCATGGAATCGACCACGGTGAGTTCTGGGCCGTCGGCGATCGCTGCCTGCTTCATCTCGGTCCTCGTCCCACCACCTGTCCGCATCCGCGTGTCCGCCATCCGGGTGTCCGCCATCCGGGTGTCCCTCGACGGCACACATCGCACGGCACGGCTCTTGCTGCCGTCCTGAAACGACTGTGCGATTTCATGGTAAATGGAGGGTTAATGTGGCCCAGATGGAACTCTTGCTGTTCGCTTTTGTCGTCGGCCTGACGGTTTGCGGGCTGACCGGTTCGACAATGGAATTGATATCGGGTCGCAAGGTCGCCTTCACCGAGCCCTATGTGTCGCCCTCGCATGTGCTGCGCTCACTGGCTGCCACTGCCGGCGCCGGGCCGTTCATGCTGGTCAACGATGCCCTTGATGCGCGGCGCCAGAACCGCATTTCGACAGCGGCGCTCTTGTCGTGCGGCTGCACCGCTATTGCCTGGTCCCTGGCGCTGGGCATTGTCGTGCTCGCCATTGCTTCATGGGCGGTCCGTCTCCTAGGGTTTCCAGCCTGAGACGATTCGGAGACCGACAATGCCGCTTTATGCGATCGATGGAACGGAGCCGAGCTTCGCCGACGCGGACTCGAACTGGATCGCGCCCGATGCCACGCTGATTGGCGACATCAGGATCGGCCGCAATGCGGGCTTCTGGTTCGGTGCCGTTATCAGGGGCGACAACGAGCCCATCGTCATCGGCGCCGACACCAATGTGCAGGAACATGCCGTCATGCACACCGATCCCGGCTTTCCGTTGACCATCGGACAGGGCTGTACGATTGGCCATCGCGCCATGCTTCATGGCTGCACGATTGGTGACAACAGCCTGATCGGCATGGGCGCCATCGTGCTGAACGGCGCCAGGATCGGCAAGAATTCGCTCGTCGGCGCTGGCGCCCTGGTCACCGAAGGCAAGGAGTTTCCGGACAATTCGCTGATCGTCGGTTCGCCGGCCAAGGCGATCAGGGTGCTGGACGACGCGGCGGTCGAGCGGCTGCGGGCCTCGGCCGCGCACTATGTCGCCAACGCCAGGCGCTTCAAGGCGGGGCTGAAGAAGGTCTGAACTCTCGGCCGACGCACGCCTTCGGCCACCGGTTGCGCTTATGGTTCCCGGCTGCCCGCTACGCGCTCGGCAATGGCTGCTCGCAGCAGCGACGCGCCCAGCTCGAATCCTGCAATCTCTGCTTCTTCAAGGGCTGTCGTGTAGTCATCGATATGGGTCCTTAACGAAGGGTCCGCGCCGCCGGCGAGAAGCAGGCGGATCGCCTCGGCGTCGCGCGTGGCGACGGCGTAGTGGAGCGGCGTCCAGTCGTTGACGCCCCGCATGTCCGGATCGGCGCCGTGATCGATCAGGATCCGAATGATGTCGAGCTTGTTCGCGCGCTTGGTGGACAACGCCGCGATAATGGAGGGAAATCCGGCGTGATCTTCGTAATTCGGGCTGGATCCGGCCTCGATCAGCATTGCGACGAAGGCGAGAGGGCTCCAGTAGATCGCGTATTCCAGCGGATGGCCAAGACCGAGCTCGAACGGCATGTGCTCGTCGAACCACCCCTCCGAGCCGCCCAGGGCGGTGCCGAGAGCCTCGAAGTCGCCAGCCTTGAAGGCATCGTCGATTGCCTTGAACAGCCGGTGGCGCTCGCATCGATCTTCCGGGATTTCCAGCATCGGCAGTGATCCAGGAAACGAAACGGCCGATTGTGCATCGATCTGTTGCGCGTGGAAAGGCAGGGGCAGCGTGATGCACCACGTGTCATCGGGTCAGTTTTAGCAGCTTCCTCCAGAAATGGCGGAGCCGGCCCGGGGACGGGGCCGGCTCCTTTGACCCGGTCGTTGGGGACGGGGAGGGTGGGGACTCGACCGGGTTTCTTGTTGAGCGCGTCGTGCAACGCGCCTGACCTTGTTGGCGTCCTCAGCGGACGCTGGCGACCGCGTCGGAACGGCCGTCGTTGATCGTCACCCAAACGCCGGAATTCTCCGTCGATTGACGCTTGAGATAGGTGTAGTCGGTGTCCGTCCAGGACAGCACCTTGGTTTCCAGATTGTCGAGGATGAACTCGCCGAGGCTGGTGCGTACGGTCAGCACCGCGTGGCCGTCGCCGTTCGGCTGGCGCGCAACCGTCATCAAAAGGTCGCCGGCCGGCACGCCCATATCCATCAGCTCGCGGCGCTTTTCCAGCGCATAGTCCTCGCAATCGCCATAGCCATTGTCCGGGTAGGCCCAGTATTCCTCGACACCGTAGTTTTCCATGTCGGTGCGCGGCTTGACGCGGGTGTTGACCGAATTGTTGATGCTGACGATCGTCGCCCATAGCTTCCGGGTGAGGTCGACCGGCTCTCCCTTGGGGGTCTTCTCGTTGCATTCGCCAGGAATGCGTTGGCAGAATTCATAATGGCCAACAGGCTGCGTGGTGCGTCCGCCGGTATGCATATAGGCCGGTCCCGCGGCATATGCTGATCCCCAGGCGGAAAGCTGCATCGCCATTGCCATCAGCAACAGCTTGCCCCTCGCTTTTTTCATTATTCAGTCTCCCCGTTCGAAGGAGACATTGCCACATGTGGATTTATTCGACGCAAAAACGCGAAGTAGGTTTTAAGTAAAACGCCAGTAGAATAAGCATAAAATTTGAATCATTTGAGTATTGAATTGTTTGGATTGCTGGGCTGGTTTTCTGCGAATTCAGCCTCGCGCGGACCATTTCTGAAACTATGGAACCTGCCATCCGAGGATATATCGATCGCCGCACCCGGAATCAAAAAGCCGGCCGCGAGGGCCGGCTTGATGGGCGTGCTTTGCGGCCTGATCAGGCGCGCGGCGTGTTGAATTCGGAATCGAGCGTTTCGGGGCGCTGGATGACGGCGAATTCGATGGCGACGCCGTCTTCGAAATGCCGGACGATCTGGCCGCGCATCGTGCCGAGCATGACCTGGACGCCGATCGCCGGTTTGACGTCGATCTCGATCGCGGCGCCGGACAGTGACAGATCGATGATCCGGCACTGATACTGACGGCCGTCGGTAAGCTGCAGCACGCTGGTCGGATTGCGTGGCGAGACGCGCTCGTGGCGGCGGTCTTCCGGCAGGTCGAGCTCGTGTTTGTTGGCAAGCCATGTCAACTGCGCCGCGAGCTTGTCCTTCTTGCGGTCGGACGCAATCACCGTCATCGCGAAGCCGTCCGGCAGCGTGCGTGTCAAAACACCTTCGATGCGGCCGATATGGTCGATATAGGCGATGACTTTCTCGCCGGGCATGCCGATGCGGTCGGTGCGAAGCGCGACGTTGCCGGGCGACATGTCGACGACCTGGCACGGGTGCTCGGTGCGGTCCTCCAGCATGAATCGTCCGTATATCTTGACCCGGACGCGCTGAAAGTTACGCCTTTCAGCTTGGGACGGCGCGTAGTCGACCGCCGCTGACCTCATGACTGCCTACACCCCGTTTGGCATCCCGCGCGTCGATGCAAGGGACTTCGTCAGAGAAGTACAGCAAAGCGGGTTAACAAAGGGGAAAAACGAGCCTGCGGGACTGTGTGATCATCAACTATCTTCGCGCCCGCCGTCGAAGACGACGAGATGGCGAATGCGGCGCGCCCGGCCAAGCGCCGAGATCGTGTCAGGCGCCCCGATTTCGTCGGGAACGAGCGAGGGAACGTCGATCGCCGGGCGGTTGTTCAGCAGCTCTTTCTCCGGATCGATGACGCGTATGGAATCGATCAAGGCGTCCGTGATCGGATCGGCGCCCAGCCAGAACGGCTTCTCAACGGCGCTGATTACGCCGAGGCAGCGCGGATTTTCAATGCCACCATCGAGCGGCAAGGCGAGCAATTCGAACTTGTTGGAGCGGCCGTTGCGGCTGAAGCCCTCGAAATTGATCAGCACGACGGATTTCTGGTCGAAGACCCCGTGGATCAGCCGCGAAACCAGCCGCTGATCCTTCTCGCGCCATAGCGAGGGGAAAGAGAACCCCTTGAGTTCGCGGCCGTAGCAGGCGCAGAGCCTGGTGCCGGCCAGACGAAATACCGGCTGCCCGCGCGTGTCCCTTTCCAGGATGAACGTATCGGCCAGCAGCGACTTGATATCGGCCGGCTCGACTTCCGATCGCTTCGGAGCGGGGCGTCCGTCACGCAGGCGGTTCCAATAGTGGAACAGCGTGATCGATCCGTTTTGGTTCATACTAAAAAGCTCCGCGCATTCTGTCGTCTGATGTCCCATCGGTGAACAGAAGGGCGCCTCCGATGACCTACATGCGTTGGGGAGCAGGAAGCGTGCCAGCGTCGTTAACACTTGTTCACGGGTCGGGGCCGTTAAGGTTAACAATTGGTTTACGTTGCGCCCTGGCAAGCCGTGTGGCACACAAAAGCCACTCCAGAAGCGGTCGTTTCGCGACGATCGGCAGCACTTCAGTCAAGAGTTTTAGGGGAGCAGGGGGCTCGACCGGCCGTCCAGGGGAAACCCTGGACGGCTTCTTTTTTGATTCGCGTCCCTGATTCGGAGCGGGACGATTCGCCGTTTGCGGTTCCATCGACGGTGATCTAGATGCTGGCCAGACCGAACCAGGCCAAACCGAACCAGCCCAGGCCGAACCAGTATCGAGTGCGATTGCAGATGAGCGAACCGCAATATCCGTCCGAGCCCGAAACGGCCGAGACCATGCCGCCACCGGCGCGTGAGCCGGTGTTCAACCTGCCGCCGATCGTGCTGGCGGTGATCGGCATCTGCGCGATCGTCTATCTGCTGCAGCAATATGTGCTGAACGACGCCCAGCAGATGACGCTGCTGTATGACGGGGCTTTCATTCCGGTCCTCTATACCGGCCAATATGGCTTCGACTGGTTCCTTTTCACCCGGCCTTTCAGTTACGCCTTCATGCATGGCGGCTTTGCCCATATCGCCATCAACATGGTCTGGCTCGCCGCTTTTGGCTCGCCGCTGGCCAATCGTCTCGGCGCGCTCCGGTTCGCGTTGTTTTTTGCCGTCACCGGACTGGCTTCGGTGGCGCTCTTCTGGGCGATGCATCCCTATGGAGAAGCGCCGCTGGTCGGCGCATCGGGCGCCATATCGGGTATGATGGGGGCTGCGGCGCGTTTTGGTTTCCGCACCGACCGGTCGGCCGGCAAGGCTGGTTTCGCCGGCCCGGTGCTGCCGGTCGCGATCGTGCTGCGTTCGCGCGGCGTCGTCATTTTCCTGGCCATGTGGATGATCATCAATCTCGCCACCGGCCTTCTCGGATTCGCGCCGGGCATCGACGGCCAGATCGCCTGGGAGGCGCATATTGGCGGCTTTCTCGCGGGCTTTTTCGGCCTGCGCCGGTTCGACAGGGGACGGCAAGCGCCTGACTGGGAGACCTCCGACCGGACTTGAAATGCAACCGATCACGGCGCACGATGTTCACTCTTATGTGAAAGCCGGTCAGGGCAGGAACCGGTTGGCAAAATAGAGGAGGACGCCATGACGGTTAAGGCCATTCTCGAGCAAAAAGGCCATGACGTATTGACGCTCGGGCCGAACGAAAAACTGAGCGAAGCCATCCGAATCCTCTCCGAGCACAGGATCGGGGCGCTGGTCATCACCAATGGCGATCGCAAGATCGTCGGCATCCTGTCGGAACGCGACATCGTGCGCGTGGTTGCCAGGGAAGGCGGCGCCGCGCTCGATATCCCCGTGCGTTCGGCCATGACGCCGAAGGTGAAGATATGCAATGAAAACCACACCGTCAACGAGGTGATGGAGATCATGACCAGGGGTCGTTTCCGCCATCTGCCGGTGGAAAAGGACGGCTTGCTGGACGGCATCGTGTCCATCGGCGACGTGGTTAAGCGCCGCATCGAGGACGTCGAGCGCGAGGCCGCGGAAATCCGGGCCTACATCGCCACCGCCTGAGCGGTGATGGGAACCGCCGGCCGAAATGCTGGCCGGCGGCACCAAGACTGCCTGTTGTCGAGCTCGGAGCGGACGAGTGCGAGCCCGCGCCTTGTGATGCGGTAAGGCCCGCCCCCAGAGGACGAAACCGCCTTCTTGCGTTTCAATTTTCGAAACAGGTCGAGATCGACATCGGGATAATGCCAGCCGTCGCGGGTCAGGCATTTGACGGAAGCGATCCTTTTCCTGTCGTTCTTTTCGATTTCAATGCGTCCGCCCTGCGCGAGCAGGTGCAGGATGCGCTGTTCAGTGCGCGAAATATCCATGAGAGAGTTTCCGGGAAAACAAAAAATGCCGCCGCCGCGAAGCTTCGCGGCACGGGGTTTCAAGTTTTCTGCCCTGCCTCGCTACGAGGTCAGGGCCCTACCGGGACTGAGCGTAAGTGGACATCCACTCTCCATTGGGATGAGCGTCCTATAGGGGAAAACGGCCGGGAAGGCCAGACTGCGGCTTTGCGCTTGTCTCGCAAGACAGTTTGCACTAGCGAAGTTCCACACCAAAAATATGCGTTATGTGCATATTCCGAAGTTCAAATCTGTAGGCAGTCATGTCCCTTATCGACACTCGCACCCCTGATGCAAAACGTCTGATCTCCGGCGCCACCGGTGACTGGGAAATCATCATCGGTCTCGAGGTGCACGCACAAGTTATCTCGGAGGCAAAGCTCTTCTCCGGTGCCTCGACCGCCTTCGGTGCCGCGCCCAATGCCAATGTCAGCCTGGTCGATGCGGCCATGCCCGGCATGCTGCCTGTCATCAACGAGGAGTGCGTCAAGCAGGCGATTCGCACCGGTCTGGGGCTGAAGGCGGCGATCAACCACAAGTCGGTTTTCGACCGGAAGAATTATTTCTATCCGGACCTGCCGCAAGGCTACCAGATCTCGCAGTTCAAACAGCCGATCGTCGGCGAGGGCACGGTCATCGTCTCGGTCGGTCCCGACCGCCAGGGCGAGTTCGAGGACATCGAGGTCGGCATCGAGCGCCTGCACCTGGAGCAGGATGCCGGCAAGTCGATCCACGACCAGCATCCGACCATGTCCTATGTCGACCTCAACCGCTCCGGCGTGGCGTTGATGGAGATCGTATCGAAACCCGACCTGCGCTCCGGCGACGAGGCAAAGGCCTATGTGACCAAGCTGCGGACCATCATGCGCTATCTCGGCACCTGCGACGGCAACATGGACGAAGGCTCGCTGCGCGCCGACGTCAACGTCTCGGTGCGCCGGCCAGGTGGCGAATTCGGCACCCGCTGCGAAATCAAGAACATGAATTCGATCCGCTTTATTGGCCAGGCCATCGACTATGAGGCGCGCCGGCAGATCGCTATCCTTGAGGACGGCGGCAAGATCGATCAGGAAACGCGGCTGTTCGATGCCGTCAAGGGTGAGACGCGCTCGATGCGCTCCAAGGAAGAGGCGCACGACTATCGCTATTTCCCCGATCCCGATCTTCTGCCGCTGGAATTCGACCAGGCCTATGTCGATGCACTGGCCAAGGAATTGCCGGAACTGCCCGATGACAAGAAAATGCGGCTGATCTCCTCGCTTGGCCTCTCGACCTACGACGCAGCGATCCTGGTGTCGGAAAAGCCGATCGCCGATTATTTCGAGAAGGTGGCGGCCGGGCGCGACGGCAAGCTCGCCGCCAACTGGGTCATCAACGATCTGCTGGGCGCTCTCAACAAGGCCGGCAAGGACATTGAATCCGCTCCGGTTTCGCCTGACCAGCTCGGTGCGGTGATCGACCTGATCAAGGAGGGCACCATCTCCGGCAAGATCGCCAAGGACGTGTTCGAGATCGTCTGGAACGAGGGCGGCGATCCGCGCCAACTGGTCGAGACCCGCGGCATGAAGCAGGTCACCGACACCGGAGCCATCGAGAAGGCGGTCGACGAAGTGATCGCGGCCAATCCCGACAAGGTCGAACAGGCACGCGCCAAGCCGACGATGGCCGGCTGGTTCGTCGGCCAGGTGATGAAGGCGACCGGCGGCAAGGCCAATCCGCAGGCTGTCAACGATCTCGTCAAGGCCAAGCTGGGTATCGAGTAAAGGTATGTTCGTCCGCACCGCCGGAGATCGCGACCTCGCAGCCGTACGGGCGTTGCTGGTCGAGACCTGGCATGCCACCTATGACGCGATTTACGGTGCCGAGCGGGTCACCGAGATCACCAATGAATGGCACTCCATCGCCTCGTTGAAGGCGAGGCTGGGTAAGCCGAGCAGCGAGTTCCTCGTTGCCGATGACGGCAAGCGTATTGGCGGCATGGCGTTTGCCGAAGCCGTCGGCGACGGCGGTGTGGTCATGCTCAGGCAGCTCTATGTGCTTCCCTCGCTGCAGGGCCGAGGCATTGGCGGCATGCTCCTCGATGAAATCATCGAGAGCTTTCCGGAGGCCCACCGGATTCAGCTCGAAGTGGAAGAGAAGAACACCCGCGCCGTTGCCTTCTATCAGGCCAATGGCTTCGTCCAGGCCGGCCGCACCGAGAATTGCGGCTCCGCCGGCTCGGCCATCCCGGCGCTGATCTATGAACGGGTACTTGCCGCCTGAGCACGTGATCACCTTCGCGCGAGCGCACGACCCGGGGTCTGTTTTCGTTTGACGGCCCTGACGTCCGGCACCAAAGCTCCTTAGGCCGACCCGCGCGAAGCCGGAATAAACCGGCGCGCAGGACGGCTTTGGGGGAGCCATGCCAAGTCTGCCGGAACTGATGCCGACCGAGGTGTCGGACGAAACCTTTGGTGGCGTCACCTATCACATAGCGGGCGAACTGGTGCCTGTGCTTTCCGTCGACGTGACGCGGACGCCCGTCTATTTCGAGCACCATATCCTGCTGTGGAAAAATTCCACGATCACCATCGGCCTGAAATCGCTGAAGGGTGCGCTGAAGCGCATGATGGCCGGCATGCAGATCTTCGTTACCGAGGCCTCGGGAGCGGGCATCATCGCGTTCAGCCGTGACGGGCCGGGTCACATCGTGCCTATTCACTTGCGGCGAGGCGAGGAGATCCAGGTGCGCGAGCACCAGTTTCTGGCCGCCACCGGCAACGTCGACTACACGTTCGAGCGCGTACGCGGCCTGGCGACGATGCTGTTCGGCCAAAGCGGCTTCTTTATCGACCGGTTTCGCGGCGACACCGGTGACGGCATCGTCTGGCTGCACGGCTATGGCAACGTGTTTGAAAAGACGCTCGCTCCAGGCGAAACCATAGACATCGAACCCGGCGGCTGGCTGTTCAAGGATGCCTCGGTCAGGATGGAAACCAAGATCGATCGGCTGTCGAGCGGCTTCTTCGGTGCCAATATGAATTTCATCGTCAACCGCTTCACCGGCCCAGGCAGGGTCGGCATCCAGTCGATGTACCTGCATATGCCGACCGAGGAGTAGGCTCGGGGAACCGCAAGCGGGATGGATGAAGGCCAGGGTCAGCGCGAGCGCAGCGGTGGCGACAACTCGCGTATCAGCAGTTCAAGCTCCCGCTGGTCGCCCGTTCCCGTCTTGTCGAAGATCGTCGCTAATTGCGTCTTGATGGTGCCGTCGGAAACGCCGCTGGCGGCCGCGATCTCCCTCTGGCTGGTGGGCACCTCCGGCCGACCGGCACCCATTTCGCCGTTACCACCCGTGAGGCAGGGCGAGCGGGATTGCGTTCTTCGGCGGAAGCTCACATCTATCACCTGGAAACGCGGAGATCGCAGTGGGCGACCAGCACGGGCATGCGCATACAGCCGGAGCGTCGAGGCGCGGCCGCAACTGGCCCGGCCCGTGGCGCAAGACGCCCGGCCGCTTGCTCGGCACGTCGCTCGTGCGGCTTTACCAGCTGACGCTGTCCGGCTTTGTCGGCAATTCCTGCCGGCATCTGCCGACCTGTTCGGAATACGCGCATGAGGCGATCGCCCGCCATGGCCTGTGGGCCGGCGGCTGGATGGGGTTGTTCCGCGTGCTGCGCTGCGGCCCATTCGGCACGCACGGCATCGACCTCGTGCCGGAGGTGCTGGCGTCCCGCTACGTCTGGTTCTTGCCATGGCGATATTGGCGGATCGGCCGCAAGCGCGGCGAAGCGTGAGGGATGAGAGCGTTGGTCGCGCCGCGCCCGTTTACGATCCGGTAGGGTTAACGCAAGCCTGCACGACAACTGCGCATTTGAGACAAAATCGAGACAAGAGACATCGCTAAGCCCGCTCGCGAACCCCTCCTGGAGCGAGCATCCCATGCGCAACGTCGACCGTCTTCCTTTCATCTTTGCCGGAGTCCTGTTCCTGCTCGCCTGGCTGCTGGGATTTCCGATGCGCGCGCAGTCAGCGCCGCTCAGGGATGTGCAGTGCACGCTGATCGCCGATGCCGCAACCGGCAAGACGCTTTACCAGGAAGGGGTGTGTGACCAGCGCTTCAGCCCGGCTTCGACGTTCAAGGTGCCGCTTTCGCTGATCGGCTACGACGCCGGCATACTGGGCGACGAGCACACGCCAAGCTGGGACTATAAACCCGAATTCAACGCGGTGAAGCGGGATCGGAAGACCGTCGATCCGGTGATATGGGAACGCGATTCCATCATCTGGTATTCTCGGGAGATTACGCGTCGGCTCGGAGCTGAGAAATTTGCCGGCTACGTATCGAAGTTCAACTACGGCAACACTGACGTTTCGGGCGATCCCGGCAAGAATGACGGGCTCACCCATTCCTGGGTCAACTCTTCGCTCAAGATCACGCCGGTTGAACAGGTTGCCTTCCTGCGGCAACTGCTCGCCGGCACGATGCCGGTATCGGCCAAGGCGCATGACATGACACGGGCCATCATCCCGAGTTTTAAGGCCGGCGATTGGGTCGTTCAGGGCAAGACCGGCAGCACCCGGCTCGGCGAGGGCGGTAAGGACAAGCGCTCGCTCGGATGGTTTGTCGGCTGGGCGCGGAAAGACGGCCGCCAGATCGTGTTCGCCCGGCTCGTCGTCGATACGAAGCGGACCGACATGCCGAAGGGGTTGGCGACACGGGCCGCATTCCTGAAGGAACTGCCGCAGCTGATTTAGTGAGCCGGGCTTTACGGCGGCGGCTTCTGCTCATAAAAGACTGCCGCCGCCGGACGCCTCCGGCACCCTGGCAGGTCGCAGCTCCCGAACCGCTGATATCTGCATTTTTACCACCCGCGCTCGTTTGCGGGACTGGATAGGAGATACTATGCTGAATTCCGTTTCCCTGACATTTCCCGACGGCTCCGTGCGCGACTACGACGCAGCGATGACCGGTGCCGGGCTTGCCGAGTCGATCTCGAAGTCGCTGGCCAAGAAGGCCGTGGCCTATGCCATCGACGGCACCGTGCGCGACCTCAGTGATCCCCTGGGCAAATCCGGCAAGGTCGAGATCATCACCCGCGAAGACCCGCGTGCGCTGGAACTCATCCGTCACGACACCGCGCACGTGCTGGCGGAAGCCGTTCAGGAGATATGGCCGGGAACGCAGGTAACCATCGGGCCGGTGATCGAGAACGGATTCTATTACGACTTTGCCCGCAACGAGCCGTTCACCCCGGACGATTTCCCGGTGATCGAGAAGAAGATGCGCGAGATCATCGCGCGCAATAAGCCGTTCACCAAAGAGGTCTGGTCGCGCGACAGGGCAAAAAAGGTCTTCGCCGACAAGGGCGAACGCTACAAGCTCGAACTGATCGACGCTATTCCCGAGGATCAGGATCTCAAGATCTATGCGCAGGGCGACTGGTTCGATCTTTGCCGGGGTCCGCATATGGCCTCGACCGGGCAGATCGGCAACGCCTTCAAGCTGATGAAGGTGGCCGGCGCCTATTGGCGCGGCGACTCGAACAATCCGATGCTGACGCGCATCTATGGCACGGCCTGGGCCGACCAGGCGCAGCTCGAAGCCTACCAGATGATGCTGGAGGAGGCCGAGAAGCGCGACCACCGCAAGCTTGGCCGCGAAATGGACCTGTTCCATTTCCAGGAAGAGGGGCCGGGCGTCGTCTTCTGGCACGCCAAGGGCTGGAAGATGTTCCAGAACCTGGTCAACTACATGCGCCGCCGGCTCGACGAACAGGGCTATCAGGAGGTCAATGCACCCCAGGTGCTCGACAAGAGCCTGTGGGAGACATCGGGCCACTGGGGCTGGTACCGGGACGCCATGTTCAAGGTGACGGTCGCAGGCGATGAAACCGACGATGACCGCGTCTTCGCGCTGAAACCGATGAACTGCCCCGGTCACGTGCAGATTTTCAAGCATGGGCTGAAATCCTATCGCGACCTGCCCGTAAAGCTTGCGGAATTCGGCAATGTGCATCGCTATGAACCGTCGGGCGCGCTGCACGGGCTGATGCGCGTGCGCGGCTTCACGCAGGACGATGCGCATATCTTCTGCACCGAGGAACAGCTGGCTTCCGAGTGCTTGCGCATCAACGACCTGATCCTGTCGACTTATGCCGATTTCGGTTTCGACGAAATCAGCGTCAAATTGTCGACGCGGCCGGAAAAGCGTGTCGGCACCGACGAGGCCTGGGATCATGCCGAGGCGATCATGGGCAGCGTGCTGGAGACCATCAAGACGCGCTCCGGCAACCGCATCAAGACCTCGATCAACCCGGGCGAGGGCGCCTTCTACGGGCCGAAGTTCGAGTATGTGCTGAAGGATGCGATCGGCCGCGAATGGCAATGCGGCACGACGCAGGTCGACTTCAACCTGCCGGAACGTTTTGGCGCATTCTACATCGGCTCGGATTCGGAGAAGAAGCAGCCTGTCATGGTGCACCGCGCGATCTGCGGTTCGATGGAGCGTTTCCTCGGCATCCTGATCGAGAACTATTCCGGCCATTTCCCGCTGTGGTTCGCGCCGCTGCAGGTGGTGGTGGCGACGATCACTTCGGACGCCGACAGTTACGCGACCGAGGTCGTCGCGAAGCTGAAGGCCGCAGGGCTGTTGGCGGAAGCCGATCTGCGCAACGAGAAGATCAACTACAAGGTCCGTGAGCACAGCCTGGCCAAGGTGCCGGTCATCCTCGTCTGCGGCAAACGCGAGGCGGAGGAGCAGACGGTCAATATCCGCCGGCTCGGTTCGCGAGACCAGGAATCGCTTGGCCTTGCCGAAGCAATCGAACGGCTGACCGAAGAAGCGATCACACCCGACCGCCGACGCAAGCGCGCTGCTTGATTCGAAGTGTTCTCGATCGAATGGCGGTGGAGCGATCCACCGCCGTTTTCATATCCCTGTCACGGCAACATTGTAACGAGTCCTTATGCTCAAGCTGAAATCGCGCGAACGACCGTTCCCCGAGCTTTCTTACGCCAATCCGCACCAGCCGGCTCTGGCGCGCTGGTTCATTCATTCGGTGGAAGGCCTTTCGGGCCGCGACCGGTTCGCCGCGCTCTATGAATTCTGGCGCCATCAGGTTGTGCCGACCGGTGAGCGTGTGTTCAGCCGCATGCTGGACCTCATCGATGTGGGCGTGCGAAGCCCCGACCAATGGCCGCCAGCGCAATTGCCCGACACGCCGCTGGTGATCGTTGCCAACCATCCCTTCGGCATCGGCGACGGCATCGCGGTGCTGTCACTGGCAGAGCAACTCGGGCGACCCTTTCGAGTGATGATCCACAAGGATCTGCTCAGGATTCGCGAGATGGAGCCTTATTCGCTGCCGATCGACTTTTCCGAGACCAAGGACGCGGTGAAGAACAACATGGCGGTGCGCCATGAAGCGGTGCGGCTGCTGAAGGAGGGCGTCACCATCGTTGTGTTTCCGGCTGGCGGCGTCGCCACCGCGCCCAAGGGTTTTGGCCGCGCGCGCGATCTGCCATGGAAGATGTTTCCGGCCCGTCTCGTCCAGGAAGCCAAGGCGTCGGTCATTCCCATGCATTTCTCCGGCCAGAACGGCAGGCTTTTCCATTTGGTCAGCGGTCCGATGAACATGGCCGAGCGCGACGGGCGTGTGGCTAAATTCGTCGGCAAGGCCTCGCTGACCTTGCGTACCTCGCTGCTCATCCGTGAATTCGCACGGCTGTCCGGCAAGGCGATCGAGGTGCGCGTCGGCAATGTACTCAGCTGGAGCGAACTGGAGCCGTTGCGCGATCGCAAGGCGTTGCTCGACCGGCTTTATCGCGGTGTGTTCGACTTGGCTCCGGCCCTGCCGCGCCGTCGCATCCCGTTCCTTCCGGCGCGGACCAAGCTGGCTGCCTGAAGGAGCATCTCCGGCGAAAACGAGATCGCCTCCAATGCTCTATCTCTTTGCTTTTACGCAATTCCGGACGCAAAACCGCTTCGCACTTTTGCTGGAATTGCTTTAGTCCGCGCCTTCTTCCGGATCCATGGCCGCTGCTTCGGTAGCGAGAACCTCGATCTCCTGGTTCTGCCCGCCAACGACCGTGAAATCCTTCTGGTAGATCCGGTCGCGATTCTTGGCGATGATGGTGTAGTCGCCTTCGGCCAGCACCATCGAGGCGAAGGCGCCGACGGTTTCCTTGATCGGATCACCGGATTCGTTGAGCAGCGACCAGGAGGTGTCAGCGATCGCTTCGCCACCCGCCTCGCGCACCAGCTTCATGGTGATTTCGGCGGCGTGATGCTCGACGGTGGCTTCGGTCAGCTTGCCGGCCTCGACACGGATGTCGGATCGGATGACGGCGTTGACCGCGCCATAGGTCGAGACGACGTGGTAGATGCCCGCATTGAGCCGCACGACGCTGTTGGGTTCGACATCGGGAATGACTAGCGCGCGATCGCCATTGGCGTCGGCGGTGCCCTCATAGATCGAGAAGCGCAGTTTTTTCGGCGGAATGCGCACGCCGCCGGACAGAACCGCGTCGAGCTTCAGGCCGCCGGCATCAAGCACCAGGCTTTCTCGCTTGGCTTCCTTGCCGACGGTGATGCGCTTGGTCGCGCCGGCGCGACCGTAGGAGGCGTGAACCAGATAACTGCCGGGTTCGAGCTGGAAGACGGCGCTGCCGCCATGCGCGGAGGCGACCATCGGCAATTTGCCGTTGACGGCTTCAGGCTTGAAGACACGCCAGACGAGGCCGCGGGTGATGTCGGTGCCTTTGTTGGTCAACTGGGCCGACAGGGTGATGGCGCCACCGCCGCCAAGCGCCAGTGGAGTCTCGTTCTTCGGCGTCGCATAGCTCGAAATTCCGGGAAGTTTCAGGTCGCTGACACCGTCCTTTTCCTGCGCGACAGCCATGGAGACCGGCAGCAGGAACAGCGCGGCGCAGAGCCGGATCAGGAAAAGACGCAGTCGCCCCTCAAACATACCTTGCGTTGAAGCCCATGGCGGTGGCAATTTCAAGGCTTAAGAGTCCGGTGCGTGACTCTTCAGCCCGGCGCTAGCGCGCCTTTGCCCGAGCCGCCCGAATTCCCGATGGTGCGCTTCAGCTCAAAACAGAGTGCCAGGAGACTTGCGCCCATGGCGTCGCCGATCATCGACTTCCTGCTGACCCGAAATTCAGCGCCTATCCCCGACCTCAAGGAGCCGGCGCCCAGCGACGCCGATATCGCGACAATGATTGCCGCCGCCTCGCGCGTGCCCGACCATGGGCGGCTCGAACCTTGGCGCTTCATCCTCTATCGCGGCGAAGCCCGCATCGAGATCGGCAAAAAGCTGGCGGCCTTGGCCGAGCAGCGCGAAGGTCCGCTGCCCGAGGGCCGTCGCAACCAGGAACTGGCGCGGTTCTCGCGCGCACCGCTGGTGATCGGTGTCGTGTCAATTCCCAGGGAGAACCCAAAAATCCCCCAATGGGAGATGTTCCTGTCCGGAGGCATGGCAGCGATGAACCTGATGATCGCGGCCAATGCGCTGGGCTATGGCACGAACATGATCAGCAACTGGTATTCCGACGTGCCGGAGGGCAGGGCGATTCTTGGACTGGCGCCGCAGGAGCGCGTTGTCGGTTTTATCCATATGGGTTCCTTTGCCGGTCCGGCGCCGGAGCGGCCACGGCCCGATTCGGCAAAGCTCTATGCTGACTATTCAGGGCCTTGGGCGGGCTGAATGTTCTACGAGCCATCCAAAGGGCACGGACTGCCGCATGATCCTTCGAAGGCCATCGTGGCGCCGCGCCCGATCGGCTGGATATCGACGCTGAACGGGGCAGGCGAGATCAACCTCGCACCCTACTCTTTCTTCAACGCGGTCTCGACGCGGCCCTTTATCGTCTGGTTCTCCTCCGAGGGCGAGAAGGACAGTGCCTCTTTCGCCGTGGAAAGCAGCGAGTTCGTTGCCAATCTGGTCGGCCGCGACCTTGCTGAGAAGATGAATTACACGTCCGTCGACGCGCCGCGTGGCGTCAACGAATTCGTCTATGCCGATCTCGCCATGGCGCCCTCGCGTCTCGTCAGGCCGCCGCGCGTGGCGGCGGCACCCGCGGCGCTCGAATGCCGGGTGACGGAAGTGTTTCGCCCAAAGGCGCTGGACGGATCGCCGACGAGCGCCGTCGTCGTCGCCGGTGAGGTGATCGGCGTGCATATCGACGATGCTTTCCTGAAAGACGGCCTGTTCGACATCACCAAGGCCGGCAATGTCGCTCGTCTCGGCTACATGGACTATGCCAGCGTCAACGAGGTCTTTTCGATGCGCCGGCCGCGCTGGGAAAAAAAATAGCTGTCAGACGGATGTCCCGGCCGCCCTCGCGCGTGCCAGAAGCCGTTCGGCCAGGCGTAGATGCGGGCGGTCGAACATCTTGCCGTCGATGCCGACGACGCCAGGATTTCCGGCTGCCTCGAACGCCGCGACGATGGCCGCCGACTGTCTCACCGCCTCGGCCGAGGGCGTGAATGCGGCGTTGATAACGGGCACCTGATCGGGATGGATCGCCATCTTGCCGGTGAAGCCGTCACGCTCGGCCTCGGCGCATTCCGCGGCGAAGGCCGCCATATCGCGAAAATTCGGAAACACGGTGTCGATCGCGGCGACCTCCGCAGCCCCCGCCGCGAGGATGGTCGTCAGGCGGGCGTGACGGAAGAGATCGGTGTAGCGGCCGTGATCGTCGCGGGCCGCACGCGCGCCGATCGCGGCCGACAGGTCTTCCGCGCCCCAGGTGAGACCAGCAAGCCGCGCGCTTGTCCCCGCATAGGTCGCCGCCGCCAGCACACCCGCCGGCGTTTCGGTGATGATCGGCAGGATTTTTATCGAACCGTCGGACAGATCGTTCTCGGCCTCCCGGACCCTGAGCTTGGCCGCGAGCTGCTGCACATCCTGGCCGCTGTTCGACTTGGGCAGCATGATGCCGTCGGGCCTCGCTGCGACGAGCGCCGCCAGATCGTCATCCGTCAGTCCGGTCGATAGATCGTTGACCCTGACATAGATCGCCGAGTTGGTTTGCCCCCTGCGTTCAAGGATGAAGCGCGCCGCGATCTCGCGCGCCGGCGCCTTGTTCTGCGGCGCGACGGAATCCTCGAGATCGACGATGACCACGTCAGCGCCGGCGCCAAAACCCCTTTCGAGCTTCCGTTCGGAATCGCCGGGAACGAACAGCAGCGAACGCATCAGGCCGCCTTCTTCAGCATCATCGCCTGTCTCGTGCATTTGGCGACGAGGTCGCCATGCTGATTATAGGCGCGATGCTCGAATTCGACGATGCCGCGATCGGGTTTCGACCTGGATTCGCGCACCGAAATCACCGTTGTTTCGACGCGGATGGTGTCGCCATGAAATACCGGGTGCGGAAACACGGTTTCCTTCATGCCGAGATTGGCGACAGTGGTGCCGACGGTGATGTCGTTGACCGAGATGCCGATCATCAAGCCGAGCGTGAACAGCGAGTTGACCAGCGGCCTGCCCCATTCGCTCTTGGCGGCGAAGTCGAAGTCGATATGCAGCGGTTGCGGGTTCAGCGTCATCACCGAAAACAGCATGTTGTCGCTTTCGGTGACGGTCTTGCGCAGCGTGTGCTGGAAGACGTGGCCGACGACGAACTCCTGGAGATAAAGCCCGGCCATGTCCTGCTCCTCTGCTGCAAAGGGTTGATAGGCGCTGCTTTCCAGGCTCGCAAGCCAGTTAATGAACATGGTGAACCGTTCGTAAACCATTTCTGCCTACCGTCACCACGGGGCCAGGAACGTTCTGGCAAGGGGCGTAAGCAGGCGGCATGGTTGTTTCGCATTTTTTGAGATGGATTTGCACGGCCAGGGTGTCGGAGCGCGCCGCCGCCGCCAGTGCGCTGGCCCGGGCCTATGTCAATTCCGAATTGCCGTTCGAGGACCGCTGCGCCGCCGAGGCGGCGCTGACGCTGCTACTCGACGACGCCTCGTCAAAGGTGCGGCTGGCGATGGCCGAGGCGCTCTCGATGAGTCACCACGCGCCGCTGCAGATCATCAGCGTGCTAGCCTCCGACCAGCCGGAAGTCGCCGGGGTCGTGCTGGCGCGCTCGCCGCTGCTCACCGACGCCGATCTGATCAACCGTGTGGCGGGGAGCCAGAGGGCAACGCAGAAACTGATCGCCGACCGACCTGTAGTCTCGATGGCGCTGTCGGCGGCCATCGCCGAGATTGGCGAGGCGGAAGCCTGCGCCGTGCTTTTGGCCAACACCGGCGCCGACATTGCCTCCCTCAGCTTCCGCCGCATGGCTGAACGCCATGGCCACCTGCCTCTGGTGCGCGAGGCGCTGATATCCGACGCGCGCCTGCCTGCCGACTGCCGGCATATGCTGCTCGTCAAGCTCGGCGAGACATTGAAGACATCGCCGCTGGTCATGGCATTGATGGGGGCCGCGCGAGCCGACCGCGTCATGCGGGACGCCTGCGTCAAGGCCTCGGTGACGCTGATCGAAGGCACGCGCCAGGAAGAGCACGCGGCGCTGATCGAGCATCTCAGGCTGCGCGGCGATCTCACCGCGAGCTTCCTGATCCGCACCATCGCGCACGGCAAGGTCGATTTCTTCGGCTCAGCGCTGGTCGCGCTCAGCCAGCAGTCCGAAGCACGGGTGAGGGCGCTGCTGGCCGGCGGGCACGATGTGGCCCTGCAGGCGCTGTTTCGCAGCGCAGGTCTGGCTGCCGCCACGCATGCGGTCATCCTGCGTGCGCTGAAGATCTGGCGCGAGGTTGCCAACGGCAAGCGCGTCGCCGGTGTTCAGGAAGTCAGCTGGCTGATGCTCAAGGAATTGGGCGGGCAATCCGCCGAAGGCGATCTCGCCGCCCTGGTCAAGTCGATCCACCTTGATGCTCTGCGCGAGAACGCACGCGGCCATGCGCTGGCGATCGCCGCAGCCTAGGTTTTATCCCTCGCGAAGAAATCCGGGAAATCCTCCATTGCCGCGGCGATAATGCGCAGGGACGCCGCGATTTGCAGCGTGTCGCCGGTGGCGTCTCGCTGGGCGATGCCTGCCGCGTACTGCCGGGCGACGGCAATGGTCGCTGTTTGCGGATCGCCGGAGGCACGGAAAAGCAGCTCGCGCGCCAATCCCCTCAGGAAGTTAGCGATTGAAAGCGTCGTTTCCGATGGGATGACATGGTTTTGGCTCGCAGTGCGCAGCCGCAGGATTTCCAGGCCGACCGTGACGGAGGCGACGCCGCCGCCCAGCACCGCCTCACCCTTCCTGCCGGAATTCTGCACCAGCGGCATCAACTGATTGACCCGGTCATAAGCGAGGCTCTCGAAGGCCGAACGCCTCGGCAGGCGCTCATGCAGGCAAAGCCGCGCCAGATCCTCGCGCATGGCTCGCACGATGCGGTCGGCGGCCAGCCATGGGTCCGCCGGCAACACGACGATGAAGACGCCGATTGCCAGCAGGATGCCGACCAGGATCGATGCCGAGCCGGCGAAGAAGGGGCCGGGATCATAGGTCATTGCCTGGTGCGGGCTGAGGAAGGCCAGGAAGTTGATGGCGAAGGCCGTCGCCACCCCGACATAGCGCGGATTGGCCATGGCGAGTGCCGCCGGCACCATGATGGGCACGACGAACAGCATGAACCAGCCGAAGCCGGGCAGAGCGGGAAGTGCGATCTGACCGACGAGAAAGGCGAATGGCAAAGCGAGCAGCGTTCCCTTGAAGAAACCCCAGGATACCTGCACGGGGTCGGGGCGAGCGGCAAACAGGCTCGACACGACGGCAACGAGGATGACGGTGCCGGCCGCTTCCGACCACTTCGTCGTCAGCCAGAAAGCCGCGACCAGCAACGTGGCAAGGGCCGCGCGGATGGCGTTGCGCGCGGCACCGGGATAGTCGCGATGCACCACCAAGGCCGGCTGCCGGCTGCCGGGACCTCGTCGGCGGCTGACGGGCGCGCGCAAAGCGTCGAGGCCACGAAGCACCTGTTTCAGCGCCTCGGCAAAATCGGCCGCTATGGTGAGGCGGGTGATGGTGCCGACCCTGTCCTCACCCTGTTCGGTCGAAGCATCGGGCATTTGCCGTGCTCTGATCGAGATCGCGTCGAGTCGTGCCAACCAGGGCGAGGTGTCGTCCAGCGCTCCCGGCTTGGCTGCCAGTTCGCTGACAAGGGCTTGCAACTCCGAGCGCACCGGGATGAGGGCTGCGTTTTTCGGAGCGGCATGCGAATAGAGCGCGCGCGCCGCCGAAAGGGCCGAGAGCAGCTGTCCGATGGTGCGTCGCACCGGATGCGCGCGCGGCGCGAAGCTCACCGCTTCGAGCCTGGCATAGGCGCGCATTTCGCCAAGCGTCTGGGTGTCGGCGACAAGCTTCCGGTGCAGGCCGATGAGGCTTGCCCGGTCTCCGCCGGAGAACGCACCGCCAGCGTAAGTGGCGAGGTCGAGAATGCAGCGTTTCAGCCGCGAGATAATGGCGTCGCTGGCCAGTTTTGGCAGGATCAGCCGGCTGGTGAGGCCGGCGCAAACGATGCCGAGCACGATCTCGGCACAACGCGCGACCGCGAGGTCAACGACCAGATGCGGTTGTCCGAAAGCGGGCAGGCCGATGATCATGGCGGTGTAGCCGGCAAGGGCGGCGCCATAGGCCTCGGGATTGCGCAGCAGGGACGAGACGAAGGTGCAAATGCCAATCCAGACGGCAAGCACCGTCACCAGAATCCAGGGACCGGTGCCGAACGCCGTGGTGATGCCGACTGCCGCGATACCCCCGGCAAGCGTGCCGAGCAGCCGGTAAAAGCCTTTCGCCAGCACCATGCCGGCAACCGGCTGGGCGACGATGAACACCGTCATCATCGCCCATTGCGGATGGTCGAGCTTCAGCGCATAGGCGACGAGAAGCGCGATCATGCCGGCTGAAACGGTGCGCAGGGCGAAAATCCAGTCGGAGCGCGTCGGTTGCGTCAGCCCGGCCAGGCTCGTCTCGAAATAGGTTTTCAGCGGCGCCCAGGTCACATGCTGGTCTCCATGTCAGGAACGCAAGCTAAATTCGCCAGCGGCTAGATATCCAGCACTTCCGTCTCGGCGAATTCGGCGCGTTCCTGGATGAAGCGGAAGCGAGCTTCGGGCTTGGTGCCCATCAGCTCATCGACCCTGTCCTTGGTGGCAGAATCGATCTCGTTCACATCGACCCTGAGCAACGTGCGCTTTCTCGGGTCCATGGTGGTTTCCTTGAGCTGCGCAGCCATCATCTCGCCCAGGCCCTTGAAGCGGCCGAGCTCGACCTTGCCGCGCCCGGTGAATTCGGTGCGCAGAAGCTCGTCCTTGTGCGCGTCGTCGCGGGCGTAGGCGACCTTGCCGCCTTGCCTGATCGAGTAAAGCGGCGGCACCGCCAGGTAGAGATGGCCGCCGCGTACCAGCGCCGGCATCTCCTGGTAGAAAAAGGTGATCAGCAGCGAAGCGATGTGGGCGCCGTCGACGTCGGCGTCGGTCATGATGATCACGCGGTCGTAGCGCAAATCCTCGTCACGGTACTTTGACCGCGTGCCGCAGCCGAGCGCCTGGATCAGGTCCGATATCTGCTGGTTGGCGGCCAGCTTGTCATTGCCGGCGCTGGCGACGTTGAGGATTTTTCCACGCAGCGGCAAGACGGCCTGGCTGGCGCGATCGCGCGCCTGCTTTGCAGAGCCGCCCGCGGAATCGCCTTCGACGATGAAGAGTTCGGCACCTGCCGCCGCGTTCTGCGTGCAATCGGCGAGCTTCCCCGGCAAGCGCAGCTTGCGCACAGCGCTCTTGCGCGACACCTCTTTTTCCTGGCGGCGGCGCACCCGCTCATCGGCGCGCGCGATCACCCAGTCGAGCAGCTTCGAGGCTTCCTGCGGATTGTCGGCCAGCCAATGGTCGAACGGGTCACGGATCGCGGTCTCGACGATGCGTATCGCTTCGATCGTCGCCAGCCTGTCCTTGGTCTGGCCGACGAATTCCGGCTCGCGGATGAACACCGACAGCATGCCGGCGGCCGAGATCATGACGTCTTCCGAGGTGACGATCGACGCGCGTTTGTTGCCGACGAGGTCGGCATAGGCGCGCAGGCCGCGCGTCAGCACGTTGCGGAAGCCGGCCTCGTGGGTGCCGCCTTCACCGGTCGGGATGGTGTTGCAGTAGGAATTGATGAAGCCGTCGCCGCCAAACCAGGTCACCGCCCATTCGAGCGAGCCATGGCCGCCTTGCTTGTCGCTCTTGCCGGCGAAGATTTCGCGCGTCACCTGGAATTCGTCGCCGAGCGACGCTTTCAGATAATCCTTGAGGCCGCCGGGGAAATGGAATTCCGCCTTGGCCGGTGTCTGATCCTTTTCCTTGATCAGGGAGGGATCGCAGGTCCAGCGGATTTCGACGCCGCCGAACAGATAGGCCTTCGAACGCGTCATGCGGTAGAGCCGCGCCGGCTCGAATGCCGCGCCCTTGCCGAAAATCTGCTCGTCGGGGTGGAAACGCGTCCTGGTGCCGCGGCGGTTGTGCACCTCGCCCAGGTGCTCCAGACCGCTTATCGGAATGCCACGTGAAAAGCGTTGGCGATAAAGCTGGCGGCCGCGCGCGACTTCGACTTCGAGATGATCCGACAGGGCGTTGACGACAGAAACGCCGACGCCGTGCAGGCCACCTGATGTCTCATAGACCTTGGAATCGAACTTGCCGCCCGAATGCAGCGTCGTCATGATCACTTCGAGCGCGGGCTTCTTGAATTTCGGATGTGGATCAACCGGGATGCCGCGGCCATTGTCGGTGACAGTGAGATAACCATCGGCTGAAAGCTCGACATCGATGAAGGTGGCGTGGCCGGCAACCGCTTCGTCCATCGAATTGTCGATGACCTCGGCGAACAGATGGTGCATCGCCTTGTCGTCTGTGCCGCCAATGTACATGCCCGGCCGCCGGCGCACCGGCTCCAAGCCTTCGAGCACCTCGATGTCGGCGGCGCTGTAACCCTCGCTGCCATCCTTGGCAGCGGCCGGGCGCCTGGCGGCCGCTTGCACCAGCGGGTCGGCCGGGCGCGCCGGCGTGCGAACCGGTTGCTGCTGCTTGCCCAGATTGCCGAAGAGATCGTTGTTGTCGTCCATGCCAACCATAGGGTCCGGTGCTGCGAATCACACGTCGATACTGCCACGCTTTTTGGCGCCAGGCGACGGAGGTTCCTGTTACGTTCGGGGATTTAACCCCTCTTACCCTAAAACCATTCGATAACCAAGCAGGCGGAAATCGGTCGAATGCCACCGCACAAGATTCCCGATTCTTTACCAATGCGGACTAGCGTGAGCCCAACATAACAAGAAACGACGGGCATCAGGGGTTTCGGCGTGAGGGGCAAGGCCATAACGATGATCGGCATCGCCGCCGTTTTCGGCGCGATCTCGATCTTTGCCGCGGATTTCTGGGTCAAGAGCCAGGCCAAGGCCGATGCGCAGGAGAAAACGGCGTCGATCTCCGCTCCAGCACCCAAAATAGAGTTCAAGACGATCGTGGTGGCCAATGCGCCGTTGCGCTATGGCATGGAGCTCGACCGCGCCAAGCTCAGCGAAATCCCGTGGCCGCAGGAGTCCCTGCCGCAGGGCGCCTTTGCCACCATCGATGGATTGCTTGGCGAAGGCGGCCGGGTCGTGCTGTCGCCGATCGAGATCAACGAGCCGGTGCTGCTCACCAAGCTGTCGGGACCGAACGGCCGCGCGACGCTGTCCAATATGCTGACGCCCGGAATGCGGGCGGTCACCATCCGCACCGACGAGATCGCCGGCGTCGGTGGCTTCGTCACGCCGGGCGACCGGGTCGATGTCGTGCTCACCCGCGATGCCGGCGAAATCCAGGAAGTCGCCAAGAACGCGCAAGGCGCGGCCGGCTCGACCATCACCTCGGAGATCGTCGTTGCCGACGCCAAGGTGCTGAGCGTCGGGCAGGGCGCCGACGAGCGCCAGACGACGCCGCAGGTGGCCAATTCCGTGACCCTCGAGGTGACGACCGAAGGCGCGCAGAAAGTGGCGCTTGCCCGCACGGTAGGCACGCTGTCGCTGTCGCTGCGCTCCGCCAGCGAAGGCGGCGACGGCAAGAACGGCGTCACCACCATCTCGTCCTTCGGCGGATCCGTGGCTTCCAATGCCCAGGCCGCCGCCGGCTCCTTGTTCGATGCCATCGCCAAGGAGCCGGAGAAGCCGAAATTCAAGACGGTCATCGTGACGCGCGGCACGCAGGCCGAGGAATACCAAGTCCCTTCGCGGGACCAGAAGTAAAGACCGGTGGGGACCGGGCGGGACGGGATCATGGTGATGCACACCCTATATCGAATGACGAATCTGTTGCGTTTCGTGCGCGCCTTGGCCATGGCGGCTTCACTGGCCGCGAGCGGCATGCTCGCCTTCGTTGGCGCGGCCAGGGCGGACAATGACATCGTCTATGTCTCGTCGACCAGGAATGCCTCGATCAAGGTCGCGAAGGGCAAGCCCAAGACGATCATGACGAGCGCGGCCTTCTATCAGATCGTCATCGGCGATCCGGAGATCGCCAACGTCAACCCGCTGACCGACAAATCCTTCTATGTGCTGGGCAACAATCTCGGCACCACCGGCATTGCGCTGTTCGACGAGAAGAAGCAGCTCGTCGGCACCGTAGACATCGAAGTGACGCTCGACACCGACCAATTGGCGAGCACCATCCGTGCCAGCGTGCCGGACGCCAAGATCAAGGTCGGCTCGGCCAATGGCCGCGTGGTGCTGTCGGGCGAGGCGGATGACGCGGTCGCCGCCGAAAAGGCCAACAAGATCGCCACCCGCTTCTCCGGCAATGAGGAGGTGATCAATTCGGTCAATATCTCCTCGTCGCAGCAGGTTCAGCTCAATGTCCGCTTCGTCGAGATCAACCGCCAGGCCGGGCAGGACCTGGGCGCGAAATACAGCGCCAATTTCGCCTACGGCTTCGGCGGTCGCGATGTCTCTCTCGATCCGGGCTCGGTGCCGGCGGCGGGGACTGGCGAGATCATTGGCCGGCTGCTGTCCAATGGCGTCTCGATCGACATCGCCATCAAGGCGTTGGAGGAGCGCGGCCTTGCCCGAAGGCTGGCCGAACCGAACCTGATTGCCCGATCCGGCGAAACGGCGAGCTTTCTTGCCGGCGGCGAATTCCCGATCCCGGTTTCCGAGGACAATGGCAAGATCTCCGTCAGCTACAAGAAATACGGCGTCAGCCTGGACTTTACGCCGACCGTGCTGAAGGACGGGCTGGTCAGCCTCGACATCGCGCCGGAGGTCTCCTCGATCGACGCTTCGGCGTCCTACAATATCGGCAACATTTCGGTGCCGGGGTTCATCGTGCGCCGCGCCAAGACCTCGGTCGACCTGAAGAACGGCCAAAGCTTCATGATCGCCGGGCTGCTGCAATCCCAGAACGACATCACCACGTCGCGCATTCCCGGTCTCGGCAAGATGCCGGTGCTGGGGTCGCTGTTCTCGTCGAAATCCTATCAGCGGCGCGAGACCGACCTGGTCATCATCGTCACACCCTATCTGGTCAAGCCGGTCGACCCGTCGAAGAAAATGGCTGTGCCGACCGATGGCACGCAGCCCGCCAGCAACGTCGACTATTTCCTCAACAACACCGAGGAGGTGAAGGCGTCGGACACCAACCGTGCGCTGGCGCTGGCTGACGGCAGCGCCGTGCGGGGCGCTTCCGCGACCAAAGTCGGTCATTTCCTCGACCTGCCGAAGGACTGAAATCATGCGTCTGGTCCTGAGATCGAGCATCGCCCTGCTTCTTGCCGGTTTGGCAAGCGGCTGCACCAGCGACGACTATCTGCGCAGCGAAGGCGTGACGTCAGTCGCCGGTGAGGCGCAGGCCGCCAACACCGTCATGCAGATGGTCGACCCGTGGAAGTATGGCGTCCAGAACACGAGGCTTCTCGTGCCCGCCAAGCGCGGAACCGCCGAACCGGTCACACCCGATCAGGCGGCCGGCGCCAAGGCAGCGCAAACCACCACCGGCAACTGATCCAGACGGCGATCGAGCTCACAGGCGGCGAGAATGGCAAACAGCACCAAGAAGATCCTGCTCGTATCGACAGACCGGACCTTCGCGCAGGACACGAAGACGGCCTTTGCCGCCTCCGAGATTATCCAGCTCATGACGGTTGAGAAGAACGTCACCGAGCTGCGCGGCGAGGTCCAGGAGGCCGAGTTCGGCGTCGTTATCGTCGACATGGATGCGGCGAAACTGGAAGAAATCGAGTCCCTGCAGCGCGTCATGCGCCGGCTCGAGGGCAAGGCACCGGTGGTCGTGGTCACCCAGGAGTTCAACGCCGCCGCCGTGCGCATCCTGGTGCAGCTCAAGGTCGCGGACTTCCTGGTCAAGCCGATCACCACGGCCGACCTCGTGCGTTCGGTCGTGCGAGCGTTGCAGGGGCCGGGGCGCGAGGAAAACACCGAATCGCAGATCTATACCTTCATGCCCGCCGCCGGCGGCGTCGGCACCACGACGCTGGCGCTGCAGACCGCGTTCCAGCTGCATCATTCGGTGACGCGCGGCGCCTCGACCTGCGTGGTCGACCTCAATTTCCAGCAAGGTGCCTGCGCCGAATATCTCGATCTGGAGCCGCGTTTCGACATCACCGAGATCGAGAACCAGCCCGAGCGCCTCGACCGGCAATTGCTCGATGTGATGCTGTCCAAGCACGCCAGCGGACTTTGCGTGCTGGCGGCGCCGACGCATCCAGCCGAAATGCGCTCGTTCAAGACCGATGTCGTGGTGCGCATGCTGGACCTCGTTTCGGCCTATTTCGACAATGTCGTCATCGACATGCCGCGCACCTGGTTTCCCTGGACGGAAACGGTGCTGCTCGGTTCCAACAAACTCTACATCGTCGCCGAAATGACGGTGCCGTGCCTGCGCCATACGCAGCGGCTGATCCAGGCCGTCTACGAGACCGCCGGCAAGGAAGTGAAGCCGAACGTGATCGTCAACCGTTTCGAGCAGAAGATGTTCGACAACGGCATCAAGCAGGCGGATGTCCAGGAAATCCTTGGCGAGCATTTTGTCGGCGGCATCGCCAACAACTACCGGCTGGTGCGCGAGGCGGTCGATCGCGGCGTGCCGCTGCACGAGATCGATCCCAATGCCAACGTCGTCAACGACCTGAAGAAGATCATCCTCCCGGAAGAGGCAGTGGCGACGGCGAGCAAGTCGAAGTCGCTGTTCGGTTTTGGCAGGGGCCTCTTGAAAAGGAAAGCTGGATGACCAGCCGTTTCTCAACCCTGCAGAACCGCGACGCGCGCCCGCAGCGTCCGCCGGAATCAACACCGGTCGCCCATCATGCCGTTGTCATCCCGACCAGCCGAAAGGCTTTGCCGGCGAAGCCGGAAGCAGCACCGGCAAAGAATGCCAACAAGGTGCTCGACGCCCGCGTGCGCATCCACCGGATGCTGCTCGAGGAGATCAATCTGGTCGCGCTGGAGCGCTTGCCCAAGGATGAAATGCGCCGGCAAGTGCATGATTTCGTGTCGGAAAAGACCCGCCAGGAGCGGATGGCGATCAACACCGCCGAACTCGACGCGCTGGTCGACGATATCGTCGACGAGATGGTCGGCCTCGGGCCGCTCGAGCCGCTGCTCAAGGATCCCGACATCAACGATATCCTGATCAACGGTCATCAGAACTGTTTCGTCGAAAAGAAAGGCAAGCTGCAGCAGGTCCATATCCCGTTCAAGGACGAGGCGCATCTGCTCAGAATCGTCAACAAGATCGTGGCCGCCGTCGGCCGCCGGGTCGACGAATCGCAGCCGATGGTCGACGCTCGCATGCTGGACGGCTCGCGCTTCAACGCAGCCATCCGCCCGGTGGCCGTCGACGGTCCGCTGGTGTCGATCCGCAAGTTCTCCAAGAACAAACTTGGCCTGCACAGGCTGGTCGAATTCGGCGCCATCACACAGAACATGGCCGAAGTGCTGGCAGCGGCCGTGCATGCCCGCAAGACGACAATCATTTCGGGCGGCACCGGCACCGGCAAGACGACGATGCTCAATGCGCTGTCGGCCTTCATTCCGGAAGACGAGCGGCTGATCACCATCGAGGACGCGGCGGAGCTTCAATTGCAGCAGCCGCACGTCGCGCGCATGGAAACGCGCCCCGCCAATATCGAAGGCCATGGCGAGCTCAAACAGCGCGACCTGGTCAAGAACGCGCTGCGCATGCGTCCCGACCGGGTCATTCTCGGCGAGTGCCGCGGCGAGGAAGCCTTCGACATGCTGCAGGCGATGAACACCGGCCACGAAGGCTCGATGGCGACCATTCACGCCAACACGCCACGCGATTGTATTTCGCGCCTGGAGCAGATGCTTGGCATGACCGGCATGCCAATGACGGTGCAGTCGATCCGCAGCCAGATCGCAAGCGCCATCGACATCATCGTCCAACTGACCCGGCTTTCCGACGGCAAGCGCAAGGTGACGAGCGTCGCCGAGGTGACCGGCATGGAAGGCGATGTCATCCAGATGCAGGAGATCTTCCGCTTCGTGCGCACCGGCATGGAGGCTGATGGCAAGATCCTCGGCTACTACGAGGCGACCGGCATACGACCGCGTTTTCTGGAAGATCTGCGCGCGATGGGCATCGAGTTTCCCGGACGTTATTTCGAACCCGGCCGGCCGCAGGAGTAGCCGGGGTGTTCGATGGGTTCAGCGCGATCTATGTCGTCTATGCCGGGGCCGCATTGACCGGCATCATGGTCGCCGAAGCGGTCTACCTGCTCTATGCCGGTCGTAGCGACAAGCGAACCGCCATCAACCGGCGCATGAAACTTCAGGAAAACAAGATCAGCCAGGAGCAGGTGCTGATCCAGCTGCGCAAGGAGCGCGGTCTCGACGCGGGAACGTCGCTGTTCTCGCCCGACCGGTTCCGTGCCCTGCGCACGCAGTCGGGCATGGTCATGCCGCTCTCGAAATTCCTGATGATCACCTGCGGCGTGGCGATGGCCGTGGCCCTGTTCGCCATCTCGCGCGGCTTGCCGCTGTTGATGGGGCTCATCCTGGTTGTCGTGCTGATGCCGCTGCTGCCGGTCATGGCGATGCGCTCCATGCGCAAGCGCCGGCTCAAGCGTTTCGGCATCCAACTGCCCGAGGCACTGGAGCTGATCACGCGCGGCCTCAAGGCCGGTCACCCGGTGCCGGTGGCCATTGCCATGGTGTCGCGCGAGATGCCCGATCCGATCGGCACGGAATTCGGCGTCATTGCCGACGAAGTCACCTATGGTTCCGACCTTGTCTCGGCGCTGAACTCGCTTTTCGACCGGGTCGGCCACGAGGATTTGCCGCTGTTCGTCACCGCCGTCTCGATCCAGACCAGCTCGGGCGGCAATCTGCGCGAAATCCTCGATGGGTTGTCGACGACGATCCGCGAACGCGGCAAGCTGCGCCGCAAGGTGCGGGCCATTTCGAGCGAAGGCCGCCTGTCGGCCTACATTTTGACGGCCGTGCCGGCGCTGCTGTTCACCGCGATCATGGCCATGATGCCGGGATATTACAGCGACGTCTGGGGCGTTCCGAAGACATGGTACATGATCGGCGGATCGGTTAGCTGGCTGATGCTGGGCAATCTGATCATGTTCAAGATGTCGAACTTCAGGTTCTGACATGCGAGGCGTCATCGAACTCCTCGCCTCCTTGGCGCCGACCTCGCTGATGCCGGTCGCCATGCTGTTGCTGGCCGTGGGGGCCGCGGCGGTCGCCTGGCCGATGGTGGCGGCGAGGGGCGACCGCAACGAGGTCAAGCGCCGGCTCAAGGTCGACCACGGTCTGGTGGCGGCCAAGCCCGAACCGGCGCAGAAGAAGAACAGCGGCGTCGTGCGCGAGAAAGCGGTGAAGAGGGCGCAGGAATTCTACGCCAAGAGCGACCCGGAAAATGTCGCCCGCCTGCGTTTGAAGCTCATCCAGGCCGGCTACATGGAGCCGCGCGCCGTCGGCATGTTCTTCCTCATCCGGTTCACGGCAATGATCGGCACGACGTTCGCCGTCTTCGTGCTCAACCGGTGGATGGCCAGCCCGGACGCGACCATGACGAGCCGGTGGACCTTCATCATCCTGTCGGGCGCTGCCGGCTATTTCCTGCCGGGCCTGGTGCTGACCCAGAAGGTGCGGGAAAAGATGCGCGAATACCGCAACGGCTTCCCCGATTTCATGGATCTGATGATCGTCTGCTCCGATGCCGGCATGAGCATGGAAGCGGGCGTCGAGCGCGTTTCCAAAGAACTCGCCAGGACCTATCCTTCGCTCAGCCAGAACCTGCAGCTCGTATCGCTCGAGCTTCGGGCGGGGCGCAGCCTCGACGACGCGCTGAAGGCGCTCGCAGATCGCCTCAGCCTCGACGAGGTACGCTCCTTCGCCACGCTCCTGCAGCAGTCGAAGGAACTAGGCACCAGCCTGTCGGGCGCGCTCAGGGTGTTTTCCGATGAAATGCGCCACAAGCGCATGTCGCTGGCCGAGGAGAAGGCGCATGCCTTGCCAGCAAAGATGTCCGTGCCGGTCGTGGTCTGCATCCTGCCGGTGGTGCTGATGATCGCGGTCATTCCCATCATCGTCAAAATGACGGGTCACTAAAGGGCGCCACGTCGACGGAATCAGGCATGCAAACATCCGTTGAAGTGATACATCGGGACCCGCAAAGCCCGTAATAAGCGAGAAGTCGATGCGAATACTGTTGCCCGCTCTCTTGCTGGGCCTCGCCGCGGCCAGCTTGCCGCCCGCCCAGGCCGCGGCCGGCGATTGCGGTGATGCTGCCGGCTTGGTGCAGCAGGCCTATCCCAAGGCCCGCAAGAGCGCCGATGGCGCCTCGTTCACACTTGAACCTCACACCAGCATCGCCCTGACGCCTCCGGACTACGACACGCCAAGGCTGGTCTGCAAGATCTGGCCCGCCCATGACCAACTGCTGTTGGTCGCGGTACCGCTGATCGACAGCGCCCAATCCGTCGACGGCATGCATATCGGCGATATCGAGCTTCTGGTCGTCGACAGGAAGAACCAGCAGGTGCGCCAGCGCCTGCTGCAGCCCGGGCTGATGAACGATGATGCCATCGCCATCCGCGGCATCGGATTCGATACAGGCCGCTATCAATTGGCGCCCAAAATCACCGCCTTCGGCCTGCGCATCGACATGGCAACTCATTCGCAGGCCAATCCCTTCAGGGAAACCGACCTGCGACTCTATGCCCTTGACGGCGATACGCTACGGATGGTGCTCGATGGCCTCGACGTGGCCGGCTCTGGCGGCGAAGGCGATACCAATTGCGCCGGATCCTTTCATTCTAGCCAGGTCAGCCTGGCGATGAGCCGGGCGAGCCATCAGGGCTATCACGATATCACCGTGACCGAGCGAATGGATACCGACGAACCCGCTCCCGACAAGGATGGCGAGTGCCAATCCCACCCCGGCAAGTCCGTGAAGCGGACTTACCGGCTGCGCTATGACGGCAACCGCTATCAGCTTCCGGCGACGCTCAAGGCCCTGGAGCCGTGAGAACGCCGCTGGCGATGGTTAATGGCTGGTGTGCCGGAAACCAAAACTTAGGCGCATTTCGGCACCGAAGCTTAATCGCTGTGCTGTAGTGTCTTTCCCTGAAGAACGACCCGGCAAATCGGGCGACGGGGCAGGGTATGCGTCAGATAAACTTTGCGGCGGTGGTCACGATGGCGGCCGTCCTGATGATCACCGGGTGCACGACGAACAATAATGTCGACACGACCAAGACCACCGCGATCCGGCCGGCAGCGAAGGATGTCGACACATCCGACCTGGCGCAAGGCAAGGCACAGTTTCGCGATGCCAACTATGGTCTTGCCGAAGCGCATTTCCGCAAGGCCGTCGAACTGAAGGCCGACAATGCCGAGGCCTGGATGGGGCTTGCCGCTTCCTATGACGAACTCGGCCGCTTCGACTTCGCCGACCGTGCCTATGGCCAGCTTGTGAAGGTCGCCGGCCGCAAACCGCAGATCGTCAACAACATGGGCTATTCGCAACTTTTGCGCGGCAACAAGAAGAAGGCCAGGGCGCTGCTGCTGGAGGCGAAGGCCGGCATGGCCGACCCCGCCGTCGTCGACGCCAATCTCGCCTTGCTCAACAAGGGCTGATGCCGTTTGATCCTCGCGCCGGCCAGGGGTGCGGTTTCGGGACAGGTGGCATCGACGCTTTGTAAACCGTATCCGCAGGTTGGGTCGAGAGATCGCCTGAAAACCATGTCCGAGGGCTGCCGCTGACCTAGAATGCGGCGCAACCGCCGATGCTCGAGAGGCCCCCGCCCGATATGCTGGATTTCAGTTCGCTCCTGCTCGCAGCCGCGCTGTCGGGCGTCTGTCTCAGTGTCACCATGTTCGCGATCTGGGCCACCGCGCCGCGGGCCAGATTCGTGCTGACGGTGGCATGCGGCATTCTCGTGCTCGTCGCGCATGTGATCCTGTTCTGGCATTATACCAGGGAGCCCGATCCGCTGCTTTGCCAGGTCGCGCTGGCGCTGCTCAGCCTGGGTTTTCTGATCATCTGCATTTCGGCCATGCAGTATCTCGGTGTGCCGGACCACGGGCGTGCGATTGCTCCGACATTTGCCGCCATGGCCATCTGTGCGGCCGTGACCTTCATGGGCCTTGACGGTATCGGTTTCGTGATCACCTACGCGACGGTTGCCGCGCTTCTCTCGACGATCGGAGCCATGTTCTGGATCAACGGCAGTCATGATCGCCGCATCCTGCTGGTGGTGTCGTTCCTGAGCGGCACCTGTGCGCTGTCGTTTGCCCTTTGCGGCGTGGTTCTGATGACCAAAGGGCAGTGGACGCTCGGCGTCGCGCCCGACAATTGGGCCGAACGCCTCAACTCGGTCGTGGCGGTGGCCTGTATGACCGGCCTCGGCGCATTGACGCTTTCGCTCCATCATTTGCAGGCGCAGATCGAGCTCAAGGCCGAGACCATGACCGACCCGTTGACCGGACTGATGAACCGTCGCGGTCTGACGTCGCTTTATGGCGAGCGCACCTTCGGCCCGTTCATGGCGATCGTCATGTTTGACCTAGATCACTTCAAGCGGACGAACGACATCTATGGACACCCGGTCGGGGATCAGGTCCTGCGCCGCTTCGCCGCCGTCATCAGGAAATATGCCAGGACCGGGGTTGACGCCTTTCGCCTGGGCGGCGAGGAGTTCGCGATCGTCATGTCGAGGATGACGGAAGAGCGCGCCTATGATCTTGCCAGCAAGATCGGCGTCGCTTTCGGCACGGAAATCGTGCCCACCCCGCTCGGTCCCTTGCGCAGCACGGTCAGCGGCGGGATTGGATTCGGCGAAGCCGACGGCAGCACCCTCGACGAGGTGCTGGCCAGGGCCGACTCCATGCTCTATGCCGCCAAGCGTGCGGGGCGAAATTGCGTCATCAGCTGCAAAGGGATGGACAAGGCCGACCCGGTCAAACCGGCCTTGCGCTCCGCGTAGCTATTCGGCCGCACCCAGATAGTCCGACAGCGGCGGGCAGGAGCAGACCAGGTTGCGGTCTCCCGCGACATTGTCGATGCGCGATACCGGCGGCCAGTACTTTGCCGCTGTGTCGGCGTCCCCGGCGGGATAGGCCGCCTCGAGGCGCGAGTAAGGGTGGTTCCATTGACCGGCCAGCGCCTCAGCCGATGTATGCGGGGCGTTGACCAGCGGATTGTCGGCCAAAGGCCATTCGCCTTTGGCCACTTTCGCCGCCTCGCCGGCAATGGCGATCATGGCCTCGCAGAAGCGGTCCAACTCGCGCTTGGGCTCGGACTCGGTCGGTTCGACCATAAGCGTGCCGGCGACCGGAAACGACATGGTCGGCGCGTGGAAACCATAGTCGATCAGGCGCTTGGCGATGTCCTCGACACTGATGCCGGCGCTCTCCTTGAGCACGCGGGTATCGAGAATGCATTCATGGGCGACACGATCGCTCCTGCCCTTGTAAAGCAGCGGGAAGTGCGGCGCGAGCCGCGTCGCCACGTAGTTGGCGGACACGATCGCCGTCTCGGTCGCCTGCTTCAGGCCGGAAGCGCCCATCATGCGGATGTACATCCAGGTGATCGGCAGGATGGAAGCGCTGCCGAAGGGAGCGGCTGCCACGGCATGCGCCGAGCCTTCGGTGACATGGCCGGGCAGATAGGGTTTCAGATGCGCCTTGACGCCGATCGGACCGACGCCCGGTCCGCCGCCGCCATGCGGGATGCAGAAGGTCTTGTGCAGGTTCATGTGGCAAACGTCGGCGCCGATGTCGCCCGGACGGGCAAGTCCGACCAGGGCATTGAGGTTGGCGCCGTCGAAATAGACCTGGCCGCCATGCTCATGGATGAGCGCGCAGAGGTGGCGCGCGCCTTCCTCGTAGACGCCATGCGTGGATGGATAGGTGAACATCAGCGCCGCGAGATTCCTGGAATGCTCGTTGGCCTTGGCGCGCATATCGTCCATGTCGATGTTGCCGTCTTCCAGGCAGCGGACGACGACGACGCTCATGCCGGCCATCGCGGCACTCGCCGGATTGGTGCCATGCGCGGAGGAGGGGATCAGGCAGACGGTGCGATGACCCTCACCACGCGAGCGGTGATAGGCGCGGATGGCCAGCAGCCCGGCATATTCGCCCTGGCTGCCGGCATTGGGCTGCAAGGTCACGGCGTCGAAGCCGGTGATCTCCGACAGCCAGCCCTCCAGTTCGCCGATCATGGCGCGGTAGCCGGCCGAATGCGCTGATGGCGCGAAGGGATGCAAATTGGCGATTTCCGGCCAGCTCACCGGCATCATTTCCGCCGCGGCGTTGAGCTTCATGGTGCAGGAGCCCAGCGGGATCATGGCGCGGTCGAGCGCCAGGTCCTTGTCGGCCAGCCGGCGCAGGAAACGCATCATCTCGGTTTCCGACTTGTTCTCATGGAAGACCGGCTGGGTCAAAAACTCCTTGCCGCGCGGCTCGCCAGGCACCGTGCTGTCGGCGGACGAAGCAGCTTTGGCGTCGAACAGAGCCGCGATCGCATCGAGGTCGGCATCGGTCGAAGTCTCGTCGAAACTGATGCCGACATGGTCGGCGTCGAGCACACGCAGCAGCCGGCCGGTCTTTTCGGCGGCGGCGGCGATCCGGGCGGCCTTGCCTTTGACCTCCACCGTCACCGTATCGAAACGGCTGGAGCCGAGCACCGATACACCCGCGGCCTTGAGGCCGCTCGCCAGGCGGTTGGCCAGCGCATGGATGCGCCCGGCGATCGCCTGCAGGCCCGCCGGGCCATGCCAGATGGCGTATGCGGTCGCCATATTGGCAAGCAGCGCCTGCGCGGTGCAGATGTTGGAGGTCGCCTTGTCGCGGCGGATGTGCTGTTCGCGCGTCTGCAAGGCGAGGCGGTAGCCGGGACGGCCCTTGCTGTCGGTCGACTGACCGACCAGGCGGCCGGGCATCAGCCGTGTCAGCTTGTCGGAGACGGCGCAATAGGCGGCGTGTGGGCCGCCAAAGCCCATCGGCACGCCGAAGCGCTGCATCGGGCCGACGGCAATGTCGGCGCCGAGTTTCGCCGGCGCGTCGGCCAGCGTCAGGCCAAGCGGGTCGGCGATGAAGACGATAATGGCGCCGGTAGCGCGCGCTTTTTCGATCGCCGCCTTGTGGTCGCCATAGACGCCAAAAGTGTCCGGCCAGGAGACGAGCAGGGCGGCGGTGTTGTCGTCGATCGCCTCGCCGTCGATCTCGATGCCGAGCGGCTCGGCGCGGGTGCGCACCACGTCCAGCGTCTGCGGGTGCGGCGTGCCGGCGAGCGCCACCTTGGTGCGCTTGTCGCGGTGGTGGCGCAGCGCGATGCCGACCGCTTCGGCGACCGCCGTCGCCTCGTCGAGCAATGAAGCCGATGCCACCGGCAGGCCGGTCAGTTCCGTGACCAGCGTCTGGAAATTGAACAGCATTTCGAGCCGGCCCTGGCTGATCTCGGCCTGGTAGGGCGTGTAGGCGGTGTACCAGGCCGGATTCTCGAACAGATTGCGCTGGATGACCGGCGGCACGTGGACGCCGTGGTAACCGGCGCCGATAAAACTCTTCAGCACGGTATTCCTTGCCATGATCGTCGACAATTCGGCGAGCGCTTCGGCTTCGCTGGCCGGCGCCGGCAGGGCCAGCGGCTGGTCGAGGCGGATCGATCTCGGCACGGCCTGGCTGATCAGCGTCTCGACCGAGGGAACACCGAGGACGGCAAGCATGGCTCTGACGTCGGCAAGGCCGGGGCCGATATGGCGGGCCGAGAAGGGGTAGGGTGCTGCGGTCATGTCAATAAATTCCTGATGTCAGGCGATATGGGCTTTGTAGGCGGTCTCATCCATGAGGCTGGCGAGCTGGCTTTCGTCGGCGAGCTTCATCTTCCACAGCCAACCGGCGCCGGTTGCCGCCGAGTTGACCAGCGATGGGTCGGACGACAGCGTGCCGTTGGCCTCGGTGATCTCGCCATCGACCGGCGCGTAGACGTCGGAGGCCGCCTTGACGGATTCGACCACGACGGCGGTATCGCCCTTGGCGAGCTTCTTTCCCGTTTCCGGCAGTTCCACGAAGACAAGATCGCCGAGCTGCTCCTGCGCGTAGTCGGTGATGCCGACCGTGGCGATGCCGCCCTCGACGCTGAGCCATTCGTGATCGGCGGTGAAATAGATCTTTGCCATGGGTTTATCCTTTGCGGTAGCGATGAGGAGTGAAGGGCAGGGAACTGACATCGATCGGGATCTTCGTGCCGCGCACGTCGGCGAAGACCCGCGTTCCGGGCTTGGCCAGCGGGGTGGCGACATAGCCCATGGCGACCGGATGGCCGGCCGAGGGGCCGAAGCCGCCCGATGTGACATGGCCGACGGGGTTGCCGTCGGTGTCAAACAGAGAAGCACCGGCACGCACCGGCTGGCGACCCTGCGGTTTCAGCCCGACGCGCTTTTGTGCCGGGCCTCGTTCCACGACGGCGCGCAGGGCGTCGGCGCCGATGAAGGTGCCTGAGGCACGGATCTCTTTCGGGATTGCCCACATAAGCGCCGCCGCGGCCGGGTCGGTTTCCGGCGTGATGTCCTGACCGTGCAGGCAGAGGCCTGCCTCCAGCCGCAGGCTGTCGCGCGCGGCAAGCCCGATCCAGAGCACACGCTCGTCCTCGAGCAGCTTGGCGAGGAGTTCTCTTGCATCGGCCTGCGGCAGGCCGATCTCGAAACCGTCCTCGCCGGTATAACCGGACCGGCTCATGAACCAGTTCTTTCGCGGCTCGATGCCGTGCATGAACAGCAGCGAGCCGGTTTCGAGGCCGGCGCGGGAAAGTGCCGCCCAGGCTTCCGGACCCTGAATCGCCAGGAAGACGCGGTCGAGAGGCTCGACCTTTACATCGAAATCGGCTGCCAGCGCGCGCAAATGCTTTTCGTCGGCGACGGCGTTACCGGCATTGGCGACCACCATGAACCTCGTATCGCCGAGCCGGGTGACGATCAGATCATCCAGAATGCCGCCCGCCTCATTGAGGAAGAAGGTCAGCTTGGATTGCGAGATTTCGAGCGCGCCGGCGTCTAGCGGGCAGGCACGGTCGAGCAGCGCAACCGCTTGCGGCCCGCTGACCTCGAACAGCTTCATGTGCGAGATGTCGAACAGGCCGGCATGTTCGCGGGTGTGAAGATGTTCCTTCATGACGCCGGCCGGATAGGTCAGCGGCATCGACCAGCCGGCAAAGGCGCCGAAGCGCGCACCGGCGGCTGCATGGATATCTTCGAGGGGAAGGTGTCTATCGTCGCCCGTCATGTCGTCTCCAGAGTCGCACGCAATCGGTCGCGAATGGCGACCAGTCCGTGCCCCTCTGTCTGAAGCCTGAGAGACTCGCGCAGCCGGAACTCTGTCAGCGGCGCTTACACCTTCGGCGCGGGGGCAAGCCCCGACTTTCCAGAGTGTCTTTCCCGTCTACGGTTCTTTTGCCTGAGAGATTTCGGGCGATTTCCCCTTCGGCGGCAGCTCTCGCTGCTCTCTCCCGCAAACAGGTAGGACTCAAACCTTGAGCCTCGACGCGCCATCCATAGCCCGTCGGCGACACCTTGTCACCTCCCAGCGACATTGTTCTGACAAGTCTTCACTAACCACGCCGTTTGCCGGTTTTTCAAGATACTCCTGATATAGCAGGCCGATGTGACGCGTTGGGGCGGACGGGGACGACAGATGGGCGAATTGATCATGAGCGCTGCGGTGGCGGGGCTGACTTCGAAGAACCGTATCGCTTCAGAGGATGTCGTAATGCTGCGCCGCGACGTGTTCGCCGACGGGGTGGTGACCCGGGGCGAAGCCGAGGCCTTGTTCGCGCTCGACCAGACGGCGCGGGACAAATGCGCTGAATGGGCACCGTTCTTCGTCGAGGCGGTCACCGACTACATCGTCCACCAGGAAAAGCCCTCGGGCTACATTTCGCAGGAGAATGCCGACTGGCTGGTCCGCACGATTTCGCGCGACGGCTTGGTCGACAGCCGGACCGAACTCGAATTGCTGGTCCATGTGCTGGAAGAGGCGAAATCCTCGCCGAGCCGGCTTTGCGTCTACGCGCTGGAGCAGGTCGCCCACGCCGTCGTCGACGGCAAGGGACCGCTGATGCTCGGCGGTGCGCTGGTGCCCGGATTGATCGCCAGGGCCGAAGTCGAGCTTCTGCGCCGTATCCTCCATGCCCATGGCGGCGACGGCAACATCGCCATCACCCGGGCCGAGGCCGAGGTGCTGTTCAGGATCAACGAGCGGACGGCCCAGGCCAACAACGATCCGTCCTGGAACGACCTGTTCGTCAAGGCGATCGCCAATTTCGTCATGTGCTCGGCCGGTTACGAGGCCCCGACCCGCGAGGTGGCGTTGCGCCAGGAAACCTTCCTCGATCATGCCGATCCGGAAATCGGCGGTTTTTTCAGCCGCATGGTCTCCGGCGGCCTTGCCGGCATCATAGAGGCCTACCGGTCTCCTGACGACGTAGAGACCGAATGGGAAACCAAGAACAGGGCAGCCGAGGCGCTGGCCCGTCGGGCCGAGACGATCGATGCTGGTGAAGCCGGATGGCTAATCGAGCATATCGGGGCGGACCGGCCTTTGTACGAGAATGAGCGCGCGTTGCTGACCCTGATCAAGCATACCTCACCGGAAATCCATCCGGCGCTGAAGTCGTTGCTCGACAAGGTTGCCTAAGCCGCACCGTCCGCTGCTATCGTTCTGCAAAGAATGATATTGAAATGGCCTTCGGGCCATCCCGCCAATTCGGCCATCCGCTTGAAACCAGCCTTTTCATAGAGGCCTGGTGCCTGGAAGTCGTGGCTGGAGACCCAGATCTTCTTGACGCCGCGATCCGCGGCCTCGGCGACAAAAGCCTCGAGCAGTTGCCTTGCGTAGCCGCGACCGCGGTGAGCCTCGTCAATCCACATCAATGTGAGCTCGGACGCGCCCGCCCAGGAATAGCCGGCGGCAACTCCGATCGCGTGTCCCGCATCATCGCGGATGACAAAGGTCAGCCCTCGGTCATCGTCGCGGTCCGTTACACGCCGGTTGTCGCGATGGAGACGCTCCTCGAGCGAACTCAATTCGGCGGGCGACAGGTCGTGCTCGGCCTGTATGCGGGGACCATCAGACGCCGCCATACCAGTCGTAGCCATTGTCCTCCCAATAGCCGCCGCGGCCGCCGCCGATATTGGCGAAGCCGTCGACCAGTTCGATCTTGTAGAGATATTTCGGCATCTTGTAACCGAGCTGGCGCTCGACGCGGACACGCAGCGGCGCGCCGTTCTCGACCGGCAGCGGCTTGCCGTTCACGCCATAGGCGAGGATCGTTTGCGGGTGGCGGGCATCGATCAGGTCGATGGTGCCGTAGTATTTGACGTCGCCCGACAGGCTGCGGTCGATCGTGTCGAGGCAATGGAACATGACATAGCGCGCCTGCGGCTTGACCACCGCCTGGTCGAGCACCAGCGCCAGTGGCGTGCCGGTCCACTTGGCGATGCAACTCCAGCCTTCGACGCAGTCGTGACGGGTGATCTGGGTGCGGCTCGGCATGTTCATCAGTTGCTCGCGGGTAAGCGATAGCGGCTTTTCCACGAGGCCTGAAACCTCCAGACGCCAGTCGGAGAAGTTGTTGGCGAGCAGGTTCTTGTAGGTGTCGTCATCGGGCGCGGTCACGCCGTTCGGCCGTTGCGGCTGGCGGATATCTGCCTCGGTGAATTCCGGCGCCAGCGAATTGCCGCCGCCGAGCAACCGCTGTGCCCTGTGGGTCAGGCCGTTGGCATTTTCGAGGAAACTGCGCAGGCCGCTGCCGATGCTGAGCTGACTGTCGAAGGCGTCGCAGCCCGACAGCATGACGCCGGAAGCGCCGAGGCTGGCTGCGGTCAGGAATTTCCGGCGGCTGATCTGAAATTTCGTCATTTCAGGCACTCCTCTCGGGCGTTTTGTCGTCATGCACGGGAGGATCGGTGCGGTACCAGCCGGTGATGATCGAACGCAGTTCGTTGATTGGCCCGGCGGCCACAATCATCAGGATGTGAATGATGAAGAAGGCGACCAGCAGAACCATGACGGTGAAATGGATGGTGCGGGCGGTCTGCCGTCCGCCGAGCAACTCATTGAGGAACGGCAGCACCGAATTCATGCTCGGCGACATGGCGAGGCCGGTGATGATCATCAGCGGCAAGAGCACGAACAGAACGCTGCCATAGGCCATTTTCTGCAGCGTGTTGTATTCGCGCGTGTGATGGAATTTCAGCCTGGCGTGGTTGGCGATGTCCTGTGGCAAGCGCTTGAGGTCGTCCAGGCGCGGCGCCAGATCGCGGCGGATGTGGCCGTTGATCAGGCTGGCGACCAGCCAGACGATCAATGTCGTCGTCAGTATCCAGGCAAAGAAGAAATGGATGACGCGGGCGGTGCCGAGATCATAGTAGGAGGGGATCGTCGCCCAGGATGGGAAACCGCGCGCCGTCTCGTTACCTGCCGGACCCGACCAGCCGAGTACGCCCGTCGTGTCGAAACGGTGCCCGAAGATTTCGGTGTAACCGCGCGGCCCGGCATTGGTGTTTTCGGCGCCTATGGCGAAAACGGTGTTGTTGTAGGCGAAGCCGGATTGCTTGCCGATGTAGAGCTGAGGCCGGGCATTGAAAATCTGCAGGCCGGAAAGCAGCATGAAAAACAAGGAGACGGCCCAGAGCCAGTGTGTCAGCCGCGTCCAGCTCGACTGCCGGTAGATCAATGGTTTCTCTTTTGAAGCGGGGAGACCCGGTCCAATTTCGGATTGGCTTCTGGCAACCGATTCCATCTTGTCTGGTCTCCCGGCCTTGCGGCTTGTCCTACGTGTTCATTGTCCTCCTGATACGTCGCGATCCAAACCGATGTTTCATCCGATCACGGATTTATTATGGACGGACCGCCCAGGCTGACGGCGAGATTGACGGCCGCGGCGACGATGACCGTGTTGAAGAAGAACGACAGGATCGAGTGGACAAGCACGACACAACGCATATGCGTCGTCGAGATGTTGGTGTCGGCGGTCTGCGCCGTCATGCCGATGACGGTCGAGAAGTAGAGGAAATCCCAGCCCTCCGGGCGTCTGTCGCCCGGGAACAGCAGGCCACCGACCGGGATCTTCTTATTGGTGCCGGTGTCGACCGCGTCGCCGTCCATCCAGTAGACATGGGCATAATGGAGCGCCGCCATGGCATGGATGGTGAACCAGCCGAGCGGGATCGACAGCAGTGCGAAGCCGAGTTCGATCGGGTGATCCCCATCCTTCCGATTGATCAGCAGGAACAGCGAGATAAGCGCAACGCCGACAACAATGAGCGTCACCGCGAAGATGACCAGAACCGGCTGGTCGGTGGCGCGTGCGTTCTTGCTGAGATATTTGCCGGTGAACTTGGGCATCTGACTGACGACAAGAACGACGTAAGCGGCAAAAAATGCGTTGGCGCCGATCGAATAGGCGAGCGGGGCGTGCAGCAGCAACGCCACAAGCAGCGCAAACGCACCGATACAGGCCGACACCGCGAACAGCATATGGCGCTGCATCGGTTTCTCGATCGGGGTTTCGGCGGCCATGGCGGTCTCCACCTGGATGGCGCGTTGTTGCTACTCCGGTGTGACGGATTTCAGCGCCCGCCGCAAGATACGGTCGAGTTCGCCGAGAAACCGGGAGCGGTCCTGCGGCGCGAAGCTGGCATTGTAGCCCTTGCTCTCGCCGGTCTCGCGCAGGTGCTGCTTGAGGTCGCGCATCGCCACCGCCATGCCGATCGTCTCGGGCGTGAACGGCCGCCCGGTCGGTCCCAGCACATGGACGCCGAGCGCCACCGTACGTGCGGCAAGCGGAATGTCCGCCGTCACCACGATGTCGTTGGGCTTGGCGTTCTCGACGATCCAGTCATCGGCGGCGTCGGCGCTCTTGGACACCACGACATTGCGGATCATCGGGTCGCGCGACGGACGCAGGCCGCCATTGGAGACGTAAGTGACGACGACGCCAAGGCGTTCGGCGACCTTTTCTACCTCGGCCTTGACCGGGCAAGCGTCGGCGTCGACGTAGATGGCGGGTGCGGGCATTGTCTCTCCAGAAACGAGCAGGGGCCGGAAATGTATCCGGCCCCTGCCTGAAAGTCTTATGGTGATCAGGCCGGCAAGGCGCCGGACTTCTTCGCCGTCCAGGTGGCAATGTAATCCATCAGGCCAGGGTTGAGGCAATCGTAGGGCTCCAGGCCGATTGTCTTCAGCCTGCCACGAATGCCGTCCATGCGGCTCGGGTCGACACCCGATTCGATGATCGACGAGACAAAGGCGGTGAAGCCCGGAGGCGACCAGCCGTCTTCCTCGAAGCGCTCGGGGTGAATGAAGGACAGGCCCTTGAACGGATGATCGCGCTCGACCGGTCCATGCATGTGGACGCCGCATTGGGTGCAGGCATGACGCTGGATCAGCGCTGAGGGGTCGACCACCTTCAGCTTGTCGCCGTTCTCGGTGACCGTGACATCGCCGGTACCGGCAACCGCTACCACCGAGAATATAGCGCCTTCGGGCTTCCAGCATTTAGTGCAGCCGCAGGCGTGGTTGTGGGCGATCTGGCCCTTGACCTTCACCTTGACCGGTTTGCTGGTGCAGGCGCAGACCAGCGTGCCGCCGGCAAAGCTCGCGCTTTCCCTGGGCAGCCCATTGTCGATTTTCGGATGCAGTTTTTCCGCCATTTTTCTTTCCTCCCTATTTCAGTTATGGGCCATGCTTCACCACAGGGGTCGCTGGCCGGATGGCCGGCGGCGTGTGGCCGTCTTCAGTAAACCACGACACTCCGGATCGACTTGCCCTCATGCATGAGGTCGAATCCCTCGTTGATATCCTCGAGCTTCAGCGTGTGGGTGATCATCGGGTCGATCTGGATCTTGCCGTCCATGTACCAGTCGACGATCTTCGGCACGTCGGTGCGACCGCGTGCGCCGCCGAAGGCGGTGCCCATCCAGCTGCGACCGGTGACCAACTGGAACGGCCGTGTCGAAATCTCCTGGCCGGCGCCGGCGACGCCGATGACGACCGACTTGCCCCAGCCGCGATGCGAAGCTTCCAGCGCCTGGCGCATCACCTTGGTGTTGCCGGTGCAGTCGAACGTGTAGTCGGCGCCGCCGATCTGATCGGCACCGCGCTTGGTCATGTTGACGAGGTGAGGGACGATGTCGCCGTCGATCTCCTTCGGATTGACGAAATGCGTCATTCCGAATCGCTCGCCCCAGGCCTTCTTGTCGTTGTTCAAATCGACACCGATGATCATATCGGCGCCGGCAAGCTTTAGGCCCTGGATGACATTGAGGCCGATACCGCCGAGGCCGAAGACCACTGCTGTCGCACCTTGCTCGACCTTGGCGGTGTTGATGACCGCACCGATGCCGGTGGTGACGCCGCAGCCGATGTAGCAGATCTTGTCGAAAGGGGCGTCCGGATTGACCTTGGCGACCGCGATCTCCGGCAGCACCGTGAAGTTGGAGAAGGTCGAGCAGCCCATGTAATGAAAGATCTTGTCCTTGCCGATCGAGAAGCGCGACGAGCCGTCCGGCATCAGGCCCTGGCCTTGCGTGGCACGGATAGCGGTGCACAAATTGGTCTTGCGCGACAGGCAGGACGGACACTGCCGGCATTCCGGCGTGTAGAGCGGGATGACGTGGTCACCCTTCTTGACCGAGGTGACGCCCTTGCCGACATCGACTACGACGCCGGCGCCTTCATGGCCGAGAATGGCCGGGAAGATGCCTTCGGGGTCGGCGCCTGACAGCGTGAACTCGTCGGTGTGGCAGATGCCGGTCGCCTTGATTTCGACCAGCACCTCGCCATCGCGCGGTCCCTCGAGGTCGACCTCCATGATCTCCAGCGGCTTTCCGGCGGCGACAGCAACAGCGGCGCGGGTTTTCATCGGGCATTCCTCCAAAGGCGGTTTTTGTGCAGGCTTTCAGGTTTTGGCCCGCTCTTCAACAGTCAGATGAGACGAAATCGCGGCTTTGTTGGCGCAGATAGCACACCGCTCGACAACCAGCCCGGCTCGCCAGGGAGCGCGACGGTGCGTCGGGAGGGGTGCCCGTCATGTCGTCCACCGCGGCACTTGAGACTTGGCGACATAGTCCATAGAACTGAACTGTCTGCCGGAGGGGAATTCTGCCCGCATGTTCACCAAGATCCTGATCGCCAACCGTGGCGAGATCGCCTGCCGCGTCATCAAGACGGCGCGCAAGATGGGCATCGCCACGGTCGCCGTCTATTCCGATGCCGATCGCGATGCCGTGCATGTCGAAATGGCCGACGAGGCGATGCATATCGGGCCGTCACCAGCCACGCAGAGCTATCTCGTCCCTGAAAAGATCATCGCCGCCTGCAAGGCGACGGGGGCCCAGGCCGTGCATCCGGGCTATGGCTTCCTGTCCGAGCGAGCCGCCTTCTGCGAAGCACTGGAAGCGGAAGGCATCGTCTTTATCGGCCCGAAGCCCAAGGCGATCAAGGCGATGGGCGACAAGATCGAATCGAAGAAGTTCGCCAACGCCGCTGAGGTTTCGACGGTTCCGGGCTGGCTTGGCGTCATCGAAAATGCAGACCATGCCGAAAAGATCGCCGGCGAAATCGGCTATCCCGTGATGATCAAGGCCTCGGCCGGTGGTGGCGGCAAAGGCATGCGCATCGCCTGGGATAAGTCGGAAGTACGCGACGGGTTTGACCGGGCGCGCTCGGAAGCCAAGAGTTCGTTCGGCGACGACCGCGTCTTCATCGAAAAGTTCGTCGTCGACCCACGTCATATCGAGATCCAGGTGCTGGCCGACGCGCATGGCAATGCGCTCTATCTCGGCGAACGCGAATGCTCGATCCAGCGCCGCAACCAGAAGGTTGCGGAAGAGGCGCCGTCGCCATTCCTCGATGCCAAGACGCGCAAGGCGATGGGCGAGCAGTCGGTGGCGCTGGCCAAGGCCGTCGATTACCAGAGCGCCGGCACCGTCGAATTCATCGTCGACAAGGACAAAAACTTCTATTTCCTTGAAATGAATACACGATTGCAGGTCGAACATCCGGTGACCGAGCTCGTCACCGGCATCGATCTGGTCGAGCAGATGATCCGCGTCGCCGCCGGCGAGAAACTCGCCATCAAGCAGAGCGACGTGAAGCTGAATGGTTGGGCGGTGGAAAGCCGGCTCTACGCAGAGGATCCCTATCGCAATTTCCTGCCGTCGATCGGCCGGCTGACGCGCTATCGTCCGCCCGAAGAAGGCCGCTTCGGCGACATCGTCATCCGCAACGACACCGGCGTCACCGAAGGCTCGGAAATCTCGATGTTCTACGATCCGATGCTCGCCAAGCTGTGCACCTGGGCGCCGACGCGGCTCGAGGCCATAGATGCCATGTCGGAGGCGCTGGACAGCTTTGTCGTCGACGGCATCGAGCACAACATACCGTTCCTGGCGGCGCTGATGCAGCATCCGCGCTGGCGGAAAGGGGAGATATCGACCGGCTTCATCGCGGAGGAATATCCCGACGGTTTTGCCCCCGTCGTGCCGAACAGCGAGGAAAGGGCCGTGCTGGCATCGATCGTCACCGCGGTGGAACTGCTGCGCCGCGACCGTCTCGACCGGCTGGGCGGGCGGCTGGCGCCGCATTCGGGAGCGCTCAAGCGCGACTGGGTGGTGAAGATCGGCGAAGATTATCTGCCGGTTTCTATCATTGAAGGCATGATTTCCATCCCGATGGAAATCGACCTGTCCATCGATTGCGGCAAGGCACTGACCGTTTCGTCCGATTGGCGGCCGGGTGATCTCATCTGGCGCGGCACGGTCGGCAAGCGCACGGTAGCGGCCCAGATCCGGCCTGTCGCCAATGGCCTTCGCATCGCCTGGAAAGGCATGTCGGTGACCGCGCGCGCCATGCTGCCGCGCACCGCCGAATTGGAAAGGCTGATGCCGGAGAAGGTGGCGCCGGACACCTCGAAACTGCTGCTCTGCCCGATGCCCGGCCTCGTCGTGTCGATCGCCGTTGCCGAAGGCCAGGAGGTCAAGGCCGGCGAAACCTTGGCCGTGGTCGAGGCGATGAAGATGGAAAACGTGCTGCGCGCCGAGCGCGATCTGGTCGTGGCGAAACTCAACGCCAAGCCTGGCGATAGCCTGGCTGTCGACGCGGTAATCATGGAATTCGCCTAAGCGGCTGGAAGCCTGTGGTCAGTAGTCGTTTGTGCTGGACTGGTATCGCCCGGTCCCGGACAATACATCTCCATCGACTCAAGTTTTACGGACAGCGCGAGAAACCATGGCGGATGACAGACTTCCACGCGATCCCCTGAAGCGCGAAGCCGCGATAGCGGCGGCGCGGCCGGAGGTGCCGGCGCGGCCGTTCGTCCATTTGCGCGTGCACTCGGCCTATTCGCTGCTGGAGGGCGCGCTTCAGCTTGGCAAGATCGTTGGCCACGCGGTGAAAGACGAGGCGCCGGCCATCGCCGTCACCGACACCAACAATCTGTTTGGTGCGCTGGAATTCGCGCAAAAGGCGGTGAAGGACGGCATCCAGCCGATCATCGGCTGCCAGATCGCGCTCGCCTTCTCGGGCGAGAACAGCGATGGCCAGCGTGACCGCCGTCGGCAAGGCCCCGATATGCGGCCGGTGGTGCTGCTCGCGGCCACTGAAGCCGGCTATTCCAATCTCGTCCGGCTGGTCAGCCGCGTTTATCTCGAAACTCCGCCCGGTGAAGCGGTGCACCTGACCACCGAAATGATGGACGGCCAATGTGACGGCCTGATTTGCCTAAGTGGCGGGCCGCGCGGCCCGATCGGCATAGCCCTGAAGGAAGATCGCCGCGATCTTGCCGAGGCGCGACTAGTCACTCTCAAGACGATGTTCGGCGACCGCCTCTATGTCGAGCTGGACCGGGTTTCGGGCTACGACCGGATGATCGAGAAATCCTCGATCGATCTCGCCTATTCCCATGAATTGCCGCTGGTTGCCACCAACGAGGCCTTCTTCTCTTCGCGCGATGAGTATGAGGCGCATGATGCGTTGATCGCCATCGCCGAGGGTTCGGTCGTCGCCGTCGACACCCGCCGCCGGCTGTCGCCGGACAATTTCCTGCGCAGCCAGGCCGACATGGCGAAATTGTTCGCCGACCTGCCGGAAGCGATCGACAACACGATCGAGATCGCGCTGCGCTGCTCCTATTATCCGAAAACCCGCAGCCCGATCCTGCCGCGTTTCACCGGCGGTGATGCCTCCGACAAAGACGCGGCCGAAAAGGCCGAGGCCGAGGAACTGGCCCGCCAGGCGCGCGAAGGGCTCGATGCACGGCTTGCGCTGCATGGGCCGACCCCGGGCTACACGGTCGAGCAATATCGTGAGCGGCTCGAATTCGAGCTTGGCATCATCGAGAAGATGAAATTCCCCGGCTACTTCCTGATCGTTGCCGACTTCATCAAATGGGCCAAGGCGCAAGGCATTCCGGTCGGGCCGGGGCGTGGTTCGGGCGCCGGTTCGCTGGTCGCCTATTCGACGACCATCACCGACATCGATCCGCTGCGTTTCTCGCTTCTGTTCGAACGCTTCCTCAACCCGGATCGCGTGTCGATGCCCGACTTCGACATCGACTTCTGCCAGGATCGTCGCGAAGAGGTGATCCGCTACGTCCAGCAGAAATATGGCCGCGACCAGGTCGGCCAGATCATCACCTTCGGTACGCTGCAGGCGCGCGCCGTGCTGCGCGACGTCGGCCGCGTGCTGCAGATGCCCTATGGCCAGGTCGACAAGCTGTCGAAAATGGTGCCGCAGAACCCGGCCAATCCGGTCAAACTCGCCGACGCCATCGCCAACGAGCCGCGCTTTGCCGAGGAGGCCGAGAAGGAACCGATCGTCCAGACGCTCCTCGACATGGCGCAAAAGCTGGAGGGCCTCTACCGCCACGCCTCGACGCACGCCGCCGGCATCGTTATTGGCGACCGACCTTTGTCGGAACTGGTGCCGATGTACCGTGATCCGCGCTCGGATATGCCGGTCACCCAGTTCAACATGAAATATGTCGAGCAGGCCGGGCTGGTGAAGTTCGACTTCCTCGGGCTGAAGACGCTGACGGTGCTGGAGACGGCGGTGAAGCTGATCCGCCGCCGCGGCATCGACATCGACCTTGCGACGATTCCGCTCGACGATTCCGAGACCTACGCCATGCTGTCGCGCGGCGAGGTTGTTGGCGTGTTCCAGGTGGAAAGTGCTGGCATGCGCAAGGCGCTGATCGGCATGCGGCCGGACTGCATCGAGGACATCATCGCGCTGGTCGCGCTCTATCGGCCGGGCCCGATGGAAAACATCCCGACCTACAATGCCAGAAAGCATGGCGAGGAGGAGATGGCCTCGATCCATCCCAAGATCGACCATCTGGTAAAGGAGACGCAAGGCGTCATCGTCTACCAGGAACAGGTGATGCAGATCGCGCAGGAGCTGTCCGGCTATTCGCTTGGCGAAGCCGACCTTCTGCGCCGCGCCATGGGCAAGAAGATCCGCGCCGAGATGGACAAGCAGCGCGAACGCTTTGTCTCCGGCGCGGTCGAGCGCGGCGTGGCAAAGCCGCAAGCCGACTTCATTTTCGACCTGCTGGCCAAGTTCGCCGACTATGGTTTCAACAAGTCGCACGCCGCCGCCTACGCCGTCGTCTCCTACCAGACCGCCTATCTCAAGGCGCATTATCCGGTCGAGTTCCTGGCGGCGTCGATGACACTCGACATGGGCAACACCGACAAGCTTGCCGACTTCCGCCAGGATGCGCTGCGCCTGGGCATCGAAGTCCTGGCGCCGTCCGTTATGACCAGCTTCCGCGCCTTCGAGGTCGGCGAGAACCGCATCTATTATTCGATGGCCGCGCTCAAGGGCGTGGGCGATGCCGCCGTGGAGCACATCGTCGCCGTTCGCGGCGAAAAGCCGTTCAAGAGCCTGGCCGATTTCTGCGAGAGGGTCGACCCGAAGATCGTTGGCAAGCGGGTTTTCGAAAGCCTGATCATGGCCGGCGCGCTCGACTGCTTCGGCCACGATCGTGCCCAGATGTTGGCTGGCGTCGAGCGGATGATGGGACTGGCGTCGCTCGCCCAGCAGAACGCCGTTTCGGGTCAGGCCGATATCTTCGGCGCCTCGCTCGGCGCACAGTCGCAGGCGCTCAATCTGCCGGCGACAGATCCGTGGCTCGCCGCCGACCGCCTGCACCGCGAATTCCAGGTCGTCGGCTTCTATCTCTCGGCGCATCCGCTCGACGAGTACAAGGCGGCGCTGCAGAAGATGCGGGTGCAGAACTGGGGGGAGTTTTCCGCTGCCGTCAAGCGCGGCGCTTCCGCCGGCCGGCTTGCCGGCACCGTTACCAGCAAGCAGGAGCGCAAGACGCGCACCGGCAACAAGATGGGCGTGGTGGCCTTTTCCGACACCTCCGGCCAGTACGAGGCCGTGTTGTTTTCAGAAGGATTGGCCCAGTATCGCGATCTCCTCGAAGCCGGCCGCTCCGTTGTCATCACTGTCGCGGCGGAGGACAGGCCCGAGGGTGTCAACCTGCGCATCAACTCCGTCCAATCGCTGGAGGACGAAGCAAGCCGCATCCAGAAGGCTCTGCGCATTTTCGTCAGGAACGAGGGGCCTGCCTCGATCATCCAATCCCAGCTCACCCAGCGCGGGGAAAGCCAGGTGAGCATTATCGTGATCAAGGAAGAGGCGCAGGGCGAGGTCGAGATTGCCCTGAATGGCGGCTACCGCGTCTCGCCGCAGATCGCCTCGGCGATGCGCGCCGTGCCTGGTGTGGTCGAAGTGGAACTGGTGTGATCTGCGCGCTTGCCAGGCGGCTATCCGCGGGCCGGCACCTGCCGCTCATGCCGGCATGAAGGCCAAGGGGACGCGCGCATCGCAGGATCTTTCCGCGACGGCGCGTCTACGCGACATGCTGCGCAGGCTCTATCATGGGCGCTCGCCGGCCGCGTTCCGGTTCCAGCTGGTGGCCGTCATCATCGACCTGGCCATCATCGCCTTTTTCATCGCCACGCCGGTTATCCAGCAGTCGGCTTCGTTTCTGTGGCTGGACTATGCCGTGGCGGCTCTGGTCGCCGCCGATCTGATTGCCAGGCTGCTGGCCTCCAATGACATGCTGCGCCTGATGAAGCAGCCGACCTTCTGGGTGGATGCCTTCATCCTTCTGACGCTGCTGATGCCGGCGGCGCTCGCAAGTCTCGGCTTTCTGCGCATCCTGCGGCTGTGGTCGCTGTCGCGCAGCGGTTCGATCTGGCGGCATTTCGAGATGCGTGGCCTGCGACCCTGGCGCGAGGCAAGCCATGCGGTCATCAACCTGTTGACCTTTCTCTTTGTCATCACGGGTTTCGTTTACACGTTCTTTTTCCGCAACGGTGCCGGACTGGAAAACTACATCGACGCGCTCTACTTCACCGTCGCGACCGTGACGACAACCGGCTTCGGCGACATCGTGCTGCCGGGCATCGCCGGCAAGCTGACGGCGATCGTGACCATGATCATCGGCATATCGCTGTTCGTCAGGCTGGCGCAGGCGATCTTTCGGCCGGCCAAGGTGTTCTCTCCCTGTCCGCAATGCGGGTTGCGGCGGCATGAGCCTGACGCCGTGCACTGCAAGGCATGCGGCCATGTCCTCAACATTCCAGACGAAGGGAACTGACCGGCAGTGCTATGACGCCGCGACCTCGGCCGGCTTTACAGCTTTGCGCTGCAAGTTGAGCAAATTGCCCATCAGGATCAGCAATGCACCGCCGGCGGTGAAGGCGTCGATCTGCTCCTGATAGAGCAGCCAGCCGATCAATGCCGATAGCGGTACGCGCAGGAAATCCATCGGCGAGATCACGGTCGCATCGGCATAGGCCAGGGCACGGGCGAGGCAGAAATGGGACGACATGCCGGTGAAACCGATCAGGATGATCCAAGGCCACAGTGCAAGCGAAGGGTTGCGCCATTCGTAGAGAGCCGGAACAAGGCCGACCACGGACTGGATGACCAGCATCCAGAAGATGATCCGCACGACGCTGTCCGTGCGCGTCAGCGACTTGACCAGCACCAGCGAAACGCCGAAACAGACCGCCGCGCCCAGCACGACCAGATGGCCCACATCGGCCGAGTCGACGCCTGGACGCACGATGACGACCACGCCGATCAGCCCAAGCACGATCGCCGCGAGCCGTGGCCGGCTCAGCCTTTCGCCGAGAAACGTGACCGCCAGGATCGCCGTCCAGATCGGCGTGGTGAATTCGATCGAGATCAGCACCGCCAGCGGAATGAGCGTCAACGCGTAGAGCCAGGCAGCCTGGCCGCTATAGTGGACGACATTGCGCGCGATATGGGCCAGCGGCCGCTGCGTGCGCATCGCGGCAAGCCCACCTGTCGCCATCACCAGCGGCAGCAGAATGAAGAAGCCGATGATCGAACGCAGTTCCAGCACCTGGAAGACATTGAGTTCGGCCGTCGTGGCGCGGCCGGCGACCGACATCGCCAGGAACGACGTGATCGACAGCGCCATCCAGAACGCGGCCTTGGGGATCGACGGGGTGGGTGCCATGTCCGCTATGTCGCAGGCCGTGGCTGTCGGAGCAATCGCTAGTCCACGTATTCTTCTGGGCCAGTCGCGGCGAAGGCTTTGAGAGCAGTCATGCTGCGGGCGGAACCCGATACGGCCAGGGGCGTTGAGCCCCCTAGTATCCGTGCTGTGCAAACGCGCATTCCCGTGTCGACAAGGAGGGTTTCATGAGACTATTCGCGCAAGTCGCGCTTGCTGGCTGCCTGGTGATTGCTGCGGGCGCGGCTCATGCCGACGAGACCAAATTTCTCCAGTCGTTCAAGGGCAATTTCGCTGGCAAGGGCACTGTTCAGGTAACCACGGATGTGCCGAACGTCAGTGTCTCTTGCAGCTTCAAGTCGAACGCGACCTCAACCTCGCTGTCGCTCGACGGCAACTGCCGCGGCCTGATCCTGGTGACACGCGCCATCAGCGCTCGTCTGAAGGTCAGCGGCGGCAAATACAGCGGCGTCTATGTGGGATCGCGCACCGGACCGGCGCAGCTGAACGGAAGCCGTTCCGGCAATGCGATAAACCTCGCCATTCGCTGGGCCAAGGAGGTCAATGGCGATCGCGCCGCGCAGCTTACCGTACAAAAAAACGGGGCGGACGGCATTGTTCTGACGGTGGTCGACCGTGATCCCCAAACCGGCAAGAGCGTCGTGACCAGCCGCATCGATCTTCGGCGCAGCTGATCGGGTTCAATCTTCAAGCGGCTCCGGTGGATGGGCGTCGCGGCCCTTGCCGAAGGTGTAGCCGGTTTGCACAGCCTTGCGCCCGAACTTGTCGCGCAACGCATCGATGGCGCCTTCGGCCATGGCGCGCTTGCGCGACTGGACATCGACCAGATCCGGCGGGTCGGCCTTATCGTCGTCGGAGAGGTCGCTGACACCGATGCCGAGCAATCGAAATTTCGTTCCGTCCGTCTCCTTGCGAAGAAGTTCCACGCCGGTCGAAAAGATGCGGTCGGCGAGCCGGGTCGGGTCGCCGAGTTGGCGGTTGCGCGTGCGCAGCTTGAAATCCTGGGTCTTCAGCTTCAGCACGACGGTGCGCCCGGCAATGCCTGACTTCTTCAGCCGCGCCGAGACTTTTTCCGATAGGCCCCTCAGCACGGAGACCAGCTCTTCCAGCGAGCCGATATCGGTGTCGAAAGTGGTTTCGGCCGATACGCTCTTGGCGTCCTGGTCGGGGTCGACGCGGCGGACATCCTCACCGCGCGAAAGCCGGTAGAGCCGTTCGCCCATCACCCCATAGCGGCGCATCAGGTCGCCGCGTTCCATCTTCTGAAGCTGGCCGATGGTGCGGATGCCATCCTGTTCGAGCGTGGCGTTGAACGCCTTGCCGACACCCCAGATCATGGTCACCGGCTGCGTTGCCAGAAATCCGACCGCTTCGGCCTCGCCAATGACGGAGAAGCCGCGCGGCTTGCGGAAGTCGGACGCGATCTTGGCGAGGAACTTGCAGTAGGACAGGCCTGATGACACGGTGATGCCGATCTCCTTCTCCACGGCCAGCGCGAAGCGCGCCAGCACCACCGCCGGCGGCAGGCCGTGCAGCCGCTCGGTGCCGGCGAGATCGAGGAATGCCTCATCGATCGACAGCGGCTCGACCAGCGGCGTCAAGGCCTGCATCATGGCGCGCACCTCGCGGCCGACGGCCACATACTTTTCCATGTTCGGCGCGATCACGACCGCCTCGGGGCAGGCCTCGAGTGCCTTGAACATCGGCATGGCGGAGCGCACGCCGCGGATGCGCGCGATATAGCAGGCGGTGGAGACGACGCCGCGCTTGCCGCCGCCGATGATCAACGGCTTGTCCTTGAGCGTGGGGTTGTCGCGCTTTTCGATCGCCGCGTAGAAGGCATCGCAATCGATATGGGCGAGGTGCAGCCGGTAAAGCTCGGGATGGCGGGCAAGGCGAGGGCTGCCGCAGCGTTCGCAGCGGCGCGTTTCACCGCGCTGAAACATCAGGCAGTCACGACAAAAACCGTGATCGGGATTGTTGACAGGAGCCGCCATCGCTGCGAACATAAAGAGAACAGAAGCAATGGTACGACAGCGCAAGGCCAGCGACAAGCCTGGCCTGGGGAGAACGCATGAGCACGACGGTAGTGCCGCTGGCGCCTGAGCTCTGGCCTGAATTCGAGGACCTTTTTGGCAAGCAGGGCGCCTGTTATGGTTGCTGGTGCACGCATTTCCGGCTGGCGCCAGCGGTGCGGCGCGAGAGCAGCCGTGAACGCAACAAGGACCACATCAAGGCGCGCATCGAGGCCGGCCCGCCGCCCGGCCTGCTGGCTTTCGAGGATGGCAAGGCGGTTGGCTGGATGCAGATCGGGCCACGCGCCGACGTGCCCGAATGGAACAACAAGGGCAGGGGCTCGGCGCCGATCGATCCCGCCGACGCGTCCGATCCGGCCGTCTGGGCGATCTCGTGCTTTTTCATCCGCGCCAAGGCGCGCGGCAGGGGCATCACGCACCGCCTCGTCGAAGGCGGCATCGATTTCGCCCGCAGGAACGGGGCGCGGCTTGTCGAGGCCTGCCCGATCGACCTGTCCCGCGATTCGCGTTCGATCGGCCTGTTTGTCGGCTCATCCGGGGTCTTCGAGAAGGCCGGGTTCGAGAGGCTTGTGGAGCGCAAGGCCGGCCGGCCGCTGATGCGGCTGATATTGTAGGAAAACTTCAGCTTGCAGTTGCATAGTATTTTTGCGGCAAAGTGATTTTGCTCATCAGGAAATAAGGGGAGCGGGGCGAAACTGAATCCTTTATTCTGCAGCGGTGCCAGATTGCGCGGCTGGGCGACGAACCATTCGCCGCTGATGCGGCTGGTGTTGAAGCCGAATGCCTGGCCGTCATCGTCTTGCAGTCGTGATGGTATTTCCCTACCAGAGATACGAAACGAATTTTGCCTTCGACCGAACGGAGAATTCCCGTGAACCGTATGTTGCCAATTGCCTTTACCGCGCTGCTGCTCAGTGCGCCTGCTTTCGGCCAGACCGTCGACAGCCAGGGCGCCAAGCAATTGTCCGATGACCTGTCCCGCTATGTCGGCAAACAGGCGCTCGATAAGGGTATCCTGAAGGTTTCGGCCGAAGGCGACGCCTACAAGATCGTGTTCGATTTCAAGGCGCTTGCCAGCAGCTTTCCCGACCAGAAGCTGATGAAATTCGACTTTGCGCCCTACGCCCTGCTGGTCAAGCCGCGCAGTGACGGGTCCTGGGATGTCTCGATGGATTTTTCGCAGAGCGCGTCCTTCGAATTCAACGGCCCCCAGGGAAAGCAAAGCACGCGGTTTTCGATCAAGGACGGCAAGGGCAGCGGCGTTTATGACCCCAAGCTGGCGGCCTTCACCAGCGCCACGAGCTCGATTGCCGGGATGACGATGTCGTCGCAGGATAGCAAGCAGCAGATGGAGGCGAGCGCTGGTGCCGGCACCGTGACGCTTTCCGCGACCAAGGCGGCCAATGGCGGCGTCGATTTCACGACGTCGCAAAAGATTTCGAACTTCGTCGAAGCGATAAAATTCAATGATCCCGAGAACGGGCTGAATTTTCCCGTTACCGTGAAGTCGCCGGAATTTACTGTGGAGGCCGGTGGCAAGGGTGTGCAGACCAAGCCACTGCTCGACCTGCTGGCGTTTGCCGTGGCCAATGAGGACGAGAAGACGCTGAAGGCAAACCAGGCGCAGCTCAAGTCGCTTCTGCTTGCAGCACTTCCGGTGTGGGAGCGTATCGACGGAACCTATGGCTTCAAGGATTTCGCGGTCGACAGCCCGATCGGTACGTTCGGGGCAACCCAGTTCGGCGTAGCGTTCGGTTCCGACGGGGTCGCCCAGAACGGCAAGATCAACTATGGCATCAAGGCTTCGGGGCTGACCGTGCCGCAGCAGCTCTTGCCGAGCTGGAGCGTGGCGCTGCTGCCCACCGATATCGACCTGAACTTCGGCGGCGCCAACATCGATCTCTACAACATGGCGAAGAAGACGATCGAAGCCTTTGACCTCAATCAGGATCCGCCGCTGCCGGCCGAGTTCGGCGACCAGCTCAAAGCCGACTTCCTTGCCAAGACGCCGAAGGTCGTCATCGGCCACAGCACCGTGAAGAACAAGGACATGGAAATCGCGCTAGAAGGCGAGATGACAAGCTTCGGCCAGAAACCTGACGCAAATCTCACTGTCGACGTCGCCGGCTTCGACAAGATCATGGAACATCTGCAGGAAGCAGCGAAGGCGGAGCCGGAGGTTGGGCAGTACGTGCCTGTCGCTCTCATGGCGAAGGGTTTTGCCAAGACGCTGCCGGACGGCAAGCTGGAATGGGTCATCAACACCAAGGCCGACGGCTCGGTCGCCGTCAACGGCGTCATGCTGAAGCCCGCTGACCCAGCGGTGGACGACAGCGTCGACGATGGTGACGGCTCGGACGACGAGAGCGGCGGTAGCGACAATGGCGGCGGTGACAATGGCGGCAGCGCTAACGGCGGGGCAGGGGCTAAGCTCAATCCTTGAGGTTTCAGCCCTCGACCAATTCCAGGAAAAGTGTAAAGCGGTTTTCCGCGCGGGAGTGCGTCAAAGCGCCTGAAGTCCCAGCGCGGCCGCGATCTTCGGCGCGGCTTGGTGCCAATCCTGGACGACGATGACATCGTCCGGGACCGACGGCAGGAACGAGCGCAGCGAATTGTCGGCCATCAGGTGGAAAAGATTTGCGTCGGCGACAGATTCCCGCACCGACGCCAGATTGGCCGGTTGGTCGTCGACGAAGACCACCGGCCGCCCGGTCTTGCCGCGCAGCCTGGCCACCGCCGGGCCCTTGGCCATTTCGGTGGTCAGCAGCGGATAGCTTAGCCCGAGGGCGTCGAGATGCGCGCGGCGAACGGCACGATGCCTGTGTGGCATGGCCGTCAGCAATATGATTTCCGCGCGGTCTCCAAGCCCCGTCAAAGCTTTCGCGGCTCCATCGGTGATGCTCTGCCAATCGGCTTGCGCGTCGAAGAAATCACCCAAAAGTGCCGCGACTTCGGGTTGTTCGATCAGCCGGCCGCTGGCCGTTTCGGCAATGTTACCGGTCAGCCGGAAGGATGCCAGCGTCAGGCCATAGCCACGCGCCTTGAGGAAATGCGGGAAAGGGCGGATGAATTCGAGCACCACGTCGTCGACGTCGAGCACGAGCAGCGGCCTGTCGTCAGCCGCCAGTTCCTCGATCTGGCGCGCGGTTTCGGGATCATCGCTCATGTGGAACGCTCGTGATTGTCATCGCCAAGCGGCAAGGCGCGCAACGCCTTGCCGACAGCCGCCGGTGGCGTGCCGGTCTCCTCGGCGAAGCGCATCAAAGTCGGCTCGTGGGCGAGAATGAATTGCAGGACGCCGGCCAGGAAACCCGGCTCGCCGGCCGCCCGGCGGATCGAATGCGCCTCTATTCCGGTGATCGCCAGAAAGCGCGGTAAAAGCTCCGGATCGGCGGCAACGAAGCCCAATGCCTTGACGGCAATGGTTTCGGCCTCTTCGCGCATTGACGCTGCGTTTGCCATCACTACCTTCGGTGTGTGGAATGAGTCTCTCCCGCAGTAATGGCAAGAGTTGGCCGCGGCAAGCCATTAGAGCGCGGCGCGCCTTTTGGATGCGCGGGAGGCGCGGCGGAATTCGTGCTGCTTTGCAGGCTACGGGTTTCCGTTTCGTCAATCATATTGCCGTATCGTGAAGCAGGGTTTGGTGCGTCCAAGGAAAGAGCGCATGACGGCCACCTCCGGGCGGAGGACGGCCGGGACGGGATTTCGATGCCTAAGAAGGTCATGATCGTCGAGGACAATGAGCTCAATATGAAGCTCTTTCGGGACCTCATCGAAGCAAGCGGTTACGAGACGGTGCGCACCCGCAACGGTCTGGAAGCGCTCGACCTGGCGCGCCAACACCGGCCGGACCTCATCCTGATGGACATCCAACTGCCAGAAGTGTCGGGGCTGGAAGTGACCAAATGGCTGAAGGAGGACGACGATCTGCACGTCATCCCGGTCATTGCCGTGACTGCCTTCGCGATGAAGGGCGACGAGGAGCGCATCCGCCAGGGCGGCTGCGAGGCCTATATTTCGAAGCCGATCTCGGTGCCGCGCTTCATCGAAACCATCAAATCCTATCTGGGCGATGCCTGATGTTCCCTTCCAGCCGAGCCGGAGCCTTGTGAAATGACCGCGCGGATCCTCGTCGTCGACGACATCCCTGCCAACGTCAGGCTGCTGGAGGTCCGGCTGCTGGCCGAATATTTCGAGGTGCTGACCGCCACCAACGGGCCCGACGCGATCGAGACCTGCGAGAACGGCAAGGTCGACGTCGTGCTGCTCGACGTGATGATGCCCGATATGGACGGGTTCGAGGTCTGCCGGCGGCTGAAGAGCGATCCGGCGACGTCGCACATTCCGGTGGTGATGATCACGGCGCTCGACCAGGTTTCCGATCGCGTGCGCGGGCTGGAGGCCGGCGCCGACGATTTCCTGACCAAGCCGGTCAACGATCTGCAGCTGATGACGCGCGTCAAGAGCCTGGTCCGCCTGAAGTCGTTGACCGACGAGCTTCGGCTGCGCGCCTCGACCACACGCAACATCGGCATCGAAGAACTTTTGAGCCGCAATTTCGCGTCCGAGGACACGACGCCGAAAGTGCTTTTGATCGATGAGCGCAAATCGTCGGTCGAGCGCATCCAGAAGATGTTGCGCGACCGGGCCGACCTCGACGTCACCGGCGATCCGCATGCCGGGTTCTTCCAAGCCGCCGAAACGCCCTATGAATGCGTGATGATCTCGACGGCCTTCGCCGATTTCGATCCGCTCAGGCTCTGCTCGCAATTGCGCTCGCTCGACCGCACCCGTTTCGTGCCGATCATCCTTTTGGCGGAGGAGGGCGAGGAGGAGCGCATCATCCGAGGGCTGGAACTCGGCATCAACGACTATCTGATGCGGCCGATCGACCAGCAGGAACTGACGGCGCGGCTGCGCACCCAGGTGCGCCGCAAGCGCTACAACGACCAATTGCGCGCCAGCGTTACCCAGACCATCGAAATGGCCGTGACCGACGGCCTGACCGGTCTGCACAACCGCCGCTATCTCGACAGCCATCTGCAGACGCTGTTCGACCGCGCCGTGGCGCGGCGCCGGCCGCTGTCGGTGATGATCACGGATCTCGACCGCTTCAAGTCAATAAATGACACGCACGGCCATGACGGCGGCGACGATGTGCTGCGCGAATTCGCACGGCGGCTGCGCAAGAACGTCAGAGGTATCGACCTTGCCTGCCGGTTCGGCGGCGAGGAGTTCGTGGTGGTGATGCCGGACACCGACGGCACCGTTGCCGAGAAAGTGGCCGAGCGCATCCGCGCCGAAATCGCCCAGATGCCGTTCGCCATCGGTGCCGACGGCAAGACGATCGAGGTCACCGTCAGCGTTGGCGTGTCATCGGTGCTGAAGGGCGTGGATACGGTGGCGGCGCTGATGAAGCGCGCCGATCTCGCGCTCTACGAAGCCAAGAGCGGCGGCCGCAACCGCGTCGTTGCCAAGGCGGCCTGACGGTCCGGGCCGGATTATCCGGTCAACCCAACAGGGTTACCCATTTACCTTAATCCAAGCGATTCGCGAGCCTTGGTTAAGAAACTGTTGATTTTCATAAGCTCTTGCGTAAATGTGCAGGCCAAGACGAGCCGGCACGAGGGTAGATCGCCGGCTCGGTCCCTCAGGAATACCCCATGATGCTCAGGTCCGCCGCATCTCCTGGGTCCGTGGGGTCGGCCGGCCGGCGCTGGCACATAGTGGCCTCCTCGTACCGCTGCCAAACGCCGACCGGCCCCCTTTTTCCGATATGACATTAGGAATCTGCGTCAAGCCCCGGAAGTGCCGGGGCTTTTTTGTGCGCGGCAGGGTCTGAACCTGGATTGTAACGGCTTCAGTTGCACTTCGCGTGCTATCATTTCGCAAGGTCGTGACTTTTCGCTGCCGTTCACAAAAGGGGACGGAGAGAAGCTACCCCCTCCATTTCATAGATATGGCGCACAAGGGGCTTGCGGCAAGACCCGGCTGTTCCCGTAAAACCGCGACCCAGGTTAACGGAAACGGGAGTGGCGAAATGCCGGAATTGTTGCCAAGAGGTCAAGTGCGTCGGGACCATGCGGTGGTGATCGCCGGAGGCGGTCCGACCGGGTTGATGTTGGCCGGCGAACTCGCTTTGGCTGGCGTCGATGTGGCCATTGTCGAGCGGCGGCCAAATCAGGAACTCATCGGTTCGCGGGCGGGTGGCCTGCACGCACGCACCATCGAGGTGCTCGACCAGCGCGGAATTGCCGGCCGGTTCCTCTCGCAGGGACAGCCATCGCCGTCCGTGGGATTTCACATGATCCGGTTGGACATCAGCGATTTTCCCACGCGGCACAACTATCTGCTGGCGCTGCGGCAAAACCATATCGAGCGGATATTGGCCGACTGGATCAGCGAGTTGGGGGTGCCGATCTATCGCGGACAGGATGTCACGGGTTTCGCACAGGGTGATGGTGGCGTCGACGTCGATCTGTCCGGTGGCCAGTGCCTGAGGGCGCAGTATCTCGTCGGCTGCGACGGCGGACGCAGCATGATCCGCAAGGCGGCGGGCATCGCGTTCGACGGATGGGATCCAACGATGAGCTGGATGATCGCCGAGGTCGAGATGGCGGAGGAACCTGCATTGGGCTTTCGCAGCGACGCCTACGGTATTCATGCGATCGGCAAGATCGAGGAAAGTGGCCGGGTGGGTGTCGTGCTGACCGAGAGGCAACTGACCATTGGTGGCGAACCGACACTGCGCGATCTCAGCGAGGCACTCGTCGCAGTGTATGGCACCGATTACGGGGTCCACAGTCCGACCTGGATTTCGCGGTTCACCGACATGACGCGCCAGGCTGCCGCCTACCGCGACAGACGTGTTCTGCTGGCCGGCGATGCCGCGCACGTCCATCCCCCAATGGGCGGACAGGGCCTCAACATCGGCGTGCAGGACGCGGTCAACCTCGGATGGAAACTGGCACAGGTGATCAAGCTGGTATCACCGGACAGCCTGCTCGACAGCTACCATGCCGAACGCCATCCGGTCGCCGCCCGCGTGCTGCGCAACGCGCTCGCGCAGGTCGCGCTTCGTCGTATGGATGCACGCACCAAGGCATTGAGCGATACCTTTGCCGAGCTGCTCGCCATGGACGGGCCACGCAAACGGATCGCCGCGGAGATGTCCGGCCTGGGTGTCCACTACGACCTCGGGGAAGGGCACGCGCTGCTTGGGCGGCGCATGCCCGATCTCGACCTCACCACCGCCAACGGGCCGCTACGGCTGTTTACCTTGCTTCACGACGCGCGGCCGCTGCTCCTCAATTTCGGTGAACCAGGCAGGCTGGACACCGCGCCTTGGATCGACCGGATCCGGCATATCGATGCCGGGTATGCCGGTGCCTGGGAGCTTCCTGTACTGGGAACGGTCGCTGCACCCGACGCGGTTTTGATCCGGCCCGATGGATACGTGGCTTGGGTCGGAATTGGGACGCAACAGGGATTGGCCGATGCGCTGACAAGATGGTTCGGACCGGCTGCCGCGCCCGGGTATCCTTTTGAACGCAGCGCGTCATAACCTTCCACAGGCTGAAGACTGGTTGCCTCCTGACAAGCGATTGACAGGAGGGCCCATCTGTGCAGAAATTGGTTGGACCATTGGACCATTTGGAGGAAGTGTGGACCAGAACAGCCTGCCACCCATTCAGACGACGGCGCGTGACGACGCCGTGCTGAAGGCATTGGTGGGCTTCGTCCGCGCCGAGGCCCTGCAGCCTGGTGGGCGACTGCCGACCGAGCGCATCCTGGCAGAACGGCTCAAGGTCAGCCGCAACACGGTGCGCGAGGCGCTGACGCGGTGGGAAGGATTGGGCCTGGTCGAACGACGGCAAGGCAGCGGCACCTATCTCAAGGCGGCCGTCTCGCCCGACATGCTGCATCTGCCGCTGACGCTGGCGGGCGGCAATGACTTCACCAGCTTGATGCAGACGCTGGAAATCCGCCGCGCGCTGGAAGCGGAAGCGGCGGCGCTGTGCGCCGAGCGGGCAAGCCCGGCCAACATTGCCGAGATCGAACGCAAGCTCGATATCATGGAGCAGGCGTTTCGCACCCTTGACGGCATGTCATCGGAAGAGGACTGGGAATTCCACCAGGCGATCTACCGGGTCTCCGGCAATCCGCTGTTCGAACAGATCATCGCCGCCATGCACGAACTGTTCCATCGCTTCTGGGAGCATCCGCTCGGCGTGCGCGATTTCGGCCATGCCAGCTTTCCCTATCACCGCACCATCTACGAATGCATCGCGGCACGCGATCCACGGGGCGCCCGCGCCGAGGCGCTGAAGCTCATCGCCACCGTCGAGGACGACCTGAAGCGCGGTGCGGCCAAACTCAAACTTCGGACCTGAGATGAACGAGCAGCCAGCCGGTTTCGATCAAGACTATCTCGCCGAGGCGGCGACGCTTTTGGCGCATGACGAGCCGTTCCCAGGCGGCGCCGTCGTGCCGCCGATCTACCAGACCTCACTGTTCACCTTCGCCAATTATGCCGAAATGGCTGATACGTTTGCCGGCAAACGAAAGCAGCCGATCTATTCGCGCGGCGACAATCCGACGGTGATGGAGTTCGAGTCGCGGGTCGCGGCGCTCGAAGGCGCCGAGGCCGCGCGCGGATTCTCCAGCGGCATGGCGGCGATCAGCGCAACCGTGCTTGCCTTCGTCGGAGCGGGCGAGCGCATCGTTGCGGTGCGCAATTGTTACGGCGATGCCTACCGGCTGTTCGAACGCCTCCTACCGCGGCTCAACATCAAGGTCGACTATGTCGACGGCTCCGACCCGGATGCGGTCGCGGGGGCATTGCCCGGCGCCAAGCTGCTTTACCTGGAAAGCCCAACCTCGATGGTGTTCGAACTCCAGGACCTGCCGCATCTGACCCGGTTGGCCAAGGAACAGGGCATCGTCACCACCATCGACAATTCCTGGGCGACGCCGGTGTTCCAGAAGCCGATCTCGCACGGCGTCGACCTCGTGCTGCACTCGGCCTCGAAATATCTCGGCGGCCATAGCGACACCGTTGCCGGCGTGGTGGCTGGCTCGGCCGCGCACATCAAGCATATCAACGAGCAGACCTATTCCTATCTCGGTGGCAAGCTGTCGCCGTTCGAGGCCTGGCTGCTGCTGCGCGGCCTGCGCACGCTGCCGCTGCGCCTGCCGCACCACATGAAGAGCGGGCTTGCCATCGCCGAGCGGCTGAAGGCGCATGGCAATGTCGAGCGGGTCAACCACCCTGTCTATTCGAACCATCCGGGCAAGGCGACGCTTGCCGGCTATGGCGGGTTGTTCTCGTTCGAGGTTACCGAGGATATCGACATTCCCGTCTTCGTCGACGCGTTGAAATATTTCCGCATCGGCGTCAGCTGGGGCGGGCATGAGAGTCTGGTCGTGCCGGCCAAGGCGTCGCTGGAACAGACGCCGGGACTGAATTCGATGGCGCGCTTCGGCGTCAGCCCCCGAACCATCCGCTTCAATGTCGGATTGGAAAGTGTCGAGGATCTCTGGGCGGATGTCGCCCAGGCCTTCGAAAAAGCCAGAAAATAACAAGCGGGTTCAAAATGGGAGTCTTGAACATGAAAAAACTGACCGTCATGCTTGCCACCGTCGCGGGGCTGGCGATTTCCGCCGGAGGCGCGCTGGCCGATTCGACCCTGAAAATGGTCGAGGTGATCACCAGTCCGCCACGCACCGAATTCCTGAAAAAGCAGATCGCCGAGTTCGAGACGGCCAATCCCGGCGTCAAGGTCGAGCTCGTCTCGCTGCCCTGGGGCCAGGCCTTCGAAAAATTCCTCACCATGGTGCAGGCCGGCGATACGCCCGATGTGGTCGAGATGCCGGAACGCTGGATGGGGCTTTATGCCAACAACGCCCAACTCGAGGATCTCGGCCCCTATATGGCCAAATGGGACGACGCCAAGACGCTCGGCGACCGCGCCAAGCAGTTCGGCTCGACCGTGAACAACACCCAGTTCATGATCCCCTATGGCTACTATGTGAACGCGCTGTTCTGGAACAAGAAGCTGTTCAAGGAGGCCGGTCTCGACGGCCCGCCGGCAACGCTCGACGATTTCGTCGCCGATTCCAAGAAGATCTCCGCCATCCCTGGAAAGTATGGCTATTGCCTGCGCGGCGGGCCGGGCGCCTTCAACGGTATGCACATGTTCATGAACATCGCTGCCGGCAAGGGCGGCTATTTCAACGAGGACGGCACTTCGACCATCAATGAAGAGGGCTCGGTCAAGGGCCTGCAGATGCTGGCCGACATGTACAAGAACGGTCTTGCGCCGAAGGATTCCGTGAGCTGGGGCTTCAATGAGACCGTCACCGGTTTCTATTCCGGCACCTGCGCCATGCTCAACCAGGATCCGGACGCGTTGCTCGGCATCGCCGACAAGATGAATGCCGACGACTTCGCCGTGGCGCCGCTGCCGGTCGGACCGAGCGGCAAATCCTACCCAACGCTGGGCTATGCTGGTTGGGCGATGTTCGCCAATTCGCAGCACAAGGACGACGCCTGGAAGCTGATGGCAACGCTGCTCTCGCCGAAGGACAATCTGGAATGGGCTAAGGAAGTCGGCGTCGTGCCGATCCACAAGGGCGCCGAGCAGGATCCCCATTTCAAGACCGAGCAGTTCAAGGGCTGGTTCACGGAGCTGAGCGACAGTTCCAAATATGAAATGGTGACGCCGCCGACGCATCTGGAAAACCTCGGCAATTTCGTCGACCAGGTGGCGATCAAGAACTTCCAGGAAGTGCTGCTTGGCCAGAAGACGGCCAAGGACGTCGCCGACCAATGGGCTGCCTTCCTGACCAAGGAACAGCAGGACTGGTTGGCGAAGAACAAGAAGTAAGCGCCTCTTTTGCCTTCTCTCCGTTCACGGGGAGAAGGTGGCCCGATAGGGCCGGATGAGGGGCAGCGCTGTGTTCTGGGAAGCTGGCGCCGCCCCTCATCCGCCTGCCCGTCCCCCGCAGCAGCTGCGCTGCAGCTGCGGAGGGTGGACCGGCATCTTCTCCCCGTAAAACGGGGAGAAGGACGCTTGTCGCCAACGCCGCGCTCCCAGAGGACGCCCACAGCCAATGACTTATGCCGTATCCGAAATTCGATCCGCAGGGAGGCCGCGAAAGAAGCGGCTCTCCCACGCGACGATCGAGCCCTGGCTCTATCTCAGCCCGGCGATCATCCTGCTGGTCGTGGTGCTGCTCGTGCCGCTGGTCATCGGGATCAGCTACTCCTTCCGCAAATTCTCGGCCTTCAAATCCGAATATGTCGGGCTCGGGCAGTATCAGGCGATGCTGTCGGATCAGGTGCTGGGCCAGGCGCTGATCAACACGTTGTGGTGGACGGTGACCAGCCTGTTCTTCCAGTTCTTCCTCGGTCTTGGCCTGGCGTTGCTGCTCGACAAGCCGTTCTGGGGCCGCAAGGTGGTGCAGGCGCTGGTCTTCCTGCCCTGGGCGGTGCCGTCCTTCCTGTCGGGCCTGACCTGGGCCTGGCTGTTCAACCCGATCGTCGGTCCGCTGCCACACTGGCTTTTCGCGCTGGGGCTGAAAGCCGAACCGACCAACGTTCTCTCCGATCCGGCCACCGCCATGTGGGGGCCGATCATCGCCAATGTCTGGTTCGGCATTCCGTTCTTCGCCATCACGCTGCTGGCGGCGCTGAAGTCTATCCCCTCGGAACTGCATGAGGCGGCGGCGATCGACGGCGCTTCTCCGTTGCAACGCTTCACCAAGGTGACACTGCCGTTCCTGGCGCCGACCATCGCCATCACGGTGATGCTGCGCACGATCTGGATCGCCACCTTCGCCGACCTGATCTTCGTCATGACCGAGGGCGGACCGGCCGGCTCGACCAACACGGTTCCGGTCTACATCTATGTCAGCGCCTTCAAGTCGCTGGACAAGGGCTATGCCTCGGCTGTGGCCGTGCTGCTGCTCGTCCTGCTCATCGCCTACGCGATCGTGCTGATCGCCATCCGCCGCTCGCTTGTGAGACACGCCTGATGATCGCTGGACGCTCAGCCCCGCAGCGCTTCTTCGGCGGCATCGGCCTGTACGCCGCGATCGCCGCCTATGTGGTCTTCGCTCTGTTCCCGATCTACTGGACGCTGAAGATTTCGGTTACGCCTGAGCGGCTGCTCTATTCCGAAGGCATCACCTTCTGGCCGTCGCACATGACACTACAGAACTTCGTCACCGTGCTCGAAGCCACCGATTTCCCACGCTATTTCCTCAACAGCGTCATCGTCTCGGTGTCGACGGCGGCCCTGGTCACGGTCATCGCCACGCTCGCCGGCTACGCCATGTCGCGCTTCACCTTTCGCGGCAAGGCTGCACTGGCGCTGTTGCTCCTTTTGACCCAGACCTTTCCGCTGGTGATGGTCATTCCGCCGATCTACCGCGTGATGGGTCAGATCGGCCTGATCAACAGCCTGACCGGGCTGATCATCATCTACACCGCCTTCAACACCGCCTTCGCCACCTTCCTGATGCAGTCCTTCTTCGATGGCATCCCGAAGGATCTGGAGGAGGCGGCGATGATCGACGGCTGCACCCGCGCGCAGGCAATGCGCCGGGTGATCGTGCCGCTGACGCTGCCCGGCATGGGCGCGACGCTGGGCTTCGTCTTCACCGCCGCATGGAGCGAACTGTTGTTCGCGCTGATGTTGATTTCCAGCGACGACCAGAAGACCTTCGCCGTCGGCCTGCTCACCTTCATCGGCAAGTTCGCCGTCGATTGGGGGCAGATGATGGCGGCGTCGATCCTGGCGCTGATCCCGGTCTGCATCTTCTTCGCCTTCCTGCAACGCTATCTCGTCACCGGCCTGACCGCCGGCGCCGTCAAAGGATAGATCGATGGCCTCTGTTACACTCGAAAAGGTTCGTAAGGACTACGGCGCCGTGCGCGTCCTGCACGCGGTCGATCTTGAGATTGCCGATGGCGAGTTCGTCGTGCTGGTCGGACCGTCCGGCTGCGGCAAGTCCACGCTTTTGCGCATGATCGCAGGGCTCGAGGAAGCCTCCGGCGGCGAAATCCGCATCGGCGAGCGGCTGGTCAACGACGTGGCGCCCAAGGACCGCGACATCGCCATGGTGTTCCAGTCCTACGCGCTCTATCCGCATATGGACGTATCGAAGAACATGGGCTTCAGCCTGATGCTGCGAAAGGCCGATAAGCCGGCGATCGATGCTCGCGTCGATGGTGCGGCCAAGCGGCTGGGGCTCGACCCGTTCCTGCAACGCTTGCCCAGGCAATTGTCCGGCGGCCAGCGCCAGCGCGTCGCCATGGGCCGTGCCATCGTGCGCGATCCCAAGGTTTTTCTCTTCGACGAGCCACTGTCGAACCTCGACGCCAAATTGCGCGTCCATATGCGCGCCGAGATCAAGGCACTGCACCAGCAGTTGAAGACCACTTCTGTCTACGTCACCCACGACCAGATCGAGGCGATGACCATGGCCGATCGCATCGTCGTCATGCATGACGGGCTGATCCAGCAGGTCGGCGCGCCGCTCGATCTCTATGACAGGCCGGCCAATATATTCGTCGCCGGCTTCATCGGCTCGCCTGGGATGAATTTCCTGCCGGCGGCGGTGAAGAAGGGCGGCAAGGTGGACGCCGTGTTGTCCGATGGCCAGAAGCTTCGGCTGCCGGACGGCCTGCCGCTCAGGGATGGCGACGTCATCACCGTCGGCCTGCGCCCCGAGCATATCCGGCTGGCCGATGACGGCCCCCTGCAAGGCGAAGTGGGCGTGGTGGAGCCGCTCGGCCTGTCGACGCAGTTCTATGTCAAACTGGCCGGCCAGCAGCTTTGCGTCTTTGCCATGGGCCGCAGCGGCGTGAAGCCCAACGACATGGTGCGGCTGGCGGCCGATCCCGCGTCGCTGCATCTGTTTGATCCGAAAAGTGGCGATCGCATCGGCTGAATGAATTCATCCAGGCTGAGGGAACTCAGCCCGGAGCCTTCCGCCTTGTAAACGAAAAACGCCGCCCGATGGGCGGCGTTCAGACTGCTGACAAACCCCTGGCTTTTGCCTAGGGTTTTTGATTCACTGGGTCATGTTGAAGCGACCCGCCCCTGAACAGACCGCGCTCGAGATGGTGACGTTGGATCAGCTTGTTCCGGCTGATCATCTGTTGCGCAAGATCGACCGCGTGATCGACTTTTCCTTTATCCACGAGCTGACGGCGCCGCTGTACTGCGCCGACAATGGCCGGCCGCCGCTCGATCCGACCTTGATGTTCAAGGCGCTGTTCATCGGCTACC
>NZ_AZUY01000030.1 GCF_000513935.1 Mesorhizobium sp. WSM3626 | reverse complement strand
ACGACAAGGCCGTCACCGTCACCACCTGCGGCCGCATCTGCTATAACAGAAAGAAGATCAATCTCAGCCTCGTCTTTGCCGGCCAGACCCTCGGCATCAAACAGGTCGAGGATCACATCTGGTGGCCAGCTTCATGGACTACGATTTGGGATATTTCGACGATGAGACATGCAGGCTCGAACCACTCCAAAACCCGTTCGGGCCAAAAGTGTTACCCATGTCTCCGGTATAAACCGTAACCCATGTGTCCGGAACGGACCGTCTGACAGTGGTGAGCGCGATGGGATTCGAACCCATGACCTACTGATTAAAAGTCAGTTGCTCTACCGGCTGAGCTACGCGCTCCCGCGGGCTCGAAAAGGCCGCCCTCGAAATTGCGCGGAACATAGGGAGAGTGCCGCGACCGGTCAACCGGAAAAGATGGGTTCCAAACCCGCTCTTTGCCCTAAATCATTGGCCCCCGCTTGGTCCCCGGGTTCTGGCGAGCAGCCAGGCAGTTTCGATCTCAGTCCGGCGGCGGCGGCCGGCATGGGGAACAAATCCGACGCGCTATCGTTTTTTGCCAATGGGACGTCCGACAAACGCTTGAGGAGAATACCAATGAATAGAATCACAACGGGCCTGCTTGCCGCCGCCCTCTCGGCCACATTCGTCGCGGCGGAGGTAGTGCCGGTCAACGCCCAGCCGGCCTACGTACCATTATCCCAGGCGGCAACGCCGGATGTGCAGACAGTGCAGTACCGGGAGTGGAGGAGAAACCGCTCCTTCGACCGCAATTTCTCACGCAATCGCAGCTTTAGCCGCAACGGTGACATGTATTGGAATGGTCATCGCGGCTATCGTGAATATCACCGCGGCTATCGCCGTCACGGCGACTACTGGTTCCCGCTCGCGGCTTTTGCGACTGGCGCCTTGATCACCGGCGCGATCGCCAACGAGAACAACCGCGTCTATGAAGGCAATGCCCATGTGCAGTGGTGCTACGACCACTATCGGAGCTATCGCGCCTCGGACAACACCTTCCAGCCGAACAATGGTCCTCGTCGGGAGTGCCGTTCGCCTTACTGATCCTGCGTGAGGATGAATACAATGCGTCGAAAGGCCCGCGCCATAGCTGGCGCGGGCCTTGTACCTTTAATTGCCGAACGGCATCAGCCTGCCCAGTTGACGCTCTTGAGGACATAAAAAAGCGCACCACCTTCACCTTGGGGTGAGCGGTACGCTCCTAGTGCATCGCAAATTCGAACCATTACGGCGGTCAATTCCCAACCCAGCACTTCAAGCTCATTCTCCGCATCTATCACGTAAGGCTGAGTCAGTTCGCGGATGTTGTTCTTCTCGCCGAAAGATCGGACCAGCCTTGCGTCTCTGAGAAGACTATCGGGCAAATTTAAATTCGCCCATGCCCACAGCCAGTTCTGTGCCTTTGCGTTTGTGGAACCGGCGAGCTGGATTCCGGTGATCACCTTGGTCGCCTCATCCTGGGAGAACAAGAGGCTTCCATTCTTCAAGTCATAGCGCGACCAGTGGCCAATGCGGAATTCTTTCTCCAAGCGGCTATTCTTGGATTCCAACTGCTCGATTGCCTCGTCGCGCCAAGCAGAATACCAGTTTGGCTCCATTTCCCCCTCGCCCAATCAGACGGCTCTTTATGACACACTGAGCGTCCTTCGCACCGCATCGCGCCAGCCTGCCAGCTTGGTGGATCGGATCGAGCTATTCATATCAGGCTCGAACCGTCGCTCAAGTGCCCAGCTTTTCGCAAACTCCCTCGCCGCGGGCCACACGCCCGCCTTCGAGCCGGCGAGCCAGGCGGCCCCCAGCGCGGTCGTCTCGAGAATGGTCGGCCGATCGACCGGCGCATCGAGAATGTCGGCCAGGCGCTGCATGGTCCAGTCTGAAGCCACCATGCCACCATCGACCCTCAGCACCGTCTTTGCCTTGGCGCCCTTCCAATCCTTGTGCATGGCATCGAGCAGGTCGCGGGTCTGGTAGGCAACGGATTCCAAAGCCGCTCGGGCGAACTCGGCCGGACCGGAATTTCGGGTCAGTCCGAAGATGGCGCCACGGGCCTCGGCGTCCCAGTGCGGCGCGCCTAGGCCGACAAAGGCCGGTACTAGATAGACGTTCTGCGTCGGATCGGCTTCAGCCGCGAGCTTGCCGCTCTGCTCGGCCTTGCCGATCACCTTGATGCCGTCGCGCAGCCATTGCACGGCAGCTCCAGCGATGAAGATCGAGCCTTCCAGCGCATAAGTAGTCTTGCCGTTCAACCGGTAGGCGATGGTCGTCAAGAGGCGGTTCTTGGAGCGCACCAGATCGCTGCCGGTGTTGAGCAGCGCAAAACAGCCTGTGCCGTAGGTGGATTTCATCATGCCCGGTTCGAAACAGGCCTGACCGATGCTCGCGGCATGCTGGTCGCCGGCAACGCCGAGGATTTTTATCTCGGCCCCGAACAGCCCCTTCTCGCAAACTCCGTAATCGTCGGCGCAATCCTTGACCTCCGGCAGCATCGCGGCCGGGATGCGCAGGATGGAAAGCAGTTCGTCGTCCCAGGCATTCTTCTCGATATTATAGACCAGCGTGCGCGAGGCGTTGGTGGCGTCGGTGGCGTGAACCTTGCCGCCGGTCAGCCGCCAGATCAAAAAACTGTCGATGGTACCGGCCAGCAATTCGCCCTTCTCGGCACGTTTCCTCGCGCCCCTCACCTTGTCCAGCATCCAGGCGATCTTGGTGCCCGAGAAATAGGGGTCGAGCAGAAGCCCTGTCTTGCGTGTAAATTTCTTCTCCAGCCCCTGCTTCTTCAGCTTCTGGCACAGAGGCGCGGTGCGCCGGTCCTGCCACACGATGGCGTTGTGGATCGGCTTACCCGTCGCCTTGTCCCAGATGACGACGGTCTCGCGCTGATTGGTGATGCCGATCGCCGCCACATCGGAAGCCTCGCGGCCAGCGGCCTTCAGTGCAGCCTTCACGGTGGTCATGACGCTCGCCCAGATCTCTTCGGGATGGTGCTCGACCCAGCCGGAGGCCGGATAGTGCTGGGCGAATTCCTTCTGCCCGCTGCCCACGACCTTCATCTGACCGTCGAACAGGATCGCCCGAGTCGATGTCGTCCCCTGGTCGATCGCCAGCACAAAACCGCTCATTCGCGCATCCTCCGCCTTGACACAAAGAAGGGAGACGGCAACGCGCCGCCTCCCTCAATTCACACGGGCGCGAACGCCCGCATAGACCGTCTTACTTCTGCCAGCTCTTGACCAACTCGTCGTAGTTGATGGTGACCGGCTTTTCCTTCTCATTGTCCAGCTTCAGCTGCGGCGCGAGGTTGCCCTTCTTAACCGCGTCGGCATTCCAGTAAGCAAGGTCATGCTCTTCGGCCATCTTCGGACCGATATCGCCCTGGACACCCGACTTCTCTATACGCTCCAGAACCTTCTCCTGGTCGGCGCAGAGGCCATCCATTGCTTCCTGCGGCGACTTGGAGCCCGACGAAGCGTCACCGACGTTCTGCCACCAGAGCTGTGCCAGCTTCGGATAATCGGGAACATTGGTGCCGGTCGGCGTCCACTGTACGCGCGCCGGCGAACGGTAGAACTCGATCAGGCCGCCGAGCTTGGGAGCGCGTTCGGTGAAGCTCTTGTCGTGGATCGTGGAGTCGCGGATGAAAGTGAGACCGACATGGCTCTTCTTCACATCCACGGTCTTGGAGGTCACGAACTGCGCGTAGAGCCAGGCGGCCTTGGCGCGGTCAGTCGGTGTCGACTTCATCAACGTCCACGACCCGACGTCCTGGTAGCCGAGCTTCATGCCGTCCTTCCAGTAGGAGCCGTGCGGAGACGGCGCCATGCGCCATTTCGGCGTGCCGTCGTCGTTCATGACAGGCAGGCCGGGCTTGACCATGTCGGCGGTGAAGGCGGTGTACCAGAAGATCTGCTGGGCGACATTGCCCTGCGCCGGAACCGGACCCGATTCAGAGAAGGTCATGCCTTGCGCCTCCGGCGGCGCGTAGGCCTTCAACCAGTCGAGGTATTTCTGGATCGCATAGACCGACGCCGGGCCGTTGGTGTCGCCGCCGCGCGCCGTGCATGAGCCGACCGGACGAGAGTTCTCATCGACCTTGATGCCCCATTCATCGACCGGCAGGCCGTTCGGTAGGCCCTTGTCGCCGTTGCCGGCCATCGACAGCCAGGCGTCTGTAAACCGCCAGCCGAGCGACGGATCCTTCTTGCCGTAGTCCATGTGGCCATAGACCTTCTTGCCGCCGACGTCGCGGCCGGTGAAGAACTCGGCAATGTCCTCGTAAGCCGACCAGTTGACGGGCACGCCGAGGTCATAGCCGTACTTGGCCTTGAAGTCGGCCTTGTTCTTTTCGTCGTTGAACCAATCATAACGGAACCAGTAGAGGTTCGCGAACTGCTGGTCGGGAAGCTGGTAGAGCTTCTTGTCCGGCGCTGTGGTGAACTTGGTGCCGATGAAGTCGTTGACGTCGAGCATCGGATCGGTGACGTCCTTGCCTTCGCCCGCCATCCAATCAGTCAGATCGCGCACCTGCTGGTAGCGCCAGTGGGTGCCGATCAGATCGCTGTCGTTGACCCAGCCGTCATAAAGATTCTGGCCGGTCTGCATCTGGGTCTGGATCTTCTCGACGACGTCGCCTTCCTGGATGACGTCATGCGTGACCTTGATGCCGGTGATGGCGGTGAAGGCAGGCGCCAGCACCTGCGATTCATACTGGTGGGTGGTCAAGGTTTCCGAGACGACCTTGATGTCCATGCCGGCAAACGGTTTGGCCGCATCGATGAACCACTGCATTTCCTTTTCCTGGTCGGCGCGCGAGAGCGTCGAAAGAGGCCCTATCTCCTTGTCGAGAAAGGTTTTTGCCTCATCCATTCCGGCATAGGCGTGGCCCGCGCCGAGCAAAAGGACAAGGGCTGTCGTTGATGTTAAAAATTGCCGTCGCATTGTGTCTCCTCCGAGTTTTTAAAAGGTTTCATGTGCGAACTGGAGCGACCACCTACGCGCGGCCGCTCCATCAGTATCCCCCTCTATACGTAGCGGAACACGCCAATTGCGTAGACCACGGAGAGAGCGAGAGCCCACCACAGGCTGGGCCCAACCAGACCCAGCCAAGCGAGATGGATGAAGGCGCTGCCAAGCAGCGAAACGAAGAGGCGATCGCCGCGCGTCGTCTCGAAGCGCAGCACGCCTATACGCGGATTGCCGCCGGGCGAGGCGTATTCCCAGACACCCATGCCAAGCAGAAGCAGCGCGATGACGCTGAAGAACGCGGCCGTCGGCCAGGTCCACGCCATCCAGGAAAAATCGAGGTTCATGTCAGACCCTCCCCAGGGCAAAGCCCTTGGCGATATAGTTTCGTACGAACCAGATCACGAGCGCGCCGGGGATCAGCGTCAAAACGCCGGCGGCTGCCAGCAGACCCCAGTCCATGCCCGAGGCCGACACCGTACGCGTCATGGTCGCGGCGATCGGCTTGGCATCGGTCGTGGTCAGCGTGCGGGCGATCAGCAGTTCGACCCACGAAAACATGAAGCAGAAAAAACAGGCGACGCCGATGCCGCTGGCGATCAGCGGCATGAATATCTTGATGAAGAACCGCGGAAAGGAATAACCGTCGATATAGGCTGTCTCGTCGATTTCCTTCGGCACGCCCGACATGAAACCTTCCAGGATCCACACCGCCAGCGGCACGTTGAACAGGCAGTGCGCCAGCGCCACCGCTATGTGCGTGTCGATGAGGCCGAAGGCCGAATAGAGCTGGAAGAAGGGCAGCGCGAACACGGCCGGCGGCGCCATGCGGTTGGTCAGCAGCCAGAAGAACAGATGCTTGTCGCCAAGGAAGCGATAGCGCGAGAAAGCGTAAGCCGCCGGCAGAGCCACCGACACCGAAATCACCATGTTCATGACGACATAGGTGATCGAGTTGATGTAGCCGGAATACCAGGCCTTCTGCGTGAAGATGGTGACGTAGTTGGCGATCGTCGGTGCATGCGGATAAAGCGTCAGCGAGTTGACGATCTCGGCATTGGTCTTGAAGCTCATGTTGATGAGCCAGTAGATCGGCAGCAGCAGAACGATGATGTAGAGCGTTGGCACGATCCACCACCAACGCGATTCCTCGCCGCGCCGGCGCATCCGCCGGTCGAGTTCGCCCTGTGACAGCGAACTGGCGAGCCCCCCTTCCGCGGCGGCGGTCCGGCTCATTGCATTGCGCTCGGTGCGTTCGTTGGCGCCAGCCATATCAGCGCTCCGCGTCGTAGTTGGTCATCACGGTGTAGAACACCCATGACAACAACAGGATGATGAGGAAGTAGACCAGCGACATTGCTGCGGCCGGACCAAGGTCGAACTGGCCGAGTGCCGTCTTGACGAGGTCGATCGACAGGAACGTCGTCGAGTTTCCCGGACCGCCGCCGGTGACGACGAAGGGTTCGGTGTAGATCATGAAGCTGTCCATGAACCGCAGCAGCACGGCGATCAGAAGCACGCGCTGCATCTTCGGCAACTGAATGTAACGAAAGACCGCCCAGCGCGACGCACCGTCGATTTTGGCCGCCTGGTAGAATGCATCCGGGATCGAGACCAGGCCGGCATAGCAGAGCAGCACGACAAGGCTCGTCCAGTGCCAGACATCCATGATGATGATCGTCACCCAGGCGTCGAATGGATCCTGCACATAATTGTAGTCTATGCCGATCGCGTTGAGGTAGTAGCCCATCAGACCGATATCGCTGCGCCCGAACACCTGCCAGATGGTGCCGACCACGTTCCACGGTATCAGCAGCGGCAGCGACATCAGCACCAGGCAGACCGGCACGCCCCAGCCCTTTTTCGGCATGTTGAGCGCGATGAAGATGCCGAGCGGCACTTCGATGGCCAGGATGATGAAGGAAAAGATCAGGTTGCGAACCATCGCTTCCCAGAAGCGGCTGGACGAGAGCAGGTCCTCGAACCATTCGGTGCCTGCCCAGGTGAAGACATTGTTGCCGAACGTGTCCTGCACCGAATAGTTGACGACCGTCATCAGCGGGATGACCGCGGTGAAGGCCACCAGCACAAGCACCGGCAGCACCAGGAACCAGGCCTTGTTATTCCAGGTCTTTTCCATCTACGCCCCCATCTCGACCCGCCAGGAATCGGCATAGATGTTGATGCCGGCCGGGTCGAACCGCACCTTTGGTTCGGCGGGTACGGTTTCGTCCTCGCCGATGACCGCCGCTATGTCGCGGCCTTCCAGCTTGGCGCGCACCACCTTGTGGCGGCCGACATCCTCGACCTTGGTGATTGAAACGGCCATTCCATCGCGGCCCAGCCGCACATATTCCGGGCGGATACCAAGCTCGACCGCGCCGCTGCCCGCCTTCGGTACTCCAGGCAATTCGATCCGTTCCGAGCCGAGCGTCGCCGTCCTGCCTTCGATTGCCACCGGCACGACATTCATGCCTGGCGAGCCGATGAAATAGCCAACAAAAGTGTGACGCGGCCGCTCGAACAGTTCCGCCGGCGTGCCGATCTGCACGATGCCGCCGTCATACATGACCACCACCTGGTCGGCGAAGGTCAACGCCTCGGTCTGGTCGTGCGTGACATAGACCATCGTGTAACCGAAGCGGCGGTGGAGCTGTTTCAACTGCGAGCGCAGCACCCATTTCATGTGCGGATCGATGACGGTCAGCGGTTCGTCGAACAGGATGGCGTTGACGTCCGAGCGCACCAGTCCACGGCCGAGCGAGATCTTCTGCTTCTGATCGGCGGTCAGGCCCCTTGCCTTCTTTTTCGCCCACGAGGCCAGGTCGATCATGTCAAGCGTCTCGCGCACCTTGCGGTCGACATCTGGTTCCGGCACGCCGCGATTGCGCAGCGGGAAGGCCAGGTTGTCGTAGACGGTCATGGTGTCGTAGATGACCGGGAACTGGAACACCTGCGCGATGTTGCGCTCCTGCGTCGACAGTGTGGTCACGTCCTTGCCATTGAACAGCAACTGGCCGTGGGAAGGGTGAAGCAGCCCCGATATGATGTTGAGCAGCGTGGTCTTGCCGCAGCCGGACGGCCCAAGCAGCGCATAGGCACCACCATCCTCGAAAATGTGGTGCACTTCGCGTAGCGCGAAATCGGCATCCGTGCGCGGGTTCGGCAGATAGGAATGCCTGACATGGTTGACGTCGATGCGTGCCATATCGTCCCTCCTAAGCCGCCAGCTTCGGCGCGGTCACGGCCTGGCCGTGCTCGTCGAAGACCATGATGTGACGCGGGTCGATGAACACCTCGACCACCGCGTCGGTCTCGAAATCCCTGATGCCGTGGGTCAACATCACCCAGCGGGCATCGGCAAAGTCGAGATGGATGAAGCTCTCGGACCCTGTGATTTCGGTGATGGTGACCTTTGCCCGCACCGGCACCGCGGAGACATTGGGCCGATCGAGCGAAAGATGGTGCGGCTGGAAGCCGATCGTATAGTTCGTATCGGCGATGCCGACGAGTTCCGCCGGCACCGGCAGCTTGACCCCGCCCTCGAGCAGAAAATCCGCCCCCTTTTTGGCCAGCACAATGGTGTTGAGCGGCGGATCGGCGAAGGTCCTGGCCGTCACCAGATCGACCGGTTTGCGGAACACGTCGATGGTCGGCCCAAACTGGGTGATGCGGCCTTCCGACAGCGTTGCCGTGTTGCCGCCGAGCAGCAGTGCCTCATGCGGCTCGGTGGTGGCATAAACGAAGATGGTGCCGGCGGCGGCAAATATCCTTGGCAGTTCCGCCCGCAATTCCTCGCGCAGCTTGTAGTCGAGATTGGCAAGCGGTTCGTCGAGCAGCACCAGGCTGGCATTCTTGACGATGGCACGCGCCAGCGCCGTGCGCTGCTGCTGGCCGCCCGACAGGCTGAGCGGCGTACGGTCGAGATAGGGGGTCAGCTTGAGGAGAGCCGCCGCTTCGCGCACCTGACTGTCGATCTTGCGCTGCTCGACGCCGGCCACCCTGAGCGGCGAGGCGATATTGTCATAGACGGTCATCGCCGGATAGTTGATGAACTGCTGGTAGACCATGGCGATCTTGCGTTTCTGCACCGGCGTGCCGGTGACATTCTGGCCGTCGAACCAGACCGAGCCGGAAGTCGGCACATCGAGGCCGGCCATCAGCCGCATCAAGCTGGTCTTGCCGGAAAGCGTGGGCCCGAGCAAAACGTTGAGCGAGCCGTGCTGAAGCGTCAGCGACACATCGCGGATGTGCTCGACCGCACCTACCGTCTTGGTGACGTTCCTCAGTTCCAGCATGACGCCTCCTCCCAGGCTTTCCGCATCAGCTCAAAACCTTCTTCATTCAGCAGCCGCGACATGCCGTCGGCTTATGCCGCGCATGAATTCATCGAGCGATGCCACCTGCTCGCGGCCGAGATGCAGGCCGCGCTTGGTCCTGCGCCACAGTACATCTTCAGCCGTGATAGCCCATTCGTTTTCAACGAGGTAACGTATCTCGGCCTCGTAGAGATCGGCACCGAAATTGCGGCCCAGATCAGCATTCGATTTGGCCAGGCCCAGAAGAACCTGCGCTCGCGTGCCGTAAAGCCGGGTCAACCGGCGGGCCAGGCGTGCGTCGAGGAACGGATAGGCCGATTTCAGCCTCGTCACCTGCGCATCGAAACCGGTGGCGGGAAAATCGCCGCCTGGCAGCGGCGCATCTGATGTCCACGGCTTGCCGCGCCTGCCGAGAAACCCTTCGATCTTCTCCAGCATCGATTCCGACAGCCGGCGATAGGTGGTGATCTTGCCGCCAAACGCGTTGACCAGCGGCGCGGCGCCCTCTCCGCCATCTGCCTTCAGCACATAGTCGCGTGTCGCTTCCTGCGCCTTGGAGGCGCCGTCATCATAGAGCGGACGCACGGCCGAATAGGTCCAGACGATGTCCGAGCGCTTGACCGGAACCGCGAAATACTCGCTGGCCGCCGCACAGAGATAATCGGTCTCTGTGTTGCTGATCTTCACATCATGCAGATCGCCGGGATAATCCTGATCGGTGGTGCCGATCAGCGTGAACTCGTCCTCGTAGGGAATGGCGAAGATGATGCGGCCATCCTTGTTCTGGAAGAAATAGGCGCGCGGATCGTCGAACTTCTTGGCGATGACGATGTGGCTGCCCTGCACGAGGCGAACATTGTGAACGTCATTCTGCCCGACGACGCCGGACAGCACGTGGTCGACCCAAGGACCCGCCGCATTGACCAGCAACCGGGCCTTGACCTCTTCGGTCTCGCCGGTCTGCAGGTTCTCGATCTCTATCGTCCAGATGCCGCCTTCGCGGCGGGCTCCAATCACTTTCGTGCGGGTCCGGATCGTTGCGCCCCGGTCAGCGGCGTCACGTGCATTCAGCGCCACCAGCCGCGCATCGTTGACCCAGCCGTCGGAATATTCGAAAGCCTTTTTGAACAAGGGTTTCAAAGGCTTGCCGGCCGGGTCGCTCGTCATGTCGAGCGTCCTGGTCGCCGGCAGCAATTTGCGCCCGCCAATGTGGTCGTAAAGGAAAAGGCCAAGCCGGATCAGCCAGGCGGGGCGCAGGCCCTTGGCATAGGGCAGCACGAAGCGCATCGGCCAGATGATGTGCGGCGCGTTCTTCCACAGAACCTCGCGCTCCATGAGTGCCTCGCGCACCAGGCGGAATTCGTAGAATTCGAGATAGCGCAGCCCGCCATGGATCAGCTTGGTCGAGCCGGACGAGGTTCCGCTGGCGAGATCGTTCATCTCGGCGAGAAAGACCGAAAACCCGCGCCCAACGGCATCACGGGCGATGCCGCAACCGTTGATGCCGCCGCCTATGACGAAAATGTCCCGGACTGAAGATGTGTCCACTTAGCTCCTCCACGATTTCGCATTGCACCATTTTGGGTCTTTTGCGAAACCGTTGCGGAATTATTTCGAACTCATAACGAATGTCAAACGAAATATCACACACCTGCGAGAAGACCGTGAATCATCTCAGCCAAGCGATGTCTCGATCAGCTGAACCTCGGCCTCCTGGCAGATCTTGCGTACCGAAGCGATATCGCAGCGATCGGTGATGAAGGTGTTGACCTGCGACAGGTGACCGATGCGCACAGGTGCCGTGCGTTCGAATTTGGTCTGGTCGGACACGAGGATGACATGCCTGGCATTGGCGATAATCGCTTGCGCGACCTTCACCTCGCGAAAATCGAAATCGAGCAAGGCGCCATCATGATCGATGGCCGAGGCGCCGATGACAGCATAATCGACCTTGAACTGCCTGATGAAATCGACCGCCGCCTCGCCGACGACACCCCCGTCCGAGCCGCGCACCACCCCGCCCGCAATCACCACCTCGATCGAAGGGTATATGCGCATCCTATTGGCAACATTGATGTTATTAGTGATGACCATCAGGCCGTCGTGATCGAGCAGCGCCTTGCTGACCGCCTCCGTCGTGGTGCCGATGTTGATGAACAGCGAGGCGTTGTCGGGGATCAACCTGGCCGCCGCGCGGCCGATCGCTTCCTTCTCGTCGGCCGCGATCTTGCGCCTGGCTTCATACTCCATGTTCTCGATACCAGACGGGAACAAGGCGCCGCCATGGATGCGCGAAAGCAACCGCTGGTCGCACAAATCGTTGAGGTCCTTGCGTATGGTCTGCGGCGTCACGTTGAAATGCGTGGCCAGATCATCGACCAGCACGCGACCATGATCCTTGGCCATCTGGATGATTTCGGCATGGCGTGGCGATAGATACATGGGCGACCTCCCGTTTTCGTTTTTCTTGCTTATAATCGAAAACGAAACCGATGAAAAGGCGCAAGCCGGCTAACGAAATCCGGTGATTGTACGGGTGAACCTCGGCGCGACCTCGACCCGGCCTTTTCAGGCCATGGCACGCGCTATTTCGGTGATGACGGTGAAAGCGGCGTCGACGTCCTCTGCCGTGGCATCGAACTGACCGACCTGGAAGCGGATCGCCACCCTCCCATCGACCCTCGTCTGCGTCAGGTAGATGCGGCCATCGTCGTTGATCGCATTGACGAGCCGCAGATTGTGCTCGTCGGCATCGGCGCCCGATGCAGCCTTGTGCCGGAACGAAAACAGCGACAGCATCGGCTCGCTGACGATATCGAAATCCGCCTCCCTTGCCAGACGCAGCGCAAGGCCTTCGCTCCAGGCGACATGGTTGCGGATCATGGTTCGCAGATTTTCCAGTCCATGGGCGCGCAGCAGAAACCAAAGCTTCAGCGCCCGGAAGCGCCGACCAAGCGGCACCGACCATTCGGAGTAGTTGATGACGCCGTCCCGGCCATGCGTCTTGAGGAATTCGGGCTTGATGGCCAGCGTGCGAACCAGGTCTTCCGGCTGGCGGATGAACTGCATCGAGCAATCGAATTGCGCGCCCAGCCATTTGTGCGGGTTGAAGACGATGGAATCAGCCAGCTCGGCGCCGGCCCTGGCGAAATTCCGGACAGATCATCGCCGACCCGGCCCAGGCGGCATCGACATGCAGGTAGAGCCCGTGCCGCCTGGCAATCTCCGCAACCGCTGCAATATCGTCCGTGCCGCCGGTGCTGGTGCCGCCGACGCTGGCGATGATACCGGCGGGCAGCATGCCGGCCTCGCGGTCGGCGACGATTGCCGCTTCGAGTGCGGCCGCTTCCATGGCGCGAAAACCGCCGGCGACCGGAATGCGCACGAGATTGTCCTCGCCTATGCCTGACACCCAGATCGCCCGATCGATCGAAGTGTGCACCTGGTCGGAGGAATAGATGCGCAACCGCCCCTGCCCGGCCAATCCTTTTTTGTTGCCTTGCCAGTCCAGCGCCCGCTCGCGCATGGTCAACACCGCGTTGAGTGTCGCCGACGAGGCCGAATCCTGGATGACGCCGGAGAAACCCTCCGGCAGGCCGAGCGCCTGGCGCATCCAGTCGACGGTCCGCGTTTCAAGCTCGGTCGCCGCCGGCGACGTCTGCCAAAGCATGCATTGCGCGGCCATCGCCGACACCAGGTATTCAGCCACCACCGAGACGGGCGCCGCGTTGGCCGGAAAATAGGCGAAGAAGCGCGGGTGCTGCCAATGCGTCATCCCCGGCACGATCTTCTCTTCGAAGTCGGCGAAAATCCTGTCCATCGGCTCCGCGTCTTCGGGCGGCGACGCCTCGATGCTCCTGAAAATGTCGCCCGGCTCGACCAGCGGCCGCACCGGCCGCTCACGCAGATTGTTGCGATAGTCGGCGGCCCAATCAGCGGCACGTTGCGACCATTGCCGGAAATCATCATTGTTCATCTTGTCCTCCCGACATGATCTTTCGCCGCCGATGACGCGCCGGCTTTTGCGATATGCGGACTAGCCAGGAAAATCCGGCAGGCTGGCGAACGCCGTCTTCAGGGCATTCGACCATCCGTCGGAGATCGTGCGGTAATACTGATCGTCCTGGGCGATCCGCTTTTTCAGACCTACCTGAAAGGCGCCCTGTTCCAGGAAAAGCAGGTCGAGCGGCAAGCCGACCGACAGGTTCGACTTCAGCGTCGAATCGAACGACACCAGCAGCAGTTTCACCGTCTCGGCGAGGCTCATCGTCTTTTCGTAAGCGCGGATGATGATCGGCTTGCCGTATTTGGTTTCCCCGATCTGAAAGAACGGCGTGTCGTCAGTCGATTCGATGAAATTGCCTTCGGGATAGATCATGAACAGGCGCGGCGGGCTGCCCTTGATCTGCCCACCGAGGATGAAGGAGGCATTGAAATAGGAATCGGCTTTCTCGCCCGCTGGTGACGATTGCGCGATCACTTCCTTGACCGTGTCGCCGACCAGCCGCACCGTCTGGTACATGGATGGCGTTTCGAGCAGCTTCTCGTGGCGGTCGGTCACCGCCTTGGTGCGTTCGTCGAGCAGGCTGACCACGGCCTGCGTCGTCGCCAGATTGCCGGCCGACATCAAAACGATGACGCGCTCGCCCGGCTGCTCCCAGACGTGCATCTTCTTGAAGGTCGAGATAGAATCCATCCCGGCATTGGTGCGCGTGTCCGACATGAACACGAGCCCGCGATCGATCTTGAGGCCGACGCAATAGGTCATGGAATCTCTTGAGGCAGTAATCCCTGGGGGATTACTGCTCCACCGTGACGGTGACCGCAAGCAGTTCTTCCGCCTGTCCCAGTCGAATTCCCGACACCGGCGAAGCGTCACGGTAATCGCGGCCGGTGGCCACCTTCACATAGCGTTCGTCGGGAGAAATACCATTGGCGGGATCGAAGGCAACCCAGCCGAGGCCCGCGACATGGGCTTCGGCCCACGCGTGGCTCGCCGCCTGCTCCACCGCCGCATCCATCATCAGATAGCCGCTAACATAGCGGGCCGGAAATCCCATGGCGCGTGCGGCGGCGGCAAAGATGTGGCTATGATCCTGGCAAACCCCGGTCTTCAGCATCAAGGCCTCTTCGGCCGGAGTCGTCGCATTGGTGGTTCCCGGCGTGTAGGCGACGCGCTCGCCGATGGCGGCCATCAGCCGGTGCAGCCTGTCAAGGTCGGTGCCCTTGCCGAGCGCCTCGGCAAGATCACGGATGCCGCCGCCTATGGTGGTCAAAGCGGTCTCCTGCGCGAACAACCAGAGTGGCGCGAAGCCTTGATGCGGCCCGCTGACACCTGATGTATCGCGCGTCACCACCTCGCCCAACGCTTCGACTGTGATGAAGTCGTGATCACCCTCGACGCTCAACAGCCTGCTATCATTGCCGTAGTGGTCGGTAAATCGCACTTCCTCGCGCGCGCCCTCGACCTTCAGCGCCCAAGACAGCACGGTCTGGGTCGGCCCGCTCATGGGAAGCAGCCGTAGCCTCTGGAGCAAATACTGCACCGGTGCGTCATAGCGGTATTCTGTCCGGTGCGTGATTTTCAGCCGCATCGCCATCTTCCGTTCGAGTGCATGATCCCTAGCGAAAGCCGGTACCCACCTTTCGCTGACGCGGTCCTTCGGTTCGGGATCATGTTTCAATAAAACCTGTAGTTTTGCGCGATCTCGTCGCCGAGCCTGGTGTTGTCGCGGATGAATCCGGCCAGGAACTCGTGCAGGCCGGCGTCGAATATATCCTTGATCGACCCTGCCCTCAGCATCGCCTGCGTCTTTTCCGCCGTTGCGTGACACGCATGGGGCTCGCCATAGTCGTCGGAGAGAAATTTCAGATGCTCTGCCAGGAAACGGTAGCAGAAGGTCAGCGATCGCGGCATGCGGACATTGAGGATCAGGTAGTCCGCGATGTTGGTCGGCTTGTAGTCGGCGTCATAGACCCAGCGGTAGGAGCGATGCGCCGACACCGAGCGCAGGATCGATTCCCACTGATAGTTGTCGAGCGTCGAGCCGACCCAGGAGATCGACGGCAAAAGCACGTAGTATTTCACGTCGAGGATACGGGCGGTGTTGTCGGCGCGCTCGACATAGGTGCCGAGCTGCGAGAAGTCGAAAATCTCGTTGCGCAGCATGGTGCCGTAGAACGAGCCGCGGATCAGCGCGGTCTCGCGCTTGATCGCGTCGAGCACGGTGGGCAGGTCGCGCTCGTCGATTGGCCTCGCCAGCATCCGTTTCAGCGCCATCCAGGCTTCGTTGATGCTCTCCCACGTCTCGCGCGTCAGCGCGGTGCGCACCATGCGGGCATTGTTGCGGGCAGTCTCGATCGACGACATCGTGCTCGATGGGTTCGACGTGTCGCGCAAAAGGAAGTCGGAGACATTGGCGGCCGTATAGTCCGGGTATTTCTGCTTGAAGGCGACATCGGAGCCGGCGCTGAGCAGCACCGAATTCCACTCCTCCGACGCGCTCTGGGTGCGAGTGAGCGCCATACGCAGCCCGGCGTCGACCAGCCGCGCCATGTTTTCGGCCCGCTCGATATAGCGGTTCATCCAATAAAGTCCGTTCGCGGTACGGCCGAGAAGCATGTCAATGTGCTCCGATGAGCGAATAGCGAGTAGCGAATAGCGAATAGAGGAAAATTAGCTTCATGTTCTTTGCTGCAGGCTCCTGATCATAGAATGCAGCATCTTCCCGATCTCCTCGGCTTGTTTGAGCAGACGCGCAACCTCGACTTCGACCATCAAACCTCCTGACACGATTAGGTCCGTTTCCAATTCTTTCAGGGATCCCTGCGCGATACGTAGAAACTGAATGAATGAGCCGGTATTTTCTCGCCCATGTCCTTCGGCGATATTCGCGGCAATCAATACGGACGACCGGCGCATTTGTGAGGTCATTTCGTAAGACTTCACTGTTTGGAAAGGCCTTCGTTGCCGAATAGCAATCTACCGCCAAGTCAACGGCCGCTTTCCAAACAATCAGGTCTCTGTAAGAATTTATCGTCGTCTCGTCCCCCTTTTCTCTACCCCTACTCGCTATTCGCTACTCCCTATTCGCTCATTAATCATCCAGCACCCAAGTGTCTTTTGTCCCGCCGCCCTGAGAGGAATTCACCACCAGCGAGCCTTCCTTCAGCGCAACGCGCGTCAGCCCACCGGGCACGATCTGGATGCGATCGGACACCAGCACATAGGGCCTGAGATCGACGTGGCGCGGCGCCAGGCCCTTTTCAGTCAGGATCGGACAGGTCGAGAGCGCGAGCGTCGGCTGGGCGATGTAATTAGACGGTTTGGCTTGCAGCTTCTTGGCAAAATCCTGACATTCCTTCTTGGTCGCGGCCGGTCCGACCAGCATGCCGTAGCCACCCGAACCATGCACTTCCTTGATCACCAGCTCGTGGATATGCTCGAGCACATATTTCAGGCTGTCCGGCTCCGAACAGCGCCAGGTCGGGATGTTGCCGAGGATTGCCTTGCGGCCGGTGTAGAATTCGACGATCTCGGGCATATAGGAATAGATCGCCTTGTCGTCGGCGATGCCGGTTCCCGGTGCGTTGGCGATGGTGATGTTACCGGCGCGGTATACATCCATGATGCCGGGTATGCCGAGAGCTGAATCCGGCCTGAAGGTCAGCGGGTCCAGGAAAGAATCATCCACGCGGCGGTAAAGAACGTCGATCTGCTTGTAGCCTTCGGTCGTGCGCATCGCGACATGTCCATCGACGACGCGCAGATCCTGCCCCTCCACCAGCTGCACACCCATCTGGTCGGCAAGGAAGGCGTGTTCGAAATAGGCGGAATTGAAACTGCCGGGCGTCAGCACCGCGATGGTCGGCGCACCCTTGGTGTTCTGCGGCCGCACCGCTGCCAGCGACTGCCGCAGAAGCTGCGGGTAATTCTCCACCGGCCGCACCTTGATCTTCTGGAACAGCTCGGGGAACAGTTGCATCATCGTTTCGCGGTTCTCCAGCATGTAGGAGACACCGGACGGCGTGCGCGCATTGTCCTCCAGCACATAGAACTCGTCCTCGCTGATACGCACGATGTCGACGCCGATAATGTGGGTATAGACCCCGGCCGGCGGCCGCACGCCGATCATTTCCGGCAGGAATGCCTCGTTCCTGGCGATCAGGTCCCTGGGAACGCGGCCGGCGCGAAGGATTTCCTGGCGATGGTAGATGTCGTCGAGGAAGGCGTTCAGCGCCTGTACGCGCTGCTCGATGCCTTGCGTCAGGCGACGCCACTCATTGCCTGAAATGATGCGGGGAACGATATCGAACGGGATCAGCCGCTCGGATGCTTCCTGCTCGCCATAAACGGCAAACGTGATGCCGGTCTTGCGGAAGACGCGTTCGGCGTCCTGCATCTTTTCGGTAAGTCTGGCTGGATCCTGCTCCTTCAGCCAGCGATCGTAAGCCGAATACGGTGGTCTAAGTCCGGAAACCTCCGGAAGCATTTCATCGAACGCTGCCAATCGTATACTCCCCTGTGACGCCATTTCACTGGCGTCGTTGGAGAAAATCAAGCGCAATCGGTGATTTGGGAGATCCTGACGATCAGTATGTTGCGGCTGCCTAAAATTGAGGCAGCTGAAATATGAGCTTGATCAGGCTCTGCCTCATGCCCGGGCAAATGCCCCGCGCTGCTAGAAGGCGCGGAAGGTGACGACGGTGAACGTGTCCTTGATGCCGGGAAGAATCTGCACCTTCTCGTTGACGAAATGACCGACATCTTCCTCATCGTCGACATAGAATTTGGCGAGCAGATCGTAGTTGCCGGCAGTGGAGTAGATTTCCGAGGCGATCTCGGCGTCGGCAAGCGCGCTGGCAACCTCATAGGATTTGCCCAGCTCGCATTTGATCTGCACGAAAAACGCCTTCATGGCTTCGTCTCGCTAAACTTCCAAGTCCAGCGGCCCTTCTGGCAGACTGGAGCCGGCCTTTCAAGCGTTGGAATGCGCACTTAGCCGGCGCCTACCTTGGCCGCGGCCTCGCGCAGCATGCTCTCTCCCTCAGGGTCCACCATGAGCGCACCGCCTTAGAGGAAACTTACGCGTAGGAATTCGCCGCGGCGGGACGAATATTGCCGCCCGCTGAAACCGTGAAGCGCCGTCACCCGTATGTTAGGATGCCTCCCGCAACAGCTTTTCTGCAGGCGGCGTTTCGGGAACGGTGGAGACAGGCCATGCGTCGCGCCATTTTTGCATTCGCGTTCGTTTCGCTCATGCTGGCTTCCCAGGCGTTTGCCGGCGACGCCGAGATCAAGGCTGGTCAGGCCGTCATCGACGGTCAATTGAAGGCCCTCATCGCCAATGACGGCGCCAAGGCCTACAGCTTCGCCGCCCCGAACGTGAAGCAGGTCTTCCCGACCGTCGAGGCCTTCATGAACATGGTGACCAACGGCTACCCACCGGTGCGCAAGCCGCAGTCCTATTCCTTCGGCAAGTTCGAGGAGACCGGCCCGGGTTCGATCGTCCAGCACGTGCTGATCGTCGGCCCCGACGGCAAGGACTACGAGGCGGTCTACACGCTGCAGCAACAGCCCGACGGCACGTTCCAGATCACCGGCTGCAGCCTGCGTGCTTCGAACTCGCTGAGCACCTGAACGCTGCAGCGCCGGGGCGTTACAACGCCGGGATGTCGCCTCTCGCCCAGCCTTCGCTGATCTCGGCGCCGCGTGCCTCGAAGCTGCCCGCCTCGATCGCGGCCCGGATGTCCTGCATCAGCTTCTGGTAGTAGGAAAGGTTGTTCCAGGTCAGCAGCATCGCTCCGAGCGCCTCCTGAGAGCGCACCAGATGGTGCAGATAGGCGCGCGAATAGTCGCGCGCCGCGGGGCAATCGCTCTCGTCGTCGAGCGGGCGCGGATCGTCGGCGTGGCGGGCATTGCGCAGATTGACCTTGCCGCGCCTGGTATAGGCAAGACCATGCCGGCCGGCCCTCGTCGGCATCACGCAGTCGAACATGTCGATGCCACGCGCCACCGATTTCAGGATATCGTCCGGCGTTCCCACGCCCATGAGGTAGCGCGGCTTGTCGTCAGGCAGTTCCGGGCACGTGATGTCGAGCATGTCGAGCATCACTGCTTGCGGCTCGCCGACAGCCAGGCCGCCGACGGCATAACCCTTCAGGTTCATCGCGCTCAGCGCCTGCGCCGAGCGCACCCTGAGCGCCGCGTTGTCGCCACCCTGCACGATGCCGAACATCGCCTTGCCCGGCTGGTCGCCGAACGCCGTCTTGCAGCGATCCGCCCAGCGCAGCGACAATTCCATGGCGCGCTCGATCTCTTTCATCTCGGCGGGCAGCGCCGTGCATTCGTCGAGCTGCATCTGGATGTCGGAATCGAGCAGCCCCTGGATTTCTATCGAGCGCTCTGGTGACATCTCATAAGCCGCGCCATCGATGTGCGAACGGAAGGTGACGCCCTTTTCCGTCAGCTTCCTCAGCTTCGACAGCGACATCACCTGGAATCCGCCGCTGTCGGTCAGGATCGGGTGCGGCCAGCGGGCGAATTCGTGCAGACCGCCGAGCCGCGCCACGCGCTCGGCCCCGGGCCGCAGCATCAGGTGATAGGTGTTGCCAAGGATGATGTCGGCGCCGACGCCGCGCACCTGGTCCATGTACATGGCCTTGACCGTGCCACCGGTGCCGACCGGCATGAAGGCCGGTGTGCGGATTTCGCCGCGCGGCATGTCGATCAAGCCGCGCCGCGCCTTGCCATCGGTCGCCAGCACCTTGAAGGTGAACGTCTCAGCCATTGAATTCCTTGTCGTGGACCGGCGCATCCGGCGCCTGCCTGTCGAGCGATTGGCGATATCGGATGCAGCCGCGCATGAATTTGGGCCAGGGGGGCACAGCGATCGACGGCTCGGTCTTCTCAGGCAGCAGGTCCCACAGATCGGGGTGATGCCAGCACAGATCGTGGCCTGTGGTGTCGCGGTGTGCGCGAATGCCGGCGCGCAGCTTTTTCACTTCCGCGATCAGGCTTTCGCGATCGAGGGTTTGCAGATCATCGTCCATCGCTCATCTCCGCTCGGTAAAGCAGGCTTGCGTCGCCATAGGAGTAGAACCTGTAGCGGTTCGTTATGGCATGCGCATAGGCGGCACGCATCGTGTCGAGGCCGCTGAAGGCCGAAACCAGCATGAACAGCGTCGAGCGCGGCAGATGGAAATTGGTCATCAGCATGTCGGCGGTGCGAAAGTGGTAGCCGGGCGTGATGAAGATGTCGGTCGGGCCTGACCACGGCGCCAGCGTGCCGTCTTCACGCGCCGCGCTCTCGAGCAGGCGCAGCGAAGTCGTACCCACGGCAATGATGCGCCCGCCCCTTGCCTTCGTGGCGTTGAGCGCCTCGGCGGTCGCCGGGCTGACCGAGCCGATCTCGGCATGCATCTTGTGGTCGGCGGTGTCGTCCGCCTTCACAGGAAGGAACGTACCGGCGCCCACATGTAAGGTGACGAAGCGGCGCTCGATGCCCTTGGCGTCCAGCGCCGCAAAAAGCTCCGGCGTGAAATGCAGGCCAGCGGTGGGCGCGGCAACGGCACCTTCTTCCCGGGCATAGATGGTCTGGTAGTCGGAACGGTCGCGCTCGTCGTCATCGCGCTTCGAGGCGATGTAGGGCGGCAGCGGAATGTGGCCGACCGCGTGCAGCGCCTCGTCGAGGAAGGGACCGGATAGATCAAAGCCGAGCAGCGCTTCGCCGCCCTCGCCCTTTTCGATCACCGTGGCATCGAGCTGGCCGAGGAAACAGGAATTGCCGTCATGGCCAAAATGGATGCGGTCGCCGGCGGCGATGCGCTTTCCCGGCCGCATGAACGCCAGCCAACGGTCTGGAGCCATGCGCATGTGCAGCGTGGCCTCGACCTGCGCCACCGCCTCGCCGCGCCGCCTGATCCCTTTCAGCTGCGCTGGAATGACCTTGGTGTCGTTGAAGACCAGCACATCGCCGGTGCGGAGCAAGGACGGCAGATCGCCAACCGTGCGGTCCTCCAGCCCCTTGCCCGGCTCGATGACGAGCATTTTGGCGCTGTCGCGCGGCTCCGCCGGGCGAAGCGCGATGCGCTCCTCCGGCAAGTCGAAATCAAAGAGGTCGACGCGCATCAGTACAGCCGAACGAGCAGCGCTCCGGCCAGCAGAAGCACGGCGCCGGTGATCCGGCCGAGCGAGATTTCGCGCACAGCGACGCCAAGGAAGCCGACGCGGTCGATGAGCATACCGGCGATCAACTGACCGGCCACCAGGAACGCCATCAGGGCGGCCGCACCAATGCGCGGCGTCAGGATAGTTGAAAGCGTGACGTAGAAGCCGCCGAGCATGCCGCCGGCGACGAACAACCAGGGTGCCGGCGCCTTCCAGTCGAGCGAAATCTCTTGCAGCTTCACCACCGTGACGGAGATGATGCCGAGTACGATCGCACCCGACAGGAACGAAAACGCGGCGGCCGCGACCGGGAGACCCAAGCCGCGCGCAAGCTGCGAGTTGATCGGCGCCTGAATGGCAATGAAGGCGCCGGACAGGATGCCGAGAAGCGACCAGACGACGCCCATCATTGTCGTTTCGCCTTACTTGACGTCGGCCGCGACCTTCAGCGACACGATCTTGTCGGGATCCTGCACCGGCTCGCCGCGCTTGATCTTGTCGACATTGTCCATGCCTTCGATGACCTGGCCCCAGACCGTGTACTGGCGGTTGAGGAACGCGGCATCGTCGAAGCAGATGAAGAACTGCGAGTTGGCCGAATTCGGGTTCTGCGAACGGGCCATTGAGCAGGTGCCGCGGCCGTGGTTCGCGTTGGAGAATTCAGCCTTCAGGTCAGGCTTTTCAGAGCCGCCCATGCCGGCGCGCGATGGCGCAAACGAAGGCTTGCTCGAATTGCCGAACTTGACGTCGCCGGTCTGCGCCATGAAGCCTTCGATGACGCGATGGAAGACGACGCCGTCATAGGCGCCTTCGCGGGCCAGTTCCTTGATGCGGGCGACATGGCCGGGGGCCAAATCAGGAAACAGTTCGATGACGACCTTGCCCTTGGTCGTTTCCATGATGAGCGCGTTCTCGCGGTCCTTGATCTCGGCCATGTCAGATATCCTTTTGAAAAATTGAATTATTTGTCGGCGGCGATGCGCACTTTGATCATGCGGTCGGGATCGGTGACCGTGCCATTGTCCGCCTCGTCGCCCTTCTTGATCTTGTCCACCAGCTCCATGCCGCTGACGACATTGCCGACGATTGTGTACTGGCCATCGAGCGGCGGTGCCGGTGCGAACATGATGAAGAACTGCGAATTGGCGGAATTCGGATCCTGCGAACGGGCCATGCCGACCACGCCACGCTTGTAATGCTCGGTCTGCGAGAATTCGGCCGGCAGGTCGGGCAGGTCCGAGCCGCCGGTGCCGACGGCCTGGGCATTGAAACCCTTATTCATGTTGCCGAACTTGACGTCGCCGGTCTGCGCCATGAAGCCGTCGATGACACGATGAAAAGCGACATTGTCATAGGCATGATCGCGCACCAGCTTCTTGATCTGTGCGACATGCTTGGGCGCCAGGTCGGGGCGCAGGGCGACAGTCACGTCGCCATCTTTCAGGGTGATGATCATGGTGTTTTCCGGATCGGCGGCATAGGCGGAAACGGACGCGGTCAAGAGACCGGCGAGCACAACAAAGAATGAGGCGAGCCTTTTGAGCTGCATGGGGATTTTCTCCGGGCTTATTTCGCGAATTTCGCGGTGAGCGCACCGGCCACGGCCGCCGGCACGAAGGGACGGATGTCGCCACCCATCGAGGCTATCTGGCGCACAAGTGTGGCGGTAATGGTGCGCACCGATGGGCTGGCGGGCAGGAAAACCGTCTGCAACTCAGGCGCCATGGTTTCGTTCATGCCGGCCATCTGCATCTCGTAGTCGAGATCGGTGCCGTCGCGCAGACCGCGGATCATGATCGAGGCGCCTTCTCTTCTGGCGGCATCGATCACCAGCCCATCGAAAGCGACCACTTTGATGCGGGCGCCGTCGCGACCGAATTCGGCTTTCGTGGCGGCTTCGATCAACCGCACCCGCTCTTCGAAGGAAAACAGCGGCTTCTTGCCCGGATGAATACCGATCGCGGCATAAACGATGTCGGCAACCGCCAGCGACGCTTTCAGCACATCGAGATGGCCGTTGGTCAGCGGGTCGAAGGAGCCTGCATAAAGGGCGATGCGTTCGGTCATGCGGGAGCTTCTAGCGAGCCTCTCTCACAAAGGCAAATCCGATTGGCAGGTGGCCCGTGAACCTTTTCCGACACATGAACGACAGATGAATACGCTGATCACGCAGCCTTCACGCAGCCTTCACGCAGCGTTCACTAGGTTCCACCCTTAATAAGATGAAACCAAAGTCCCATATATCCGTTTGTAAGGCGCAGGAGAACACGCACATGCTGATCTACATGCTCGCCACCGCGATGACCGTCGCCATGCTGATCGCCACAGTATTCGGGCTGCACCAGGAGGCACAGCGCATCCGCGTCAAGGCAACCACCAAGCGCTTCGAAGGCTTTGGCTCGCGCAAGCCGTATCGTCACTACTAAGTCAGTCCCGACTTGCTGCCACGCCGGCCATCGGCCGGCGTAAGTCAAGCCGGCTCCAGGGACTATTCGGCGCTATCCGGACCGCTATCAGTCGCCGTATCCGACTCCGCGCCACCCTCGACGGCCTCTTCCGTTTCCTCGTCCGATTGCGGCTCCGAAATCCGCTCGACCGAAACCACCTTTTCACCTTCAGCCGTGTTGAAGATGGTCACGCCCTTGGTGGCGCGGCTGGCGAAACGGATGCCGTTGACTGGCACCCGAATGACGGTGCCGCCGTCCGATACCAGCATGATCTGATCGTCGTTGCCGACCGGGAAGGTTGCCACCAACTGGCCGATTTCGGCTGTTTTCGAGACGTCGGTGGCGCGGATGCCCTTGCCGCCACGACCGGTCAGCCGGAAATCGTAGGACGACGAACGCTTGCCGTAACCATATTCGGTCACCGTCAGCACGTACTGCTCGTGCGCCTTGAGGAATTCGTAGCGATCGTCTGGAAGCTCGGTCTCCTCGCCGATCTCCTCATTGGTGAGCGCGATCTCTTCTTCCTCTCCAGCCGTCTCGGCGGCAAGCCGTCGCTCCGACGCCGCCCGCTTGAGGTAAGCGGCGCGTTCCGCCGGTGAAGCATCGACATGCTCTATCACCGACATGGAGATGATGCGGTCGGTCCCGGCCATGGTTATACCGCGCACGCCGACGGAGTTCCGGCTCTGGAAGACGCGCACGTCGCCGACCGAGAAGCGAATGCACTGACCCGAATTCGCCGTCAGAAGCACGTCGTCATTGTCGGTGCAGGTCTCGACGCCGAGGATTTCGTCGCCCTCCTCCTCCAGCTTCATGGCGATCTTGCCGTTGCGGTTGACCTGTACGAAGTCGGACAGTTTGTTGCGGCGCACGGTGCCGCGCGTGGTGGCGAACATCACGTCGAGTTCGCCCCAGCTCGTCTCGTCCTCGGGCAACGGCATGATCGTGGTGATGCGCTCGCCCTGCTCCAGCGGCAGCATATTGATCAGTGCCTTGCCGCGTGATTGAGGGTTGCCGATCGGCAGGCGCCAGACCTTTTCCTTGTAGACGATGCCGCGCGAGGAGAAGAACAGTACCGGCGTGTGGGTGTTGGCGACGAACAGCCGGGTGACGAAATCCTCTTCCTTGGTCGACATGCCGGAGCGGCCCTTGCCACCGCGGCGCTGCGCCCGGTACAGCGAAAGGGGCACGCGCTTGATGTAGCCGGAATGGCTCACCGTCACGACCATGTCCTCGCGCTGGATCAGGTCCTCGTCTTCCATGTCCGCGCCGCCGTCGGTGAGCTCGGTGCGGCGTGGCGTGCCGAACTCGTCGCGCACGGCGGCGAGTTCGTCCTTGACGATCTGCTGGATACGCGCGCGAGACGACAGGATGTCGAGGTAGTCCTTGATCTCGTCGCCGATCGTGTTCAACTCATCGGCGATTTCGTCGCGGCCGAGCGCGGTCAGGCGCTGCAGGCGCAGTTCGAGGATGGCGCGCGCCTGTTCCTCGGACAGATTGTAGGTGCCGTCCTCGTTGATGCGGTGGCGCGGATCGTCGATCAGAAGGATCAGCGATTCAACGTCACCTGAAGGCCAGCGCCGCTCCATCAACTGCTCGCGCGCCGTCTGCGGATCCGGCGCGGTACGTATAAGCTTGATCACTTCATCGATGTTGGCAACGGCGATGGCCAGACCAACCAGCACATGGGCGCGGTCGCGCGCCTTGCGGAGCAGGAACTTTGTCCGCCGGCTGATCACCTCCTCGCGGAAGGTGACGAAGGCCGTCAGCATGTCGGTCAGGTTCAGCAGCTCCGGCTTGCCGCCGTTTAGCGCCACCATGTTGGCGCCGAAGGACGTCTGCAGCGGCGTGAACCGGTAGAGCTGGTTGAGGACAACGTCGGCAACGGCATCGCGCTTGAGCTCGATGACGACGCGATAACCCTGACGGTCGCTTTCGTCGCGGATGTCCGAAATGCCCTCGACGCGCTTGTCGCGCACCAGTTCGGCCATCTTCTCGATCATCGAGGCCTTGTTCACCTGGTAGGGAACCTCGGTGATGATGATCGATTCGCGGTCGTTGCCGCGCTGTTCGATGTTGACCTTGCCGCGCATGACGATGGAGCCGCGGCCGGTGGAATAGGCGCTATAGATGCCGGAGCGGCCAAGCACGATGCCGCCGGTCGGGAAATCGGGGCCTGGAATGATCTCCATCAGCGCCGGCAGGTCGATCGCCGGATTGTCGATCACGGCAATGGCGGCATTGCAGACTTCACCGAGATTGTGCGGTGGGATGTTGGTGGCCATGCCGACGGCAATACCGCCCGAGCCGTTGACCAGCAGATTGGGAAAGCGCGCCGGCAGAACCTTCGGCTCGGTGTCCGAAGCATCATAAGTGTCCTGGAAATCGACGGTGTCCTTGTCGATATCCTCCAGAAGCTCGTGCGCGACCTTGGTCAGGCGCGATTCGGTATAGCGCATCGCCGCCGGCGGATCGCCATCGATCGAGCCGAAATTGCCTTGCCCGTCGATCAGCGGCACGCGCAGCGACCAATCCTGCGCCATGCGCACCAAGGCGTCATAGATCGAGGCATCGCCATGCGGATGGTATTTACCCATCACGTCGGCTACCGGACGCGCCGATTTCACATATTTGCGGTTCCAGTGGTAGCCGCTCTCATGCGCAGCATAGAGAATGCGGCGGTGCACCGGCTTCAGGCCATCGCGCACATCGGGCAACGCACGGCTGACGATCACGCTCATGGCGTAAGAGAGATAAGAACTCTGCATCTCCTCGATGATGGAGATGGGTTCGATGCCGGTAGGCCCGCCGTCGGCGCCGCGCGGTGTCTTTTGGTCGGTCAAATCGTATCACAATCTAATCAGGAATCACTGCCCGCTTATATAGGAAGCACGGCCGAAACTCCAACGTTCACGGCACTTTTCCAGTGTCATTTTCGGTGGTAATTTCAAAAGGATACCGCTAATTGCGACAATATGGCCATTATGCTTTTCGCCGCCACCAAGGCAAAAGCCGGCAATGGACCAACTCCCCAAGCAAAAAGCCGCGATCACCATGAATTGGAGCCTATGGCTGCCTTTCCGGGCGCTGAGCGGCTGGCAGGCCCGGGATATCAATGGTGATCTGATCGCGGGCGTGACACTGGCCGCGACCGCTATTCCCGAAAAGATGGCGACAGCCAGGCTCGGCGGTTTTGCTCCCGAGCTCGGCTTTTTCGTCTTTGTCGCCGGTTCGGTGGCGTTTGCCCTGTTCGGCGCCAATCGCCACCTTTCGGCGGGCGCGGATTCGACGATCACGCCACTGTTTGCCGGCGGCCTCGCCATGCGGGCCGATCATGGACTGATGCCGCGGGTGTGACGCGATTTTTCAGCCGCGGCCCGCGCGCCTGGCGCGATAGCGGCCCGGCGTCTCGCCCATGACGCGCCGAAACCGGCGATTGAACGTCGACAGATCGTTGAAGCCGGCCTCGAAAGCAATTGCCGAGATGGCATCGTTGGACGTGCGCAATCGCACCGCCGCGCGATGCAACCGGGTCCTGAGCAGGTACTGATAGGGCGTCATGCCGGCGACCTGCCGGAAGATGCGCAGGAAATGATAGGGACTGGTCGCGGTCTCATCCGCTAACGCCGGAAGCGAGATCAGCCCGTCGGCATCCAGTTCGATCCGCCGCACCGCCTCGGCAACCCTTTTCTGGTCGCGGCGGCTTGGATTGCACCCGGCATGCGTGTCGCCGGAGAGCGTTGCTACGGCGGCACCCGCGACGCGCAGGGCGAGTTCCTCGAATGCGTCCGTGTCGGCCATGTCGCGCGCGGCTTCCGCCTCGGCCAGCAGCGGCGCCAAGGCCTGTAACGGCGGCAGGCGTGGCGCCGCGAAGCTGAGCGTCCTGGCGCCCGGCACGTCGGCCACGATCCGGTCCATATAGGCCGACCCGAAATGGAAGGAGAGGCAACGGTCGCCATTGCCATGCTCGTGCCCGCATTCGTAGCATGTGCCGGAATTGCCGAGCAGGAGGCTGCCTGGCGCGAGCACTGCCGTGCCTTGCTGCGCGCGGTAGCGGAACGAGCCGCTGGTGACGGCCGCAACGCAGAAATCCCGATGCGCTTCCTCGAATGGCCGATCGCCGGCGCTGGCCGTGCAGATTACATCCGCCACGTGCCAACCGGGTCCGGATGCAAGGGTATCCGCGGTCGCCGTCATGGCCGAAATATAGCAATTTTTCCCAAGCCCAGAACCCTGCCAGCACTTATTCTTGGCGGTCTCCTGACAAGAAGAGGCCGCTGCCATGTTCGACCAATCCTCATTTGCCGAAGCCTTGCACAGTCCCGGACCGATGGAAGGGCTTGCCGAAAAACTGAACCTTTACGGCCGCTTCGTCGGTACCTGGACGTTTGACGCCTCGCGCCATCTCGAGGACGGCACGGTGCTGACCGGACGCGGCGAGGTGCATTTCGGCTGGGTGCTGGAAGGCCGGGCGATCCAGGATGTCTGGATCCTGCCGGCGCGCGAAGCCGGCCCCTCGCCGTCGCTCGGCAAATGGACGTTCTACGGCACGACATTGCGCCTCTATGATCCCACGGAGGACTCTTGGCACATTTTCTGGAGCGACCCGCGCAACCAGTATTACAGCCGCCAGCTCGGCCGCGCCGAGGGCGACACCATCGTACAAGTGGGCGCCGACGGCACCGGGTCATCGGTGCGCTGGAGCTTTTCGCGGATCACGAAGAATTCCTTCCGATGGCTTGGCGAGCGCTCGCACGACAAGGGTGCGACATGGCGGCTGGAAGTCGAGTTCCTGGCACGGCGGACGGCGACAAGATGAGGCTGTAATACATTGTAAGAATGGAGGAAAACATGTCTCATCATGTCTCGATCGGTTCCGCGACACCCAATGTGCCAGATGCGAAAGGGCCTCGTGACTATGGCATTTTCTTCGTTTCTCACTGCTCTCGTATCCGAAGCTCCCACAGCCGACCGAGCGAAAGACATGGACCTCTATGGATGGCTGATCGGAAGCTGGGAAATGGACACGGTCCGCCACCTTGACGACGGCACAATCCAGAAATGGACCGGAGAATGCCATTTCGGCTGGGTGCTCGAAGGCCGCGCGATTCAGGACATCTGGATCAGGCCCAGGCGCCCTGCGCGGCCCACTATGTATGGCACGACTTTGCGCATCTTCGATCCTGGGATCGGTGGCTGGCACATCATCTGGAATGATCCGCTCAACCAAGATTACTCGCGCCAGATCGGGCGGGCCGAGGGTAAGGACATTGTCCAGATCGGCGATGACTCGCGCGGTCTACAAACTCGATGGCGTTTCACCGGGATCACTGCCAACAGCTTCCATTGGATCGGCGAGGAAAGACCTTCCGAGAGCGACCCTTGGCAAATCACCTATGAACATTTAGCCCACCGGACAAAGCGCGTCGCCTGAATCCGTTTCGACGCGCGCCATACCGCATCGAAGTCTACGCCCCTCCGACAGTTCCCACCGACCGGGCTTTGCTCTACCAATGCGGGTACGGGCCCGGCCCGGTGGGAGGGTCAGCGATGCCGAGTTTCGACAGCCTGTTCAATGCCTTCGTCACCATTCTCGTGACCATCGATCCGCCCGGCCTGACGCCTCTGTTCCTGGCCGTCACACGCGGCATGAATCGCGAGGAGCGCAGCCAAGTTTCCGTCCGCGCCTCGATCATCGGTTTTCTGGTGATGGCGCTGTTTGCGCTGGCCGGCGCCTCTATCCTGTCGGTGTTCGGCATCACCCTGCCGGCGTTCCGCGTCGCCGGCGGGTTCCTGCTGTTCTTCATCGCCTTCGAAATGGTCTTCGAGCGCCGGCAGGACCGTAAGGAGAAGATCGGCGACGTCGCCATCACCAAGGACATGATCCACAACATCGCCGCCTTCCCGCTGGCGATCCCACTGATCGCCGGGCCTGGCGCGATTTCAGCGACGGTGCTGCTCTCCGGCTCGTTTCAGGGCTTTGCCGCGCAGGCGGCCCTGGTCGGCATCATTTTCGTCTGCCTCGTCATAACCTATCTGGTGTTCGTGCTGTCGGAACGCATCGACCGCATCCTCGGCCAGACCGGCCGCTCGATCCTGACCCGCCTGCTCGGCGTCATCCTGGCGGCCCTGGCCGTGCAGTTCGTGGCAGATGGCATCAAGGCGCTGATGACCGGTTGAGCGGTATACCGCTCAACCTACTTCGCCGCTGTATCGACGATCTCGAAATCATGCGTAAGCGTGGCCGTCTTGGCCATCATGGCGGAAGCCGAGCAATATTTGTCGATCGAAAGATCGATCGCGCGCTTGACCTTGTCGCGCGACAGCGCACGGCCCTTGACGATGAAATGCATATCGATGCGGGTAAACACTTTCGGGTCGGTCTCGGCCCGGTCGGCGTCAAGTTCGACTACGCAGTCCTCGACCGCCTCGCGGCCTTTTTCGAGGATATGGACGACATCATAGGCCCAGCAGCCGCCGGTGCCGATCAGCACCAGCTCCATCGGGCTCGGTCCCGGCGTCTTGCCTTCCGGACTGGACGCCGTGCCCAGCACGACCTTGTGGCCGCTGCCGGATTCGCCGACAAAGGTGCGCTCCTCGACCCATTTGACCCGTGCCTTCATCGCTCCGTCCTTTCAGTCGTCGATCGCGCCGACTGTCGGCTCAAAATCAACAATGCAAAACCCCGAAAGTCCGTGCAGGACCCTCGGGGCATCTCAAGCAACAAGCATTCGCCGTTTGGTATGGCTTCCGATCAGAACGGGATCTCGTCGTCCAGCTCGCGCGACGAGCCACCGCCACCGCCCCCTTTGGAACCGCCACCGCCGCCACGGCTAAAACCTTCGTTCGGGCTCGACTGGCCGAAATCGGAACCACGGCTGCTGCCGCCACCGCTGTAGCCGCCGACCTGACCACCCTCACCCTGGCCGCGCGCGTCGAGCATCTGCAGTTCGCCACGGAATTTCTGCAGCACGACTTCGGTCGTGTATTTGTCGGCACCGGTCTGGTCCTGCCATTTGCGCGTCTGCAACTGGCCCTCGACATAAACCTTCATGCCCTTCTTCAGATATTGCTCGGCCACCTTGGCAATGCCCTCATTGAAGATGACGACATTGTGCCACTCGGTCTTTTCCTTGCGCTCGCCGGAATTCTTGTCGCGCCAGCTTTCCGAGGTGGCGATGCGGATGTTGACGACCGGCTCGCCCGAATTCAGGCGACGGATTTCAGGGTCCGCGCCGAGATTGCCGACCAGAATGACCTTATTGACGCTACCCGCCATGACACTTCTCCGCGCTCATCCGAAACCAAATTTTTGTCGCTGCACCTTACAGGCTACCGACGTCGGCCGCCTGCCAAGGCTGGCTTTTCCCACAAGGTTTTTGTTCCCTTTTCGTTCCTATATGCACCGCCGCTGATTGTCAAGGAATGGCAGCAATGCCCGAACGAAACATATGGGTCTCAAAACAGCGCTTGCCAAATTGATAAGTATCGACTTATGTTTTTGTCATGATCGAAGCAGAGATTTTCCGCGCCCTGGCCGACCCGACGCGCCGCGCCGTCTTCGAGCGTCTCGCGGCGAGCGAGATGAGCGTGTCGGAACTGCGCAGCGGCCTCACGGTGTCGCAGCCGGCCGTGTCCCAGCATCTGGCGGTGTTGCGCGGCGCTGGCCTGGTGGTCGAGCGGCGGGCCGGCCGCAACGCCTATTATCGCGCCGATCCGCGGGGACTTGCTCCGCTGCTCTCCTGGATTGAACGCTATCGGACGTTCTGGCCGGAACGCATCGAAAGACTGAAGGCCGTTTTGAAGGACATGGACCAATGAAAAACGGTGGATCAATGAAAGACGCAAATCACCTCGAGCTCGCTCCAGATGCGCTCGAATTCGAATACGACCTTGCCGAGCCGCCGGAAAAGGTTTGGCGGGCGCTGACCGTGCCGGAATTGCTCGCCGCCTGGATGATGCCGAACGACATCAGGCCGCGGACCGGCAGCCGCTTTGCCTTCGCCGGGCCTGAGGCGCCGATCGAATGCGAGATCCTCGACGCGGAGCCCGAGCGCCTGCTGCGCTATTCCTGGCGGGAGCAGTCCGACGATGCGGCGCACCCGCTCGACAGCACCGTCACCTTCACACTCGCCCGTACCGTTTCCGGCGGCACGCATCTGCGCATCGTCCATGACGGCTTTGCCCGCAAGGCGATGCCCGCTGTTGCGATGGCGGGGGCCGGCTGCCGGCTTTCGCTGCGCGGGGCCAGAACGCCTATCGCCGCGAACACACCACGCCTTCTGCTGCCGCGCGCGGCCTGAACACGGAAAATCGGAGAAGAGAAATGAGTGGTGTTGCCAGCCTTGTGCCGATGGTGATCGAACAATCGAGCCGCGGCGAACGTGCCTTCGACATTTTTTCGCGACTGCTGCGCGAGCGCATCGTCTTCATCAACGGCGAGATCAACGACGACGTCTCGGCGCTGGTCTGCGCGCAACTTTTGTCGCTGGAATCGGACAATCCCGAGAAGGAGATCTCGCTCTACATCAACTCGCCTGGTGGCATGGTGACCAGCGGCTTCGCCATCTACGACACGATGCAATATATCAGCTGCCCGGTCTCGACCGTGTGCATGGGCTTTGCCGCATCGATGGGATCGTTCCTGCTGATGGCAGGCACGGCCGGGCGCCGCATCGCGCTGCCGAACGCCACCATCCTGCTGCATCAGCCGCTGGGCGGTTTCCAGGGCCAGGCTTCCGACATCCAGCGGCACGCCGAACGCATCGGCCAGACCAAACGCCATATGACCGAACTCTACGCCCAGCATTGTGGCCGCAGCTATGAAGAGGTCGAACGCACGCTCGACCGCGACCATTTCATGACGGCCCGCGAGGCCCAGGCATGGGGCATTGTCGACCATGTTTTCGACACCCGTAAGAAAGCGGCGTGAGGCAGAGTCCAGATCAAATCCTGCTAGGTGTCGAAGATTTGACGATATCGGTCTGGTTCCGGTGGCGGCAGGTCCCTATAAAAGGGGGATGACCGACACTCATCGATCCAGAACATCGCACCGTGTCACCGGCGCCATGGTGCTCGCCATCGTCGGCCTTGCGTCCAGTTCGGCACTTGCCGACGACGCTTCATCGTCAGCGCAAAAAAGCGCCCTGCCCGGCGTAACCGGCGACTATCGCATCGCCAAGCCGGCCCCGGTGCCCGAACCCGACGACGCGTTCCCCAGCAGCGGCAACGGGCAGTTCAAGATCGGCAATACGGATGTCAGGATTTCCGGCAGCATCACGGTCGATGTCGGAGTTGGCGGGATCAAGCCGCCCAGATAGGCAGGGGTCGGGGCCTGCGAACTCAAGCCTCGCCCAAAAAAACAGCCCCGCCGTGCCTTGGGCAAGCGGACGGGGCTTTTTTTGGATTTTTAATCCATGCTTGCCGGGAGTGTACTGCCGGCGTTTGATTTCGGATGCTTCGCGGCATTCAGCCGACGATCCGACCAATAGTCTCTGATTTTGAGAGATACGGCAGGTCACGGTTTGTCGGGTGGCGCAAACGCCTGCCTCTGGCACTTATGCCTGCCGCGGCTCCAGTGATAACTGAAGCCCTGGGGGACTATCCGGTGGCGTCATGCTCCGCTCCTGTGTCCATTGCGACATCGTCGTGGCGAAGCGCAAATCGCAAATGCCTGCGGCGTCTCGCAGGCCGCCTTGGGGCGGCGAGGCCATCGAAAGACGGCCGGCTTCGCTGACTTGCGAAGACTGCTCCCGTGAGTTGGCCGCGTCAACCATCAATAGCCGGTTACGGAAAAATGTGATCACCGGGAGGTTACGTCCAGGTCAGTTTCCGCACAGTTTTGTCAGGAGCATGTTCGGCCTTTGTTCTTTCCGCTTGCCCCTTCGCGCGAAAGACGGTTAAACGACTTCTGTCGGGAGTTGTGGCGTCTCTCGACGTGGCGGCAAAAAGACCTACATAGGGGATGGCTGGGAAAACCCGCCAATCCCACGAATTCCAGATCTGAGGCGGCGACCGGCGATGGCCGACCATAAATTCCTTTCCATTCGCGGGGCGCGCGAACACAATCTGAAGAACGTCGATCTCGACCTGCCGCGTGACAGCCTGATCGTCATGACCGGCCTGTCGGGCTCCGGCAAATCGTCGCTGGCCTTCGACACCATCTATGCCGAAGGCCAGCGCCGCTATGTCGAGAGCCTCTCGGCCTATGCACGGCAATTCCTCGAAATGATGCAGAAGCCCGACGTCGACCAGATCGACGGCCTGTCGCCGGCCATTTCCATCGAGCAGAAGACCACGTCGAAGAACCCGCGCTCGACGGTCGGCACCGTCACCGAAATCTACGACTATATGCGGCTTCTGTTTGCCCGTGTCGGCGTGCCCTATTCGCCGGCCACCGGCCTGCCGATCGAGAGCCAGACGGTCAGCCAGATGGTCGACCGGGTACTGGCGGTCGAGGAAGGCACGCGCCTGTTCCTGCTGGCGCCCATCGTGCGCGGCCGCAAGGGCGAGTACCGCAAGGAACTGCTGGAGTTGCAGAAGAAAGGGTTCCAGCGCGTCAAGGTCGACGGCGTCTTCTATGAAATCGCCGACGTTCCAGCGCTGGACAAGAAATACAAGCACGACATCGACGTTGTCGTCGACCGCATCGTCGTGCGCGGCGACCTTGCCACGCGTCTCGCCGACTCCATCGAGACGGCGCTGAAGCTGGCCGAAGGGCTGGCGGTGGCCGAGTTCGCCGACAAGCCGCTCGACGCCAGCCAGACTGGCGAGGATTCGGTCAACAAGTCGAAGAACGAGACGCATGAGCGCATCCTGTTCTCGGAAAAGTTCGCTTGCCCGGTGTCCGGCTTCACCATTCCGGAAATCGAGCCCAGGCTGTTCTCCTTCAACAACCCGTTCGGCGCTTGCCCGACCTGTGACGGTCTCGGCAGCCAGCGCGCCATCGACCCCAACCTCGTGGTGCCCGACGAGAACGTGTCGCTGCGCGACGGCGCCGTCAGCCCATGGGCGAAATCGACCTCGCCCTATTACTCGCAGACGCTCGAGGCGTTGGGCAAGGCGTACGACTTCAAGCTCGGCGACAAGTTCAAGGATCTTTCCGCGCAAGCGCAGGAGGCGATCCTGCGCGGCACCGGCGAGCGAGAGATCACCTTCCAGTATGATGACGGCCTGCGCTCCTACAAGACCACTAAGACCTTCGAAGGCGTCATCCCCAATCTCGAGCGGCGTTGGAAAGAGACCGAATCGGCCTGGATGCGCGAAGAAATCGAGCGCTTCATGTCGGCGACGCCCTGCCCGGTCTGCAAGGGCTACCGGCTGAAGCCGGAAGCGTTGGCGGTGAAGATTGCGGGCAAGCATATTGGCGAGGTCACGGAACAGTCGATCCGCAACGCCGACAAGTGGTTCACCGACCTGCCGGCGCAGCTCAACGACAAGCAGAACGAGATCGCTGTCCGCGTCTTGAAGGAAATCCGCGAACGCCTGCGCTTCCTCAACGATGTCGGGCTCGATTATCTCACTTTGTCGCGCAATTCCGGCACGCTGTCGGGCGGCGAAAGCCAACGCATCCGGCTGGCCTCGCAGATCGGCTCTGGGCTGACCGGCGTGCTCTATGTGCTGGACGAGCCGTCGATCGGCCTGCACCAGCGCGACAACACGCGCCTGCTCGACACGCTCAAGCATCTGCGCGACATCGGCAACACGGTGATCGTCGTCGAGCATGACGAGGACGCCATCCTGCATGCCGACTATGTCGTCGATATGGGCCCCGCCGCTGGCATCCATGGCGGCGAGATCATCGCCCAGGGCACGCCGCAGCAGGTGATGGCCAATCCCAATTCGATCACCGGCAAATATCTGTCGGGCGCACTTGAAGTGGCAACGCCTGGCGTGCGCCGCGAAGCCAAGAAGAACCGGCGGCTGAAGATCGTCGGCGCGCGCGGCAACAATCTGAAGAACGTCACCGCCGAGATCCCGCTCGGCACCTTCACCGCCGTCACCGGCGTGTCGGGTGGCGGCAAGTCGACCTTCCTGATCGAGACGCTGTTCAAGGCGGCCTCGCGTCGTATCATGGGCTCGCGCGAGCATCCGGCCGAGCACGACCGCATCGAGGGGCTGGAATTCCTCGACAAGGTCATCGACATCGACCAGTCGCCGATTGGGCGGACCCCGCGTTCGAACCCCGCCACCTACACCGGCGCCTTCACGCCGATCCGTGACTGGTTCGCGGGTCTTCCCGAAGCGAAGGCGCGCGGCTATCAGCCGGGCCGTTTCTCCTTCAACGTCAAGGGCGGCCGCTGCGAGGCCTGCCAGGGCGACGGCGTCATCAAGATCGAGATGCATTTTTTGCCCGACGTCTACGTCACCTGCGACGTCTGCCACGGCAAGCGCTACAACAGAGAGACGCTCGACGTCCTGTTCAAGGGCAAGTCGATCGCCGACGTGCTCGACATGACGGTCGAGGAAGGCGTCGACTTCTTCGCCGCCGTGCCTGGCGTGCGCGACAAGCTGGAGACGCTGAAGCAGGTCGGGCTGGGCTACATCCACATCGGCCAGCAGGCGACGACGCTGTCCGGCGGCGAGGCGCAGCGCATCAAGCTGGCCAAGGAACTGTCGCGCAAGGCAACCGGCAAGACGCTCTACATCCTCGATGAGCCGACCACCGGCCTGCACTTCCACGACGTCGCCAAATTGTTGGAAGTGCTGCACGAACTGGTCGACCAGGGCAACACCGTGGTCGTCATCGAGCACAATCTCGAAGTGATAAAAACCGCCGACTGGGTGCTCGACCTCGGGCCCGAAGGCGGTGATGGCGGCGGCGAACTGGTCGCCTCCGGCACTCCGGAAGCCATCGTGCGCGAGAAGCGCAGCTACACCGGCCAGTTCCTCAAGGAGCTTCTGGAGCGGCGCCCTGGAGGCAAGCGCGAAGCGGCGGAGTGATGACAGAGGATGGTCTCATCACGGTCCAGAGCCGCTTTGGCGTGACCGAAACCATCGACCGCCTGGCTGAGGTGGTCAAGCGCGCGGGACTGCTTGTATTCGCGCGCATCGATCACCGGGCCGGCGCGCGCGATGTCGGCACCGCGCTGCGGCCGACGGAGCTTCTGATTTTCGGCAACCCGAAGGGCGGCACACCGCTGATGCAGGACCAACAGCTTGCCGGCATCGACCTGCCGGTGAAGGCGCTGGCCTGGGAGGACGAGCATGGCAAGGTCTGGCTTTCCTACAATGACGCCCATTGGATCGCCGAACGCCACGATCTCCGTGACGCCAGCCGTAATGCCGTCGCCGCAATTGCCGTGGAAAAGGTGATAGCGGCCGCTGCCGGAATGGATCAATCATGAGGCTCGCTGGCCCAGAAGATCTCGCCGCGATCGTGGCGCTGACGCAAGCGGCCTATGCTCCCCACAACGCCATACTCGACGCGCCACCGATCCCCGTTACCGAGGATTATGCGCCGCGTATCGAGCGCGGCGAGGTCTGGCTACTTGAGAGCGGCAATGATCCCGCCGGGCTTATTGTCCTTGAACGACACGAAGACCACGCCATGATCTTCAGCGTCGCCGTCTCCCCTGCTTTTCAGGGCCAAAAACTCGGCATAGCACTGCTCAATCACGCGGATGAACAGGCGCGTCTGTGGGGTTTGCCGGAGGTGCGGCTCTACACCAACGCCAAGATGGAACTGAACATCGCGCTCTACGCCGCCTATGGCTACCGTGAAACGGGTCGCCGGCCCAATCCCTATCGGCCAGGGTGGATACTGGTCGACATGGCCAAACCTATCGACAGGCCCACCACGGTCTGATCGCTTTTAGAAATCGGGGAGGACGACAATGAGCACATCGGGAACAATCCGCGCCGGCATGGGCGGCTGGACCTTCGAGCCCTGGGACACGTCCTTCTATCCCGAAAAACTGTCGAAGGCGAAGCAACTGCAATATGCCACCCGGCAGGTGCCGAGCATCGAGGTCAACGGCACCTATTATTCGAGCTTCAAGGAGCCGACCTTCGTCAAATGGGCCAACGAGGCGCCGGACGGTTTCGTCTATTCGCTTAAAGGCAACCGCTTCGTCACCAATAGGCGCGTTCTCGGCGAAGCCGGTGAATCGATGATGCGTTTCCTGGGTTCCGGTGTTGCAGCACTCGGCGACAAGCTCGGGCCGATCCTGTGGCAGTTCGCGCCGACCAAGAAGTTCGATCCGGACGATTTCGAAGCGTTTCTGAAGCTGCTGCCGGAAAAGCAGGACGGCGTCGCGCTGCGCCACGCGCTCGAAGTCCGCAACGACAGCTTCATCGTGCCGGAATTCGCCGCGCTCGCGCGCAAATACAAGGCAGCGATCGTCTATGCCGACCATGCCAAATATCCTGACATCGCCGATATCACCGGCGATTTCGTCTATGCGCGGCTGCAGACCGGCAGCGACGACAATCCCGATTGCTACACGCCAAAGGGCCTCGACGAATGGGCAGCGCGGGCAAAGATTTGGGCGGAAGGCAAGCAGCCGGCCGATCTGCGGCGCGCCGACCCCACCACCGACGCCCCGGTTCAGCCGCGCGACGTGTTCGTCTACTTTATCACCGAGGGCAAGGTGCGTGCGCCGTTCGGGGCGATGGCGCTGATGAGGCGTGTGGCCGACTAAAATAGCAAGCTTGCACCGCGGCCATGTCTTTTGTCGAGGCTTCGAGGTCGGGTGTTGCTGCGTGTTCGGAACCCGCGGGGCATCTTGACCGTTTTGCCTATCTAGCCGAGAGCCTGCTTCCATGGCGTCCGGGGCGTTGGGCGAAAGCGAGGAGAGATGGCTATCATCCTCATCGGAGCGTTGCTGACCGTAGCCGGCCTTGTGTATATGGCGGGCGCAGCCATCAGGCGCGGCCAGTTGAGCGGCGGCTCGGCGCCTGCGGGCTCGACAGGTCCGACGCTTGAGCCACCCCGGCGTGGCCTTCGTTTCCTAGGCCTCTCGCAAGATTGGCCGGGCTTGCTGATGATGGGGGTCGGCATCCTCATGCTGTTGTCGGTGGCAATCCTCTGACACGGAGAAATCCTGGCATTCTCGGCCCGTCGTAACCTTATTGACACTTCCTTGCCGCATGAATGCGCCGACGCCAGGCCGCAGAGCTGGAACCGCCGCCGGCAGGGAAAGAGGGGCATGTCGCTCGACTACACTTCGCTTCTGCTGGCCGTCGGGTTCTCCGCCGCTTGCCTCAGCCTGACATTGTTCGGCATGTGGCTGACCGCCCGCTCGGAAAAATTCCTGCTGACATGGGCGATCAGCCTGGTGTTCGTGGTCGGCGATATTTTCATCTATGACGCCTATATCGACATGCCCGAGCGTCTGCTCGGCATCGCCACTTCAGCGTTCCTGCTGATCGGCTTTTCGGCAATGCTGGGTGCCGCCTATCAGTTCCGAACCGGCGGCTCGCCGTTGCCGCGGGCGCTGTGGGGTTGCGTTTCGTTGGCGATTGCGTTGCCTCCCATGGCTTTGGGCTATGATGGCCTCGGCTTCATGTTCGAGAACATGTTCGCCGCCTTGCTGCTGTTCGCCACGGCATTCGAATATTGGCGAGGCCGCGATGAGGCACCCGCCCTGACGATCGGCATCACCGCGCTCTATTCGGCCACGGCCACATCCTTCGCGCTCTGCGCCATGGTTCTTGCCTGGGATGGCAAACTGGTTCTGGGACACGCACCACCAAGCAACTGGGCCGAGGAACTCAGCCTCATCGTGGTTATCGCCAGCATGACAGGTATCGGCGCGCTTTCGCTTGCCCTTAACCAGGGGCGCCTGGCGAGGTACCACCACCGCAACGCCCTGACGGATCCCTTGACCGGCCTGCTCAACCGGCGCGCTCTGTTCGACATGCACGGCGACGTCCCGGTCGGTGCCTTTACCGCGGTGGTCGTCTTCGACCTCGACAACTTCAAGGCCATCAACGACGAATTCGGTCACGCGGCAGGCGATGAGGTGCTGAGGGTGTTCGCCAGGGAACTCGCCGGCAATCTTCGCCGGACCGACGTCGCCGCGCGCATGGGCGGCGAAGAATTCGCACTGGTGCTGAAACGCACTCTGCCGGAAACGGTCGAGCAATCGGCAGAGCGAATCCGGGCCGTTCGCGACGCGGCTGATAGAAACCGAAAGCGGTTCGCTCACCTGCACGGTCAGCGCCGGGTTTGCCTTTGGCAGCAAGGAAGGGCTCAGCTTCGACAAGGTGCTCAACGCCGCCGACAAGGCGCTCTACGATGCCAAGCGCGGAGGCCGCAACCGCGTGACCGCCTCTCCCTTCCGACGCGTGAGCTGATCACGCGTATCATGGCGAGGCTGTGATTGTTGGATAGCGAAGGCTGCCCTTAGGCCGCCATGACGATTTCGTTGAAGGCATCGAGGTCGACATAGAAGACCTTGGTGATCTCCTCGATCAGATCGTCGTAATCGCAGCCTTGTGACCTCAGGATGTTGATGGCGGCGATGATGTCGACGCGTTCGGTAAGCCGCCGCTTCTGGTAGTCCTCGACGTAACGTTCCATGGCTGCCCCTTAGCCTGTGTGCCCAAACGCGTTTGAACGACAATCAGATCGGGAAGCTAGGAAGCCTTGCTTGTGTGGAACTTGCAGAACCTTCGCCGCGCCTCGATCTGCGATAACCAGACTGATACGGAAGCGGCCGACTCACAAAGCCTGGAAAAGATTAGCATGCGATATTGCGTGTGCCAGAGACGCAGATGATGGACGGAAGAAATATTGGACTTGCCAAGGACTTCAAATCTCAAATGAAGTTCAGCGCCGATTCTAGACCGTAAGGAATTTGCGAACATCAGCCCGGTCCAAATCTTCCGCTGGGCCGGCATGGACGATCTGGCCGCGGTCCATGATGTTGACCTCGTCGGCGAGTTCTCGGCAGAAGTCCAGATACTGTTCGACCAGAAGCACCGCGATGCCTGCCTGGTCGCGCAGGTAGCGTATGGCGCGGCCGATATCCTTGATGACAGAGGGCTGGATGCCTTCGGTCGGCTCGTCGAGGACTAGCAGCTTCGGCCGCATCACCAGCGCCCTGCCGATGGCCAACTGCTGCTGTTGACCGCCGGAAAGATCGCCACCACGACGACCAAGCATCTGCTTCAGCACCGGAAACAGTTCGAAGACGTGCGCCGGCACGTTGCGGTCGGCGCGCCTCAAGGGCGCGAAACCGGATTCGAGATTTTCCCGCACGCTGAGCAGCGGAAAGATCTCCCTGCCCTGCGGCACGAATGCGATGCCCGACCGGGCGCGGTCATACGCCGCGCTCCGGTCGAGCGCCTTCCCCTCGAAGGCAACACTTCCGCTCGTCAGCCGGTGATGGCCGACGATCGATCTCATCAAACTTGTCTTGCCGACGCCGTTGCGGCCGAGCACGCAGGTGATCTTACCCGCACCCGCCTTCATCGACACGCCGCGCAGCGCCTGGGCGGCGCCGTAATGGAGCGTGGCATTGGAAACCTCGAGCATGTCAGCGCCTTCTCCAGAAGCGAAGAAACGACATGTCGAAGTGATGGAATTGCACCCGCCAGACCATGTTCATCTCCCCAGATAGACTTCGACGACGCGCTCGTCGGCCGAGACGAAATCGAGCGTCCCTTCGGAGAGCACCGAGCCTTCATGCAGGCAGGTGACCTTCACGCCGAGTTCGCGCACGAAATGCATGTCGTGCTCGACGACAATGACCGAGTGGTCGCGGGCGATATCCCTGAGCAGCCGTGCGGTTTCCTCGGTTTCGGCATCGGTCATGCCGGCGACCGGCTCGTCGACCAGAAGCAGTTTCGGGTCTTGCGCCAGCAGCATGCCGATCTCGAGCCACTGCTTCTGGCCGTGGCTGAGATTGGCGGCGAGCTCGCGGCGCTTGTCGCCTAACCGAATGATGCCAAGGATGTCATCGATCTGCCGCGCCTCGGCGGCCGATTGGCGGTGGAACAGCGCCGGGAAGATCGAACGCGGCCCCTTCAGCGCCAGCATCAGGTTTTCTTCGATCGTGTGGCTTTCGAAGACGGTCGGCTTCTGGAATTTGCGGCCGATGCCCATCATGGCGATCTCGGCTTCGTCATGCCTGGTGAGGTCCACCTGGCCGTCGAAGAACACTTCGCCTTCATCCGGCCTCGTCTTGCCGGTGACGATGTCCATCATCGTCGTCTTTCCGGCGCCGTTGGGGCCGATGATGGCGCGCATCTCGCCCTTGTCGAGCACCAGCGACAGATTGTTGATGGCGCGAAAGCCGTCGAAGGAGACCGAGACGCCGTCGAGATAGAGGATGGTGTTGGATTTGCTCATGGTCGCTTACTCCGCCGCCTGCGGTTCGGGGTCGGACCAGGACCATTCGCCCGGATTTCGCGCCGGCGAGCGAGCGGGCTTCGACGTCGCGGACGCGATCCCGACCTCGGTGCCGGCTTCTTCGGCGAGGGAAGCCGCGCGCAACGCCCTGGCATTGCCGCGCCAACTGTCCCACATGCCGATGATGCCCTTGGGCAAGAGCAAGGTGACGGCGACGAACAGGCCGCCGAGCGCGAACAGCCAGAATTCCGGCAGCACGCCGGTGAACCAGGATTTCCCGGCATTGACCAGCAGCGCGCCGATGATCGGCCCGACAATTGTGCCGCGCCCGCCGACGGCCGCCCAGATTACGACCTCGATCGAATTGGACGGCTCGAACTCGCCGGGATTGATGATGCCTACCTGCGGCACATAGAGCGCGCCGGCAATGCCGGCCATGACGGCCGAGACGGTGAAGGCAAACAGTTTTATGTTCTCCGCCCGCCAGCCGAGGAAGCGCGTGCGGCTTTCAGCGTCGCGCACGGCCATCAGGAGCTTGCCGTATTTGGAGCCGACGATCGCCCAGGTGATGACGACGGCGAGTGCGAGCATGATGGCGCTGGCCGCGAACAGTGCCGAACGGGTCGCATCGGCTTGCACGTTGAAGCCGAGAATATCCTTGAAATCGGTCAGGCCGTTGTTGCCGCCGAAACCCATATCATTGCGGAAGAAGGCGAGCAGGAGCGCATAGGTCATCGCCTGCGTGATGATCGAGAGGTAGACGCCGGTGACACGGCTTCGGAAGGCGAACCAGCCGAAGATGAAGGCAAGCAGACCGGGCACTGCCAGGACCATGAGGCCGGCGAACCAGAAATGGTCGAAGCCGGTCCAGAACCAGGGCAGCTCCTTGTAGTTCAGGAACACCATGAAATCGGGCAGGATCGGATTGCCGTAGACGCCGCGCGAGCCGATCTGACGCATCAGATACATCCCCATCGCATAGCCGCCGAGCGCGAAGAAGGCGCCGTGGCCGAGCGAAAGGATGCCGCAATAACCCCAGACCAGGTCGAGCGAGAGCGCCAGCAGCGCGTAGCAGAGATATTTGCCGGTCAGCGCTACGATGTAGGACGGCACGTAGAAGGCGCTGGTCGGCGAAACAGCCAGATTGAGCAGCGGCACGATGACGGCCACCGCCAGCAGGACGAAAATGGTGATGGCGATACGGCGGTCGGCACCCGCGGCGAAGAAGCGTCCTGACATCATGCTTCCACCGCCCTGCCCTTGAGCGCGAACAGGCCGCGCGGGCGCTTCTGGATGAACAGGATGATCAGCACCAGCACGACAATCTTGCCGAGCACGGCGCCGGCATAAGGCTCGAGAACCTTGTTGACGATGCCGAGCGAAAAGGCGCCGACCAGCGTGCCCCAGAGATTGCCGACACCGCCGAAGACGACGACCATGAAGCTGTCGATGATGTAGCCGCGGCCGAGATTGGGCGAGACATTGTCGATCTGGCTGAGCGCGACGCCGGCAATGCCGGCAATGCCCGATCCCAGCGCGAAAGTCAGCGCGTCGACCCAGGGCGTCCTGATTCCCATCGAGGCGGCCATGCGCCGGTTGGCGGTGACGGCGCGCATCTGCAGGCCCCAGGGCGTGCGCTTCATCACGTAGAGCAACATGCCGAACACCGTGAGCGCGAACACCAGAATCCACAGACGGTTCCAGGTGATGGCCAGTTGCCCGATGTCGAAGGAGCCGGACATCCAGGACGGATTGCCGACCTCCTGGTTGGTCGGCCCGAAGATCGAGCGCACCGCCTGCTGCAGGATAAGCGAGACGCCCCAGGTCGCCAGCAGCGTCTCCAGCGGCCGGCCGTAGAGGAAGCGGATCACCCCGCGCTCGATGATGAGACCGACGAACGCCGCGACCAGGAAGGCAAGCGGCAGCGCGATCACCAGCGACCAGTCGAACAATCCGGGAAAGGATGTCCGGATCACCTGCTGGACGACGAAGGTCGTGTAGGCGCCAAGCATCACCATCTCGCCATGCGCCATGTTGATGACACCCATGACACCGAAGGTGATGGCAAGCCCGATCGCCGCCAGCAGCAGGACCGAACCCAGCGAAATCCCGTACCAGATGTTCTGGCCGGCATCCCACAAGGCCAGCGTCGAATTGATGCTGGCGATCGCCGCCGTCGCCGCGTCCTTGACCGCGCCCGACGCACTGGATTCGACCGAGGTGAGCAGCGAAACCGCATCGCGGTCACCACGCGTTCCGATCAAGGCGACTGCGGCGAGTTTGTCGGCCTCAGGCCTATCGGAAACAAGCACCGAGGCCGCACGAGCCTGTTCGAGCAGGGCCTTGACGCCGGCCACGGTCTCTTTGGCGATCGCCGTGTCGAGTGGCTCTATGTTCGAGGCATCGGGTGTTTTGAACATCGTGTCGGCCGCGGCCAGTCGTGCGGCCGGATCCTTGGCGCCAAGCGTCAACGTGCCCAGCGCGTCGCGGATGACGCGTCGCAGCGTGTTGTTGACCTTGATCTTGGTGACGTCGTCCTTGGCAGCCTCGCCTGATGCTTCGCTGCCGAGCGGGTCGAAAAGCTGGACGCTTTCGCCGGCTTCCTTGCCGACGAAAACCAGGGAATCGGCCTTGCGGATATAGAGATTGCCGTCGGCGAGTGCCGAGAGCGGCCTTTCGACCGTTGGATCGCCTGTGGCGGTTAGTTCATGCACCACTGCTCCGATGTCCGAAAAACCCTTGGCGGTAGCGAACTTGGCGATGGTGGCGCGCAGATCGGCTTCGCCTGCCCCCGACGACGACAGCATCGCCAGCAGGAACAACAGCGTCAGGCCAATCGTGCGGATCAAGGTCATCGGCTTCTGTGGACCCTTGGAGGCGTGAAATTAGGTCCGGACTGTGGAGGAAACTGCCCGGACGCGCGGTCTTGGGGATGGACCTGAAGGCCCAGCCCGGTAGACCTGGGAGGATCAGTTTGTGCCCTTGCCGCCGCACTTGCCCGTGGCAACGTTGAAGTTGCCGCAGGACAGAGGCTTGCGCCAATCGGAGATCAGGTCCTTGGAGTCCGGCAGATAGTCCGACCACTCGTCGCCCATCACCAGGCCCGGTGTGCGCGAAACCGTTTCGAACTGGCCGTCGGCCTGGATTTCGCCGATCAGCACCGGCTTGGTGATGTGGTGGTTCGGCATCATCGTCGCATAGCCGCCGGTCAGGTTGGGCACCGAAACGCCGACCATGGCGTCGATCACCTTGTCCGGATCGGTGGTGCCGGCCTTCTCGACCGCCTTCACCCACATATTGAAGCCGATATAATGGGCTTCCATCGGGTCGTTGGTGGTGCGCTTGTCGTTCTTGATGAACTTGTGCCAGTCGGCGATGAACTTCTTGTTCTCGGGCGTGTCGATGCTCTCGAAGTAGTTCCAGGCGGCGAGATGGCCGACCAGGGGTGCGGTGTCGAGACCGGCCAGCTCTTCCTCGCCGACCGAGAAGGCCATGACCGGGATGTCCTCGGCCTTGATGCCCTGGTTACCGAGTTCCTTGTAGAATGGCACGTTGGCGTCGCCATTGACGGTCGAGACAACGGCCGTCTTCTTGCCGGCCGAGCCGAACTTCTTGATCGCCGACACCTCGGTCTGCCAGTCGGCGAAGCCGAACGGCGTATAGTTGACCATGATGTCTTCGGCAGCGACGCCCTTCGACTTCAGGTAGGCTTCGAGGATCTTGTTGGTGGTGCGTGGATAGACGTAGTCGGTTCCTTCGAGCACCCAGCGCTTCACCGAGCCGCCATCCTCGCTCATCAGGTAGTCGACAGCTGGAATCGCCTGCTGGTTCGGCGCGGCGCCCGTGTAGAACACGTTGCGCTCGCTCTCCTCGCCCTCATACTGGACGGGATAGAACAGGATATTGTCCAGTTCCGAGAACACTGGCAGCACCGATTTGCGCGATACCGAGGTCCAGCAGCCAAACACCGCCGCGACCTTGTCCTTCGATATGAGCTCGCGCGCCTTTTCGGCGAAGAGGGGCCAGTTGGATGCCGGATCGACCACGACAGCTTCGAGCTTCTTGCCGAGCAGGCCGCCCTTGGCGTTCTGCTCGTCGATGAGCATCAGCATGGCGTCCTTCAGCGTCGTTTCCGAGATCGCCATCGTGCCCGACAGCGAATGGAGAATGCCGACCTTGATCGTGTCGTCGGCAGCCCTGGCCGGAGCGGCCATCAGACCGGCGGCAACCACGCTCGCCGAGAACATTTTTGCTATTATCGAGAAATTACCCCTCATTACGGAGGACTCCCAAGCTGGTTGATTGCACCGCCACAATGCAATGCAACCCCCATGCCAACCGCTGACGGTATGCCGAAAATAGGGAAATATCACAACATTATCAGATGGTTGTTATATTAGAATGAACAGATAGAAGAGAACCGGTTAAAAATTGATTGAGGGAAAATTGCGCAGTGTAGAGCGCGTTTGCCTAATTTTAGCCCATTTTCTCCAAATGCCTATATTTTGGCCGTAGCACACGCGTCGTGAGCAACAATTGTTGCGGCGCGGCGCAAAAATAGGGCAAGCTTGTCGTTCAAGCGGGCGGCATCATGACATCAGGCATCTCACGCATATTTATCGGCATCTTGTCTCTGGCGGCGGCAACCGGAGCGGCGCGGGCCGACTTCAGCGACGGCAAGATGCCCGATGGCACTTATCACTGCGAAGTCTACCTGCTCGGCCTGTTCCTCAATCTCGGCGACATCACCATCAAGGGAAATGTCTACACGGGTCCTGTCACCTTCGGTACCGCCAAACAGGCTTACAATTACCAGATGGACGCAAACGGTGTGATCTCGTGGCTGGGCCCGCTGGGCGGCTACACCACTGGCGGCAACGCGCTCTCGATGACCCAGGCAACGCTCGACGGCCAGAGCCCGCCCTCGTTCGACATCATCATGAAGCAGCCCGATGGCGCCTTCACCGCCTCGACCTGCACCCGGGGAGGCAACCAGTAGGCCCTCGCCGCCATTGGGGGCCCCAGCGGTCTGCACCTCTTCGCGGCCACCGGTCATCCATGGCGGAGGTGCTGAAGCGCGAGGCCGCCTAGCGCCCTTGCGTGGCAATTTCGAGCGCCAGGCGGCTCATGTCGGTGAAAAGCTCCTGGCGTTCGGAATAGTCGGCCTGTTCGCCTGTGATAAGATTGTCGACGACGGTCAGCAGCGACAATGCCCTCGCGCCGAAATGCGCCGAGATGCGATAGAGAGCGCTGGTTTCCATGTCTACGGCCAGCGCTCCGAGCGCCTTTGCATCGGCATAGCGGGCGGGCGCTTCAGGATGGTAGAATATGTCGGTGCAGGCTGTCAGGCCGACGTGGTGGTCGATGCCGAGTTCGGTTGCCTTGGCCAATGCGCAGGCGAGCAGCGCTGGATCCGGGCCGACATCAGCTTCGTAAAGACCAAAGACCCTACCGCTCTCGGTGTCTTCAGGCCGTGCCGATTGCGAGATCACAAGGCTGCGCAGCTTTGCCTCGGCGCTCAGGGTACCGCAGGTACCGGTACGGATCAGTGTTCGGGCACCATAATAGTCAAGCAATTCATGCGCATAGATCAGGAACGATGACACACCGATACCCGTCGCCTGAATGCTGACGGGCTTGCCGCGAAACAGGCCGGTAAAACCAAGCGCGCCGCGTCGACGATTGACGCAGCGCGGCGCGTCCAGGAAAGTCTGCGCCATCCACTCCGCGCGCTGCGGGTCGCCCGGCAACAAAACCGTGTCGGCGTAGTCGCCCTTGCCTGCCTCGATGTGTGGCGTCAACAGCTGCTCCCCCAAGCCCGCCTGCCATATTGTCAATAATCATGGCGTTGTTACGGCGTTGCGCAAGGGCGCGGCATCAGAAATACCTAGGATTCAAGCACATCCTTCACGATCGTGGCCAGTTGCTTGAGCGAGAACGGCTTTGGCAGGAAGCCGAAATGCGCCTCCGCCGGCAGGTTCCTGGCGAATGCGTCCTCGGCATAGCCGGAGACGAAGACGAACTTGATGTCCGGCTGGCGTTTGCGCAATTCACCGAGCAGCGTCGGCCCGTCCATTTCCGGCATCACCACGTCGGAAACGACGATGTCGACCTTGCCGCCGAGCGCTTCGAACACTTCCAGCGCCTCGACGCCCGAGGACGCCTCGTGAACGGTGTAGCCGCGCGAGGTCAGTGCCCGCATGCCGCCCATGCGCACCGCGTCCTCGTCCTCGACCAGCAGCACCGTGGCCGACCCGGACAGGTCCTTGGCATTGTCGACCGGTTTGGCCGGTGCCGTGGCCGGCGCTTCGCCGGGTTCAGCTGCGTTTTTCGCTTCAGCGATGTGACGTGGCAGGAAGATGCGGAAAGTCGACCCCTTGCCGAGTTCGGAATCACAGAAAATGAAGCCGCCGGTCTGCTTGATGATGCCGTAGACCATAGACAGGCCAAGGCCCGTGCCCTTGCCGACCTCCTTGGTGGTGAAGAACGGCTCGAAGATCTTCTTCAGCACGTCGGGCGCGATGCCGCTGCCGGTATCCTCGACTTCGACCACCACATAGTCGGCCGCGGTGAGTTCGCGATAGGCAAAGGTCTTGCACTCCTCGGCGGTCACGTTGCGGGTGCGCACCGTGAGATCGCCGCCGGCCGGCATCGCGTCGCGCGCGTTGACCGCCAGGTTAACCACCACTTGCTCGAACTGGCCGATATCGACCTTGACCGGCCACAGGTCGCGGCCGTGGTCGACCTTGAGCTTGATGTCGTTGCCGACCAGCCGGGCAAGCAGCATCCTGAGATCGGCGAGTACGTCGGTGAGGTTCAGCACTTCCGGCCGCAGCGTCTGCTTGCGCGAGAAGGCCAGCAACTGTCTCACCAGGGAGGCCGCGCGATTGGCGTTCTGCTTGATGTTCATGATGTCCGGGAAGGACGGATCCGACGGCCGGTGATTGGTCAACAGCAGGTCCGATGCCATGATGATGGCGGTCAGCACATTGTTGAAGTCGTGTGCGATGCCACCGGCGAGCTGGCCGACGGCCTGCATCTTCTGGCTTTGCGCCATCTGCCCTTCGAGCGCCTTCTGCTCGGTCGTCTCGACGGCGTAGACGATGGCCGATTCCTCGGCTCCTTCGCCGCCGGTGCCGTCGGCGACGGCGTTGACGTAGAAACGGATGTGCCGCTCTTCATTGCCGGGCAGCACGGTGTCGATCGGCTCGATGTCGGCCTGCCGCTGCCGGGCTTTCTCGAACGCGGCAGCGAAGGCCGGCCGGTCGCGGTCATGGATCACCGTGTCGAGCCGCACGCGGCGATCCACGGCATCGCGGTCGACGACCGAGGAAAACAGCGAAAGAAAAGGTGCGTTGGTGCGCAGGATGCGCCCGCTGGCATCGACACCGGCGATCGCCATCGGTGTCGAATTGAAGAAGCGGGTGAAGCGCACTTCCGAAGCGCGCAGATCGGCCGAGGCATCCTCGCCTTGCGTGCGGTTGAGCACGATGGTGCGTGTCGGGCCGCCGACGCCCTCCCGGCTGGCCGAAACGCGATGCATGAAGCGTACCGGCAGCGCCTCGCCGGTCATCGTCGTCAAGTCGAGATCGATGACCGCATTGCGCGTCGTGCCGGGATCCGCCTTGACGGAGCGCACCAGCGCCATGCCGTCGCCGGCAACGATATCTGGCAAGGTGACGGCGCCGGGCGTGAAGCTGGCAAGGTCGATGCCCAGCCATCCGGCGAGCGTGGCGTTGATGTAGGTGACGCGGCCGTCCTGGTCGGCCGAAAAGAAACCGGCCGGTGCGTGGTCGAGGTGATCGATGGCCTTCTGCAGATCGAGGAAGAAACGCTCCTGCTCGGCCCGCTCCTGCGAAATATCGGCGAGCTGCCAGGCCAGCATCGGCAGCCGCTGGCCCGGGACGCTGAACGTGCGGGCGCGTGCCCGGTACCAGCGGGCGCCCGGTTCAGCGCCGGGCCGGATCGATTGCGCGAGCCGGAACTCGCCGTCGCCCGGCTGCCCGTCACGCAGGCCGGACGCCAGCCGGTAGATGGTCACCGAGGCTTCGGGGATATCGGAGAGCAATCCTTCGACCGTCTTCAGGTCTGCGGCCGAGGAAGCCCCGGTCATATCGGCATAGGCCCGGTTGGCGTAGACGACGCGGCCCTTGGTGTCCGTGACCAGCAGGCCCTGTGACATCGAGTCGACGAAAGCCTTGGACAGTTCGTCGCCCGTCGAGCGCGGTGTGATCTGCACGAAGCCGATCGCGGTCGCGAACAGGAAGCCGACGCCGATCATCGCCAGCACGCCGAGCATGCCGAGCAGGAAGGGATCGCCGAGGCGCTCCCGGAAAAGGCCGAAGACGATTGCCGCTCCCGTCAGAACGACGATGAAGATGATAAGCCGGGTGACCGCGCCCGGTCGCGTATTCTGGTCGACGATCGGTACCGGATAGAAATCGCCGCGCGCTTCCTTGGCCATATGCCCCCTGCTCGTGAAATCCGAGTTTCCGACACCCGCCCCTAATGCATGTCGCCCAAAAGTGACTTCGGTTTCGCGAAAACGACATGCATGAAAAACAAGGACCTAAAGCGCGTCGCATGAATCTGCTTCAGCGCGACGCGCTTTAGCCGGTTGAATCACATTCTCCTAGTCCGGAAAAGGCCCGGGCGGCAAATGTCAGATAAAAATGATGTCGGCCGGCCTTCCCTGTGTTTCAAGCTGTTCACGATGCGTGAAAGGCAACTTGCGGTGGCCAGTCGCAACGGTCTAGTGTCGCGTCACTTTCCAAAACCGATCAGGGGAAACCAATGCAGTGGCTGGATAGCGTGGCGGGTCCCGGTTATGCGGCGGCACTCCTGTGGACCTTCGCGGCGCTGATCCTGCTGGTCATCGTTCTCATCATCGTCAGGCTCGTGCGCAACCTGACCTTCGGCACGTTTGTCGCGGGGGGCCGCAACCGCAAGACGCGGCTCGCTGTCATGGACGCCACCGCCGTCGACAGCCATCGCCGACTGGTGCTGGTGCGACGCGACGACATCGAACATCTGCTCCTGATCGGCGGCCCGACCGACGTTGTTGTCGAACGCGACATCCGCCTCGCCGCGCCGCGTCGTCCTGCGTTGACCGGAGATGGCGGCCTGCAGCCAGTCCCGGCGGCCGCGACGCCGGCCGCGAAGCCGCGGCCGCCGCAGACCGCTCCCGCGCCTCCCAGACAAGCACCCGCTCCGCAGCCTGTGGCAGGATCCGCCCGGCAGCGCCCGGCAGCGCCGCCACCGGCCCCGGCTCCCACACCGAAACCAGCGGCACAGCCCTATCAGTCGACCAATGTCACGCCGCTGCCTGCCTATGGCTCAGCCAACGCCAATGCCGCCAGGCAGGCGCCACCGCCGCCGCCGAGGCAGGACAGCATCGACGACACGCTGATGAAGGAACTCGAAGTTTCGCTGGACCAACCCCGGTCCGGCGGGCCGGCCGACAAACCGGCAGCCAAGGCACCGCCGTCGCTCGACGATGAAATGACCAGGCTTTTGGGCGAACTCTCGAGCCAGAAGAGATGATTTGCGCCCCGGGCCGCCTGCCGGTGAATCGAACCAGTCGACATTCAAGCGCGCTTGGCCAGTTAAAGTGCGCGGCGACATCGAACAAAAATGGCCGGAGAACCGGCCATTTGGAAATTAATGCAGAGGCGATCTGTCAGTCGTCGCGATAGACTTTTTCACGGCGCTCATGCCGCTCCTGCGCTTCGATCGACAAGGTAGCGATCGGGCGCGCGTCGAGCCGCTTCAACGCGATCGGCTCACCGGTCTCCTCGCAATAGCCATAAGTGCCTTCGTCGATGCGCTGCAGCGCCGAATCAATCTTTGAGATGAGCTTCCGCTGACGGTCGCGGGCCCTGAGCTCGATGGCGCGGTCGGTTTCCGAAGAGGCGCGGTCGGCGAGGTCGGGATGGTTGGCGTTTTCCTGCTGCAGGATTTCGAGTGTTTCGCGCGCTTCGCGCAAGATGTCATTTTTCCAGGTGACGAGCTTCGAGCGGAAGTAGGATTTCTGCCGTTCGTTCATGAACGGCTCGTCTTCGGAGGGTACGTAATCGGCGGTAACGATGTCGTTCATTCGACTCACCCAACAGCCCCAAATTTGGCGCTTATATATTCGCCGCCAGACGCCTGCACAAGCGCAATCAACCGCCGACTCACGCAATTGTTAAAGTGTGTCTTCGGCCTTCGCCGGAGCGGGATAAATCTGTTTTGATGGCGAAAGTACGACGATCCTCGCCGATCGCCCAGGTGATTCGCCGCGCTGAAGAACGCGCACCATTGTGCGCGACGCTTTTCTCGTGGCTAATCGCGGCAGGACTTCGGCTTTTCGGGGGTCATTGGAGGTTGTGTGAGCAGGCTTTATCTGTTGCGACACGCCAAGGCCGGCTGGGCCTTGCCAGGCATGCGTGATTTCGATCGTCCACTCGACGCATCCGGCCGCGCCGATGCCGAAAAGATGGGGACCGCGATGCGATCCCGCTCCTATGTTCCGGACCTGACGCTGTGCTCCAACGCCAAACGCGCCAGGGAAACGCTCGAGGGACTGGCTGGCCAGACCGACACAGGCAAGGTGCTGTTTTTCGACACGCTCTACAGCGAAGACGCGGCCGGCTATCTCCGGCTCGTCCGGGATCATGGCGGACCCGGGTCATTGCTGGTCATAGGCCACAACCCGATGACTGAGGATCTCGCCATGGCGGTTTCGGGCGATGGTGGCGAGACGGAGCGGGCGATGCTCAATCATGGCTTTCCGACCTCGGGTCTCGCCGTCGTCCGTTTCCCCGGCAATCTGGCGAAAGCGGCCCAGGGAGCGGGTTATCTCGAAGCGTTCCTGACACCTGCCGATCTCTGATGCCGATTTCCAGCACCATTTCAAAGCCTGGTTCCAGCGCCTATATCGGACGGACGCAAGTCCGAGAGAGCATATTTTGGCATCATCGCTGACCACCTTCACCGACGAGGCAAGAATTGCCCTCGACACTTTGTCGGGACGTGCCACCGGACTTTTTTCTCCATCGCTGCGTCTGGGTGTCACGGGTCTCTCCCGCGCGGGCAAGACCGTCTTCATCTCGGCCTTCGTCCACAATCTGATCCACGGCGGACGCCTGCCGCTCTTCGAGGCGCAAAAATCAGGGCGGATCGCGCGCGCCTTCCTCGAACAGCAGCCCGACGATGCCGTGCCGCGTTTTCAGTACGAGGACCACATCGCCGCTCTGATCAACGATCGCGTCTGGCCGGACTCGACCCGCGCCATTTCGGAACTGCGGCTGACGATCGAATATGAATCGGCCTCCGGCTGGAACCGCATGTTTTCGTCAGGCAAACTGTCGGTCGACATTGTCGATTACCCCGGCGAATGGCTGCTCGACCTGCCGCTGCTCGGCAAATCCTTCGCCGATTTTTCGCGCGAAGCCCTCGAAATGGCCACGCTGCCGGTGCGCGAGGACCTTTCGCGGGCCTGGCGAGCGATCTCAGCGGAAATCGACCCGAATGCCGACGCCGACGAAATGACGGCACGCCGGCTGGCTGATAGCTTCGCCGCCTATCTCAAGGCATGCAAGCTCGACGAGCGGGCGCTTTCGACCCTGCCGCCCGGCCGTTTCCTGATGCCCGGCGACCTCGAAGGCTCTCCCGCGCTGACCTTCGCGCCGCTGGCAGGCCTCGGAGACAGGCGCGCGCGCAACGGCTCGCTGCACGCCATGATGGAACGCCGCTACGAGGCCTACAAGACGCATGTCGTCAAACCGTTCTTCCGCGAGCATATCACGCGTCTGGACCGCCAGATCGTGCTCATCGACGCCATGCAGGCGCTGAACGCCGGGCCAGGTGCAATGGCCGACCTGGAGCGCGCCGTCACCGAGATCCTGAGCTGTTTCCGTCCTGGCCGGGGCAGCTTCCTCACCGACCTTTTCTCCCGGCGTATCGACCGCATCCTGGTCGCAGCGACCAAGGCCGATCATCTGCACCACGAAAGTCATGAGCGGCTGCAGGCCATCGTGCGGCGCCTGGCTGACCGCGCCGTGGCGCGGGCGAATTTCACCGGCGCCGATGTCGACGTGGTCGCCATGGCGGCGGTGCGCGCAACCCGCGAGGGCACCGTAAAACAAGGCCGCGAGACATTGCCTGTTATTATCGGCACGCCGATCGCCGGCGAGAAGATCAATGGCGAAACATTCGATGGAAAGACGGAAACAGCTATATTTCCTGGTGATTTACCGGAAAATATTGATGCTGTTTTCGACCTTTCGGGGTCGGACCACAGGCAGGACTCCGCGGACCCGGCAATCCGCTTCGTCCGGTTCCGTCCGCCGAAACTCGAACGCACGGCCGAAGGTGTCACGCTGTCGCTGCCGCATATCAGGCTCGACCGCGCCTTGCACTTCCTGATCGGAGACCATCTGGCATGACCGCGCCCCGCAAACCGGCGGCATTCCGCATCGGGCCGGAAGCAGCGCCGAAAGAAGACGCGCCACAAGCGCGCCAGGCCGAACCGCCGCGCAAACCGCGCCCGATGAAGGCCGATGTGGCGCTGGTCATCCCGGCGGAGGTCGACGTTTTCGACGAACCGGACATTATTGCCGCCGAGCCACCGCCGGCGGTCGCCCCCAGAAAGCGCTCGGTTCTCGGCAGCATCTTCTTCGGCGCCTTCGGCGTGCTGGTTTCGCTGGCTGTCGGCCTGTGGACCGACCAGTTGATACACGATCTCTTTGCCCGCGCCGAATGGCTGGGCTGGCTGGCCGCCGGCATGGCGGCGATTGCGCTGCTGGCGCTTCTTACGATCCTGATTCGCGAATTCCTTGCGATCGCCCGCCTCGCCGAGGTCGAAAAGCTGCAGAAGCGCGCGCTCGATGCCATCACGCGTGACGATCCGAAGGCGGCACGCGCGGTGGTCGATGAACTGTCGGCCTTTGTCGCGGCCAAACCCGAGACCGCGGCTGGCCGGCGCGCGCTGGCCGAATTGCGCGGCGAGATCATCGACGGCGCCAATCTGGTGCGCCTGGCGGAAGCGGAAATCCTCGGTCCCCTCGATGTCAGGGCCAAGGTAATGATTCTCGAGGCCGCCAAGCGGGTCTCGCTGGTGACGGCGGTGAGCCCGCGCGCGCTCGTCGATGTCGCCTATGTCGTCTTCGAGGCCGGGCGCCTCATCCGCCGGCTGTCGGAACTCTATGGCGGACGGCCCGGAACGCTAGGTTTCTTCCATCTGGCGCGCAGTGTGCTGGCGCATCTGGCGGTCACCGGCTCGATTGCCATCGGCGACAGCTTTGTCCAACAGATCGTCGGCCACGGCCTGGCGGCGCGCCTCTCGGCAAAGCTCGGCGAGGGCGTCGTCAACGGCATGATGACGGCGCGCATCGGCATCGCCGCGATGGAGACGGCGCGCCCCCTGCCCTTCAGCGCCGCCAAGCGCCCGGGACTGGGCGATTTTCTCGCCGCGCTGACATCATTCGCGACCAAGAAAGACGCCGAAACAGGCGGCTCCGCCAAATAGCGTCCGGCTCTTTGGGACGGTGCTCGGATTGTGGTTTCGAAGACTCCCGGTGACGAAGCATTAACCAATCTTCTTCATGGTCAAACCGGTTTCAAACAGTCTCGTTGTTGCCGGGTGTCGTCTATGAAAAGCGTAATTCTGTCCAGCATCCTGCCCCTGGCGGCGGCGATCACAGCGGTCGCCGGTATTGCCTCCGGGGCCTGCGCCGGAGAGCCGGACAAGCAGTTTTTCCAGTCGGCCGAAGGCAAGTGGATCGGCCCCGGCGAAATCGTCGCCGGCAAGTACAAGGGCACGAAATTCAACTGCAGCTTCACCGGCGCCACCCCCGACGGCAAGATGGGCATGACGCTTGACGGCGGTTGCCGGGTCGGCATGTTCACCCAGCCGATGTCGGCCAAGATCGAGCGCAAGGGCCGCGACTACAAGGGTTCCTTCATGGGTGGCGCGGCCGGTGCCGGCCTCGATATCATCGGCGGCAATGTCGTCGACGCCCGCAAGGTTGTCTTCACCATCAACCGCAACCAACTGCGCGGCGTCATGCAGGCACGTATTCCCGACGACAATTCGATGACGGTGACGATCGCCGTGCGCGTTCAGGACCAGTTGGTGCCGGTCATCGGCATGAGTCTTAAGCGGGTCGATGCCGTCGAAGTCGGCTCCATCGCGCCGAACTGAGCGACGAAAATCGCTTCACACTTTCCTGGAATTGCTCGAATACACCCCAAAAAACCAAAGAGGCGGCAGCCCATCGCCACCGCCTCCTTTGAAACAGTCGGGCGTCAGCCCTTGATCGCGGCGGTCACCTCGTCATACGCCTTGCAGGCGTCGGCCAGCGTCGTGGAGCCCTGATATTTGGTCGTCACCGCCTGGACCTTGGCGGTCAGGTCAGCCGCCTTGGAGGGGTCCTTGGTGATCGCCTCCTGCAGCGCGGCGGCCATGTCCTGCGCCTTCTTGGTCGCCATCTCGGTCGTGCATTCCGGCGCCTTCGAACAGGCGGAACCGGCAAGCACCGCCAGCCCGACGGCAACGAGCAAAAGCTTCTTCATGTCAGTCATCTCCTCAAAAGGGTGGGACATGATCGCCGCTCACCCCCAATGGCCGAAGCCGAGCGTGCTTAGCCTTCGATTGCGGCAACAAGCAACGCGTTACCGACGTCAACTTGTGTAACGCGCCTGCAACATTGCCAACGGCCGGATTCAGGCTGCTGTGTCGGTGGCGGCAAAGTTCAGCTGCGCGGTTGTAGCAGCGCCAAGACGGCCGTCGATGCGGCAAGGATGGCAGTCGCAGTCAAAGGCGCTGTCGGGCCATAAGTGTCCACAACATAACCGCCGACAACCGCGCCGATGGTGATGGCGACCTGAAAGGACGCGACCATCAGGCTGCCCGCTGCTTCCAGCGCGTCCGGCGCCGCGCGAGACAGATTTGTCGGCAGCACCACCGGCGCCATGCCGAAGGCGAAGCCCCATAGCGTGGCGAAGCCAAAGGCAACGCCGATGTGCACGCCCCAAAGCACCAATGCCAGCGCCGCGAACGCCATCAATGCGGCCGTAACCACGAGAGCCACGTGGATATTGGCGTCGGCCATGCGGCCACCGGCAATATTGCCGATCACAGCCGCGATGCCAAATCCGAGCAACGCCAGGGCAATTGGCCCGGTCGCAAGGAGCGTCACGTGTTCGAGAAACGGACGTACATAGACCGAGCCGGCAAAATGCCCCGTCATCAGCAAAAGGATAGCAAGCATACCGAGTTGAATGCCACGCCGCCGTGTCAGCCGAAGGACGTCTGCAAGACTATTGCTTGCCGTTGCAGGCAAGGTCGGCAGGCTGAGTAACTGCAGCAGCATGGCGATCAAGGCCAATCCCGCCGTCATCGCCATGGCGCTGCGCCAACCCAGCCAGTCGCTGATCAACGCGCCCATCGACGGTGCGGCAATTGTTGCGAGCGAGACGCCGAGGGTAACGATAGCCATGCCCCGCCCCGTCGCATTGGCACCCACCAGCCTCGCCACGACGGCTACCGAAAGTGCCCAGAAAGCGCTGAGAGCGATCCCCAGCCCGGCCCGGCCCAACAATAACAGCCAGAAATTGGGCGCCAGCGCCGCAAGAATGTTGGAACCGACCGCCAAGGCCATGAGGCCGACAAGCACCGTCTTGCGGTTCAATCGGCCGATGAGGACATTGCTCAACATGGCCGTCACGGCGCCGACGGAAGCGGTGGCGGTGACCACCTGCCCGGCCGTCCCCTCGCTGATGCCGAGATCGCGCGCCATCGGCGTCAACAGACCTGCCGGCAGGAATTCGGCGGACACCAGCGCAAAGCTGGTGGCCGCCAACGAAAGGACCGCGAACCATGTGGTCGCGCTCCATGTGGCCGGCGCGGCGGCATCAAGGTCAATCGCCGCGTCTTCAAGTTGTAATGTTGTATCAGTCACGGAAGGATCTCCAAGGTTTGGAGATCTTCATAAACGAGTCTTTTCGGATGACATGTATCTCAAAATCCGAAATTCATGTCTATTCGTCCGGGAATTGTGCGACGCACAACGCCCGGTGAGACATTGGTGATGCGCTTGAAGGCGCGAGCGAAGGATGCCTCGGAATCATAGCCCAAGCGGGTAGCAACCTCGGCCACCGACAGGCCGTTTTGTCCCAACAACTCGCGGGCAAGCTGCATGCGCAGACGGGCGAGATAGCGTGCCGCGCCTTCTCCCAATACGGCACTGAAGCGCTCCGCGAAAATCGAGCGAGATTGGCCTGCCAGGCCGGCGAGGCTTTCGAGCGTCCAGTTATGGCCGGGGTCCCTGTGCATGGCTGCCAGAGCGCGGCCAATATGAGGGTCGCGGATGGCCGCGAGCCAACCGGTGGTCGAAGCCCCCGTGCAATTGACCCAGCAGCGAATGAGCCGGGCTGTCAGCAAGTCCGCCATCCGAGACAAGATGGTGGCGCTGCCCATCTGCGGTTGCGCGGCTTCGGCAGTCATAGCCGCCAGCAAGGGACCAACGACCGGGTCATTGCCGGCCACGTCGCAACCCTTGATGATAGGCGGCATCAACGTAATCAACGGGTTTAGCGCACAGACACCCAAGGCCATGGAGCCGCAGAAAAGGGTGCTTGCCGCGCCCGTTCCTTCCCGCACCACTTCGCAGACGTTGCCCCCCAACTTGGTCACCTGGCAACCCTCGAGCGAGTCGCCCACGACGTCCGGCGCACTCGCCAGCCGATGGGCGATACCTTGCGGCAACAGCACCAGATCGCCATCGCGCAACTCCTGCCAGCCTTGCGCTTCGGTATGAATCCAGCATGGACCCTGACCAACAAAGTGAAAACGCAGCAGCGACTGTTGCGGAAATTCTATGCTCCAAGGATGTCGGAGTTCGCAGCGGCCATAATTGACTCCACTCAAGCGAAAGTCCCGTAAAACTTCGCTGAGCGCATCCATCGGGATGTGAGGCGGAGAACCCGGCCGGGACGAATAGTCAAGCATCGGGCTTACATAGACACCAATCGTCCGACAGGCAAGCGGAGACCGTTGTTCCACCAGGGGAATCGCTTCAACGGCACCCTACCCGTCCTGGCAGGCTCCCCGCCCTTGCCTCCCGCTCCAACTGCATGCAAGGAGTGATGTCGGACACAGGGACAAGAGGCATGGCAGCGGAAGCATCAGGCAGCGATCTCATTCAGGTGGTGGCTCTGCTGGCGGCGGGTGTGGTGGCCGTCCCGATCTTCAAGCGCATCGGTCTCGGTTCGATTCTCGGTTACCTGGCCGCCGGCGTGGTGATCGGCCCATTCGGCATCGGTGTCTTTTCTGAATCGGGAGCCATCCTCCATGTCGCCGAACTCGGCGTCGTCATGTTCCTGTTCATCATCGGCCTGGAAATGCAGCCGTCGCGGCTCTGGGGCCTGCGCCGCGAGATCTTTGGGCTTGGCGCGCTTCAAGTCGGGGTATGCGCCGTGCTGCTGACCGGTGTCGGCATGGCCGGCGGGTTTCCGATCGCGCAATCCTTCGTCGCCGGCGCCGGTTTCGTGCTGACCTCGACGGCCATCGTCATGCAGCTTCTTGAGGAACGCGGCGAAATCGCCTCGCCCAAGGGCCAACGCATCGTTTCCATCCTGCTGCTGGAGGATCTGGCGATCGTGCCTCTGCTCGCCCTGATCGCTTTCCTGGCGCCCGGCGGTGCCGATACCAGCCTGTCGGAGCGGCTGACCGAGGTCGGCATCGGCCTCGCCGCGATCGTGGGACTGGTGGTGGCGGGACGCTACCTGCTCAACCCCTTCTTCCGCATCCTGGCGGATGCCCGTGCGCGCGAAGTGATGACGGCCGCGGCTCTTCTGGTCGTACTCGGGTCGGCGCTCGCCATGCAGCTCAGCGGCCTGTCGATGGCGATGGGCGCGTTCCTGGCCGGCGTGCTGCTCTCGGAATCGACCTTCCGCCATCAACTCGAAGCCGACATCGAGCCGTTCCGCGGCATCCTGCTCGGCCTGTTCTTCCTTGCGGTAGGCATGTCGCTCGATCTGCATGTGGTGGCGGCGAACTGGAAGCTGATCGCCATCTATGTCGTCGCCTACATGGTGATGAAGGCTTTCGGCATCTACATCGTCGCCCGCATCCTGAAATCAGGCCACCGCGAGGCACTGGAACGCGCGGTTTTCATGGCGCAAGGCGGTGAATTCGCTTTCGTGCTCTATTCCGCGGCCGCCGCCGTCGGCATCATCGATGGCCAGGCAAACGCGACGCTGACGGCGATCGTCATCATCTCCATGGTGCTGACGCCGCTGGCGATCATTGCCTTGCGCTATTTCACGCCGCGCGACGAGCAGTCGCTGGACGGCGTCGAAGTCGCCGACGGCCTGACCGGCAGCGTGCTGGTCATCGGCTTCGGCCGCTTCGGCCAGATCGCGAGCCAACCCCTGCTCTTGCGCGGCATCGACGTCTCGATCATCGACAACGATGTCGAGATGATCCAGGCGGCCGCCGATTTCGGCTTCAAGGTCTATTATGGCGACGGCACGCGGCTGGACATCCTGCACGCGGCCGGGGCCGGCCGCGCGCGGGCCGTGCTCATCTGTGTCGACAAGCCCGACGCCGCCATCCGGATCGCCGAACTCGTCAAGGCGGAGTTCCCCTTGCTTACGGTGCTGGCACGTGCGTTCGACCGCGGCACGGCACTGCAGCTCATCCGCGCCGGCGTCGACTATCAGCTGCGCGAAACCTTCGAATCGGCGCTCGTCTTTGGTGGCTCGACCCTCGAGGCGCTGGGCGTCGATCCCGAAGACGTCGCCGAAACGATCGAGGACGTCAGGCGCCGCGACACGGCCCGGTTCGAGACCCAGCTCGCCGAAGGCATCCGCTCTGGACAGCGTTTCCTGAAAGGCAATATCGGCACGCCGATCCCGGCCCCGCTTTCCACGCCCCGCCGTCCCGGCCAGGCGCTCAACGAGGAAACGGCCGGCGTCTTGCATAAATCCGAACCGGCGAATTGAATGGGGAATCAGGTAATGGAACTGGACAGCAGAGCCCTGTCGGTCACCAAATTCTGGCGCGACGCCGGCGAGGATGCGTGGTTCGAGAAGAACAACGCTTTCGATGCCGATTTCCGCGACGGCTTCCTCGACTTCCATTACGCTGCCGCGCGCCGTGAATACGACGACTGGTCAGGATATGCCGAAGGCTCGCTGGCGCTGATGATCCTGCTTGATCAGTTTCCGCGCAATTGCTTTCGCGGTACCGGCCACATGTTCGCCACCGACCCGCTGGCAAAGCACTTCGCGCAAAAGGCCGTTGCTGCCGGCCATGATGTCGTGCTGGAACCGGAAGTCCGCGTGTTTCTTTATCTGCCGTTCGAACATTCGGAAAACCTTGCCGACCAGGATCTGTCGGTCGAACTTCACACCGCCAGGGCCGAGTTCAATCTGAAATACGCGCTGGAACATCGTGACATCATCCAGCGCTTCGGCCGTTTCCCGCACCGCAACAGAATGCTCGGCCGCGAGACCACGGCTGAGGAAAAGGCGTTCCTGGATGACGGCGGTTTCTCCGGCTGATACCGCCGGTCTAGGACAGCCACCAGTCGCGGCCGGATGGCAGCCGCTCGATGCCGGCCGCATCGACCGCGCCCAGGCGATCGACAACGCGTTTGCCGTCTACGGTAAGGTCCGGCGCGATCTCGGCCAGCGGCTCCAGCACGAAGGCACGCTCCAGCATGCGCGGGTGCGGCACTTCCAGGCCCGTTTCATGGATGATGCGGTCGCCGAACACCAGGATGTCGATGTCGATCAGGCGCGGCCCCCACCTCTCCTCGCGCACGCGTTTGAGCTTTCGCTCGGCATCGAGGCAGAGGTCGAGCAATGTCCGCGGCGACAGCCGTGTCGACAATTCGGCGGCCGCGTTGAGGAAGTCCGGCTGGTCGAGCTTGCCCCAGGGCGGCGTCCGGTAGAGCGAAGAAACGGCGGCCACGTCAGTATCGGTATCGGCGTCGAGCAGGCGCAACGCGGCCCCCATCGACTTGGCCGGATCACCGAGATTGCCGCCGAGGCTCAGATAGACGGTGTTACTCGGGCCAGACAACGGTCACCTCGACGTAATCGAGCACGCCAGGCACCGGGGCATTCGGCTTGCGAACGGTAACCTCGGCTTTGCGGATCTGGGGAAAGCGCCCGGTGAGAGCCTTTGCGACTTCCAGGGCCAAGGCCTCGATCAGGAAACGCCTGTGTCCGGTGATGATTTCCTCAATGACGGTGAAGGCGACGCCGTAATTGACGGTTTCCGCGATGGCGTCATCGACGAGCGCGCGTCCGGGCTCAACGGTGAGCGAGGCATCGACATAGAAGCGCTGACCGAGCGCTTCTTCCTCGTCCAGCACGCCGTGCCGGGCAAAGAAGGCGCAATTCTTCATGCGGATGACATACATGGCTCAGCGTTCCGATCCGGTTTCCCGCGCCAGCATAGCATCCGCCACGGCCAGCGCGTCCACGTTGATTGCGACATCATGGACGCGAAACAGATGCGCGCCCTTGAGCCGGAGAATGACGCTGGTCGCCGCCGTCCCGGCTGCCCGGTCGGCTGCATCGCGACCGGTGACGGTGCCGATGAAGCGCTTCCGCGACGTACCGGCCATCAGTGGGAAGCCGAGTGCATCAAGCTCGGAAAACCGTGCCATCAGGTCGAGGTTTTCCTCCGCCGTCTCCTTGGCGAAACCAAAGCCGGGGTCGAGCACGATCTGGTCGTCGGCGACACCTTGCCCGCGCCCGATCTCCAGCGATTTCCCCAGGAACGCCAGCTGGTCCGCGATCACGTCGGGAAGCTTCTCGCGATCCCGGCCGGTATGCATGATGACGAGCCCGGCGCCGGTTTCGGCCGCCACTCGCGCAATGTCGGGCTCGCGCTGCAGACCCCAGACATCATTGACGATATGCGCGCCGGCGGCCACGGCGAGCCGCGCGGTGTCCGCACGATAGGTGTCCACCGAGATCAGCACGTCGCCCGCACGCGCCAGCGCCTCGATCACCGGCAGGATACGGGCCTGCTCCTCGGTGGCCGAGATCGCGGCGGCGCCCGGCCGGGTGGATTCTCCGCCGACATCGATGATTGCGGCGCCTTCCCCGATCATGCGGCGCGCCTGGACCAGCGCGGTTTCGGGAGCATCAAACAGGCCGCCATCGGAGAAGCTGTCAGGCGTGACATTGAGGATGCCGACCACCACGGCCTTGCCGCCAAGCTCGAGATGGCGCCCATGCGCCAGCTGCCATCGCCTCGCCGTCATTGCGCATCAACCATGGGCTCATCAACCAAGAGGTCATCAACGATGTGTGATCCGCATCGGATCAGTTCCGTTGCGCCGGCAAAGGCCGTAAAGCAAGGTGACAGAAGAGGCAACATGATGACACGATCCCTGCTCTGCGCACTGCTGCTTACCGCCGCCGTTCCGGCGGATGCGGCCAATCTGGTGAAGACATACAGCTATTTCGCCATCGGCGGCAGAACGCTGGAGGATATCGAGCAGCAACTCGCCAAACACGGGCCGCAGGTCAAAAGCACGGGATCGCGCCACCCTGGCGCCACCCAGATGGCTTTCACGACACGCATCAGCTACGCCAGCCAGTCCGGCTCCTGCCGGATCGCCGACGCGGTCGTGACCGTCAAGGTCAAGGTGATCCTCCCCGAATGGCGCCGGCCGCGCAAAGCCGATGCCGACGTGCGGCTGTTCTGGGATACATTGTCGGCCGACATCAAGCGCCATGAAGACCGCCATGTCGAGATCGCCAAGAACCACGGCCGTGCACTCGAAGACGCGTTGAAGGCAAGCTATCCGCAGAAGGATTGCGATGCGGCAAAGGCCAAGGCCGCCGAGATCACGGCGGTCCAGCTAGCCAGACACGATAAGGATCAGGTGCGGTTTGACCTTGTCGAAGGCGCCAATTTCGAAAGCCGCATCCTGCGGCTGATGCGCTACAGGATGGAGCGCATCGGAAGTGGCCGATTGCCGCCGCCGACCTGAATTTCCTCACCGCTTCCGTTGGCCTGGATGCAAGCCAACCGGGCGGAAGCGTAGTGCCAGTTTCGATTTTTTTTCGAGCACTAGTCGAAATAGGCCTATACGGAACGACATATCCAGGGTTGCTACAGCCACAAGCTGGAAACACGAGAATCACGATCGATCGCACCGCGGATGCACCAGACAGACCCGGTGCGGCAGCGCAAAGCGCATGGACGAGAATTATGGACCAGGCTGTCGATAAGCAGACCGTGGCGGCGGCGAGCGCGCCGCTGACCGAAAGCGAAAAGAACGCCATCATCGGCGGCGTCCTCCTGTCGATGCTGCTGGCAGCCCTCGACCAGACCATCGTCGCACCCGCCATGCCGACCATCGGGCGCTCGCTCGGCCATGCCGAATATCTGCCATGGATCGTCACCGGCTATCTCCTGACCGCAACCGCCGTGGCGCCGCTCTACGGCAAGATTTCCGACGTCCATGGACGGCGGCCGACCGTCTATGCGGCAATCCTCATCTTTCTCGCCGGATCGCTGGTCAGCGCACTGGCCCCCAACATGTTCGTCCTTATCCTGGGGCGCGCGATCCAGGGGGCCGGTGGCGGCGGCCTTTTCGCGCTGACGCAGACCGTGGTCGGAGACCTTGTCCCGCCGCGCGAACGGGCGCGCTATGCGGCGTGGTTTTCCGGCACCTGGGCCGTTGCCAGCGTCGCCGGGCCGCTGCTGGGCGGCACTTTTGCTGAACATCTGCACTGGTCCCTCATCTTCTGGATCAACATCCCGCTGGGCTTTGTTGCGATGGCGATCATCAACAAGCCGCTCAAGAAGCTGCCGATCGCGGCCAAGAATCACAGCATCGATGGTCTCGGCGCATTGCTGCTCATCGTCGCCACGGCGCTGTTGCTGCTGGCGCTGAACTGGGGCGGCAGTGCCTATCCCTGGTTGTCGCCGGAAGTCATTGGCGTCCTGGCGTGCTCCGCGCTTTTCTGGGGCGCCTTTGCCCTGCGGCTGACGCGGGCGGGCGAACCGCTCATTTCGCTTGAGGTATTAAGCAACCCGATCGTCCTGGCCGGCACTCTGTCGATGTTCCTGCTCCAGGCCGCCAGCGTCGGCCTTGCCGTCTATCTGCCTGTCTATCTGCAGTCGATACTTGGCCTGACGGCGAGCGAGTCGGGCATTGCAATGCTTGGCCTACTGCTTGGAACCGTGGGCGGCGCCGCTTCCAGCGGCCGCCTGATACCGCGCTTCACCCACTACAAGCGCATCGCCATGGTCGGCGTCATCTTCGCCATCCTGTGCATGGGCCTGCTGGCCTTTGTCGCCGGCCATGCATCGCTGCTTGTCGTCGAAGTCCTGACGATCTGTATCGGGCTGGGAACTGGTACGACGTTTCCGGTAACCACCGTATCCGTGCAGAACGCCGTCGACCGAATGCATCTTGGCGTAGCGACTGGGGTGCTTACCTTTCTGCGTTCGCTGGGCAGTGCATTGGGGGTCGCGATGCTCGGCGCCGTCGCTCTGGGCTTCGGATTGCCGCTGGCCGGTGAAGGCGTTGAGGTGGCCGGACATGTCGTATCGGCCGAACCCTTCGCGATGATCTTCCTCGTCGCAGCCGGCACTCTGGGACTGGGCCTCATCGCGCTGACCCTGATGCCCGAGAAAGAACTTCGAGGCCACGTCGACGATCCGGCGCCGATCCTGGCGGAATAATTAACCCGTGACGCCGAGCTTCTTCTGCAGGCTGGTCGACGAAGTCGTGTACTGGAACACGATGCGTTCGCCGGGGCTGATGACGCGCTTGGCGGCCTGCGCCATCAGCGCCACCTCGTGGAAACCCGACAGGATCAGCTTCAGCTTGCCCGGGTACCAGTTGATGTCGCCCACCGCGAAAATGCCGGGCACCGATGTCTGGAACTTCTCGGTGTCGACCGGGATCAGGTTCTCGTGGAGATTGAGCCCCCATTCCGCGATCGGGCCGAGCTTCATGGTCAGCCCGAAGAACGGCAGCATGCGCGTACAAGACACCTCGATGTCGCCGTCCGGACCGCCCTTGATCGTGGCCGATGCCAGCTGGCCATCGGCCCCGGTAAGTCCGGCCACCTGGCCGACCCTGAATTCCAGCTGCTTCATCTCCTGCATGGCGTACATCTTGTTGACGCTGTCGGGCGCCGCGCGAAACTCTGGCCGCCGATGAACGAGCGTCACGCTCTTTGCCACCGGCTGCAGGTTCAGCGTCCAGTCAAGCGCCGAATCGCCGCCGCCCACGATGACCAGGTCATGGCTGCGAAAATCCTCCATCCGGCGGACCGAATAGAAGACGCTCGTGCCCTCATACGCTTCGATGCCGGGAATTGGCGGGCGCTTCGGCTGGAATGAGCCGCCGCCGGCGGCAATCACCACCACCTTGGCCTCGAACACCTCGTTCTCGTCGGTGGTCACGCGAAAGCCGCCGTCGTCCAACTTTTCGAGGCTGGAGACCATGCGGTTGTAGGTGAAGTCGGGCTTGAACGGCGCAACCTGCTCGAGCAGCTTGTCAACGAGCCCTTGCGCCGAGATCGAGGGCCAGCCGGGAATGTCGTAGATCGGCTTTTCCGGATAGAGTTCCGCGCATTGGCCGCCGGGCTTGTCGAGAATGTCGATCAGATGGCACTTCAGGTCCAACAGGCCGAGCTCGAATACGGCGAACAGGCCGACCGGCCCTGCCCCGACAATGAGGACGTCTGTGCTGATGATGCCGGTCATGATGCGCCTCGCTGCGAAAGTCCAGGCGAGACTGCATGACCGTTGGCCCGCTGCCAAGCGTCAGCGGGAAAAATCGCCGATGCTGGATTTCAGCCCTGACGTTCGGGAACCCGCACGATCAGGCCGTCGAGAGCGTCGCGCACCTTGATCTGGCACGACAGGCGCGAGTTCGGCTGGACCTCATAGGCGAAGTCCAGCATGTCTTCTTCCATCGCCTCGGGCTCGCCGACTTCAGCCGTCCATGCCTCGTCGACATAGACATGGCAGGTCGCGCAGGCGCAGGCGCCGCCGCACTCCGCCTCGATGCCCGGCACGGCGTTGCGGATGGCGTTTTCCATGACCGTCGACCCGTTTTCGGCATCCACGTCGAAATGTGTGCCGTCATGGGCGATGAAGGTCAGTTTGGTCATTTGTCACCTGAAGGGAGTTTCGCCCGGGACGAAGGGAGGTTCGCCCGGGACGAAAGGGAATTTCGCCCGAGATAATCACTCCGGCAAACAAGTCAACTGCCGCGCGAAAGCGGCGCTCCGTGACGTTTTTGTCGCAAACCGGAATCAGCGACTGATGGCGGCTATGAAGTCGCGCACTTCATCGATCAGCCCGCCGAGCCGCTTGAGGGTCTGGACGTCCTCCGGCCGGTGCTCGATATCGGTGGCGCAGTCGGCGATGGCAAAGGCGCCCACGCCGCGGGCCGACCCTTTCAAGCCGTGAGCCAGCAGAAGCCGGTTCTTGATGTCGGCATCGACTATTTTGTCGCGCACCGATAATGCCTGCTGTACAAATAGCGCCAGCACCTCTTGCTCGAGGGCGCGGTCGCCCATCGTTTGCCGGGCAAGGTGTGCCAAATCGACCGGCCGGGACTGCCTCGTTCCCGATACGTCGCCCCCGGGCATTGAGAAGGCAATGCCGCTTTCGCCACGCATGAACTCGAACTCCATTTTCTTCGGCCGCCCTGAAAAACTAGGCGATTCCAGTGGACAACGGGTTAATGAATGGCCGGGAAAAATGTTGCGAAAGCGGCGCCCAAATCACGGTTGCGTTAACCTTATATTTAAAGTTTTACGTATCCCGCGGAATGCATGTTTTCTTTACCCCCCTGTGTCATTACGATACGAGGGGTCCATTTTCAGCCTCCTGCGCGGGGGTAAGACAAACAGAATTATAAGCCCCCGCGGCAGCTAGTACAGGGTAGCGAAGGCATGGCGAAGAAACCAACGACGACCAGAAATCTCGACAGCGACGTAGCCAGGGAACTCGAAAAAGCACTCGATCTCGACTTGAGCGGCGACGCCGACAGCGGCGACCTCGATATCGCGGCTTCGATGGAAGATCTGGAAGCGCAGATATCCCAGGCCGCAGACGAGCTGGCACGCGAGGGACGCAATCAGCAGCCGGCGGCGCCCGTCGTCAATCAGGCTCAGGGCGCCAAGCCCGCGCCAATGGCTCAGGGCGCCAAGCCCGCGCCAATGGCCAAGCCGGCCGAACTTCGCCCGGTGGAGACGCGCAATGGTGGCCAGCCCGCCGGCTTCGCCCCAGCCAACGATGATCGCCAGAAAGATTACAAGACCCTTCTGCACAGCCTGAACAGGCGCGCCTCCAACACCATCTACTGGGTCATCGCCTTTGTCTCGCTCGCCTGGATCGCCGGCGCCGGCGGATTGGCCAACCTGCTTTTTGGACCGAGCATCTGGCGGATACGCACGCTGGACCAGTTCTTTGCCCGCCCCGAACTGATCGGCCTCGCCGTCGCGGCAATCGTGCCCGTCATCCTGTTCTGGGCCTTCGCGGCGATGATTCGCCGCGCCCAGGACATGCGCATCGCCGCGCAATCGATGACGGAAGTGGCTTTCCGCCTGACCGAGCCGGAAAACATGGCTCAGGATCGCGTCATGATGATCGGCCAGGCCGTCCGCCGCGAGGTGGCCGCAATGGGCGAAGGCATCGAACGCACCCTTGCCCGTGCCGTCGAACTGGAAACGCTGGTCCACAGCGAGGTCAACCAGATCGAGCGCTCCTATTCGGAAAACGAAACCCGGATCAGGTCGCTGGTCGACGGACTGGGCAGCGAACGCGAAGCGGTGGTCACCCATGCCGAACGCGTCCGCGCCTCGATCTCCGGCGCCCACGAGACGTTGCGCGATGAAATCGGCGCGGCAAGCGACATCATCCGCGACAGCATCCTCAATGCGTCGACCAAACTGTCGATGACGATCACCAATTCCGGCGACACGCTGATCGACCGCATCAACGAAAGCTCGATGTCGATCTTCGACTCCGTGGAGGGCCGCCTCGACAACATCACCGACCGGCTTTCAACCTCCGGTGAGGCTTTCGCCAGCCTGCTCGACACCCGTATCGCCAAGCTGACGGACACCACGGACGGCTTGACCCGTTCCTTGACCGACCTGCTCGACGACCGCACCACCGGCATGGTGTCGCTGCTCGGCGGCGCCGCACGCACCCTCAATTCCGAGTTCGAAGCCAGCCTCAACGGCATCGAGCGCACCTTGGCCGAACGGGGCCAGGCGCTGATCAGCGAGTTCCAGACCCGCGCAGAAGCGCTGGATACCGGCACCCAGAAGCTCAATGCCGCGCTTGAGGCCCGTGCCCGCCAGATCAACGAAACGCTGGTCGAGCGTGCGCGTGAAATCGCCCACACCTTCGCCGAGAGCAAGGACACGCTGTCGGCCATGATCGATCAGGGCAAGACCCAGATCGGCGCCGACATGGCCGACATCGTCACCTCGACCTCATCCATGCTCGAAGCGCGCGCCAGCGATTTCGCCGGCCGCATGGAGGCAGCCCGCCACGTCGTGTCGCGCTCCTTCGACGCCGACATTCAGCGGCTTGCCGATGCGCGCGTCGGTATCGAGGAAGCCGTCGAAAACCACAGCCGCAAGCTCTCCGAGAGCCGCGAGCGCATGGCGGCCGCCATGCAGGCGGACTTGGAGAAATTCGCCGAGGGCCGCGCCGGCATCGATGCCGCCGTGACCAACCAGGTGCAGAAGCTGGCCGAAGGCCGCGGCCTGATAGCGCGTGCGCTCGAAGAAGACCTGCGCAAGGTCAACGAATCGCGCGCCGCCATCGATGCGTCGCTCGGCAGTCATCTCGAACGATTGGAAGAAGGCCGCAACCGGCTCTCTCTGGCTCTCAACGAAGACTCTGGTAAATTGGTGCAAGCTCGCACGATCATTGATGAAATGGTCGCCGGACATGTCGGAAAGCTGGCTGAAGGCCGCAACATCCTGTCGCGCGCCCTGGAAGCTGATCTCGGCAAACTGTCCGACAGCCGCGCCGACATAGACGGCCTTGTCGCCGGCCAGGTCGAGAAGATCGCCGAGGGCCGCGCGGTGCTCGCCAAGGCACTGGAAAACGATATTGCCGGCATCAAGAACCTCATCGAGGCGCATTCGGCAAAACTGGCCGAAGACCGCTCGCAGCTCGGCCGTTCGCTCGAAAGCGACCTGTCGGGCATACGCGGCCTGATCGACAGCCATTCCGGGCGTCTGGCAGAAGACCGCAGCCTGCTGTCGCAGACGCTTGAAGCCGACCTCGCCAAGCTGGCCGAAAGCCGTTCCAGCATCGACGGGCTGGTCGCCGGCCAGGTCGAGAAGCTGGCCGAGGGCCGCGACATCCTCAAGCGTGCGCTGGAATCCGACCTCAACACGATCAAGAGCGTCATATCGAGCCAGTCGGACAAACTGGCCGAGGATCGCGGACAGCTCTCGCGCGTTCTGGAAGCCGATCTGCAGAATGTGAACAGCGTCATCGCCGATCACATGAACAGGCTGGTTCAGGATCGCTCGACCTTGTCGAAAGCGCTGGAGGACGATCTCGCCAAGCTGGCCGAAAGCCGCTCCAGCATCGACGGGCTGGTCGCCGGCCAGGTCGAGAAGCTGGCCGAAGGCCGCGACATCCTGCGCCGCGCATTGGAGGCCGATCTCAACACGGTCAGAAACAGCGTTGCCGACCAGTCCCAGAAACTGGTCGACGATCGCTCCCAGTTCGCCCGTGCACTGGAGGCCGATCTCGAAACCGTCAACAGCCTTGTCAACAGCCATTCGGACCGGCTTGTCCAGGAGCGTTCGACACTGTCGAAGGCGCTTGAGGCCGACCTGCTGACCGTTAGCGGGCACGTCAACAATCACGCGGAACGGCTTGTCGAGGAGCGTTCGACCTTGTCGAAGGCGCTGGAGGACGATCTCGCCAAGCTGGCCGAGAGCCGATCCAGCATCGATGGTCTGGTCGCCGGCCAGGTCGAGAAGCTCGCCGAGGGCCGCGACATTCTCAAGCGCGCTCTCGAAGCCGACCTGCAGAGGCTGGCCGAAAGCCGCGGCGATATCGATGAGATCATCGCTGGACATGTCGGCAAGTTGTCCGAAGGCCGCAATATGCTCAGCCGCGCGCTGGAAGACGATCTTGGCAAGCTCGCCGAGACCCGCAAGGACGTCGATCGCTCGCTGTCCGGCCACATCGACCAGATCGCGGCCAGGAGCACGGATATTTCCGCCGCGATTGCTGCCGATGTCGACAAGATCGAGCAGGCGTTCAGCCGCCAGACCGGCATCATCGAGGAACGCGCCGGCACCATGGAGCGCGCGCTGTCGACTGGCGTCGATAACGTCCGCAGCGTGCTCGAGAAGAGCGCGGTCTTCGTCGCCGGCGCCTTGCGCGAAAAGGTCCTGGAAGTCACCAGCACGCTGCACGAGCAGGCCGGTGCCGCCTTCAGTGACGCCGATCGCAAGATCGCCGAGCGCGCCGAACAGACGTCCGCCGCCCTGCTGGCACGGGCCGAAGACATCGCCCGCACCTTCGAGGAGGCCGACCGTCGCCTGCACGCCCGTGCGGAAGATACGTCGAACGCCTTGCTCGCCCGCGCCGACGACACCTCCAGCTCGCTGCTGGCCCGCGCCCATGAAACCGCCGATCAGCTCGCCGCTCGCGCTGGCGAGATCGCAGGGACCTTCGACATGGCGGACCAGAAGCTCGCCGCCCGTGCCCAGGAGACCGCCGATCAGCTGGCCGCCCGCGCAAGCGAGATTGCCGGCACGTTCGACGCGGCCGACCAGAAGCTCGTCGCCCGGGCCGTGGAAACGGCGCAGTCGCTGGCCGCCCGCGCCGGCGACATCCTGCGCAACTTCGAAAGCGCCGACCAGCGGCTCGGCATGCGCATCGGCGAATCCGCCGAGGCGCTCGCCGCCCGTGCGTCGGACCTCGGCCGCATCTTCGACGCCGCCGACCAGCATTTGGTCTCGCGCATCGCAGAGGGTTCAGGCGCGCTGTCCAGCCGGGCGTCCGAAATCGCCCGCATCTTCGACGACGCCGACCAGCGCCTGGTTTCGCGCATCGCCGACAGCACCTCGACGATCGGCGAGCATGCGCAGACCATTGTCGGCGCCTTCGCAAGCACCGAACAGAGGGTCGCCGATCGCGCGCGCCAGACCGGCCAGGAACTGGCCGTGCATGCCCGCGAAATCGAACAGGCGCTTGCCGGCGCCGACGAGCGTCTCGCGTCGAGCGCGGCGGCCGCGGCCGCCCGTGTCGAAGAGCAGATCGCCGGCGTCGAAAACCGGCTCGCCAACACTGCCGAGACGATGGGCCAGAGGCTCAACGAGCAGGTGTCGACCGCCGAGGCGCAACTCGTATCGCGTGCCAACGTGATCGCGGAAACCTTCACCGCGGTCGGCCAGCATATCGGCCAGAGCACCAACGACGCCGCCAAGACGATCGGTGCCAACACCCGCGAACTCAACACCATGCTCGCGGCGCGGTCCGCCGAGATGTCGAAGATCCTCGACGAAACCGCGCGGCCATTGGTCGAGCGCTTCGCCCAGGGCGGCTCGGAACTGCAAAAGAGCATGGAGGAGGTCACCGAACGCGCGACCGAGAAGCTGCGTAGCGAGAATGCGACCCTGGTCAACGCGCTCGCCAACCGTACCGCCGAAACTTTGTCGGCGGTCGAAGGCGCCCGTTCTTCGCTGTCCGACAGCGTCGCCGATCTCATCGGCCGCATGACCAAATCCAGCTCGCAGCTCGGTCAGCTGATCGAGCAGGCCGCGGTCAACCTCGGCGAGGTCGACCAACGACTGACCGGCAGTACGCAAAGCTTCGCTGCGACCACCGAAAAGGCGGCACAGACCTTTGCCAGCTCGGCGCGTCTGGTCGATTCGAACACGACAAGGCTGACGGAACTGTCGTCGTCGACCTTGCGCGAGGTCGCCTCGATCGCCACCAAGTTCGACGAACACAGCCGTCTGCTCGCCGGCGCTTCCGACCTCCTGAGCTCGGCCCAGAGCAACCTCGAACACACGCTGGAAAGACAGTCGTCGCTCGAGGATCTCGCCGTCGGCCTGGTCAAGAAGTCGGAAGATCTCGAAAGGGTCATGCGTTCTTTCGAAAACCTCGTGGGCCAGACGCTGCAGAACGCCGAAGGCAAGACGCTGGAATCGGCCGACAAGATCCGCAACGCCATCACCGATGTCGTCGAGTCGGCAACCAAGCGCTTCGCCGATGCGACCGAGGAAATGCGGCGCACGGCGGGCTCGATCAAGAGCGAACTCGACCTCACCCGCGCCGAGCTCAAGAAAGGCGTCATCGAGATGCCGGAAGAGGCCAAGGAATCGACCTCGGCCATCCGCCGCGCCGTTTCCGAGCAGATCAACGCCTTGAAGGAGCTTTCGGATATCGTTGCGAAATCCGGTCGTGGTGGCGACTCCTCGGAACCGCGCCCCTTGCGCCCGGCGCCGCAGGCACCGGCGGCACGCGCCGCCGAGCCGCCCCGTCGTGCCCCGGCACAGCCGCAGGCGGATCTGCGCCCGCCACAGGCACCGCTGGGTGGCGCGGGACTGCGTGGCACGCTCGATCTGGAGCGTCCTGCGGAGGCGGCACCGCGCCAGCGTGCCGCCGACGCCACTGCCCGCGCGCCGCAGGGCGGTTGGGTGCGCGATCTGCTGACCGCCGCGTCGAACGATGCCGAGCTCAGGCCGGCGGCCCCCCAGGCGCCCGCGGAAGCACCGCGCCCGGCCCCTGCCCAGCGTTCGCCGCTGCATGTCGTGGAATCGCTGAACTCGCTGTCCGTCGATATCGCCCGGGCCATCGACCACGATGCCTCGATCGAACTGTGGAACCGCTATCGGCGTGGCGAGCGTGACGTGTTCACGCGCAGGCTCTACACGCTGAAAGGCCAGCAGACGTTCGACGAAATCCGCCGCAAATACCAGGCGGAGGCAGAATTCCGCGCTGCCGTCGACCGCTATTGCGACGATTTCGAGAAGCTGCTCAAGGATGTCTCGCGCAATGACCGCGACAACATCATGGCGCAGACCTATCTCACGTCGGATACCGGCAAGGTCTACACCATGCTGGCCCATGCCAGCGGCCGCCTGCACTAGGCGGTCGACAGAATGGATGCAAAAAAGGCGGGACAAGTCCCGCCTTCAGACTGCTGACAAACCCCCGTCGAATTTCGGCGGGGTTTTGTTTTATGGGACTGAATGGATTTGCGATTTTGGTGTCAGGATAATTTGACNNGATGGCGCAGGAGGCACACCNGGTGGTTCTTGGGCCTCAGGCGAAGCCGGTTCTTGGCTTTGGCCACTGGCAAAGGGCGATTTTCTTGATGTTCTGCGCTGCGGCTGCAATCAGGCACTGGCAGGCGACGCGAACGTGACTTCGGAAGCGGGCGTAGCGGTGGCCATGCAGTTGTTTGGCATCCGCGAAGGAGCGTTCGAC
>NZ_AZUY01000029.1 GCF_000513935.1 Mesorhizobium sp. WSM3626 | reverse complement strand
GGAATGTCCTCGAGGTTGAGCGTGCAGGCTTCCTCGCAGGGTGCCGGACAGATGCGGCCGGTGAACTCCGGGAAATTGTTGGTCGAGTGCAGGTTGCGGATCGCGTTGTCCCAGTCCCTGTTGTAGACGAGGTCGTTCCAGTCGGGGATCTGGTTGTGGATCGGGCAGCCCGTCGGCCCGTGGCAGAACGGAATGCCGCAATCCATGCAGCGCGCGGCCTGTTTCTCGACCTCCTTGTCCGACATCGGCAGCGTGAACTCGCGAAAGTGCCGAATGCGGTCCGAGGCTGGCTGGTACTTGTGCACCTGCCGGTCGATTTCGAGAAAGCCTGTTACCTTGCCCATAGTCCAGTTCCTGCTGTCCAGATGGTGCGGTTGGGTAGCTCGTGTAACGCGGCATGGTCTCCATTCGGGACCTGTGCCGTGGTTTGCTGTTTCGTGCCTGAGGGCAACTTGCCCTGTGCAAACCGCGGCCGCCTTGATTTCGATCAAGGGCGCCGAGGGGGACAAACTGACGCAATACCTCGCCCAGCAGCGGTGCTATCTTGCCGCCACGATTATCAGTACGGGCCGTATGATGACCATCCGACAAGACGTTCCAAAATGCGATGTCCTTCCTGTGCTTTGCCAATCCTGCGACGCGCGGTGCCACGGGCTATGCGGCGCGCTCGAGCTCAATCAGTTGGTCGCCTTGGCCAAGGCCTCGTCGAGACACAGCGTTCCACCTGGAACCGAGCTGGTCGGCGACGCCGAAGCAATCGAAACATATTCGAACCTGCTTTCGGGCGTTGTAAAGCTGACCAAGGGTCTTGCGGACGGACGCCAGCAGATCGTCGGGCTTCAATTCGCGCCCGATTTTCTGGGCCGGCCGTTCAAGTCGGAAAGCGAGATCAACGCCGAGGCAGCAACCGAAGTCTCGCTGTGCTCGTTCCCGAAAGCGGCGATCGAGCGGATGATGAGGGAGGCACCGGCTCTAGAACACCGCTTGCTCAAGCAGACACTGATGGAACTGGATGAAGCTCGCGAGTGGATGGTGACTTTGGGCCGTAAGACGGCGGTCGAGAAGGTAGCGAGTTTTCTTTTCCTGATCGCGAGGAACATCGACCCGACGACGGACACCAGCAAGGAATCGGCAACTTTCGATCTGCCGCTCACCCGTGCCGACATCGCCGACTTTCTCGGCCTGACTGTCGAGACCGTCAGCCGTCAGCTGACAAAGCTTCGTACCAACGGCGTCATCCGTATCAACAACAATCGCCATGTCGTGGTCGATAGCGTGAGCCGACTGCAACGCTGTTCGGGTACGTGGGCGTGTTCTGACACTTAGGTCTCCGGTCGCTTCGTCCGATTCTGCTGTGCGATGAATGGCAGGACGTGTTCGCGCTCAAACGCGATGTGTCGCCGTGACGCCCTAAAAAAGGCTCTTAACATGAAACCGAGGGCCTCAGGGTTGGCAACGCCACCTCCATGCCCGATGGTCAGCAGGGTATCGGTTAAATCCTGTGCGGCGCACTCGTCCTCGATGTGCTCGGCCCGCAAGCGACCTAGCGACGCCATCCGCTTGCCCTCAGTTGCGTCTTTCGCAAGCGCAGGAAAGAGATGCTCTTCCTCACGGGCATGGCTCATGCGCAGCAGCGGCACCAACTCGGTTGCCATCAGCCGGCACTTCAACCGGTCCACCGAGGGTAGTCTGTCGGCTATCGCCTCCAGCTCGTCGCATATCCGCAACTTGCGATCGTGCAAGAGACAGACATCCCCGCACGGCCGGCTGCCAGGAAGGCAGCCTTCGACAAACTGCCAGGCTTTGCATTTGACGCCTGAAGATTTGCAACTGGCCATCTGGGCATCTCCGTGAATTGAAGACGCAGAATTGTCTGACTGGCGATCATCGCCCTTGACATGGATCAAGGCGCCAACGCGCCGTTTGCGGAATTACTGGGGGGCGGACCCGCGTCCGTATCAAATGCGGCTCAGGGACATATCATGAGATTCGCCACAGAGATTGTCGTTTTCAGCGTGTTCGCATTCGCGGCCCTGGTCGGCGCCGGCTTGGGTGTAGACGCGCCTTTCCGGCAACATATGTGGGTGTTGTTCTTTGTCCTTGCCGGTTTCACGGCTATTCTGCTGCGCAACATCGAATTCAAACCGGCAGCTCCGATTGATCCATCGGCCTATATGGATGGGCCGATCCGGTACGGCGCCATCGCCACAGTGTTCTGGGGCGTCGTGGGCATGCTGGTCGGCGTGGTCATCGCGCTGCAGCTGGCGTATCCGGACCTCAACATTCAGCCGTGGTTCAATTTCGGCCGATTGCGGCCGCTTCACACATCCGGCGTCGTTTTCGCCTTTGGCGGCAACGCGCTTATTTGCACCTCACTCTATGTGGTGCAACGCACCTGCCGTGCCCGGCTGTTCGGCGGCAAGCTCGCCTGGTTCGTCTTCTGGGGGTATCAGCTATTCATCGTCATGGCCGCAACTGGCTATCTGCTGGGCGTCACCGAGGGCCGCGAATATGCCGAGCCGGAATGGTATGTCGATATATGGCTGACGATTGTCTGGGTCGCGTACCTGATCCTTTTCCTCGGCACCATCCTGAAGCGCAGGGAACCGCATATCTACGTCGCCAACTGGTTCTACCTCTCCTTCATCGTCACCATCGCGATGCTGCATGTGATCGACAACCTCACGATGCCTGCGTCGTTGCTTGGATCGAAGAGCTATTCGGCATTTTCTGGTGTCCAGGACGCGCTGACGCAATGGTGGTACGGCCATAATGCGGTGGGCTTCTTCCTGACTGCCGGTTTCCTCGGCATGATGTACTATTTCGTGCCCAAGCAGGCGAACCGGCCGGTCTATTCCTATCGGCTGTCGATCATCCACTTCTGGGCGCTGATCTTCCTCTACATCTGGGCCGGCCCGCATCATCTGCATTACACCGCCCTGCCCGATTGGGCGCAAACGCTCGGCATGGCGTTCTCGATCATGCTGTGGATGCCGTCCTGGGGCGGCATGATCAACGGCCTGATGACCTTGTCAGGGGCTTGGGACAAGATCCGCACCGACCCGATCATTCGCATGATGGTAGCCGCGATCGCCTTCTACGGCATGTCGACCTTCGAAGGTCCGATCATGTCCATCAGGACAGTCAATTCGCTGTCGCATTACACCGACTGGACGATCGGCCATGTTCACTCAGGTGCACTCGGCTGGGTCGGCATGATCTCATTCGGCGCGCTCTACTACATGGTGCCGAAACTGTGGAACCGCGAACGCCTGTATTCGCTTCGGTTCGTTACCTGGCATTTCTGGCTGGCGACACTGGGCATCGTCGTCTACGCGGCAGCGATGTGGGTCTCCGGCGTCATGCAGGGCCTGATGTGGCGCGAATACAACGACCAGGGCTTTCTCGTCTACTCCTTCGCCGAATCGGTGGCCGCCATGCACCCCTACTATGTCATGCGCGCCGCGGGCGGCACGATGTATCTCGCCGGCATGCTGATCATGGCCTGGAACATCACGATGACCATTCTTGGCCGCCAGCGCGAAGAACAGCCATTGCCGGGTTCCGTGTCCGCTTTCCAGCCTGCCGAATAAGGAGCCAGACATGGGCTTGATGGCCAAACACGCCCTCATCGAGAGAAACGCCACGCTCCTGCTCGTGGGATCGCTGCTGGTGGTGACCATCGGCGGCATCGTCGAGATCGCCCCGCTCTTCTACCTCGACAACACGATCGAGAAGGTCGAAGGCATGCGGCCCTATTCGCCGCTGGAGCTCGCCGGACGCAACATCTATGTGCGCGAGGGCTGTTATCTCTGCCACAGCCAGATGATCAGGCCGTTCCGCGACGAGGTCGAACGCTATGGCCACTATAGCCTCGCAGCCGAGTCGATGTACGACCATCCCTTTCAATGGGGTTCAAAACGCACCGGTCCGGACCTGGCGCGTGTCGGCGACCGCTATTCCAACGAGTGGCATACACAGCACCTGACAAACCCGCGCTCCGTCGTGCCTGAATCGATCATGCCGAGCTACGGGTTCCTCAAGGACACACAAATTGCGGTGAAAGACTTCTCGACCCATCTCCTGGCGAACGCTCGCGTCGGGGTTCCCTACACGCCAGACATGATCGCCAATGCCAACGCCGATCTGAAAGCACAAGCAGACCCGGCGGCGGATACGACGGAGCTCGAGAAGCGCTATCCCAAAGCCAAGGTCGGTGATTTCGACGGCGATCCAGCTCAGGTCACCGAGATGGACGCGCTGATCGCATATCTGCAGATGCTCGGCACGCTGGTCGATTTCAAGACCTACGACGATGCAGCTGGCTACCGGTAGGGGGAGACGCATGGGGTATAATTTGATGCGGGAGTTCGCCGACAGCTGGGGCCTGCTTGCCATGGCCCTGTTCTTCGTCGGCTGCATAGCCTTTGCCCTGCGCCCGGGGGGCAGAACACGGGCCGATCAGACCGCGCAGATCCCGTTCAAGGATGACTGATGATGAGCCGCGAGCATATCGACGAAGTCTCTGGCATCTCAACGACCGGTCACGAATGGGACGGCATCAGGGAGCTCAACAACCCGTTGCCGCGGTGGTGGGTGATAACTTTCTACGCCACGATTGCCTGGGCGCTGGCGTACACCGTTGCCTTCCCAGCATGGCCCATGCTGTCGTCAGCGACCAGGGGCGTGCTGGGCTATTCCAGCCGCAACAACGTCAAGAACGAGCTGGCGGCAGCGGAAGCCGCCAAAGGCAAATATATCGCCGCCATTCAGGAGAAGACCATATTGGAAATCGCTGCCGATGATGCGCTGCGCGAATTCGCTGTCGCGTCCGGCGGCGCGACGTTCAAAGTCAACTGCGTGCAGTGCCATGGCTCGGGCGCTCAAGGCTCCAAGGGCTTTCCAAATCTTAATGACGACGATTGGCTGTGGGGCGGCAAGGCCGAGGAGATCCAGCAGACCATTACCCACGGCATCCGCTTTGCTTCTGACCTCGATACTCGCCAGTCGGAAATGCCGGCCTTCGCAGACGTGCTTCAACCCGAGCAGATCAGCCAGGTCAGCGCGTATGTGGCTAGCCTTTCAGGGCCGGTGCTCGACAAGACCCTGATCCAGTCTGGGGCCAACGTGTTCGCGGATAATTGCGCTGCCTGTCATGGCGAAAAGGCAAAGGGAAACCGGGAGGTTGGGGCTCCCGATCTGACTGACGCGATCTGGCTCTATGGCTCGGGCGAAAGCGCAATCGCCGCGCAGGTCCGCGCACCCAAGCAGGGTGTGATGCCAGCATGGGGCGCGCGTCTGGGGGAGACAAAAGTGAAGGAGCTTGCGGTTTATGTGCATTCGCTTGGCGGTGGGGAATAGGAGAAGCGGCCTATTCACCGCTACCACCGTCGAGCGACGGGGCCCGGCTTTAGCCGGGCCCCGACCCAGGTTGTGACTCCAGCATGGGGACATCGGGGAGACCAAAGTCACGGACCTAGCGGTCTATGTCCATTCGCTTGGCGCGGGGAATAGGGGAAGGGCCTATTCACCACCCACCACCGTCAAGCGACGAGGCCCGGCTGTGGCCGGGCCTCGACTACTTTCGGCTAGCGGGATTGATTTGGATCAAGGCGCCGCGGCCGCCCCTGCGGCAAACTTGCTGAGGGAGGCGCAGACTGCTCGAGTGGAGGTGCGGTGCTGGACCAAAGGCAGATCGAACAGCGCGCAGCCGAGACTGTGAACTCCGCCATGGTTAAGCAACCGCTCTATGCCGCGCGCAAGAAGATTTTCCCGAAGGGGACTTCGGGCCGTTTCCGCCAGTTCAAATGGCAGGTGATGGTCATCACACTCGCCATCTATTATGTGACGCCATGGTTGCGATGGGATAGAGGCCCCTTCGCGCCGCACCAAGCCGTCCTGCTGGATCTCGCGAACCGGCGCTTCTATTTCTTCTTCATCGAAATCTGGCCGCAGGAATTTTATTACGTCGCGGGCCTTTTGATGATGGCCGGCATCGGCCTGTTCATGGTCACGTCTACGGTCGGGCGGGCCTGGTGCGGCTACACCTGTCCGCAAACGGTCTGGGTCGACCTGTTCCTGTTGGTTGAGCGCGCGATCGAAGGCGATCGCAATGCCCGCATAAGACTTGAGGCCGGTCCCTGGAGCGCGCGCAAATTGCTTCTGCGTGCGATCAAACATGTCGTGTGGCTGGTCATCGCAGTTGCCACGGGCGGGGCCTGGATCTTCTACTTTGCCGATGCGCCGAGGCTGCTCGGCGAAGTTGCGACAGGCACGGCGGCACCCGTTGCCTATGTCACCATCGCCGTCCTGACCGGAACCACATACGTGTTCGGCGGGCTGATGCGCGAGCAGGTCTGCACCTTTATGTGCCCCTGGCCACGCATCCAGGCCGCCATGCTCGACGAAAATTCGCTGACCGTGACCTACAACGACTGGCGCGGTGAACCCCGTTGGCGCCATGCCAAGAAAGCACTGGCCTCCGCACAGCCTGTCGGCGATTGCGTCGATTGCAATTCCTGCATGGCGGTCTGCCCGATGGGTATCGATATCCGGAATGGCCAGCAGATGGAGTGTATCACCTGCGCGCTCTGCATCGATGCCTGCGATGGCGTCATGGACAAGCTCGGCCGCGCGCGCGGGTTGATCTCCTATGCAACGCTGGCGGACTATAATGCCAATTTGGCACTGGCGACCGCCGGCGGCACCGGTGCCATCAACCCGGCGCTGATCCGGAACTCGAGCGCCACCTTCCGCGAGGGTGTCGCGCACTTCCATCTGCGCAAGATCTTCCGGTTGCGCACCTTCATCTATCTCGGGGCGTGGTTGGCGATCGGATTGGTGCTCATCTCTTGGCTGCTGACGCGTGAGCGGCTGGAGTTGAATGTCCTTCACGACCGCAATCCGCAATTTGTAACGCTTTCGGACGGCTCAATCCGAAACGGCTACACCGTCAAGTTGCTCAACATGATCCCGCAGCCCAGGACGATCGTGCTCACCCTAGAAGGGCTCGCCGGCGCGGAAATGAGTATCGACGGCGTCGACCTGCCAGCCGGCCGCTTATTCGTCGTTCCAGTAGAGCCCGACCGGCTCAAAATGCTCAAAGTTTTCGTCCGCCAACCCGCGGACCGAATCAACACACCGGTGCAAAGCTTCAAGTTTCGGATTGCGGACGAGGCAAGCTCTGAATCGGCCGAGTATACCGCCAGCTTCAATGCGCCGGAGATCGCCAGATGAAAGCCAATACGCAAAGTAAACGCGAATTCACTGGCAAGCAGATGCTCCTGACAGTGCTCGGTTTCTTTGGGATCGTGATCGGCGTCAACCTGACTATGGCAACGCTTGCGAGCACGAGTTGGACCGGCCTTGTGGTGGAGAACACATATGTGGCCAGCCAGCAGTTCAACGAAAAGGCCAGGGAAAGACGGGCACAAGCCGCACTTGGCTGGGAAGGCAGGTTGACCATAGTCTCCGGCGAGGTTCGCTACAGCGTTGTGGATACCAACGGCACGCCTGTGCCGCTGCACGGCGTGCGGGTGCTGTTTCGGCACCCGGCCTACGATGCGCAGGACAGAGCTGTGACACTTGCCGCGGCTTCGGATGGCCGTTCCGATAGTCTTGGCGAATTTGCCGCGCGGCATACACCGAAAGATGGCGTCTGGATCGTCGAGATCAACGCCGATGCGGGCCTTGCTCTGCCATTTCGTGATATCCGCCGCATCATGATCTCGAAGGGAGCGCTCCGATGAGCTGCTGCGCGCCGGGCGCCGACGCGGCACTGGTCGTCGCCGACGCACCGTCTGCCCTGCCCTCAAATGACGAGATCAAACTGGCCAGCCGTAGTTTGGGCGGCGACATGCACCAGGCCGATCTGTCGTTGCCGACGGTTCACTGCGCGGCCTGCATACACGCCATCGAGGCGGCCTTGGGAAAGCTGGAGGGTATCGAAAGCGCTCGCGTGAATCTATCCACCAAGCGCGTGTCAGTGCGCTGGCATGGCGACCAGGTGCCACCGATTTTCGCCACGCTGGGACGGCTTGGCTTTCAGGCGCATCTGTTCGAGCCCGAAACCGCCAAGGAGGACAAGACCTTGTCGGAGCTGATCCGGGCGGTGGCCGTTTCCGGATTTGCCGCGGGCAACATTATGCTGCTGTCGGTCTCGGTTTGGTCCGGTGCGGAAGGAGTTACCCGCGACCTCTTCCATTGGGTTTCGGCGCTGGTTGCCATCCCTGCGCTCGCCTTCGCTGGGCGCATCTATTTCCGTTCGGCGGGGAATGCGCTTCGCCATGGGCGGATGAACATGGATGTTCCGATCGCGGTCGGGATTTCACTCGCCTATGCCATGAGTCTCTACGAAACGATCACCCATGGTGAGCATGCCTATTTCGATGCGTCGGTGTCGCTGCTCTTTTTCCTATTGATCGGCCGCACGCTGGACCATGTGATGCGCGAACGGGCACGCAGCGCCGTGAGTGGCCTTTCGCGGCTGGCCCCCCGCGGCGCCATGGTGCTGCGCGGTGACGGGGTGCGCGAATACCTGCCGGTCGGGAAGATCGAGCCGGGCATGGACCTGGTGGTTGCCGCCGGAGAGCGCGTGCCGGTGGATGGCGACGTCCTCAACGGCAGTTCCGATCTCGATTTCTCGCTCGTTTCCGGTGAAAGCACGCCTCGTGCCGTTAGCCCTGGAGCGCATATACAGGCCGGCACGCTCAATCTCACTGGTCCGCTCACCATGCGGGCGACGGCGGCCGCGAAGGAGTCGTTCCTCGCTGAAATGGTTCGGCTGATGGAAGCCGCCGAGGGTGGCCGGTCGCAGTACCGCAGGATTGCCGACCGCATCTCTGCCCTTTACGCACCGATGGTGCATCTGGCCGCACTCCTAACCTTCCTTGGTTGGATGACGGCATCGGGCGACTGGCATGTGGCAGGGACGATCGCAATCGCGGTTCTCATCATTACATGTCCATGCGCGCTCGGCCTTGCCGTGCCGATCGTGCAGGTGGTCGCGGTGCGGCGTTTGTTCGATGCCGGTATCATGGTCAAGGATGGTTCGGCCATGGAACGGCTGGCGGCCATCGACACAGCCGTGTTCGACAAGACCGGAACGCTGACTCTTGGACAGCCGCGTCTTACCAACGCGCCATACATCGATCCGGCCATGCTGGCGATCGCAGCCGAGATGGCCACGCATTCTCGCCATCCGTACTCAATGGCGATCGCGGTGTTTTCAGGCTCCTCCACTCGGCCGACGCTGGCTTCGATCAGCGAGCATCCTGGCTTCGGTATCGAGGCCACCACGGAGGCGAACACTTGGCGTCTGGGCCGACAGGGATGGGCCGAAGGGACCGGTGGGGAACCCTACGGCGGGACCGTGCTTTCGAGGAAAGGCCTGATCGTCGCCTCGTTTGACTTCGAGGACGCCGCGCGCGCCGACGCCGGGACCGCCGTAAAGGAACTGAAGGCTGCTGGCGTGTCCGTCCAGATGTTGTCCGGCGATACGGCCAAGGCTTGCGGTGAGGTGGCCAAGTCCTTGAGGATCGGCAACTTCATGCCCTCCCTTCTTCCTTCCGGCAAGGTCGAGCGCATCGAGGCGCTGATCGGGGCCGGTCACAAGGTCTTGATGGTAGGCGACGGGCTTAACGATATGCCGGCCCTCGCGGCAGCGCACGTCTCGATGGCTCCCGCCACCGCGGCTGATATCGGTCGCAATGCCGCCGATTTCGTTTTCCTGCGCGAGGGCCTTCTGGCGGTGCCCTTTGCATTGGAAGTTTCACGAAAGGCAGGCCGGCTGATCCGCCAGAACGTAGCCATTGCAATCGTCTACAACACCTTTGCCGTGCCGATCGCGATATCGGGATATGTGACGCCGCTCATCGCGGCGATCGCCATGTCCACCTCTTCACTGATCGTTGTCGCAAACGCTATGCGGCTTCATGCGTTTACGAAGCGTGCGGGGCTCGGGAATGTTCTACCCGAAAAGCGCGCACGCGCTGACATACTGGTCCAGTCCCGGTGACGACCCTTGTCTATCTCATCCCGGTTGCGCTCTTCCTCGGCGCGCTTGGATTGGCGGGTTTCCTATGGGCACTGCGTAGCGGCCAATACGACGATCTCGACGGCGCGGCAGAGCGCATCCTGATCGACGGGGACGACAAGCCGGACGGTTTGACCGAGCGCGCGACCATGTGGAGGTCGAATTCCAGCCGCCGATCGCCGCGAGCGTAGCGCAGGAGCGCTCTTGCCCGCGGGAAATGCAATTCACCTATCGCCAAGCATACGAGCCGGATTGCGGGTAATGAGTGCAAATCTCAGCCGTTGCGAAACGTATAGCCGTACCCGTTGATTGCCGGAGCCCCGCCCAGATGGACGTAGAGGACATTCGAACCCTCTGGAAAGAAGCCTTTCTGGACGAGGTCAATCATCCCTTGCATCGATTTGCCCTCGTAGACGGGATCTGTAATCATACCCTCGAGGCGGGCACTCAAACGGATGGCTTGCTTTGTTTCCTCCGACGGGATGCCATAATGCGGGTATGCGTACTCCTTGAGCAGCACCACGTCATCCTCGGTGAATTCCGTGCCAAGCTCAACGAGCTTCGCCGTATCATTGGCAATTGCTAGCACCTGCGCGCTTGTCTGCTCGGGGGTTGCGGAGGCATCGATGCCGAGCACGTTGTGCTGTCGGCCGTCTTGAGCAAAGCCGACGATCATGCCGGCTTGTGTCGAGCCGGTGACTGTGCATGCGACGATATAGTCGAAGGCAAGCCCGAGCTGCTTCTCTTGGGCGCGCACCTCATCCGCGAACCTGACGTAGCCAAGGCCGCCATATTTGTGAACGGAGCCCCCGGCCGGTATCGCATAGGGTCTGCCGCCCCTTGCCTTGACTTCATCGAGTGCCTCTTCCCAACTGCGGCGGATACCGATGTCAAAGCCCTGGTCGACCAGCCGCACCTCTGCTCCCATGATACGGCTCAAGAGAATATTGCCGACTCGGTCGTAGACGACATCCTCATGCGGCACCCAGCTCTCCTGAACCAGGAGACATTTCATGCCGATCTTGGCGGCGACCGCAGCGACCATGCGTGTGTGGTTGGACTGAACACCGCCGATAGAGACAAGCGTGTCGGCATTTGACGCGATCGCGTCAGGGATGATGTATTCGAGCTTGCGGAGCTTGTTTCCGCCAAATGCGAGACCTGAGTTGCAGTCCTCGCGTTTGGCGTAGATGTCCACCTTTCCCCCCAGATGTTGGCCGAGTCGGTCGAGCTTCTCGATCGGGGTTGGGCCAAAGGTGAGCGGGTGGCGTTCGAATTTTTCCAGCATGTTTTCTCCGGCGGTGCATGATTGAGCTATCCACAAGTCCTTCCAAATTCGTTTTCGGGTCAGTTGCGCCGCTCGACATCGAAAGAGAACCCGTCGTTGATTTCATCTCATTGGCCGGTGAAACGAGGTGAGGCGCACGCGGTGCTGCGACGTCCGAGGTTTCATCCCTCGTCCTCACGGCAGGTTGGCGACTGGCGCCGAACGTCCCGGTCGCCATCGCATTGCTTAGTCCTTTGTGCAGCGCTCGCAAGACGGCCAGACCGCCAGATGAGAAAGAGCACACTTGCGAAATAGCCTGCCTGGAGAACCAGCGCACAACCCAGAGTCTTGACCATTACCGCTCGGAGGGAACGCGAGACGAGGTATACCATGAGAGCGTTGGTGGGCAGGACCAACGCCATGATGTGACAAAACATCCTGAGGGGCACTGACGCCTCCTGCCTCGTCAGTCATGCTGCGGGGGTTCGGCCGCAACATGGGTCTGGCAGTTCTTCGGACAGACGCGGGCGCAGGCTCCGCAGCCGATGCAGCGGCCGGCATGATCGACGACCATGATCATGCGATTGAGCTCGCCTTCGAAGTCGTCCTCGTCGTCACAAATGCCGAGGATTTCACCCCCGTCATCGACGCCGTAAAGGTGCATGACTTCGCGAGAGCAGACCTTGAAGCAGCGGCCGCAGCCGATGCACGTCGCGCCGTCGATAGCGGTCAGATAGTCGGGCATCCATCTGGAGCCGTCGCGGGTAACGAACGGGCTGGTCATCTTGATTTCTCCAGGGCAGCGAGTTCTGTCTTTGCAGCGTCCCACTCGGCAAAAACGTCGAACGTTTTCTCGGCGGCGGCCTTTATCTTGCGCCAGCCGACCGGGAGGTCCTCGGCAAGATCGTGCAAGTCCATCTTCGCGGTTCCCGCGCGCGACTGGAGCCTGCGGATTTTCTTTTGGAGATCCTCAAGGTCCGACATATTTCCTCTCCGAACCGGTTGCACTGGGCGCTCGCTGGCGGTGACTCTTCGGCTGGCCTCCAGCCGAACCGTTTCGGCGAGGCTCAACTACTTCGTACGATAACCCCCTCGATCTTCAGCGCGCCACAAACAGCGGCAATGGCGGCTGCTCAGCTATCCATCTGGTCACACCGCCGAAGATCCGCGCACGCAGCGGCCTCTGGCCACAAGCGCCCATAACGACCATGTCGGCGGACGTGTCGATCGCATGCTGCGTGAGGGTTGTGGTCAGCGACCGGCCGGCGCTCGGCAGCCAGTCGATAGCTGCCCGTATATTGTGTCGGGCGAGGTAGGTCGCAATGTACATTCGCTGCCCGGCGTCGTTGCCGTTCCCGGTTGCCTCCTGATCGACCAGTGCGACACGAACTTCCTCTGCACCGGATAGCAGATGCAGCGCTGCCCGAACCACACGCCACGTCTCCGCTCGCGAATCCCAGCCGATCAGCATGCGCCGCGGCCGCAGAGAGGCCTTGGCGCCGTACGGAACCACAAGCACCGGCTTTCCCGATTTCACCAGACTGGCGTCAATAGCAAGTGGTCCGAGCTCGTCATCGTTGAGGAGTGAGGGTCCGATGACTGTCAAGTCTGCGTAGAGCGCCCGCTGCCGCACCACGTCACCGACACAGGCCTGGTCGCAATAGTCGGTGTCCACCTCACAGGGAGCCCCCTTGGCTTCCAGCAGTGTCTTGATTTCCCTGGGCCGTTTTTCCAGTCTGGCGTTATCCTGTGAAACGGTATCGATTTCGCGAATTCGTCTTTCCAGTCTGACCACGTCTGCTGTGTGCTCAGGCCAGACGCCTGGGCGGATCGGGCGACGCCTAGCAAATTTGATGATCAGGACGGACAGACGTGCGCCAACCTCGACACACAAGTCGGCGGCGGTTCTGACGTCCTGATCGGAGTGCTCAACCTCCATCACACACAGCACGGTTTTAAAAGTCAATTGAATGCTTCTTTCCAAGTCCTGTACGTGCGCCCGTTCGAAGCCGCACCTGCCCAGCAGGTGGGACAATGGGCGGTGGCGCCGTATTGGTTCATGTCTGCCGCCCTGCTCATCGGGAGCGTAGCCGGCCAGTTTGTGGTCTCGCTTGGGTTGGCACAGATGAGCGACCTGCAGCACACTCGTCCCAGTTCCGGCAAGGTCTGAGCGTTGCATCACGCCCGGGCCGCGTCGGGATAGATTTCGATAGCCGAGATTGCATCATCGACCAGTTTCGTACCGGCCTCAGCAAGCTTCCGAAACGTCTCGAAGCCGAACCGGTGGACGTCGCGCAGCGTCCTCGACAAAACCACCAATCGCCCCGCGGTGAGAATCACGCGCCCAAAGCCCTCGTGGCTAATTTTCATCATGGGCGATGCCATCAGGCAGGAGCGCTCCTCGATCGCAAGCCCGACAGCGGCGTAGTAAATGTCGAGTCTCCACAGCACGTCTGGATCCGGATCGTCGATGATTGGGATTTCACGACGCTTTTCCTTGCTGACAATGAAATCGGCCAGCAGCTCCGCGTCCGGTTTGCCTTCCCATGAGCCGTAAGAGTCCTGTGCGCGAACCAGCCGCACGAGGCACTTGACGAAAGGCGTGGCAAGCGCCGCCTCGTCCTCTTTGACAGCAGGGATGACCGCCGCATCAGTCATTGCGCATCTCCTCGTTTCAATCTTCATCATCCTTGAACGACGGTTTCTTTCGGGGAACGCCCGCGTCCGCCAACACCTTGCGCAGCCACGGCGGAGGAGCCTTCCTGAGCATCTCCTGGGTTCGCGACAGGACGCTAGCGATAGGTTCGGGGTGCTGCACTTTGATCGGATGGATTTTTGCTGCAACGAGCCTGGCTGCGGCGGGCCCGCCGATCGCCAGACAAAACAAGAGATGGCAGCCTTTCAACGCCAGCACTTTTGGGCCGATGCGGTCATCGCCCTCGGTTCGATGCGTTCGTCTTTCGTCGGAAACGTCATCGAACGCCACTGCTTCCACGAAATTCCACTCGGCGCGCGTCACGTCGTAGACGGCAAAGCGTTTTGCCGATCCGAAATGGGCGTTAAGCTCCTTCAGGTCTTGCGTGGCGATCGCCACACGCAGTGCCCCGGCTTGCCTTTCGGGCGGCGATGCGTGGGCCTCGTCAGTGACGAGCGAGAGGCGACGAAGCGAGGTCATCTGTGATTTCTCGGTTTCGGAATGGATCAAGGGTCTCAGGGCTCGGCGCATGCAGATTAGCCTGGAAGATGTTGGCGACCTCGAAGATCAGGTCGCGCGTCCCCTGATAGAGGATTGTGGGCTTGTGCTGGCTGCCGAGGCGATCGAATATCGGGAAGCCAATGCGCATGAGCGGAATGCCGAGGCGCTCTGCAGCCTGGCGCCCGTGGGAATGGGTGACAAGAAGGTCAGTGCCTGCAGCAAGGGTTTCCAGATCTCCGAGATCGCCGACCTGGACCGATTGCGCGGGAATTTTCTCGAGAATCTGTGACCTATCGCCCGTAGTCACCGCCGCCGCGATTTCGGCGCCCATACCAGCGAAAAAGGTCGTCAGTTGGTAGAGCTGGTCTGGTTCGGCAGCGATCGCAATTTTCTTGCCGCCGAAATGGAAATGTCCGTCGAGCAGGGCATCCTGCAATTGAGCCCGACGACGGCGTATCTTGGCCGGTACCGCCGCGCCCGAAATCCACGAGAGAAGCGAGACAAGCCGATCGACGGCCTCCAATCCAGTAAGGGAGTGAAACAGTATGTAAGGCACTCCCGTCAGCCGCCGCAGCGCGTCCGCCGAGCAGCGCATGTGCTCGCCAATGGCAATGCAGTGCGCCGCTGTGCCAAGCTGGCGAATGTCCTCGACGCTGGCGCCGCCATAGGTGGTGGGAATCCAGCGATCCGGCACCGTACCATCGAGCGAGCCGGAGACGTCCGGCAGGATCACCGGCTCGAGGCCGAAGCTTTCCACCATCTCGCGCAAGTACTCGATGTCGGCCACGGTGAGGTTCCAGCCGGGCAGGATCGCGATCTTCTTGGACTTCCGCACCTGCTCGCCGGGCCGTGTGAGGCCCTCGATCATCGCGGTGACGGCCTTGGCCCAGCCCTCTTCGATGGCGCCGTCGAAATCCGGCGTGTTGGCCAGAATGATCTGCGTACCCGCGAGCTCTTGCGCGCGATCGCGCTTGATGCTGGCAATGTGGCCTGCGAAATCTTCGCCACGCGTTTCTATGAGCGCCGTGGTGCAGACCCCGATCAGCTTTGGCTGGGTGCGGGTCTTGAGGTCAAGGATCGCCTCTTCGAGATGCTCGGCGCCGCCGAGGATTGTCGCCAATTCGTCCATCGCCGTTGTTTGGAGGGGGACCGCTTCCTTGAAATGCCGCACGAAGAGCACCAAAGCGAAGCTGGTGCAGCCTTGGCTGCCGTGGAACAGCGGAAGCGCGCCATCGACTCCGAGAAAGGCGAACGCAGCACCCAGCGGCTGTGACGACTTTAGCGGATTGACCGCAGCCGATTTGGTCTGGGGAAGAATGCTGGCCATCGCTTTGCTCAACCCTGGCCGACGGCCTTCGCCGTGGTGTGAGCAAATTTCTCAGGAGCGCGGCTCGTCGTGCTGGCGCTGGTTGTGCTCGTGAGCTCATCCTCAACAGCAGGACAGCTATCCCACGGTGCCGGCTCGCGCACCTGGGACCAGATCGGGTTGTGAATGGCGAGGTCGATCTGGCGTATGAGCTCAACCATGCCGTCGTAGCCCGCATAGGGGTGGTGACGCTCCTGATTGATGTCGAGCCAGGGTGTCTTTGCCTTGAGCGCGACGAATTGCGTGCGCCCGCCCGACAGCATGATGTCGGCCTGGCCNTGTGAGAGCATGACGTAAAGCTCGCGCGGCGCCACGGACTCGAAGATCTGGTTCTCTTCCTTTAGCGTCTGTCTGATGCGCTCCTTGTCTTCAACTGTCGATTTCTTGACCGAGGTTCCGACGATCTCGATGCCGATCTCCATGAGCGCATCGACGAGCGACCAGGACTTGACACCGCCGGTGTTGAGCAGCACGCGCTTGCCTTCGAGCCTGGGGCGGTAGGCGACGAGCTTCTTCCAAGCAAGCGCCTCCTCCTGTGCAATCAGCGCCTCGGTGCGGTCGACGAGCGCCGGATCGGCCCCCTTTCTGACGAGCAGATCAGCGATTTTGCGCAGTGCTTGCGAGGTGGCGGTGATGCCGTAGAAGGAACCCTCGAAGAACGGGATGTCCCAACGCTCCTCCATCTTGCGGGCGAGACTGATGAGAGCGGTCGAGCATACGACCATCGCTGCCCGGGCGCGGTGCGCACAGGCGATATCGACGTAGCGTGCATCGCCCGGAATGCAGGCGCGCACGCGAATGCCGAGTCGATGAAGGAGTGGCTTTACCTGCCAGAACTCTCCAGAGAGATTGAACTCGCCGATGATGTTGATATCGCAAGGGCCTGCATCATCGGGCTCTGCGGTACCGATGACGTGGTCGAGCAAAGCCTCGCCGGCGAGTTTGTTGCCGAGATTTTTAGAGCCGACGAAGCCCGGCGCATTGATCGGCACCACCGGCAAGCCGAACTTTGCCGCCGCATGTTTGCAGACGGCCTCGATGTCATCGCCGATCAGCGCGGTCACGCAGGTGGAATAGACGAAGATCGCCGCTGGCGCATAAGCTTGGCTGATTTCGCGAATGGTCTTGAAAAGCTTGCGCTCGCCCTGCCCCATCACGATGTCGAGTTCGGTGAGATCGGTCGTGAAGCTTGTGCGCCACAGGGCCGACCCGGATGATATCGCGCCCCGATTGTCCCAGGAGTTGCCCTCGCAGGCGAGCGGCGCGTGGATCACATGCGCGACGTCGGTGACGGGTTGCAACGCAATCTTGGCACCGTCGAAAGCGCAGCCTCCGGCTGCAGCCCCTGGCGTCAGCGGCTTGGAACAGCCCACTTTGCGCGTTTTGGCATCCTTGCCCTGATTCTTCTCGCAAGCGGGTTCGTTGAAGACATCCCGCAGTTTGGCATTGGGCAAGAACATTTGCGCCGGTCTCCAAAGTCCGTCCGGAATAGCGGCCACCCTAATGGGTGGCCGCTGCTTTAGCGGGTCAAGTCGAAGGAATAGTCGGTGACGCCCGTCTCGATCGTCTCTCGGTCGAGCTTGTCGAAGATCTTATCGAGGATCGTGGTGAGCACGCGCAGCCCACCCTGATAGCCTATGAGCGGGAAACGGTGGTGATGATGACGGTCGAAGATGGGGAACATTAGTCGGATCAGCGGCGTGCCCGTGTCACGTTCCAGATACTTGCCGTAAGAATTGCCGATCAGCAGGTCCACCGGTTCTGTAAAGAGCAGAGAGCGCATCGCCCATAGATCCTTGCTCGCCCAGACCTGGGCGTCCTTGCCAAAGGAGGAGGCTGCGAGCAGCTTCTTCATCTCAGCTTCCCAGGCACTGGTGCCGTTGGTAGCCAAGCAGTGGGTCGGCTCGCCGCCTGTCTCCATGACAAAGCGGGCCATAGCGTGGACGAAGTCGGGGTCACCATAGATGGCGTATTTCTTCCCGTGCAGCCATGACTGGCTGTCGGCCATGGCATCAACCAGGCGGCCACGTTCGAGGCGGATCGCCTCCGGGATTTCCTTGCCGGATATTTCCGACACCCTCATCAGGAGCTCGTCGGTGGCCTCGACACCGATGGGATAATGGAAGGAGGCCGTTGTCTGCCCGACCTCCTGGCAATATTCCAGCGTCTTGCGGGTGTTGTAGTGTTGCAACGACAGGGTTGCCTCGGCGTTGAGAGCCGTTTTCACGTCCTCGATCTTGGTGCCGCCGTCATACATGCGAAATTCGCCGTCCGATGGCGTGTCATACTGGTCGGAGGCGTCCTGGATGAATGTGTAGGACACACCCATCAGATCCAGCAGACGCTTAAGCTCGCGATTGTTGCCGACGCAGAAGCCGTCGAAGCCGGGGATGATGTTTACGGTGTTGGCGACTTCGGAGCGTTGCTTCCCCTTCCAGAAGTTTTCCAATACACCTTTGACCATTACATCATAGCCGTCGATATGGCTGCCGACGAAGGCTGGGGTGTGTGCGTAAGGCACTTCGAAGTCCTGCGGGACTGAGCCTTCCTGCCTGGCGTTTTCGATGAACGAATGGAGATCGTCGCCGATCACCTCTGCCATGCAGGTGGTAGAGACGGCGATCATCTTCGGCTCGTAGAGCTTGTAGGTGTTGGCGAGCCCGTCGATCATGTTCTTCAGGCCGCCAAACACCGCTGCGTCTTCGGTCATGGAGGACGAGACCGCCGACGCTGGCTCCTTGAAGTGGCGTGACAGGTGCGAACGGTAGTAGGCCACGCATCCCTGGCTGCCGTGGACGAACGACATGGTGCGTTCGAAGCCCGCGGCGGCGAACACCGCGCCAAGTGGCTGGCAGGCCTTGGCCGGATTCACGACAAGCGCTTCGCGAGCGAGGTTTTTGTCCCGATATTCCCAGGTTTTGGTGAATTCGCTTTGGTCGGTGACGATCTGGTCCGGATGCGGACATTCGAAATTCAGCTTCTTTGCCGCCAGCATCTTTCGGTATTCCGTCTCCCGGAACAGAGGAGCGTGATCGAGAACTTTTTCGGCCGACTGCGGCATGGAGTACCTCTTTGATCTGGCGGCGCCATCCGGCGGCACAGGGACGTCATGATTTTCGGGTCTCCTGCGGATCAAGGACCGCAGGTGCTCGAGGCCGAGCAGGCGATGGGAAGCAAGGTTTTATTCGGCTGCGATGGCCGCAGCCGCGGGTTTGTTCTTCCAGGGCGCGTCGTAGAGGTCCCAGACCGGGTTGTTGATGGCCAAGTCCATGTCGCGGGCGAAGATGGCGAAGCCGTCATATCCATGATAGGGACCGGAATAGTCCCAGGAGTGCATTTGGCGGAATGGTATTCCCATCTTCTGGACCGGGTACTTTTCCTTGATGCCGGAGCCAACCAGATCGGGACGGATCCCCTCGATGAACTTCTCCAGTTCGTAACCGGTCACATCATCATAGATCAGCGTGCCCTCTTGCACGTAATGACCGGTGCGCTGATAGTCGTCGTTGTGCCCGAATTCGTAGCCTGTGCCGACGATCTCCATGCCAAGGTCTTCGTAGGCGGAGATCACGTGCCGAGGGCGCAGGCCACCGACGTAGAGCATGACCGTCCTGCCCTCCAGGCGCGGCCAATACTTGTCGATAACCGCATCCACTAGCGGTCGGTATTTGGCAATCACGTACTCGGTTTTCTGCTGGATCCCCGGCCCGAAATGCTTGGCGATGGTGCGCATCGAGGATTCGATCTGGGAGGGTCCGAAGAAATTGTACTCGATCCAGGGGATGCCATATTTTTCTTCCATGTGTCGGCAGATATAGTTCATCGATCGATAGCAATGGATGAGGTTGAGCTTGGCTTTCGGCGCGCGCTCGATTTCGGCGAGCGTAGCGTCACCCGACCAGTTCCCGACCACGCGCAGGCCCATCTCCTCGAGCAGGATACGCGAGGCCCAGGCATCACCGCCAATATTGTAGTCGCCGATGACGTTGACATCGTAAGGACCTGGCTCGAACTCAACGTCCTTCTTCTCAAAGACCCAGTCGCGGATTGCGTCATTGGCAATGTGATGGCCGAGCGACTGCGAGACCCCGCGGAATCCCTCGCAGCGCACCGGCACGATGGTCTTTTCGTGCTGCTTGGCCTTCTTGCGCGAGACGGCCTCGATGTCGTCTCCGATCAACCCGATCGGGCATTCCGACTGGATGCTAATGCCCTTGTTCAGCGGGAAAAGCTCTTCGATCTCGTCGATGATCTTTTCCAGCTTCTTATCGCCGCCGAAGACGATATCCTTTTCCTGAAAGTCTGAGGTGAACTGCATCGTCACGAAGCTGTCGATGCTGGTGGTGCCGACATAGTAGTTGCGGCGCTGCGACCAGGAATATTGCCCACACCCCACGGGCCCATGCGAGATGTGGACCATGTCCTTCACCGGCCCCCACACGACGCCTTTGGAACCGGCATAGGCACAGCCCCGGATCGTCATCACACCGGGAATGGACTTGATGTTGGATTTGACGTCGCATTCAGAGAGAGGCTCGGCTTCTCCGGCAATCTCTTGGATGCGCGTAGCGACGCCCAAGTGTTTCTTGCGCCGCTTTGCCGTCTTGTCTGGATATCGCGATAGCACGTCCTCAATAAGCTTGGTGTGCAAGGCGCCGTCAGTTTGGGAGTCAAGGCTCATAAAGCTGCCCTTTTTGAGGTTCTTCGTCTGGCGCCTGGTAGACGCCGTTCGGTGGAGGCGCCGGGATGTCCGGCGCCCTGGGCGGGACTATTGAGCGGCCGCAGGCGCGGGGGCTTCCTTTGCCGCAAGCTCGGCAAGCATCTGCTCCTCCGTCTTCATGATGCCGAAATCGAGCAGCATGTCTTCCAGCTCTTCCATGGTGATGGGAGTCGGCACGGTGCCTTGACCGCCATTGGCGTGGATCTTCTCGGCAAGCGCGCGGTATTCCCCAGCCTGCTTGGAGTCTGGCGCATATTGGATCACCGTCATTTTGCGGAGTTCCGCGTGCTGGACGATGTTGTCGCGCGGCACGAAGTGGATGAGCTTGGAATTCAGCTTTTTCGAGAGAGCCTCAGCCAGATCGAGTTCGCGGTCCGTCTGGCGCTCGTTGCAGATCAGCCCGCCTAGACGCACGCCGCCCGAATGGGCATATTTCAAAATACCCTTGGCGATGTTGTTGGCAGCGTAGAGCGCCATCATCTCACCGGACATGACGATGTAAATTTCCTGTGCCTTATTCTCGCGGATAGGCATTGCGAAGCCGCCGCAAACAACGTCACCAAGCACGTCGTACGAGACGTAGTCCACGTCTTCGTAGGCGCCGTTCTCCTCAAGAAAATTGATGGAAGTGATGACGCCTCGTCCTGCGCAACCGACGCCCGGTTCGGGTCCGCCGGATTCGACACACTTGATATCCTTGTAACCGATCTTCAGCACGTCTTGGAGTTCGAGATCTTCGACGGACCCTTCCTGTGCGGCGAGGTGGAGCACGGTGTCTTGCGCCTTCGCGTTAAGGATGAGACGGGTCGAGTCGGCCTTAGGATCGCAGCCTACGATGAGAATCCTCTGCCCGAGGTCGACCAGGGCAGCGAGCGTGTTTTGGGAGGTGGTAGATTTCCCGATGCCCCCCTTTCCGTAGAATGCGATCTGACGCAAACGCGACATGTAGCTTTCCTTCCTTCGTTCCATCCATTGGGGCCAATACGCGAAAGACCGGCAGATCATGCCGCTCCCAAGAACGGGATCAAAACTCGTGCCAACCTGCGTGGCCCGACCTGAAGCGGAAAATTATGGTTGTAATTCCAGAGGTTTATCCTCCTTGAAGACGACTCATATTGATCAAAGACCCATGTCGCGGATCCGACAAAGCCTACACAGGTGTCGATTGGTTAATGTCGCCGGTGAGACAGGCACAGCTCCGCAATCGAACACGCCCTTGGCCTTGGCCACGTGCATGCCGCCGTTTACAAAGGTCTTTGTGAGACGAGCGCCTCTACCAAAAAGCCGCCAGTGGTCCGTGTCTAAACTGGTCGGCGTCGTCGGCATCCACTAGCAGGATCATGCCTGCACAGGCCTGGCATCCAAAGCTGTCATCGCCTGCTGCCCGGCACCGAAGCGGGGCGTGGCTTCCGACGCAGACGATTTCGCTCGAGCTCAGAAAAACCATCGCGATAGGCAGATGTAATCGTAGTTGTCCTTGACGGCACGATCATCTGCTTCGGTTGTGGCGTTATGGTTCTGATCGGCGCTCGGTGCCGTGGCCGTTGCCGGCGCCGAGTGATCGACTGGGGACACGAATGCTCTCGCTGTCACAAACAAGACCAGCAATCCAAGCGCTATCGCCACCCGAAGAATGATCCGCCTCATTTCTGTCTCCGTTCATCGAATTGGGGACGGCAGATCGAGTCGCCCCCTGCCCTGCCGCAGGTGGCCGGCGGGTCGATTTGAGGATCCTACGGACCGCGGCTGACGACATGCTGACGGAGCGGCCAACCAGGCGGATCGGCGAGGTGCTGACGGATGCCGGGCCATACCCGTGATCTCTACCGGAGTCGACGCATCGGCCACCGACACAAATGATCTTGCTATCACAAGCAGAGCCAGCAAACCAATTATGGCCGCTGCCACCAAAACGGTGCTCTTCATTTCTGTCTCCGTTGATCAATTTGGGACGGCAGATTGTGCCGAGGCACCCCGCCGGCCTTGACCCGCAGGGCGTGGGTCGGTCGATTTGACGAACCTACGCACCGCGGCTGACGCCATCCTGAGGCAGCAGCCATCAGGACCAGGTGGACCGGAGCAGATGCTAACGGCACGGTTTCATTTTTAGGCAGAGAGCTAAGCCTCAGAACCGAGGATCGGTGCACGTCCCTAGCCGTAGGAAGCAGAGGAGTCTTTCGCCGATCCCAAGATCACCGGTCGGATCGGGGGCGTGATCTTGGCCGTCGCCGCTTGGTGCCGTGCATGGCCTGGATCCCGCAGGTGGCATGGGCGCCGGAGCTGAGTGGTCGTTGAGTTCCAACGCAAACGATTTCGCTGTCATGAACAGAGCGAGTAAGCCAATCGCGGTGGCAGGCAGCAGGAAGGATCTCTTCATGTTCTGTCTCCTAGTCAATTCGGGATCAAAGTCACCCTGCCAGCTTTGACTGGCAGGCGGATCACCACGGCCTCAATAGAGGGTCATTGCTGACGGCAGCCTGACGAACGGGCGCCATCACCGAAGGTTGAAGCTGGTTTCCCGCTCCAAATGTCGGTGAAAGCGGGCGCGTTTTGTCGGACAAGAGCGATGCTGTTCGAACACGATGTCCCGACCAAACCGCAGCTTGCTATGCTGGCGCATCGCGGCGTCCGTGGACGGTCTCCCATGGCGAGCAGCGCTACGCCAACGCAGTCTAATTCGAGTCAGGCGGTTGCGACTTTGAAACCACGGTGTGACGAAGCGATTTGTCGACCGCCGGGATGATCTTTTCCCCCCAGAGATCGAGCTGGCGCAGCATCGTGTTATGGTCGAAATCTCCCAATTGGGTCTGAATGGCGATCTGGTCCGGTTTCAGGATCTCTATCTCTTCCAGTAGGCGGTCGATTACCCGATTCACGCTGCCGATCGGCAAGTTCTCGCGCATAGTCTCGAAGGACAGATCCTGCTGCGTCGGTATTTCCTGCAGCAGGTAGCCGTCCTGGCTCTGCTGGCGGCGCTGATGCAGTGCTTCAGATAGCCGGCGCTGGAACCGGGCATTGTCAAGATAGCTGTTGATTTCCGCGGCGTCGTCGCTGGCATAGCAGCATCGCAGCAGCGATATCCTAGCGTGCGCGACGTTCTTAGCCTCGGACGCGGCCGCGTTCTCGATGCCTTCGCGCAACATGCTCAAAGTCTCCAAGCCGTTGTGGAATGCTGTGACAAAAAGATTGTGTCCCTCACGATACGCCCGGCTCATGCTGCGCTCGGACCCGGCGGCGATCCAGATCGGCGGGGTCGGCTTCTGAAGGGTGCGTACCGAGATCGCCGTCGGCGGTATCTTCTCATATCGGCCATTGTGCTCGAAGATCTTCCTGCTGAGACCCTTGAGAAGTATATCCAGATATTCAGAGAATACAGCCGGCGCCTCATCGACATCGACGCCGAAACGCTCGAACTCGAACTGCTGGTAGCCCGAGCCGACTCCAAGCTCGAGGCGGCCGTTCGAAACAACGTCGGCGAAGCCGATCTCAGAGAGCAGGCGCTGTGGCTGATAGAGCGGGAGAACACAGACGCCGGTGCCAAGCCGAATGGTCTTCGTCACGCCGGCGCAGTGCGCCACCATCATCAACGGCGACGGAACCAGGCTGTAGTTGTTGAAGTGGTGTTCGGCGAACCAGGCGGTTTTGAATTGGGCCTGCTCCGATGCCACCGCCTGTTCGATGGCGTTGCGGATTACACTGCCGGACGATTGGTGATAGCCGCGTTGAGCGGCCAGGATAAATGTCGCGAATTCCATGACGGTTCCTTGTTCACAGAGATGGGTGATCGGGGGCTTGAGTCGGGGCGTTGGCCGCGGTGTCGATCCTGTCTCGGTGATGGCTCGATCCACCGATTGCGGTAAGCCGCTTGCGGTTCGGCGATCGCAGCCGCGCCCGGAAGGTTGGCCCTAATGCGGACCCGCCTTCCGCGGGGCTTGGTGCACCAGCCGCAGCCCGCCAGCTGCGTGGCCAATCATCCCACGTCCTCGGTTGTCTCCTGATCGCGTTCGCAGGCGAATCATGCAGCACCGAACGAGGTCAAGCCGCCGTCCACGTACAGGATTGAGCCGTTGATGTATGAAGCGTCTGGCGAAGCGAGGAACAGCACTGCGTCCGCGACCTCTTCCGGCTCTCCCATCCTGCCCATCGGGATGCGCCGGCTGATCGCTTTCGGGTCGAGGCTGCTGCCAGGCGTGCGGATGTAGCCAGGAGCGATGGTGGCTGTCCGAATGCCGCCCGGCCCGACTTCGGCCGCCATGCACCGGGTCAGGATTTCCAACCCCGCCTTGGATGCACCATAGGCGTGGCGCGGTGCCAAGGGCAGAAAGGTGTTGATCGGTCCGATATTAAGGATCATGCCTCCGGGGCCCATCATCTTGATCGCTTCACGGGCGCAAGTGAAGGCACCGGTGAGAGTGACATCAAGAACGTCTTGGGTCTGGGCCGACATTTGTTGATCACCGGCAACAGCACTGTTGACGAGGACCTCCAAGCGGCCGAAGCGCCCCTTCAATTGATCGAACAGCGCCACCACCTCGCTCTCGACCGCAACGTCCAGGGGGTACGCCACATGCGTTCTGCCGAGCGATCGAGCGAGTTCTGTCGCGGCAGTGCGGTCTCTGTCGGCAATCACGACGGTGTCGCCGTTCGCGGCAAAGCGGCGGACAATGGCCGCGCCTATGCCCTTTGCCCCGCCCGTGACAAGCACGATTCGCCCGCCGCTCTGCTCGGCTGGACGGGAGAGTTCGGCTCCTGGAGTCCCATCGACCGGCGGATGTGCATCGCCCGGCTGGTTGAAGGACGTCCAACCACCATCAACCGTCAGCACCGAACCGGTCACGTAACTGGCTTGTGGGCTGGCCAGAAATCGTATCACCCGGGCGATCTCGTCGGGGCGCCCCATGCGTCCCATGGGCACGCGGCGGCGCACCGCCGACAGGTCCGCTTTGCCGTCACGTTCAAGTGCCGCGGTCATCGAAGTGCGCACATAGCCCGGTGCCACCGCCGTCACGCGAATGCCGCGCGAAGCCCACTCGCACGCCAAAAATTTCGTGAAGGAGATCAGGCCCGCTTTCGACGCAGCGTAGGCATTGCGCTTGGGATTGCTGACTGTGCCCGATATCGAGGCGACGTTGACGATGGCAGCGCCAGGTTGCATCCGCCTAGCTGCTTGGCGGGCCATAGCAAAGGGACCGACCAGGTTTACCGCCAGGGTGCGTCGGAAGGACTCGATACTGGCCTCGACAGTTGGGTTCACGGTGGGCCCGATACCCGCGTTGTTGACGAGTACGTCGATGCGCGCGAACTGTGCTTCGACCCGGTGGTAAAGCGCAAGAATGTCGTCTTTTTTCGAGACATCGTACTCGAGGCCGAGATGCGGGCGGCCGAGACCGCGGGCCAGTTCAAGCACCCCACTGCCGGGAAGGTCTACAGCAACGACGACGTCTCTATCCGCGGCAAACGTATCGGCCAGGGCACGGCCGATCCCGCCTGCAGCGCCGGTTATGATCACGATGCGTCTTGCCAGGCGGTTCATGACCTGCTCTGCCAGTAGCGCCCTGACGCCAAGTGGCGGAAGGTCCGGTTTCGAAACAGCAGCGCGTTCTGATGGGGGTTCAATTCCCTCCCAAGTGGACCAGGTCCGCTCTGGGTCAGGAATTATCTCCGCAGCATGGTGGCGAGGGGACAGCCTTTCGCCGCAAGAGGGGCTGGGACAGTGCAGCACGCTCATAATCTTTCGCCCCCGCCGCCGCGCGTGGCGAGCGCGTAGACCGGGTCGACTGGATGCGGTGCTCCGACCGGCTGCCGGGGCCCGAACCGCTCTGGCTCAAAGCCGGCCGGCGGGATCTGCTCCTCCTGCCAGTCGTAGACCACCGTCCGTCCGGCGATCCGCCACGCCCCTTCCCGCTTCTGAAACAGATCGCAATAGCGGCCGCAGAGGAGCTCCTGACGTATTTCGCCGGCCTTGTCGGGTCCGCGTTGCAAAGCGGTGAAATAGCTCTCGACTGCGGCCTCAGCCGGGCTGATGAAATCAATCAGGATGTTCGTGACCTGATGGACGTAGCGCGGTCGGGTCTTGAAGATATCCAGCGCAACCTGGATGAACCCCTCGGCCGGGCCGCAATAGGCACCATGATTGTCGTGCGCATCTGGCCAGTAAGCGCTGCGCAGTGCCGCCTCGTCGGCCCGGTCTATTCCGCGGCAGTACCGATAGAGGCAGTCGCGGATGGCCTCCCGGTCGAGCAGTTCGATAACTTTTGCATGGTCCATTGCTTGTTCCAAATTCCAAGATTGCAAGAGGCGTTTTCGCGCCTTCAGTTGCGCAACACCGATTGTCCGGCGCTCGACCGACACGGTGGACCGCCCCTCGCCCGGGTTTTTGCGCGTTTGATGCGGCTCGATGCAGCCAGGCCGCGACACCCCCGAGACAAAGACGGACACCGATCAAGGACCGGCGGTGCCATCGATTTCCAGTGCACGTTCGGGGCAGGATCGGGCGCCTCGTGCGGCCAGCAGTTCGTCTCCCATTGCCACCTTGATGTCACCGGGGAGGATGTAGCCCTCGTCATCAAGGGTGAAGACGTCCGGTGCATGTGCCCAGCATCGCGCGTGCCCCTGGCATTTGGCCTTGTCGACGATGATGCGCATGGCCCTAGCTCCATAGTTCTTTCCCGCGGATCTAGGACGGCCTGGTCAGCACCAGTCCAGGATCAGATTTTCGATCCCGAACACATGGCCGCCGTGGGTGATGGGCGCTGTGCCTTCCTTGATCCGGAACGCCGGGATGCGCGCCAGCCACTCCTCCAGGCCAATGACAATCTCGCGCCGTGCAAGGTGTGAGCCAAGGCAGCGGTGGGGACCATTGGCAAAGGCGGAGTGGGAATTCTCCTCTCGCGCCAGATCGACCGTGTCGGGGCATGCGAATTCCGCCGGGTCACGATTGGCAATCATCGTGGCGCAGGAAATGTAGTCCCCCTTGCGGATGGGGGCGCCTTCGAAGTCGATGTCTTTGGTTGCCACGCGCAGCATCTGCACGGTCGGAAAGGCGCGCAGCAATTCTTCGGCTGCCAGTACGATGCGTTCGGGTTTGCTCCGCAGCCATTCCTGGTCTTTCGGATTGCGCGCAAGATAGGACAAATCAAAGCCTATCGCTGCTGCGACCGTGTCGAGACCCGCGACGAACACGAGCACGCCGATGCCGCGGACTTCCTTGTCGGTCAGCGGGCGGCCCTCGACCTTAGCCTGCACGACGAAGGTCATGAAATCACCGACGGGTACCTTGCGCCGCAGGGCTGCAAGATCGTCGATGAAAGAGACAATCTTCTGGGCCGCCGCCGACCTTTTGACAGGCTCGCCGTGGAGGAGATCCTTCCCCCAGCCGACAAATATGTCGAGTCGGTGGTCCGATAGCCCGAGGAAGCGAAGAAAGATGTTGACCGCGAAAGGGAAGGCGAAATCTTTCATGACATCGCAGCTTGTGCCCGAGGCGGCGATCCTGTCGATGAGGGCGATCGCCCGCTCCCGGACAGCTGGTTCGAGCGCTGTTACCCGCTGGGGTGAAAACAGTGGGTTGAGGAGTGAACGAAAAACACAATGCGCCGGTGGGTCGAGTTCGAGTGAGATCATCGGCCAGGTTTCGCCGAGCGCGGAGGCGAAGATGCTGCGGTGGCTGGAAAAGGTTTCGGTATCCTGCAGCACTCTGCGCTGGTCTCTGGCGCGCGTGATGACCCAGGTACCCCGGCCGTCGCGCGTGTTGTGGGGGGCGTAAAAGATCGGAGGCCCGGCATGGACGCAGGCGACAGCTGCGTGAGGATCCCCGTTGACCGTGGGGGGCATCCCGGGCGACGTGAACAGGCTGAAGTCCCTTACCAGTTCGGGCGGGACATGGTCCGGGACCGGACTGCTCGCAACTTCATTTTTCTTCATCTGACGCCTCCTTGGGGGCCGTATGGAGGGCTCGAGCGCACCGTGACAAAAAGTGCGAAGCAATGAACTTGCCTCCTTCCAGCAACACTGCCGGGTGACGCGCGCGGCCTCGCATCTCTGAGGGAAGCAGCCCTTAATTCAGGCCGATGTCGTTCCTGATCCGTGCAAGGCAGCTTTCGTCTTCCTCGGAGCCAAAACAGCTTTCGAAATCGCTGCATTGGCGGCAACTGGGCGCGGTGCATATTGAAAAGCCTTCAGCCTGGCACAGCATGCGGTACAGGTACTTCTTCCATTTCATGTTGTTGGTGTTGCCGGCTGCCAGTGTCGGAAAATGTGTAGCGAGCAAGCGGCTGAGTTCGGCCCGATTGAAAAGGCCAAGATCCTCCCAGAGGTGGTCATCGCGCATGGCGCGCCGAGCGATGATTTTGGCAAACCGGGCGCTGGCCGGGTCTCCCGGCCGGGCCTGCCCCAGGAGCAGGTCGCGCAGGAGGTGTTCCTCCATCTCAGGATCGACGTCGGTCGCCTCTTCCAGGGCGAAGGAACTGATAGGAACATGCGGGAAACGGTCCGTCAGGACATCACGCAGATCGGCACGCGAAAGGCCGGTTGCCTGTGTCGCGGTCGCTTCGCCGGCATCAATCTCCTCGAGCGCTCTGGAGAGGACACAGGCAAGGACGTGCTCGTCGAACCTGACCGCCGGATCGATCGAAGGCCATTGGCCGGCGCCGGATGACTTTGCGTGTGGAAGCCGATCAGGGCGATAAGGCCTTCGAGCTCGGCGGGTGACGCCCCTTTTCCAAATAATGCCCTCGTGGGACTGACCTGACATTCTTGCTTCCCTGCTTCGTTGCCTCGACCGCGATGTCGCTCGCGACATGAAAGCCTACCGGCGGCGTCCAGCCGCTCTGGCAAGCAGATTCAAACGCCGTGCCAACTGCGCCGCCAACGGCACAACCAGGGCCCTAGAAGGCATTTCTGGTGCGTTTAGTCGGAGCGCAGCAAGAACGCGGACGACACGAGCGTCGTCGATTCGACAAACCCGACACTGGGACGTCCGTTCAGCCATCCCGGGAAACCCGGACAAGGTACTCCACAGCGGAAGCGGAAATTGCGCGAGCCACGCGACCGACTTCGCATGTCAGATGTCCGACATGCGACAAAGCATCTTGGAACCCCGTCACCTTGTTTTAGAAGCGATTTTTCCTTTGGCACGATCCATGCGTGGAGATGGAGTGAACGCTTCACGGACCGAGGAGATGAGCCTTGAAGAGCGACGGGCAATGTCGATGTGGCTTGAATGCTGGGCACACCCATATGCGAGCGCCTTTGGCGGCTACGCTGGCCACCACCGTTGCTGACGGTGAGGCAGTTCAGATATTCGCGGAGGGCTGCGGCCGTTCGGGAGCCGGCGGGATTATCCGTCTCGAGCACGGCGAGGATGCCGGTCGAAACATCGTCGACAGCGATGAACATCCCTGTCTTGCCCTCGACCGCCATCCTGATGTGAGCGCCCTCGCGCGCTTTTCTCGAGGACGAGCAATTCTTCGTCGATATCCCTTCCATCGGCATGGCCGTAGAAGGCGTGCCAGAGAACGCAAGCCACCCAGGTCGACGTCGCCGGGTGCCGAAGAGCGAAAGCCTGACCGTTGCCGTCCAGACGGCAAGGATCAGGCCCCGCAAAACGCCTGGTCCGTGCCGGCAGTGTGATGTTGCGTCCGGCCCACAGAGAAGCACTGCGCCATTTCCCTTCTACAGGAGCAATACTTGATGACCGTGAACAAGAAGATTCCCTTCGCGACTTTTCGCACGCGTATTCGCGACGAATCTATTGGCGGGCCCAATCCGTTCCGCTGGGATGACAAAACTTCCGACGACTATTTCAAGGGCAAGCGCGTCATCCTGTTTTCGCTGCCTGGTGCCTTCACGCCGACTTGCTCGACTTACCAAGTGCCGGATTTTGAGGAGCTCTATGACGAGTTCGAGAAAGAGGGGATTGAGGCGATCTACTGCGTCTCGGTCAACGATGCCTACGTCATGAATGCTTGGGGCAAGGCCTTGGGGCTGCGGAAGGTTCAGCTCATCCCGGACGGATCGGGCGAGTTCACGCGCAAGATGGGTATGCTGGTGGCCAAGGACAATGTCGGGTTCGGCATGCGCTCCTGGCGTTACGCCGCGCTCATCAACGATGGTGTGGTGGAGCAGTGGTTCGTGGAAGAAGGCTTCTGCGACAACTGCGAAACCGACCCCTATGGCGTCTCGTCCCCGCAGAAAATTCTTGAAACCCTGAGGGGCGCCAATGGCGTGTTCCGCGCAGGATAGGGCCAGATAATCATGAAGTCCTCAGCAAGCCTGCTTCTGAGCCAGAAGCAATCTCTGGTTCTGACACCTCAACTCATCGAGTCGATTCGCTTACTGCAGTTGGCGCATACGGAACTGCGCCAGTTCGTAGAGCAGGAAGTCGAGAAGAACCCCCTTTTGGAGCTGACTACAAACGACAGTGAGGCTGATGATGATTTCTCGTCGGTTTTGGGCGAGGATCCGCCCAGGGGCGAACGCGAAAACGGAGCCGAGCCTTCTGAGCGGCTCAGGGAAGAGAAGTCAACGCGCGACACACCCGCCTCTGGGTCAGGGGAAGACGTTAACCCGGAGGCGTTTGTCGCCAATCCCGAAACACTGCACGAACATGTCGCTCGCCAGATAGCCCTCACCGCGTTCAACTCACAGGAGCGGATGATTGCCGGCGCGCTTGCCAATCATCTGGTCGACACCGGGTATCTTCCGGTGGACCTTTTGGAGCTGGCCGGAATCCTGAATGTTCCCCTGTCTGTCGTGGAAAGGGTTCTGGCAGCCTTGCAGCTTTTTGACCCACCGGGGCTATTTGGGCGAACTGTCCGCGAGTGCCTTGAAATACAGTTGCGTCAGCAAGACCGATTCGACCCAGCGATGGCAACTTTGGTAGCCAATCTCCAGATGGTTGCTGATCGTGACTTCAAGGCATTGCAGCAGCTTTGCGGCGTCGATGAAGAGGACCTTCTAGACATGCTGCACGAACTGCGTGCGCTCGATCCCAAGCCTGGCCACCGATTCCAATCAGGAGGACCGGAATCAATACAACCTGAGGTCTGGGTGCAGCCGTCGCGCGAAGGTGGATGGAATGTCGAACTTGACCCTAACACGCTCCCCAAGGTGCTAATCAACGAAAGCTATTTCGTCGAAGTCTCGCGGCTCACCGCTCAAAACCCAAAGGATCAGGCATTCCTGAACGAATGCATGGAGAACGCGAATTGGCTTGTCCGCAGCCTCGACCAGCGCGCCAAGACAATCATCAAGGTGGCCGCCGAGATTGTGCACCAGCAGGACGCCTTTTTGAGACATGGCGTGACGCATCTGCGGCCCCTCAATCTCAGAACCGTCGCTGATGCTATCAACATGCATGAGTCGACTGTCAGCCGGGTGACGTCGAACAAATACATATCCACACCGCGTGGCGTGTTCGAACTGAAGTATTTTTTCACCGTGGCGATCGGCTCTTGCGAAGGCGGCGACGCCCACTCCGCCGAAGCCGTTCGCCATCAGATCAAGGCGATGATCGCCGCAGAAGATGCCGTGCTTTCCGATGAGGAGATTGCTGTGCGGCTGAGAGAAAACGGCATCGACCTCGCTCGCCGCACCGTCATGAAATACCGGGAGGCAATGAACATCCCCTCCTCCGTGCAACGGCGCCGGGAGAAGCGTGGCTGGCCTTGATGGCAATCCAATCTGCCCGCTCGTCCCCGCGGCGGAAGCTTCATGAGTCAAGTCGAGGGCGTTCTTGATTGGTGTGAGAGGTGGCTGTGGCCTTTGTCCGGCCCAGGTCGCGCCCCGCTGGGGTGCGGCCGCTCCGCCGGGTGCTGAACCCGTCATGGCAATCGCGTTCACAGCTGCCACGGCATCAAGTCTGGCCCCCCCTTTGCGCGGTGATATCGAGTTGCTCCTCGGCAAGGTCGTCGAAGGAGGCATAATTGAGATTGTAGAGTTTGAAGTACAACCCGCCCATGGCCATCAGCTGATCGTGGTTGCCGGTTTCAATCACTTCTCCGTTCTGCAGCACGATGATGCGGTCGGCATTGCGGATCGTGGCAAGACGATGGGCAATCACCAAGCCGGTGCGGCCTTCCAGAAGCTTTGTCAGAGCTTTCTGGATTAGCATTTCCGTGTAGCTGTCGATGTTGGCGGTCGCCTCGTCGAGGACCAGGATCTTGGCATCGGCCACGAGAGCGCGAGCGAAACTGATGAGCTGGCGCTGGCCGAGCGAGAGATTGCCGCCGCGCTCGCCTAAAGGGGCGTCGTAGCCGCCGGCCAGGCTCACAATGAAGTCATGGGCGCCGACGGCTTTGGCGGCTTCGATAACCCGGTCGCGCCTCACGTCCGTCCTGTGATAGCGGATGTTGTCGAAAATCGTCCCCGTGAAGAGGAACGGCTCCTGCAGGACCATGGCGACCTGCCGTCCGAGCGATTCCTGGGTCAGATCGCGCACATCATATCCGCCGACCAGCACCTGGCCGCGCTGGACATCATAGAAGCGGTGAACGAGTGCGATGGCGCTCGATTTACCCGAACCGGTTGGGCCAACCAGGGCGACCGTCTCGCCGGGGCTGACCTTCAAGGAAATGTTTTTCAGCACCGGATGTTTGGGATCGTAGCCGAAAGTGACATTCCTGAATTCGATCGAACCGTCCATCTGCGGCGAAAGCGCCTTGGCGTCTGGCCTGTCATGAATCTCGATGTCCAGATCGAGCACCTCTGTCAGTCGTTTGCCCGAGGCCATTGCGCGTTGCATGACAGAATACTGCAGGGTGAGCGAACGGATCGGGTCGAAGAAGCGCTGGATATAAAACAAGAATGCTATCGTCACGCCCACATCGATGCGGTCGTTCAGGACCTTTGAACCGCCCAGCACGATGCCGGCCATGGCAAGGCCCGTGAGGGTATCGACAATCGGCACCATGACCTGGGCGTATTTGGCAGCTGTCAGTTGCGTCTTGAGATTGGCATGGGCCTTGTCGTCATAGAGGAGGAAGTTGACCTGCTGCCGATCCATGGATTGGACGGCCCGCACGCCATGAATGGCCTCGGCCAGCGCGCCATTGGTGGCCGAATTGGTCTCGGTCGCGGCCATGAAGGCATTGCGGGCGCTCGGCAGCCAGAACATGCGGACGATGAAGAGGACTGGCAAGACCGAAAGCGTAAGGAGCCCCAACGATAAGTCCAGCCACAGCATGACGAAGATGATGCCGAAAAGAAGGGCGATATCGCCCACCGAAAGCACTGAGGTCTCGAGAAATTCCTGGATTGAACTGACATCGCCCTGGAGTCGCGACATCAGACGTCCGACCTCGGTCTGGTCCATAAAGGAAAGGGATACCTTCTGCAGATGGCCGAACATGGCGCGGCGAATGTCGAAGAGCACAACCTCGACCATTTTGCCGATCACGCTCTGTTGCATGTAGCTGGCAACGCGATTGACCAGAATCGCGAGAAAAAAGGCGCCAGCAGCCGCAAGCAGCGCCGAGCCATCGCGGCTTCCCGGAGTGATGGCGTGCTCGACCGCGTAGCGGATGATCAACGGGATGAGAAGCTGCACGCCGGCGCAGATCAGGACTGCGACAACCGCGATAACAGCCTTGGTCCGGTAAGGCTCGACGAATGCCCAGATCCGCCGGACAATGTTCTTGTCAAAAGCCCGTCCGAACACCTCGTCTTCGATCCGATGCGAGCCGACGACAGCCCGCGGCGGACGCGTACCGTCGCGGACACCTTTGCGTTCGCTTTCAGGGTCGGGGATCTGGGACATCAGTTCGCGCCGTCATCATCGCGTGGGCGCGTCTGAAGATTGTGAAGAGCCTCATAGCGCCTTGCCTTCACCAGAAGCTCTTCATGAGTGCCGCGTTCGACGATCTCGCCATTTTCAACGAAAAGGATTTGATCGGCGTGCATGACGGAACTCAGCCGGTGGGCAATGATGATCGTCACGCGGTCTTTGGCGAAACGGCGCATGGCCGAGCGAATGCGCTGTTCGGTAGCGGCGTCGATCGCCGCGGTCGAGTCGTCAAAAACAATGACTGATGGGCGCAGCATCATCGCGCGGGCAATTGTGAGACGCTGGCGCTGGCCGCCCGAGAGGGAAACGCCACGTTCGCCCACGACCGTCTTGTAGCCAGCGGGTAGACCCAGGATGTAGTTGTGCAGCTGGGCGGATTCGCTTGCGCGCTCGATCCGCGGTTCGTTGGCCCAGGGGTCTCCATAAGCGACGTTGTTCTCGACCGTTGTGGTGAACAAGAACGGATCTTGCTGCACGACCGCGACCGCCCTGCGAAGCGAGGAAAGAGTGACGTTGCGGATGTCTTGCCCATCAAGCGTGATGGTGCCGCCGGTGACATCGTAAAAACGCGGGATCAGGTGAGCGATTGTCGACTTTCCCGAGCCGGGTGGGCCGACGATAGCGACAGTCTCACCTTTACGGGCCTGGAAACTGATATTCCGCAGGATCTGGCGGTTTTCAGCGCCAGGATAAGCGAACGAGACATTGTCAAAGCGCACAGTGCCCTCGCTGATCTCGAGCGGACGAGCGTGGGGTGCGTCCTTAATCGTGATGTCCAGGTCAAGGAAGCCGAACAGACGTGAACCGCATGTCGAAGCGCGAGCGAAAGCGTTGATCATCAACCCGATTTGGCGGACCGGCATTTGCAGGACGGTCATGAATGTCAGGAAGGTCGTGAGAGTTCCGACACTGATCTCACCGGCGATGACCTTGCTGCCGCCAATCCAGAGGACCAGCCCCATGGCAAAAAAGAAGGAGAAGGTCATCGCCGAAGTGTCGCGCGCGTAGATGTCGGCGCGTTCCTGGGCAAGTGCGAGCGCATTCTGGGAGACACGCTCGAACTTCAGCATCTCATAGGCTTGTGCGGCAAAAGCGCGGACAACGCGGATGCCGCAGAGATTTTCCTCCATGACGCGGCCCAGAACGGAGAGCCGCCCTTGCAGTTCGTCCCAGGTGGCGCGCAGCTTGAGCTGGGTCCGCGATGAGCGCCATGCGACGAAGGGCACAAAGCTCAGCGCCACAACACCGAGCTCCAGATTGGTGGAGAGCAGCATGTAGGCGCCAATGCCGATTAACATGGCCAGCAGGACAGCGCGGACCAGCGCTGTGGAGAAATACCAGCACACACCTTCGATATCGAGCATGCAGATGGTGATCAGATCGGCTGAATGCCCCTGGTCATGAAAGGAGAAGCTGAGGCGCTGGATCTTGTCATAGCAGGCGAGCCGCAGCTCATAGGCGAAGTGATGCCCGACCGATTCGGCAAAGTAGTTCTGCGCCAATGTGAATAGGCCGCGCAGCACACTGACGGCGAGCAGCAGGAGAGCCGATGTCCAAAGCGCTTGTTCGACGGTACCGCCGGAGATGCCCTCACCCATCCGGACCTGGTCAACGGCCTGACCGAGCAGTTTAGGAATGAGCAGTTGGAGGGCTGCGGCGATGAACGTCGACCCAATTGCGATAGCAACCTGCCACCGGTGACGCAAATTCATGTAGGTAATACGCGTGAGCGTCCTCAGGCCCTGGCCCCAGCCCGCCGCCTCGACATGTGCGAACGGATTCCTCGGATTGTTTGCTGCGCCATCGGCATGACTGTTCACGGTCGTAGGTTCCAGATCTGTTTGCCTCAGCACTGGCGAGCACGTTGGGCGGTCTACCGGAGCAAGCACTTGCTGGAGGAGTGTTGCCCAAGGTTCGCATTCCATTTTTGCTATGTTCCCGACCGTTGGATTTCAGCGCGACGAGCAGGTGAACGGCTAAGCTCGGTGATCGAAAGACGCGAGTCCTTCGAGAGGGGGTCATTGAGACGGCACTGCGTCGGATGATCTTTGCCAGCCGGAGTCCCAATGGGTCGCCAGCCGGTGCGATCGCATCCCGATGGAGTCGGGGTCGATCAGTTTTTCGGCGGCGAAGGCCGCTGGTAGTGATAGGGGAAGGAGACTGCGGGGCAGGAGGTCCCGCAGCTCGCGACGCGAAAGCCAGCTGACTCCATTGTAGTCGCCTTGCCGGCATCGAACTTCATGGCTGCGATCTCATCGTCAATCAGTTGCTACCGGTCTCTGCGCGCTTCCGAAAGGTCGAAGCAGAAGCGGAGGTGTGCCGATGGAATCGGCGATGGGTCACAGCTGACCGTCAAGATCTGCCGAAGGTCGACAATGGCGGGGAACGTGTTTTGGGAGGTGGCCAATGTAAATACCACGAGACCCATTGAATGGGGATCTGAGGCAGACCTGCCATTATGCTGTCCTTCCTTCGCTGCGATGTCACGGGTGACATGAATGGCGGTCGCTTTCTTGCCGCCTCGCAACGAAGGAGGTTCAAAACTTATGCCAACTGCCTCGAAGAGCCTCACAGAACAGCTTTCCAGATTATTCAATGGATTGAAGAGAAGCTGGCGGGACACCGGTATGTTGTGGGCTCGACAAAGCCGACAGTGGGTGTTTGGTGCCCAGCATATCTAGGGAAGAGCGGATGCGCGGGAAAAGCTCTACCCACTCCATCCCACCGGCTGCGTGTTGTGCGATGTCCAACGATTTGCGACCTGCGATGTGCCGGCGCTAAAAACATCGCGTTGTTCAGAAAACAATTTTCTCCCTGGCACGGCACATGCGTCGCGATCGGCGAACGCATCGCGCACTCGAGTAGAAGGCGTCCCATGATCACGCTCACCGAAAATGCTGTCGCCGCGGTAAGGACCGCGCTTTCCCAAGCCGAGCAGCCGGCGGAAGGCCTGCGCATTAAAGTGGAGGGGGGCGGCTGCGCGGGACTGAAGTATCTCATGGGCTTGGAAAGCCTCGCGCGTGAGGGCGATGCGGTCATCGAGACGGGCGGCGTCAGGGTGTTCGTGGATGTAAGCTCGCAAATCCATGTCGCGGGTATGACCGTCGATTTCGTCACCGGCTTCGAATCCTCTGGTTTCGTCTTCGATAACCCGAACGCCGGGGAAAAATGCGCTTGTGGGAAGTCCTTCGGCTGAGGGCCTGAGAGAAGAGACTCGTCGACGGTTGGGTCTGCCCAAAGTCTGTGTTTTGGTCAGCTAAGGAGAGCTTCATGAGGCCGGTCTATCTCGATAACAACGCAACCACGCGAGTGGATCCCGCAGTCTATGAAGCCATGCGGCCGCTGTTTATGGATCAGTTCGGCAATCCTTCGTCAAAGCACGGATATGGCGCTGCCGTGAGCGTAGCCATGAAAAAGGCGCGCCAGCAGGTGCAAGCGTTGATCGGAGCGGAATTCGACGATGAGATCGCCTTCACATCGGGCGGAACGGAAAGCAACAATGCGGCGATCCTTTCGGCGCTGGGGGTGATGCCTCAGCGCACAGAGATCGTGACCTCCGCAGTCGAGCATCCGTCCGTGCTGACGCTGTGCGAGCATCTTGAGAAGACGTGCGGCCTCAAGGTGCACAAGATCCCGGTGGATGGCCGTGGCCGGCTCGACCTCGACGCCTATGAGGCGGCGCTGACCACAAACGTGGCAATCGTCTCGATCATGTGGGCAAACAACGAGACCGGCACGATTTTCCCTGCCGCCGAGCTTGCTGAATCGGCCAAGGAAGTCGGTGCCCTGTTCCATACGGACGCGGTGCAGGCGGTCGGTAAGCTCCCGATCCACCTGAAATCCACAGCAATCGACATGCTGTCGCTCTCAGGTCACAAGCTGCACGGCCCCAAAGGGATCGGTGCGCTTTATGTAAAGCGCGGCGTGCACTTCCGTTCGCTGATCAAGGGCGGGCACCAGGAGCGCAACCGGCGCGCCGGCACGGAAAATACCCCAGGCATCGTCGGGCTTGGCAAGGCAGCCGAACTTGCCATGAAATTCATGGATGAGGACAGCAAGCTCATAAAGTCTCTCCGCGATCGGTTGGAATGCGGACTTATCCAGCGCATTCCAGACGCTTTCGTGACCGGCGATCCGCTGGATCGGCTCTCGAATACGACCAACATCGCCTTCGAGAACGTCGAGGCCGATGGCCTGCTGCTCCTTCTCGATCGCGAGGGTATCGCCTGTTCCTCTGGCTCTGCCTGCGGTTGCGGCTCGCAGGAGCTCAGCCATGTTCTGGAAGCAATGAACGTGGCCAGCAGCGCGGCACAAGGGGCAATCCGCTTCTCCCTGTCGCGCGACAACAGCGGGATGGATATCGACCGGGTGCTCGAGGTCGTGCCCGCACTGGTGGCGAAGCTGCGTGACCCCTTCCCGGCCTGCACCGGATACGGCGATGGGATTTGAATGCGGATCTTGGTCGAGAAGGAAGCCGACCCCGAGACCATCATCACCAGGGAGTTTACAATGAGCCACTGTTCCACCCAAAGGCCAATCATCGACCTCACCGACATTCTCACGCGGCTGAAAGGCTTGTCCGCTGCGGAGGAGTTCTTCGCGGCCCTTGGCGTCTCCTATGATCCGAAGGTGCTCGATGTCTCGCGGCTCCACATCATGAAGCGCATGGGCCAATATCTCGCCGAAGAGGACCTCTCCGGTCTCACGGACCTGGTGATCGCGGCGCGGGCGCGCGCGACACTGGAACGCGCCTATGAGGACTTCGCGACGTCCTCGCCGCTCAGGCACCGTGTCTTCAAGGTGCTCAAAGACCACGATCCAAATCGCCCCGCCACGCCGGGCCGCACCTTCGTCCCGTTCGATTCCATCCTGAAGCCGTTCGGAAAGGAGTAAACGCGACACGGATGCGACACGACAATGTCGCAAAGCCGGCAAACCCGCCTCTCTCGGACACACCTCAGAAGCAGAGTACCGCGGCTCAAAGGTATGGCGCGATGCTCAACGGTTGGCACGAATGGTGCTTGCAAGCAGATGAAGCGCCAAGCCGCGCCGCGACAGGAGCCAGAGAGACCGCATGCATATCGTCGTCTGTATCAAGCAGGTCCCGGACTCCGCGCAGATACGCGTCCACCCGGTGACCAACACGATCATGCGCCAGGGTGTGCCTACCATCATCAACCCATACGATCTGTTCGCCCTTGAAGCAGCACTCACACTACGCGACATCGACGGCGGCGAGGTCACCGTGCTCACGATGGGGCCCCCTATGGCAGAGGACGCGCTGCGCAAGGCGCTCACCTACGGCGCCGACCGCGCGGTGCTCCTGACCGATCGTTTTTTTGCCGGCTCCGACACCCTGGCGACCTCCTTTGCGCTCGCTCAGGCAATCGGCAAGATCGGTGAGACGTTCGGCCCGCCAGACATCGTCTTCACCGGCAAGCAGACAATCGACGGCGACACGGCCCAGGTCGGGCCTGGCATCGCCAAGCGCCTCGATTTCCTGCAACTCACCTACGTCGCGAGGATCGCCTCCCTTGATCTCGATGCGCGCGAGATCAAGGTCGAGCGCCGCGCGGAAGGCGGCATGCAGATGCTGAAGAGCAAGCTTCCTTGCCTCATTACGATGCTGGAGGGTGTCAACGTGATCCGTCGCGGCTCGCTGCACGATGCCCTGCGCGCCGCCCGCAGCCAGATCGTGAAGTGGAGTGCGGGCGAGGCTGGCATCGAGGATCTCGGCAAATGCGGTCTTCGCGGCTCGCCAACTGTCGTGAAGCGTGTGTTCGCCCCGTCCAGCCGGGCGGAAAAGGCGGTGCAAATCGACACCGCAGACAAGGCGCTGCGTGATCTCGCTGACGAGCTGATTGCCGCAATTTTCGCGCGCCAGCCGGCGCTGGAACACGAACTGGCCTTCGAGGGTGGTTCAGGGCAAGGAGCGTAGGATGTCTAGCGTGAACCGAGAAACCCCGCCTGCCGCCGGGGGTCGTGCCGGCATGAAGAAGGATCTGCCCGAACATTTCCAGGCGTATCGGCACGTCTGGGTTTTCATTGAGCTGGAGCGCGGCGAAGTCCATCCGGTTTCTTTCGAACTGCTCGGCGAAGGTCGCAAGCTGGCCGACAAGCTTGGCGTGCAGCTTGCGGGAGTCGTGCTCGGACCGCCGGGAGAGGCCTCTTGGTATGCCGTTGCCCAGGCCTTCGCCTATGGTGCCGACCTTGTCTATATCGTGGAGACGCCGCTGCTCGCCGACTACCGCAACGAGCCCTTTACCAGGGCAATGACTGACCTGGTCAATCAATACAAACCCGAGATCCTGCTTCTGGGTGCCACCATGCGCGGCCGGGACCTTGCCGGCTCCGTGGCAACGACCTTGCTAACGGGGCTCACGGCCGACTGCACCCAACTTGACGTGGATCCTGACGGCTCCCTTGCCGCGACCCGGCCGACCTTCGGGGGATCGTTGCTATGCACCATCTATACGCTCAACTGCCGGCCGCAGATGGCGACAGTGCGACCGAGAGTCATGGCGATGCCGCCGCGTATGGATAAGCCGGTCGGCAAGGTCGTCCAACACAAGCTGTCGATGCTTGAGGACGAGATCGTCACCAAGGTCCTTGGCTTCCTGCCTGATACGCAGTCGGTAAAGGCAAATCTCGCCTATGCCGATGTCGTTGTCGCGGGAGGCCTTGGGCTGGGCGGGGCGGAGAACCTGCAGGTTGTGACGAAGCTGGCGCGGGCGCTCGGCGCCGAATATGGCTGTTCGCGTCCGCTGGTCCAGAAGGGCTGGATGCCGGCTGAACGGCAGATCGGCCAGACCGGCAAGACCATCAGGCCGAAGCTCTACATCGCGGCCGGAATTTCCGGCGCCATCCAGCACCGGGTGGGCATTGAAGGCGCCGATCTGATCGTGGCCATCAATACCGATGCGAACGCGCCGATTTTCGATTTCGCCCATATCGGTATCGCCACCGATGCGATCCGCTTCCTGCCGGCGTTGACGGAAGCCTTCACCCGGCGGCTGTCGCCGCACAATCGCGACAAGCTTGCGAGCTAAGGAAGACGGCTATGGTTGAGGAAAAGTTCGATGCTATCGTCATTGGCGCCGGCATGGCCGGCAACGCAGCTGCTTTCACGATGGCAAGCGGCGGCTTGAAGGTGCTGCAACTGGAGCGCGGCGAGTATCCGGGCTCTAAGAATGTCCAGGGCGCCATCATGTATGCGAACATGTTAGAGAAGATCATCCCGGATTTTCGCGATGACGCGCCTCTTGAGCGGCATCTGATCGAGCAGCGCTTCTGGATGATGGACAATACATCCCATGCCGGCATTCACTATCGGTCCGACGACTTCAACGAGGCAAAGCCAAACCGTTACACAATCATCCGCGCCCAGTTCGACAAGTGGTTTTCGCGCAAGGTGCGCGAGGCCGGCGCGACCCTCCTGTGCGAGACGACAGCGACTGAGCTCGTATACGACATCACGGACAAGGTCATAGGCGTTCGCACCGACAGAGCCGGCGAAAGGATCTTGGCCGACGTGGTCGTACTCGCAGAAGGCGTTAATGGACTGCTTGGCACGCGGTCGGGCCTGCGCGAAACGCCGCGGCCAGAAACCGTGGCGCTGGCCGTCAAGGAAATGCATTTCCTGCCCGAAGAAGTGATCGAGCAGCGCTTCGGCCTCAAGGGCAATGAAGGCTGCGTGATCGAGGCGGCGGGCACCATCTCCCGCAGCATGACCGGGCTAGCATTTCTTTACACGAACAGGGAATCGATCTCCCTTGGTATCGGTTGCCTCGTTTCGGATTTCGCGGCCACCATGGAGAGCCCTTACGCCCTGCTCGAGGGATTCAAGAACCACCCTTCGGTACGAGCGCTGATAGCGGGCTCGGAGTTGAAGGAATATGCCGCCCATCTTATACCGGAAGGTGGTTATAAGGCGATCCCGCAGCTCTTCGGTGATGGTTGGGTCGCGGTCGGAGATGCAGCGCAGTTGAACAACGCGGTTCACCGTGAGGGTTCGAACCTCGCCATGACGTCCGGCCGTATCGCAGGCGAAGCAATCGTACAGGTCAAGTGCCGGAACGCCCCGATGACCAAGCGGAACCTCGTCCTTTACAAAACCATGCTGGACGATTCGTTCGTCCTCAAGGACTTGCGAAAGCATAAGGACATGCCGGCACTGCTGCACACCAACTCGCACAATTTCTTCATGAGATACCCGCAGCTGATTTCTCTGGCCGCGCAGAACCTCGTGCGGGTCGATGGCACCCCGAAGATCGATAAGGAAAAAGCGACCACTGCTGCATTCATAAAGGGGCGTTCGCGCTGGGGGCTGGTCAGCGACGCGCTTCGCTTGGCATTGGCCTGGCGCTGAGAGAGAGCAAAAAATGACGATCACAGTGCCGCCCGTCCGCGTCGAGGACAAGCTATATCAAAACCGTTATCTGATCGATGCAGGGCGTCCGCATATCAAGGTGCGACCTCACCAAAGCCCGAGCGCGAACCTGCTTGCCTTGACACGTATCTGCCCTGCCAAATGCTATGAGCTGAACGCCACGGGCCAAGTTGAGATCGCGGCCGACGGGTGTATGGAGTGTGGCACATGCCGAGTGTTGTGCGAGGAAAGTGGGGAGATCACGTGGAACTATCCGCGCGGCGGTTTCGGTGTCCTCTTTAAGTTCGGATAGCTGGGGCATGCAGCAGCAGAGTGAGCCAACGGAACCTGTCGCATGTATGCGTTGCAGCGCACCTCTCGCTTTGTTGAAGTGCATCGGGGTTCCGAATCGGGGAAAGTTGTTTTGCGAAAGCAGCTTAGCAATCGAGGAGCGCCCCCGATGACGCCACAATGATATTGGATCAGTTTGAGTTTGAACCTGCTGTAAAGCACGCCGATGCCGGTTTTGACGGTGGAACGACGTTCGGATGCTGACGCACTTCTGCTGGGTCTGGCGGACCGAGCGACCGGCCGTCTCATTGCTTCGCCCGACGCTCGCGGACGTCCACAATGCCGCATTGGAGATGCTGGTGGGCCAGCGCATATTCGCTATCGGCTATGACATTTCAGCGACCACGAGGGTCTGCGCCATGATCGGCTGTGCTGGCCGGCAAGCTTCAAGGATCTAGATACGCCGCCCCGCCGATTGTTTGCGCCAACCCGCAAGCGCCAAGTCGACCCGCATGTCGTAATGATTGCTCGGGATATCTCTAGAAACTTCAGTTTTAAGGTGTGCTTGGCGAGTGCATCCTAGACAAATTCGGAGGCACTTCCATGGATGCGCGGCGGGATGAAGTCGATGATGCAGAGCCTGGGGAGACCAACGAAAGCGGGCGCGGAGCGCATCTCCCGCTCGAGGGAATCTACGAGATATCGAAGGTCCTGACCGCCCCCGGCAGGCTGGAGACCAAGCTTGCCAATGCCATGGCCCGGCTCTCCTCGTTTGTGCAAATGCGTCATGGAGAAATCATTGTCCCCGGGACTGACGGAGAGCCGGGGTTTGCCGTCACTGCTGGCGGCGTCCGTCCACCTCAATCAGCCACTTGCGGCAGCATCCCGCGGGCCGTATTAGACCAAATCGTCGCAACGGGGACGCCGTTGGTCGAACAGGATATCAGCAAGTCGGAACTATTTCAGGCTGCTCCCCAGATGCGCTTGAGGAGCGACACTCTGCCGGTGAGCTTTATCGGTGTTCCCCTCAAAGCTCAGGATGAAACCCTTGGAACATTGTGGATCGACCGCGTCGGGGACCGCTCGACCAATTTCCGCACTGACGAGGACGTAGCCTTCCTAAGCAGGGTCGCCATCCTCGTCGGCCAAATCATCTTTCTCCATCGCCTCCCGAGCATGGGGGGGCAACGGCATGTCGAAGAGAAACCGGAACCATCGCCCGCCGATGGAAGGATGGATGGTGACCGGCATCCGCACGTCAAAATCGACGGAATCGTGGGGAAGAGTCCCGCGCTCAGACAGGTGCTCGCAATGGTCCCGGTCGTGGCAAGCACGAATGCCCCCGTGCTGCTGCGGGGGGAAAGCGGCACCGGCAAGGAAGCCTTTGCAAAGGCAATCCATAAATTCTCACCTCGGAAGAACAAGCCCTTCGTCAAGGTGAACTGCGCCGCGCTCTCTGAAACCGTCCTGGAATCGGAACTGTTTGGGCACGAAAAGGGCGCCTTCACTGGGTCTGTCTCACAGCGCGCCGGCCGTTTCGAATTGGCGCATGGCGGAACCCTGTTGCTTGATGAAATCGGCGAGATTTCGCCTACCTTTCAAGCCAAACTGCTGCGCGTCTTGCAGGAAGGCGAACTGGAGCGGGTCGGCGGCACGAAAACGCTAAAGGTCGATGTCCGGCTTATATCCGCCACCAACAAGGACCTTGAAAAGGCTGTGCTGAATGGGGAGTTCAGGTCCGACCTTTATTACCGCATCAATGTGATATCAATTAGGTTGCCGCCGCTCAGGGAGCGCCCCGGAGACATTCGACTCCTTGCCGAATTCTTTCTCGATCGCTTCAACAAGCAGAACAATCGCGATCTCACCTTCTCATCAGCGGGGCTTGATGTGATCTCGGCATGCCACTTCCCTGGCAATGTGCGGGAGGTGGAAAACTGCGTGCAAAGGACGGCGACACTTGCCCGGTCAGAGACGATAGTTCCGTCGGATTTCGCCTGCAGGAATGGCCAGTGTCTTTCTTCGCTCATCTGGAAAGGAGCCTGCTGTTCGCAGAGCCCCAATGGCGTCGCCGATCTCGCTTGTGGCACCATGAACCGAGATGGATCGCAGCTGCCGGCCGATCGGAACGATCCCAACGGTCACCGAATGGGCAGCCCGCGCCTGACGGAACGCGACCGGCTGCTCGACGCATTGGAAAAATCCGGCTGGAACCAAGCAAAAGCGGCTCGTATCCTGGGCCTCACGCCGCGCCAGGTCGGCTATGCTATACGCCGCCATGGTATCGACGTCAGAAAATTTTAGACGAGCTTAACGTCTAACGATGTGAAGTTTCGGAGTGCCCTGCGCCCTGTGCGGGCCAGAGGTGCTCTGTCGATCGATACGCTCCTTCAATGTCGGAACCCGGACAAATCCAGGTCGTAGCGAACTGACAAATCAGAGACGAAAACCCGAGATCTTGGGTAAATGTCCCCTATTGGGGGCTGGCATAGCTGTTGCACCTGGATGTGTAAGTCAGCCAGGAGCAGAGCCATTCGATGTCGGCACCGAAGATTTCGCTTCAAAGCGAAACCACCGCGAAATCGGCTGGATGCGCGTCTTCAACCTGCGGTTCGTCCGCAAGGCCTGGCGATATGGAGCCGGCCATTTGGGAGAAGGTAAAGGACCATCCGTGCTATTCAGAAGAGGCGCACCATTATTTCGCGCGCATGCACGTGGCGGTCGCCCCGGCGTGCAACATTCAGTGCAATTACTGCAACCGCAAGTTTGACTGTGCCAACGAGAGCCGACCTGGGGTCGTCTCGGAAAAGCTGACACCAGATCAGGCGGTGCGCAAGGTGATCGCGGTCGCCAATGTAGTGCCGCAGCTTTCCGTGATCGGCATCGCAGGACCTGGCGACGCCTGCTTCGACTGGAACAAGACAAAGGCCACGTTCGAACGCATCGTCAACGAAATCCCCGACCTAAAGCTTTGCATCTCGACCAACGGGCTGGCGTTGCCGGACCATGTCGCCGAGCTGTGCGACATGAATGTCGACCACGTGACAATCACCATCAACATGGTCGACCCGGAAGTCGGCGCAAGGATCTATCCCTGGATCTTTTACAAGCATCGCCGCCACACCGGGGTCGAAGCCGCCCGGATCCTGCACGAGCGCCAGATGTTGGGCCTGGAGATGCTGGCGGCGCGCGGCATCCTGACCAAGGTCAATTCAGTGATGATCCCCGGTGTCAACGACGAGCACCTGATCGAGGTCAACAAATGGGTCAAGCAGCGCGGCGCCTTCCTGCACAACATCATGCCGCTGATTTCGAACCGGGAGCACGGTACCCATTACGGGCTGACCGGGCAACGAGGCCCAAGGGCGATGGAGCTGAAGGCTCTTCAAGATCGTCTGGAGGGCGGTGCCAAATTGATGCGCCATTGCCGGCAGTGCCGGGCCGATGCCGTTGGCCTGCTGGGCGATGATCGTGGCCAGGAGTTCACGCTCGACCAGATCTCCGACGAGGTCACCTATGACGCAAGCAGGCGCGAGGCCTATCGGGAGGTGGTCGCGCGCGAGCGCGGCGATCGAGCGGCGGCTAAAAGCGAGGCGACTGAACTGGTCAAAGGAGCGGACTCGGGCAAGTCGCTTCTTATCGCCGTGGCGAGCAAGGGCGGCGGCCGTGTCAACGCACACTTCGGTCACGCGAGAGAGTTCCAGATCTATGAGGCCTCGCCGGAAGGGATCAGCTTGGTCGGGCATCGGACGGTCGAGCAGTATTGCCTGGGTGGCTGGGGCGAAGATGCCACCCTAAAAGGCGTGATCGCGGCCCTCGAAGGAATAGACGTTGTGCTGTGCGCCAAGATCGGGGATAGCCCGAAGACTCAGCTCAGGGCAGCCGGAATCCGGGCAATGGATGACTATGGCTATGAGCATATCGAGACCGCGATCAGCACGGTCTACGCCGCCGAGTCTGGGGCCAAACCATTGGCCGCGACGGCCTGACATCTCTCAATCAGCTGACCAGGAGTTGACGACAAATGGCGTTCAAGATCATCGCATCCCAATGCACCCAATGCGGTGCCTGCGAGTTCGAATGTCCTTCGGGTGCGATCAAATTCAAAGGCGAGGCCTACGTTATCAACGCGGAGAAGTGCACCGAATGCAAGGACACCTTCGACACACAGCAATGCGCCTCGGTCTGTCCGGTGGAGATGACCTGCGTTCCCGCCTGACGTCCGATCGGCTGGCGAGGCGCCTTGAGTTCTTCATTCCAACCTCCAACCGCGAAAAGGAACAACAGCCATGACCCTGGGGCGCGAACAGGAGGTCGAAATCCGCAAGCCTCCACGATTCATGCCGGGCGAACGGGTCCGCGCAACCCGTCACGTCAAGAATGACGGCACCTACCCCGGCAGGGAGATCGGGGAAAACCTCGTGTTGAAGGGTGACGAAGGGTACGTGCGTGACATCGGCACCTTTCTCCAGCAGTTCTACATCTATGCGGTCGAATGGATCGGCGGTGGCACGGTCGTGGGAATGCGGGCGCGCGAAATGGTGAGCCTCGAGAATGCCGGGGCTGCTGGTAGCGCGGAAATTACGTCTGCTCCTGGCAAGGGAGCAGCCGGATGAAGTTGATGATCCGCCGGACCGGCGCCGGCCTGTCGGCCTATGTTCCCAAGAAGGATCTCGAAGAGCCGATCATTCAGGTTGAGAATGAAGGCTTATGGGGGGGGGCCGTCATGCTCAGGAACGGCTGGCGCTTCGTCCTGCCCGACCTGCCGCGAGATACGCGCCTGCCAATCACCGTCGAGGCCAGGAAAATATCCGACGGGGATTAGGACGGCGGAATGACGGCATGAAGCCCAAGAGGACTGAGCATGAACACCTTCCCGCGCCATCTTTTAATCACTCGGGACAGCCATGCAGACACGCGGCTTGACCTGCTCAAGGGAGCGCTCGCGGCCGATGCGATTGTTCCTTACCTGGGCCCGGGTCTCCTCCAGCTCGGCTGCGCAAAGCCTGTTGTACCGCATAGTCCTGAGGCGGTGGCCACGGCCCTTACCAAGCGTGCGCCGGCTCCATCCAAGATCCGCACCAATATGTGGTCTGTCGCGCAGTTCATCGAGCAGCGCCGGCATCGCCGGACGCTCCAGGGTTGGATGGCCGAGATCTTCGCCGCGCCGGCAGCGCCGACGGCGCTCCACGCCTGGCTCGCCACACTGCCGCTCTCGCTCATCGTCGACAGTTGGTATGATGGCACCATGCGCGCAGCCCTGATCGCCACCGGCCGAAGAGATGTCGTAGAGATACAGGGCGTCACCCGGGCGAACGAAACCAGGGACATTTGGACCAAAGCCTATGATTTGTCCGGAAACGAACTCGACGCGGTGCCTCCCGTTGAGACGGTTCTCTATGTGCCTCATGGCAGTGTCAGGCCGGCGGCGAACTTCCTGATTTCAGATTCCGACTATGTCGAAGCGCTGACAGACATCGACATCCAGACGCCGATCCCTGATCAGGTGAAGCAGCGGCGCAGCAATCGGGGTTTTTTCTTCCTCGGCTGCCGGTTCGACGATCAGATGCTGCGCACCTATGCCCGGCAGATCATGAAGCGCTCCGACGGCCCACATTTCGCGCTAATCGATGGGTCTGAGCTGACCAGAAACGAACGCCGTTTCCTGGCAGCGTGCGCAGTCACAGTCATTGACATGCCGATAAGCGAAGCTGCGGCTCGGCTTGCCGGCTCGTTACCAAGTGACCAGAACGGTTGAGCTAGGCTCCAGCCGACCCTGGATCACGCCCCGGCTGAGGTGAGTGCGGCTAGCGGCGCTCCTACGGCGACGGCTTCGTTACCAAGGTCCGGTGTCGGATGCCTACACCCTCCTGGAACAACGACGGCATTCGTGCCGCCAAAAACGAAAGTGTTGCTCAGCGCCACTCGCTCTCGCTCTCGCGCGCCACCTTGCGCGTACGTTGAGAGACCGCAATCGGGATCCGGCTCACGATAGTTGCCTTAGGCGACACTACACCTTCACATATGGTCGTCGCGCAGGCGACGCTTGATCGCGACTGTCCCGGTTTGATCGTTGGTCTTTGTGCAGGTGCCGCGCGCGTTGAAATAGTCGACTTCCTCGATGTTCAGCCCGGCATCGGCCAGGCAGGCAAAGCATGGCGCATTGCGGCCCTTCCAGTCCTTCGACATGCGTTCGATGGGGGACCGCGGGCCCGCTATCAGTGAAGCACCGCGCCACTGCGTTTGAGGACGCCGGTTCAAATCTGGTTTGCCTGTAGTGGGCATGGGTGTCCTTTCATAACTCCGGGCCGTTCCGGTCAATCAAGGTACCCGAGGGCCACTCATCAATCTGGCGCGCAACTGGCACAACGACCACGAGTGCGTCCTCGACGCGAGTCGGCGGCAGCTCGGCAAACACATCCCGGAGGGTCGACCGCACGCGCATGCCCGATTTCATGGTCGCTAGACCGCCCCGACACCACCTTTCCAAGTGGCTACGCATCGCGTGCCGGACGGTACCGAAAGCAAAGGGCACGCCAAGCTGCTGCAACGTCGGATACATGACCCTGATTGAATGGCTTATCCCAAGCCTTTCAAGATCATGGCGCACACCGTATAATCCGAGCTCGGCCACCAGCAGATCTTCGTCGCCAACCCGTATGAAACGGCGCAGAGCGCCCATATGAGCCGCTACGCCGCGCGAATCGTAGGCGATTGCGCGCAGCTCAGGCCTCGCACCCGCCCAACTGCGATAGCTTTCGAATGGCTTCGCGTTGAAGGACCCGGTCCGTGCAAAAATAGTTCTGAAGAACTCGGCGAGCTCTTTGTGATCGGAGAGTTCCAACTCACTCTCCCAACACACTTTCCACCGCACTTCAGAGCTCATGGACGCTACCCCTCGCTTACATCATTCGAAGCACTGGTGCGGTGCCAGGCACAGCTGCTTCACTCAGGGCGCGGTTCATGCAACACCCGGCCGATCTGGTAAAATTTGTTGTTTGGATTAAAACCATCGACGTCATGAATGGCAGCGCGCTACCTGCCTTCGAGTACGGCCTTCCGCCTCCATCCACAGCGCGCCTTGGCCTGCCTGATCCGCGGAGTTGCTTGCGTTCTTCGAAACTAGGAGCTCTTAAGCGCTCCAGCGTCGTGCGAACAAGCCAAGTCGGATCCCTGCAAAAGCATTTCCCGCATCCAAATGCTTGCCACGTCGTTGTTGTGAAGCGCGGGCCATTGTACGGCCTCGGTGAATGCGGGAAGCGGCACCGGAAGTTCGACGATCCGCAGGGGTATTGCTTCTGCAAAGTGCTTAACCAGCCGTAACGGTAAGGTCGCAATCCGGTTGGTGCCCGGTAGCATGGGAGGGATCATGCTAAAGCCCTGAACGACCACCTCGACACGTCTCTTGACACCATGCTCAAGCAACAACCATTCTTCGATGGAGGGCTGCCGCGTACGGCCGAACTTGGCTGCAATGTGTCCCATCGACATGTATCGCTCGAATGTAAGCGGACGAGATAGCGCCTCGTTCTTAGGGCAGCCTACGCACACGAACGTCTCTTCAAACAGTGCTGCTCTGGGATGGGCGCTGGACATGAACACTTCTGGAAGGACTGAGAAATCTATCTCACCGCGCCGGAGGAGGTCATCGGGGTGCTCGTCGAGAGCACGCAACTCAAAGGTGACTGCGGGAGCTTCCCGTGCGACACGCTCCACGACCGCTTGAAAAAATACCAGCGTCATGTAATCGGAAATGCCTATCCTGAAGCAACGCTCCGATTGACGCGGGTTGAACTCGTCCCAGGAAATGATGGACAGATGGACGTGTAGCAGCGCCTGGCGGACGGCGGGAGCAAGCCCCTCTGCACGGGGTGTTGGGACAAGTTCGCGGCCCCTCATCGTAAATAGCTCATCACGGAAAAAGTCGCGCAACCGGCCGACGGCCGCGCTCATGGCGGGCTGGCTCAGATTGATGCTGCGCGCAGCAGCGGTGAGGTTGCGCTCATTCATGAGAGCGTCGAGCGCGACGAGAAGGTTTAGATCAAGGCCTTTGAAGCGCACGTGTTCATCTATCCGTAGCGTGGATGGGAGCCATAAAAACGTTCGATTTTACGCGGCTTATGAATTCCTGCATAGAAAAATGTCAGCCGCGAAAGTTCGCCTTATATCCATGGCTGTTCAGTTGCCCTGGTTCCCAAGGTTACACCGAGCGTCAATCCACGACGGTGCGGCCGGTCGGGATGCCTGCAACCGAGCTCCCCTAGGCTGGTTGGAGGCTCAGACCGGCAAAGCAGCCGGTGCTGAAACTGTTCTGGGCGGGATCGTGTGATGGCAGCCTCAGGCGCTTTCCAAATGAGATTTGTTCTTGGAGACTGAACGTGCCGATCATGTGGAACTCGCGTTCTTCGAAACACCTATGGGCCTAGGATGCTCGCTGCAGCCAGTTCAAAGCACATTAAGGCAGTGCTGGACCGTTTGATGGAACTGGCGGGGTCTATTCACTAGGCCCCAGACGAAGTGCCCTCAGCAATATTCATTGGAGATCATGCTATGACCCATCCCGTGCCATCGCCTGGCGCATTTGTGATCCTTGCGATGCCAAGGACGGGCACGCACTACCTGGAAGAATTGCTGAACAAGCATCCGAACGTACTGAGCAACGGTGAGTTGCTCAATACTTACGATACGAACTGGTCCGATAAGGGCCGCTTGGCAGGCAGCGATCACGAACTCCTCGAACTCGCCTACTTGCGCTATCCAAACCAAACCAACAAGAAGGTGACACGCGTTGGTTGCAAGATCAACGAACCCCAGTTCCACGAGCGTCCGGGCTTTTTTGCTGAGCTTGCCCGTTGGCCGGGCCTCAAGGTTATCCTCATGGTCCGTAAGAACACACTGGAATCGCTGCGTTCGCTGACACAGGCGAGACAAACCCGCCAGTGGCTGAAGTTCAGTTCTGACAATGACGCTACTCCCTCCGTGAAACTAGCAATCCCCTGCTGCGAGGCTTATTTCAAGGCCGCCGACGAATTCCACAATCGGCTCGCGCGCTCCTTCGCGTCGGCCGACTTGCATGTGGTCGAGTACGAGAACCTTCTTATCGAACCCTCCGCGTGCATGGCTAAGATTTGGGATTTCCTGGGGGTTGCGGCGTTTGAGCATACTGGGACTGCTAACCTTAAGCGCCAGGAAGCGCGCCCCCTCGACCAAACCATAGAGAATTTCGAGGAGTTGCGGCGCCACTTCGCGGGCGGTCCTTACGCGGAGTTCTTTGAGGTAGGTGAGACCGTCTGATATCTGCTCGAGCCTGATTGGCATCATCTTTGGCTTCAGTCCCGCCCGCGATGCATCGAAGCTCGATCCTGCGGTGGCGCTGGCACGCGACTAACCTGCTGGTGCTCTGCGGCAGCGATGTTGGAAAGGAACGCAAGTTTACGAAGGCTAGGTGAAGATCAGGCACGATGGACGTGCAGGAGGCGATACCCAGTGTCGCAAAACCTCCAGGAGCCGGATCTGTTCCGGCCAAGATTCATACGCAGAGTTGGTACGATCCTACGATGCGCATGCCGTTGGTGATTGCCGCGGGCGATGTGACGGCATCGCGGTTTCGGCAGAACGCGGGCTCGTAGTTCGCCGCTGGCATCCATGTTCGGGCTCACAACGATGTTCCTTCATACCATATGTAATGGCCGCAACGTCCATTACCCAGCAACAGACCCGCCGGAATGAACGAAAGGGGTGTGGTGACGCTTGATGCTGATCAAGGAATGGCGCCTCACCATCCATGTCCTGGATAGTCGCCATCAAAACAATCGATTTTGCCAATTTTAGGGAATGCTGCAGTAAAGGAGTTGAAGCAAAGCTAAATTTGGAATCCTTGAGGATGATCGTCTAAACCCTGGCTCGAGAGGAACGACCTTTAGTCGTCTGCAGAGCATCAATCGAGCCCGTGTGTTCCGTTGCGGCCTTGCTAATTCGGCAAAGCTGCCGCACCGGCTCAACCGATAAAGCTGCTGCTAAGCTGCTCAGATCTTTAACGGTCTTCTTGCCGCTTGCACATTCGATCGAGCCTATTCGGTCCGGCGATGTTTGGCCTCCGGTGTTGCCGTTCCCGTCATCAGCACTGCTGCGTCGACGCCTCATACCTTGACGCACTTACGACCAATACGAGAAGAAGGAGACACCGATGCAGTATCGTGAACTTGGATCGAGCGGCCTGAAGGTCAGCGCGCTCGGCCTGGGCACTATGAGTTGGGGAGAGCAGAACACGGAAGCCGAGGCGCACGCGCAATTGGACGCGGCTCTGGAAGCCGGCATAAACCTGGTCGATACTGCCGAGATGTACCCTGTGCCACCGCGCGCGGAGACACATGGGCTTTCGGAAGCATATATAGGCAGCTGGCTAAGCAACAACAGCGGCCGCAGGCAAGACATTGTACTCGCGACCAAAGCCATCGGGCCTGTTCGAGCAGGCAAGGCGAACCTGCCCTATGTGCGCAACGGTCGCATCAGCTACACGCGCGCCAATCTGTTTGAGGCCTTAGACGCCAGCCTTCAAAGGCTTCAGACGGACTATATTGATCTTTACCAACTGCACTGGCCCGACCGAAGCACCAACGTCTTTCAATCGTTAGACTGCCAGTACGAACTCGACGAGGATACGGTGCCAATCCGGGAGACGCTGGAAGCGTTGGACGCGCTCGTCAAAAGCGGTCGCGTTCGCCACATTGGACTGTGCAACGAAACGCCTTGGGGCCTTGCGCGATTCCTACATCAAGCGGAACTACACGGTTTGGCCCGGGTGATAAGCATCCAAAATCCGTACAATCTGCTCAACGTCGACTTCGAGAACGGGCTGGCCGAAATGGCTCAGCGCGAGCGGGTCGGCCTCCTAGCCTATTCGCCGTTGGCCATGGGTACGTTGACTGGCAAGTATATGGGAGGGCAGCTGCCGGCAGGCTCTCGGCTGGACTTGTTCAAACGGTTCTTTCGCTACAGCAACGAAAGGGCAGAGCAGGCCGCCCTCGCCTACACCACGCTTTTTCGAGAACATGGCATTGACCCGGTGCATGGCGCGTTGGCATTTGTCACCAACCGGCCATTCGTCGCAAGTACCCTCGTGGGCGCTACCTCCGTGCAGCAACTGAAACACAACCTCGCCAGTGTGGACGTCAACCTTTCACGCGAAGTCCTGGATGGAATTCAAGCCATTTACCAGCGTTACGGAACGTCACCCGCAGCCTAGCAGGAGCGGGTTTAGACCGGGCGCTCACGCGGTCCTTACAAGGTTGCTGTTAGGCTGCCCAGTCTGATTGCACGCCCATTAGCTCGCAATTAGCTTGCAGCGGGGATCACGCCCTGCTCCAGATCGATTGCTGTCGTCAGCAGTCATCGACCGATATGCAATGTACCGTCCCACTCCGGCTTTGGGCGCCTTGTGGTCCTGCGAACGCGAAGACAGGCGCGCCTTACCTGGAAGAGTGCTGGACGGGAATCGGAACGTGTTGAGCAACGGTGAGTTGCTCAACACAAGCGACTCGAATTCGTCGGATAAGCATCGCCTTCTAGGCAGCGATCGCGACCTCCTCGATCGTGCCACCTTGCGCCACCCCAACCGAGGTTACAACAAGGCGGCGCGGGTGTGTTGCAACACCACGCAGCTGAGTTTCACGGTCATCTGGATTTTTTTGCCGAGCTCGCCCGTTGGCCAGCTTCAAGGCGCCGTTCGCAGAAACACATTGGCACCGCTGCGGTCACTTCAGTTCGGCCCACGCGACTGCCAAGAGCCTCCTCAGAGGCTTACTTCCACACCGTTGACGATTGCACAACCCCGTCGCGCACGTCTTCGCGTCCACCATTTGGATGGTTTGAGGAGAAGGCTCCCATGGCGAACGTGCAGGGTTGTTCAGCAGCGATTTGGGATTTCCTGGAGGGTCCCAGCGCTTTTGGCCTCCGATACCGCCGCCGCGCTCAACGACGCGCTTCCCGCCAGCAGAGGCTGACGCATAGCGCCACGATTGGACACGGCTGTTGCGGGCAGGTTTCCTGTTCCGATGCAGTGACATGGCTGCGCCCGAAGCAGGGTAGCCAAACACCCCCAAACTCTAGGTCGTGCTCGCACGAGAATTGAGTCTCGGAACTCGCGCGCCATGCACGCCGGGATTCTCTCCCTTGGTGCAGGGCGGCAGCGCGTTTAGCTTCTAACCCGCCAATGGACCACGAGTGTGCGGAATGCCGCTGGCAAATGCGGAAATCCGCACAAAACGCCTGATCGATGATGGCCGAAATACCAGAAAACGGTGCCCTTCCTGCGGTTGAACGGATTGGCACGTCTCTTGCTGTCGGCACTTCTGGTCGTGACGCGCGATGCCGCTTGGCGTCCCGCGTCGCTGCCATCCATGACCTGGATGACATCCATCAAAACAATAAATTTCCCCAATTTTAGCAAATGCTGCATTAAAACCCAGAGCCTAGGGTTATAGACCTGATAGAGAGAGTTGTTTACGCCCTGAACTCCAATTGGAAAAGTTCTGGTTGCGAGGAGAGCATCAACCGACCTTTATGTCTGGCTGCTATGCTCTTCAATATACATCGAGCAGAGCCGAACAGACCAGACTTATACATCTCTACCCTTCTGCGTCTTTGGGTATGGCTTTCGAATTGTTTTAGGATCGGATCACGTGATGCGTGACTCAACAAAACAGAGAGAAGTAGAGAGTTGCTCTACGCGCTCTCACCTGCGCTGGAGACTGTGCTGGGAAAGTGAGCTTGAACTTGATGAGCATGTGGAACTCGCCGCGTTAAAGATCTATGGGCAGACCGGGAGCTTCAACGCGAAACCATTCGAAGGCAGCCAAAGTTGGGGCGGGGCGAGGCCTGAGCTGCGTGCAGTCGGCTATGACTCCAAGGGAGTGGCGGCTCACATTGGCCTGCTGCGCCGCTTCATCCGGATTGGCACCATCGATCTGCTGGTGGGGGAGCTTGGTCTGTGGGGGGTACGTCCGGATCTAGAGGGACTCTGGATGGCCCATTCAGTGCGGGTGACGTATCCGGTACTGCAGGAGCTCAAAGTTCCATTCGCCTTCGGGGCGGTGCGACCCGCGTTGCAGCACCATGTTGCAAGGTTCAGCCGAAATGCTTTGGCGACGATCGTGCCCGGGATCCGGGTGCGATCGACCCTTCCATGTGCGCGTCTGGACAACCCGCCAACCCGCACGGAGGACGTCGCCCTCATTGTTCTTCCGATTGCTCAGCCGATGTCCGAATGGCCGGCCGGGACGATAATCCATCGGAACGGGCCAGAGCTATGAGAGCCCCCAACTGCATATCCGAAGTCCATGATGAATGTGCCAACGGCACTGGCCGACGCGCAGTTTACTTGACGTTTGACGACGGTCCTAATCCGGTTTGCACACCGGACGTCCTCGATCTGCTGGCGGAAAACAATGTGTCGGCTACTTTCTTCGTCATCGGGGCGTATGCGGCAGACCATCCCAAACTCATCCAACGAATGATTGCAGAAGGGCACCGGGTCGGCAATCACACGATGACGCATCCGGACCTGTCCGGATGCCGGCCTGCCCAGATCCACTATGAAATACTCGAGGCCAACAGGGTCATTCGGATTGCCTGTTCCCAAGCCTCGGTGGCGCATATGCGCGCGCCGTATGGCAACTGGACCGAACAAGTCATCACGCATTGTGGGCGCGCCGGTCTCATCCCGGTCCACTGGTCGATCGACCCTCACGACTGGTCTCGTCCCGGGGTCGACGCGATTGTCGACACAGTCGTTGCCTCTGTGCGCCCAGGCGCAATGGTGCTTTTGCACGATGGCTGCCCTCCTAACGAGTTCAGGCCGGACACTCAGGCCGGTCTGCGGGACCAGACGCTTACGGCTCTGTCTCGTCTCATTCCAGAGCTGCACGAGCGGGGATTTGCTATCCGCTCCCTCCCGACACAACTAAACGAAGTGGAATCCTATGAACCTGCTTGACGCCATCAGCACTGGTGCTGTCTCAACCTACGCACTACTCTCGGCTGCCTATAAAAGCATGCAGACGGTTTATGCTTCGCCGGCAGACCTTTCGCCCTCGGATGGCGAAGCCCGCTCCCAGCTTCTGCCAAGTGTGGATGTCATCATCCCCTGCTACAATGAGGACCCGGACACGCTGTCGGCCTGCCTAGCCTCAATTGCGGAGCAAGATTACGCCGGAAAACTACGGGTCTACGTCGTCGATGACGGCTCTGCAAATCGCCTTGCTTTGGAACCTGTTCACGATCTCTACGCGCTCGACCGGAGGTTCAACTTCATTCTGCTGCCGCAGAATGTTGGAAAGCGCAAGGCGCAGATCGCCGCCATACGCCGCTCATCCGGAGATTTGGTGCTCAACGTCGACTCCGACACGACGCTGGCTTCTGATGTCGTGACGAAGCTTGCGCTGAAAATGAGGGATCCACAGATCGGCGCGGCCATGGGTCAGTTGATAGCCAGCAACCGGAACGAGAATTGGCTAACCCGGTTGATCGACATGGAGTACTGGCTTGCTTGCAACGAGGAGCGTGCGGCACAGGCTCGTTTCGGTGCGGTCATGTGCTGCTGTGGCCCATGTGCCATGTACCGCCGGTCGGCGCTTCTCATGGTTCTTGATCAGTACGAAACGCAGCTGTTTCGTGGGAAGCTAAGCGACTTCGGCGAGGATCGGCATCTCACGATCCTCATGCTGAAAGCAGGCCTGCGAACCGAGTACATTCCGGACGCGATTGCGGCAACGGTCGTGCCGGATAAGCTGCGTCCGTATCTGCGCCAACAACTGCGATGGGCGCGAAGCACCTTCAGAGACACTTTGCTTTCGCTACGCCTGCTACCCAGCCTGGATCGCTATCTGACGTTGGACGTGGTCGGACAAAATGTCGGGCCGCTGCTCCTCGCCGTCTCGGTGTCAACAGGGATTGCGCACCTGGCGCTGACTGGCTCAGTGCCTTGGTGGACGGGAATCATGATTGCGGCCATGACCCTGATCCGCTGCTGCGTGGCAGCGTTTCGTGCTCGCGAACTGCGGTTTCTGGGGTTTTGTCTACACACGCCAATTAATCTCTTTCTTCTCCTTCCGCTAAAGGCCTATGCGCTTTGCACATTGAGCAACAGCGATTGGCTGTCGCGCGACTCTGCTGCCGCAGTTGCTAGCGGCGGTGGCAAAGGCGGCCCGATCAGAAACCCCGATGTTGGTTCGAGAGCCACGGACCTGCCGGACAATACGGAGCCATCGCACAGGCCCACTCTTTTGCGGGAGTTCTCGACGGTGACGTCATCCGGCATCGGCAGCCAAGAGTGATTGCCTATCTGATATCGGGCACACGTCCTGACAGAGCACGACAGTCGCCACTGGTCGCATCTAGAATTGGCCACGGACGATGCATGGCGACTGGACAGCAAGCCGTTGGAGCGGGAGGTTCACGCGCAAGCGCCGAGCTGTCGCTTCCCGAGTGGGCCTGTTACGAACACGCGCCAAACGCATGCCGGGCCGGGGCATTTGACGGAACGTTCGCCCCACCACTCATCGCCGTCGTGCGGCGAGCACAAGCTCGACGGCGGAGCCGATGAACGAGCCCCAACACGTCTGCCTCAGGGTCGGAGAGGTTGAAATGTTCTCGATCCAGGAGCCCTCGATCTGATTGTCGCTGCGGAACTTCTATACGGCCGCCGCGGTCAAGGCCGATATGCGCGCGGCTATCCGAGAGCTGGCGACTATGCTTGCGTCGGGCGGCATTTGGCTTTGGTTCAGCGCGCGATGCCACTGGTCGGTGCTGAGGCACGCCACCGGCGCCGACACCGCAACAGTATGCTCCATAAGACCAGGCCGACCGTCAGCAGGTGCAGATGTGAATCATCAACAAAGACAGCGTGCTCCGGTTTCGACTTCGATACAGGGTGGATCGAATTCCGGCCGATGAAAGTGGGAGACTAGGAGAGCCGAATGGAAGCATCATATTTCTTGATACACGTGATCGGTGCATCAGCTGCCTTCGCCGCGGCGACCTACTACTTGACTGGTTCGTTCGGCCAGTCGGCCCTCTGCGCGGTTCTCACCCAGGTCGGGTACTTCTTAGCGATGCTTTGTCTGGTGTGGAGGAAGGAGCAGAGCTCCACGAGCGGTTCACGACCCAATACACAAGAGGTCGAGCGGCATCCAAATGCAAGCAGAACCGACGTCTCTGCGAAAGCTGAATAGCCTGCGGGCGTTAAAATGGAGGCACAATACGCATGCATGGCAAGAAGCTGACGCGTGACGGGGCGATTGCCCATGCCGAGGACGGAAGGCTCTTCCGTCACTTTGAACAGGAGAAGCAAGACGAACGTCTGCCCACTCAGATTGGCGGGTATCTGGACACGAGTGGGACCGCCTTCGCGGGAGACGGTCAGCATGCAAGGGGTGGCGATAAGCGCGTGAGCGAGTGTTGGCACTGCGAGCCCAATTTGCCGGTCGTAGTGATCGGCGACGTGCCCCTCCTCTCTCCCCTCGAGTGTTCGGAGTTTTCTCCAAGCGACCTGGTGCTGGTCGGCGGAATTCTGCAAGGGGAGACGAACGCATGTCTAGGCTAGCTATCGACCTGGACGGCGTGAGCAAATCATATGGCAACAAGTTGGTTGTGGACGGGCTGTCGTTCACTGTCGCGGCGGGAGAATGCTTCGGCCTGCTGGGCCCGAACGGCGCCGGCAAAAGCACGATTACCCGTTTGCTTCTCGGCATGACACCCCCTGACGCGGGTAAGATCACAGTGCTGGATATGCCAATACCAGCACGCGCTCGCCTGGCACGCGGGCGCATCGGGGTCGTCCCACAGTTCGATAATCTTGACGTTGACTTCACCGTACGTGAGAACCTGCTGGTTTTCGGGCGCTATTTCGGCATGAGCACGCGCGCGGTCAAAGCGCTGATACCGTCACTGCTTGAGTTCGCTCGCCTCGAGAGCAAGGCCGATGCCCGCGTCAGCGCACTTTCCGGTGGCATGAAGCGGCGCCTGACGCTCGCGCGAGCGCTAATCAACGACCCACAGGTGCTTGTCATGGACGAGCCCACCACTGGCCTCGATCCGCACGCGCGCCACCTGATATGGGAGAGGCTGCGCAAGCTCCTGGCGCAGGGCAAGACGATCATTTTGACCACCCATTTCATGGAAGAGGCCGAGCGCTTGTGCAACCGCCTGTGCGTCCTCGAGAGAGGGCGCATTATCGCCGAAGGGCGCCCACACACGCTCATCGAAGACCAGATCGGGTGCCAGGTGCTTGAGATATACGGGGGCAACCCGCATGAGCTGAGCGCGATAGTCAAGCCATACGTCGAGCGCAGCGAGGTGAGCGGCGAGACGCTGTTTTGCTATGCGCCCGATCCGGAGCAGGTCCGTGTGCAGCTGCACGGGCGCGCGGGTCTGCGTCTCCTGCAGCGGCCACCGAATCTGGAGGACGTTTTTTTGCGGCTGACCGGGCGCGAGATGGAGAAATGATGATGGGTGACCGTTATGCGGCGGCTCTGCCGTCGAACGCCTGGAACTGGGTCTCTGTATGGCGCCGCAACTACCTTGCTTGGAAAAAAGTCGCGCTTGCGTCGCTTATCGGAAACGTGGCCGATCCCATGATCTCCATGTTCGGGCTCGGCTTTGGGCTCGGAATTTTGGTGGGTCAAGTTGAGGGCACATCGTACATTGCTTTTTTGACAGCCGGCATGGTCGCCGTGAGCGCAATGACCGGCTCCACGTTCGAAACGATCTATGCAGCTTTCGGTCGCATGCAGCGGACCTGGGAAGGAATGTTGTATACGCAGCTCACGCTCGGCGACATCGTGCTGGGCGAATTGGCCTGGGCAGCCACGAAGGCCCTGATGGCCGGCATGGGAATCATGCTTGTCGCCACTGTGCTGGGCTATGTGGCATGGCCATCCGCTCTTTACGCGCTGCCTGCCCTTGCTCTTACTGGTTTGGCTTTCGCGAGCCTGGCGTTGGTCGTGACGGCGCTTGCGCCCAGTTACGACTACCTCGTTTTTTACCAGACGCTGGTCATCACACCCATGCTTTTCACATCCGGGGCTGTCTTCCCGGTGAGCCGAATGCCTGGGGTTTTTCAGCAGGTAGCCGGTTTCCTGCCGCTTGCCCATTCGATCGAACTGATTCGGCCGGCCATGCTTGGCCGCCCGGCCGGCAGCATCGGACTGCATGTCGGCGCGCTGTGCATCTACACAGTGCTACCGTTCTTCCTGTCGTCTGCTTTGTTGCGTCGGCGCCTGATGCCTTGATGCAATTTACGGACCAACACGAGAGGAGTCACTAGCATAAGCGCCTGATTCGTGCACTTTGAGCCGGAGCAGAATACGGAAGCCGACCGCACGCGCAGTTGGACGCGGCGACCGTGAATTTGGTGTGACCGGCTCGGACCGCCACACGGCAAGGTCGGTGACGAGCAGCGTCGGAGCGCCCGGGCCGCGGCGATCGTCATCACCTAGCGCTCCAAATGGCCTAGCTTGGCTGGTGCTCCATCCCACGCCGCTGCGTCGGGAGCGATGCCTTGGAATCGGTTTGTTAGGCCACAGTCGCGAAAGCTCTTCTTTGAAGAAAGTGCCTCATGTGTACAGGCACTTCCGTGTCTCCATAGATCGCCTTGGCCGGACACACCGGGGCGCAGGCAGGCACTCAACGCATTCGTCGGGATGATGACGAGAGAGTTCGGCCCTTCGTAGAAGCAATCGACCGAGCATGCGTCGACGCAGTCCGTATAGTTTGCATTTGATGCAGTTCTCGGTGACGACAAAGGTCACAATCGCCTAGCGTTGCGTTCAAAACTCCCGAAGCCCTAAGCAACACCTATTCGCGGCCTGTTGGAACGCGGGCTTAATCCCGTCGAGTAGAGCTCGGCCTCGTCGACGATGACGCGATCGTCAAGCCGCTGGGACCGTCGCGCGGGAGCAGGAACAGAAGCGGCTGTCGTCGGCGTGAATCCTGGTGCGGGTACGTCTCCTACCGGAGTTATCGGCCTCGTCACTCGCCCGGCGAGGCCCGCGAGGCCCGGGAGCGGCGCGCGCGCCAGGTTATTCTCTGGTTTCTGTCCATAGTGTGCTGCAAAGAGAGCACCATCCGAACGTGACGTTCGACTCCCTCACGTATTGTTTCCGGCCGCTCGCGGTATGGGGACGCAAGGCGGGCGACTGTTTTTGCGGCGGCGGATATACAAGCTCCTGAGCTCTTTCCCGCATGGCTTTCAGCCGCCGAGAATCTAATCGCTGGTGCGAGAGCGCGCTGATTCTCGGGGACGCGGTCGCTCACCGCAGCCACCATCCTGACCGGCCTCGAAATGACTTACATCATGCGCGAGCGACAGGCGAGGTATGCCTTCGATATGGATGCGTCCTTGGCCGAGCAGTTCGAATCCTCGCCGCTTGATTGACCTCTCGTCAGCGCCTCTTTGTGCCACTATTTCGGTCGTTGCAACAACGTCTGCTTGAGCGCAGACCTCCGATGATGCCGTGGTCAGGACTGTCGCTGGCCTCTGGTCGAGCACGCCAACGAGATGGGCACATCGGATTACCGCATGGACCAGCATCATGTTGGCAGCTATCGTGCTGATCACCGATCGAAAGCATGAGTCGGGGGTGATCTCAACTGGACCGCGCCGGAACTAAGCATCTATAGTTTTAGGAATCTTCTCCAGGTCTGACCAAAGTCTTTTCAGCTAAACCTGGAGTCCGGCGACTGTGCTCCGTCACATGAAATCGCGCGCTATGCGCTTATCATAGGTCTTGTGAAATATTCGGCGCTCTTCCTCATAGGCCGTCACCGAAGCCGTAACCAGCCATTCGGACGCGGTGCATGAAAGTTGTGAAGTGATCTCTGTGCGTACGGACCACCCGGACCGCTGCAAGTAGCATGACCAAGAACATGACCCCGTCATTGATTGCGGATCGCCTGACTTGAGCGACCATACCTCGTCGAGGATTTCTCGTGTCGACAAGTGGTTGGCGGGATGTTCGGAAAGACCCGTGTCCTCATAAATCCTGTAGAGAGTCGTGCCGCCTATAAGATCGCGCTCGACGGAGCGCCGCGACTCGCCAGGCAGATGATCGATGTAGTCCGGCAGCGGATCGCGGTTTTCTGGTTCCGGCAAAGTAATTTTCTCATGCGCCCCGAGTAGTGGCAGGGCAAGCAAAAGGCTGGCTGTGTCGATCGTCAAGCCCGGGTCCTCCGGCGCGGGAAGAATCAGCGGCCAGTAGGCTGTCGATAACGACAGACGGATGCAGTGGCCGCGAGCGAAACAATAGCCGCAGGCGTCCAGCACCATGGTGACTGCCGTCCTTTCCCCCTTTTCCATTGTGCTCGGTTCGGCATTGCCCTCGCGATGGGCCAGGTTGAGCACTCCATAGGCAACGCGCGTTGCGGTTCCGTCCGGATGCACGTCGATGATCCGCGCTACAAGATTCGCCCACTCACCCTCGCAGCGAACCCCAAGCTTCAGCTGGGGCTGTCCCAAATAGACCCGTTCCGCCTCGAGCCGCTCCGTCTCGAAAACCAGCGACCCGGCATCATCGATACGCTGATCACCCGCCATCTCGGCATCGGGCTTCAGGGTCCACCACTGGCCCGCCGCCGTGCCGGTGTCGAGCGGAGAACGAATATAGACCTCGCCAATACCTGCGCCGCCCTCCGCTGTCAGAGCACCTCTGGCATCGACACCGAATATTTCGCTCTCTGGCTTCGTCCATTGCTGCTTGGCTACCCAGTAACCGGGTTCCTGCTCGCGCCGCAACGCAGGGCGGGGACCATCGAGGATATAGGCACGCATCTGCGGCAGGTCCTCGACGCTATTTTTTGGCTCGTCGCGCAACCAGCGGTTCCACCAGGCGATCGCTTCACTATGGAAATCTGCGCGCGGCTTTGGCCAAGCGAAATGTGGATATTTGTGCACCCACGGACCGATCAATGCCCTGGCCTTGGCGCCAAGCCCCTCTACGGCTTTCACAGGGGTGTTACGATACCCGTCGGCCCACCCGGCGATAACTAGGGCCGGGATGGGAAACGCATCGAAGTCTTCACAGATCGAACCATGCTTCCAAAACGCGTCGCGGCGCTGATGTTCAATCCATTCTTCCATAAAGAAAGGCTCGTTTTCCAGACGTTCGAGCCACATTTCCCGCCAGCTCTCACCGACGATTTCGGGATCGGGCGGGCGTGACTGGTAGGCAAGCATGGTCGCCGCCCAGGAAAGGTGAGCGGAAAGGTGGCAGCCATTCTTGTAGTGGATGTCGTCATTATAGCGGTCTACGGTCGAGGCGATGGAAATGACGGCCTTTAGCGCCGGCGGCCCGAGTGCTCCGACCTGCAGGCAATTGAACCCGCCCCAGGAGATGCCCATCATGCCCACATTGCCGTTGGACCAGGGCTGCGCTGCGATCCATCCGATGATCTCGCAAGCATCAGAAAGCTCGCGTGGCGTGTATTCGCCGTCGATCACGCCATCGGACTCGCCGGAGCCGCGAATGTCGACGCGCACGCCGGCAATGCCGGCGGCGGCGAACACCGGATAGGTGGATTCATCTCGTGGTTCAGTGCCGCCGCGCTTGCGGTACGGGAGGAATTCCAGAACGGCGGGCACCGGACTTGCCGCCGCCCCTTCCGGCATCCAAGTGCGCGCGGCCAGCCGCGTGCCGTCCTTAAGGGTGATCCACTCGTTTTCGATCACGGTATAGGTTTGCCGCAGCATCAGGAAAGCCTTACGCAGATGAGGCATGGGTTTCGTTGCCCATGGCCGGCGCTTTGGGCGCGAATTGTCGTCGGGCAAAATATGCGGCCGTCCTCCAAAATTTTTGGTTCCGTGCTTTTCCGCACGTCGAGATACTTCACCCCCGGTCGAGCGGAACGGGCGTCAGTCCCATTTGCAGCGTACATTATGGCAGGTCCGGGACCGGCATCCTTCGCAACGAGCGCAACTTTTCTTGCGCCGAATTCCTTGACCCCTGCCTGTTGCGCGGCCGTGGCATCGACAACGATTCTCGCATGAAGAAAACCACGTCCCTCCACTTCCTCAAGCGTAGACAACACCCCCGAAAGGCCGAGATCGAATGCATGGTTGTTGGAAAGGGCCAGTGCGCTGACGAAATATCGTTCAAGGAATCCAATACGACAGCCGGTGAACAAACAAAATGAGATGCCTTCAGCGGGCCACCGCCGTGCCCAAGAAGGGGGGTCTCCAAATTTGTCAATTTCTTGATTGCGGCGAAGCCCTCATCCGATGCGTGCCGAATGAGCGACTGTCCGGTTATGGTGAGGGTGAATGATGAACACAAGAGATGAGTTCCTTGAGTAAAGACGTTAACGGTGACCTCTCTTTTGCGGCCACAAAAGGTGCGATGAAATTTGGTAGGTCCTTCTGGATCTTGGGAAAGTGTCGCCGACGAACGATTCGGCTATCTTGTGCAGCAAACGGCCCCTTGTGCTTGCCTTGAGCATTGGGTTGAACCCTTCGATCAAGTCTGTGCCGACTTTTCACAAGTTGTTCTCTTATTATGAACTCTCGACACTGCCAGGGGACGTCCACCTATTCGGATTAGATCTGATGTTTTCCCTGATGCGCTTGATCGCTCAGTTGCATTGCCGAACGATGGGAGGAAACGCAAAAACCGTCAATTGATTAAATTATTGTGACATCCTATTAATTTTTCTGATATACTGACAAGCGGATCCTTGAGGCCCTCTGCAGCGACAATTCGGGCGAGCGTAATGGAAGAGCTTTCAGGCCCAAGCAGCAAGCCTGCGTTCAGGTCCGCTCAGATGTCATCAGGACCGGCTGCACAAGGCAGGCCCAGATAAATCGGTATTATCTGGTCGGAGTAACGCGCGCTCTCGGCTTGGTCAGGACAACCTAGACAATGCGCGCCATCTTGGCGGGCAATACCGACGGCGGCCTCGATCGGATGCATGCGAGACCCAACGCCATCAAGTCAGCTTCCCAGACGATCGCGGTCGGACCAGATGACGGAAGCATGATCATGCTCCATAAACCAGGAGCTTGCGGACGTATCGGTTGCCCGCTTCCTGATGTCGAGGAGCTTCTGCTTGCACCCAGTCGAGTATTCTCGCGAGACCAGGCCCAGCCATGCGGCCATATCGTGGGCCGTCTGGAATTGGCGTCCGCTGCCAGCGGCCGCCAGCAGCCGTAGCTCCTAATGCTCCGATTCCGGAAATCGTGATGAGGCGACGGGCGACATCCTCTCGACGCGATTGCCACGATCTCCTTCGCCACACTCGCTGATGCGCTGCTCAACTGGCGCAGGCCGCGCAAACAGATCTGCGACCAGTCTGAGCATCGCCATCGAGAGGTCGCTCGACGGGTGTTCGAGGACTCGAGGCAGGTCGAGTTTGAACGGCCCGGCTCCTTGCCGCAGCGCAATCCTATACTTGAGGCAGAGAAGGCGCGCATCTACAGAATCATCTGGAGGTCAGATGTTGCTCCGCTCCTCATCCCGGCAAACCGCATCTCGGCTGCGTCACTGCTCGGCGATGGGGCCTCAGCATCGATGATCTCGCCCTTGTTCGATTCCACGTAAGCCTTCACGACGCGCTGGGAAGAGGTGCCCAGTGCCAGCAGCTGTCCAGCGCCCCGGCGAGGCGGTCGACAACGCGGTCGCGCCACGCAACTTCGTCTTCGCCTGCCCGGCGACCATCTTGATCCATCCGAACGCCTCTTCAATGCGCTTGCCAGTACGCTGACTGACAGCATAGCCGCTATGCCGCATCGTGCGCCGTCGATCGCGGAACTACGGCCGCTGGTGTTCTGCGCCACATGCGGCGTCACCTTCATCGAACGCAGCTCATTGATGAAGTCCTGCGCGTCATAGGCCTTGTCGGCGCCGAGCGTGATTGCCTGCGGCCTGTCGGCATAGGGTTCGATCATGTGCAGCGCCGCCACCCGTTCGGCATGCCCGTCGGCTTGCGTCAGGCAAGCATCGACCAGCAGGCCATGGCGGTTCTCCATCAGCCCATGCCCGATGAAGCACAGCTTCGTCTCCTTGCCTTGCCCCTTGCGATAGAGCCTCGCATGCGGATCGGTGGTCGATGCATGCGTCTGGTTAGACCGCTTCTGGCCGTGGAAGTCTGCCTCGGCATTGCGCCCGCCGCCCTCTGACGGCGGCTCGCCAAAGCCATCCTTCGGGTCTTCGCCCGACCCGTTCTTCGGCTTCACGCTCTTCATCGATGCCCACGCCTCGATCAGCGTGCCGTCGACCGAAAGTGATCCGTGGACAGAAGCTTCTTCACCTTGGGTTGCGCCAGCACGGCCGCCAGGAACTTCGCCGCGATATCGCCCTCCAGCAGCCGGTCGCGGTTCTTCGAGAAAACCGAATGGTCCCAGGCCGCATCGTCGACGCCGATGCCCACAAACCAGCGGAACAGGAGGTCGTATTCCAGCCGCTCCATCAAAAGCCGTTCAGAGCGGATCGTGTAAAACGCCTGCAACAGCATCGCCCGCAGCAGCTTCTCCGGCGGGATCGACGGCCGCCCGATCGGCGAATACAGCGCCGAGAATTCCCGCTCCAGCCCCCGCAGTGCCTCCTTTTTCAACAGCCTGCTAGGTATGGCGCATAGAATCCCGACACGAGCATCGGATGATCGGGAGGCAATGTAGAGAAGCCTCCGGCTGCACCTCGGCAATTTGCCGCTGAACAAAGACAGACTGAGACTCCGATGCACTCAAACTCCGAGGCGGCGTAGTCCCAGGTCACTTCGGCACCAGAAGAGATCTCCTGACTGGCGACAAAATCGTACGCTCCGAACCGGTTAGACACGATTGCTAAATTGGGACAACAAGAATGATTCACCAGGACAGCCGGTTTCTCAAAGAGAGCATGGACATCCCAATCCAGTTGGATCGAGTTTGTCGTTCGAATGCCTTCCAGGCGGTCAAGTAGCCCGATGATAACAACCTCGCCCGGCAGGAAATCGCGAGCAGCGAACACGCCCCGGCCCCTATCCCCCCCTGTGATGAGGACACTTACGTTGCGGGCATTGATGCGCCGGGCACAGCCGACATCATCTGTCAAGATAGAATTGCTTTTGTCTATGTGCGAAGTGGTCATGGCAACTGCTTTCATGATGTGATGCTAGGCGAGGGAGCGCCATACTTGATATCGTGTCAGAAGCACAAATGATGGCCATTCGGCATCATTATCCAGAATTGTTATTTGATTACCCAGGGACACTACCAGTGTTCTATTAGCCGAGTTTTTCCTCCAAGGCGGCGCGAAGCGTTTTTTTGGGAGGCGGTGCAATTGCCGATGTCCCTTCCGGTAGAACGCGATGTGACGCAAACTTGAGATTTCCTTCGTCCCATCCATCGATTGGGTTAGCCGTGACACCAACTCCGGTAGGCAGCTCTCACCGCCTCGCAACGAAGGCTTCAAAATTCGTGCCGATCCGGCTGGTAGATCGAAGAAGAATATTTTGCTCGCGTTTCAGTTATTTAGCCGGAGGCAGCCAAGCGAATGGCTAAACAAGATTGTGTGGCGGACCCGACAAACAGACAGAAGATGTCGGAAGGCATTGTTCGACCGGCTATGCGTTGACCTAGCAGGATGTTGAAAAGGTGCTCGCCCTTGGGCCTCGGTCGTGAACCGCAAAATCCGGCCGCGCTTGAAGTCTGACATCTCTGGGGCAAAGGTCTCGACCGCCAGCGCGATTAATCGGCCGACCCCACGCCTCGTATTCAGACGCGCGCCTTGTCCGTCGCAGTCGCCGGTTGTTTCGCCTTTTTCTTCGTCCTGGCATTGATCCGGCTCGGAGAGGTATTCGTAACGCGCGGCGCGCAGGGCATTCACCTGTCCCGTGCGACGAGATTGCCGTCCTCTCTGATTGCGGGCTTTGATCCACCATTTTGGCACATCGATGTCGCCGGCCGTTGTCGTGATGGAGGGCCTGCAGCGCCCAGGCGGCCTTGCTCCAGTGAACGTCGGTCGCATCCACATGCGGCGGAGCACGACGCCCAACTTGCGGGCCAGGGCCGCCCTGGCGCGCCTCAAACTTCGGCAGACCTTATCAGCGCGTGATCTCCAGCATGTCGCGATGGAGCTTGGTAAACACGCACCACAACGCCGTCCGCGCCGCCAGCATCGCACCGATGACCATCTCCAGGGTGAAGTGCCCAGCTGTTAGTTCCCCGATGCACCCCTCAAACTTTCCACAACCGACATCTCCGACCTTCAGCCCCATAGCCACGCAAGATCCTACGGATACTCATTTCAACGTCGAGAAGCTTGCCTTGAAGAAGCTTGCGTCCGACAAGAAAGGCTCGGCTCCTATACTTGCAACTCTCGATTGGCATGAACCGGGGCGATCCCATCCTAGCAATTGGGGATCCGCGTGCATGTCTTTACGTCATTGCCGAGAGCACCGTCTTGACGCGTCTGGAGCAAAACCGCATCGCGTCCGGCGCCACTAGCCCGGCATGCAGCGATTGCGACGATGGCCCGCCCGAGCCGAATGCAGCCGACGGAAAATTCAGGTCGTCGAAATAGCGGACCAGTGCCTCGGGCTGGGGGGCGATCTTGACCTCGCGCAATCGTCGCGCACGCTGCTCTTCCAGAGAGACATCGATCCCGCATGGTGTTCCACGGTTGTTCCTCTCTGTGATGCTTGGAGCCGATGGCTCGGACTCCGTTTCAACACACCATTATTTTTAGGGACAGCCACCCAGCCTGGTGGCGGTGATGATTGTGTGGGTCGGCTCTTCAGACGTACGTTCGGGATGGCTGATTGTGCTCGGGAATGAAGCGATTGACGGCCGCCTGCAGATCGAGGACGGAATGCACGGAATGCCTTGTCGTTTGACAGTTGAGGCCGAAGTGTCAGCCACGACCTTGTCGACCGGCACAGACTGAAGCGGCGCAATGCCCGGAGGGCGTCTTGTCGGTTACCAGTGCGCATCGCGTAGAGTCGCATGCCGAGCGCCAGCAAGCCTGGAATCCCAAAAAAGACTCTTCTGTCCCGGAATCCACTAGCCTTTCCTGACTTTCCGTGTCGTCCCTCCTGCTTGGTGTGGCGCCTTCGCGACCCAGTGTTTCCGTTGTCGGAAGCCTGACAAAACTGCGCGGAAGCGGGCACACATAATGAGACACGAAAAACCAACCTACTGAACCGGAACCGTTTTTTGCGTGGGCATAGTTCTTGCGGTTCTAATCGTGACGTTCCCCCAGAACAGCGCCACTCGATGATGACTAGATTCGATTAGGGCCTGATCACCGCGACGTCGCAAAGGACCGAAATGGAAACTTTCTGTATATTTGCTTTGTCGTTTCAAAAAAATTGCGTTTACGTCCGTCTTGGAAATCTATCGCGCTATGAAGGCAACAAAATAGGACATCAAAAGAGTTAAGGAGATTTGAATATGTCGAACGACTTCATCTATAACGAGGATTGGGCTTCAATCTACGAAAAATTTGCCATCATGCGAGGCAAGAGGGATGAGGCAGCCGAGACTGTCGCCTTTCTTGAACGATATGCGAGCGGAGGGAGTGCTCTCGAACTTGGTGTTGGTGACGGACGGGTGGCGGCGCCGTTGAATGAGCGCGGCGTCAGGGTCGAAGGTATCGACAATTCGGATAGCATGTTGAAACTTCTCGCCAAGCGCACCGATCTCATCAAATTTTGGAAGGCGGATATTGCCAATTTCAGATCAGAGCAACGCTACAACCTTGTGTACTGCGTTTGGAATACGTTCACGCTGGTCATCACGCGCGAAGCGCAAATAGCTTGCCTCCGATCTGCTGTGGAGGCACTAGATGATGGTGGTTTTTTGGTGATAGATGTCGGCGTGCCGCCCTTGGATGGGCTCGTCAGCGGGCATCAAACCAGTACTCTGCTCGTGGATCATGAGAATACGATCCTCAATGCAGGCGTCCATGATCCACTGACTCAGACCTTCGTTTCAAGCCTCCTCTGGTTTTCCGGTGCAGAGGTCAGGCGTTTACCACATTGCGTTCGTTACGTTTATCATCAGGAGCTCGATACCATGGCCGAGTGCGTAGGACTAGAATTAGCGGAGCGTTGGGGAGATTGGACGAGAGGTGCATTCACCAAAGAATCCAAACGTCATATCTCGGTTTACCGCCGAACCGGCCTGTAGTTCGGGACTTTTTGGGGCCGATCTTTGATGACTGATTCAAAAAAGGCAAGCTTCAATTTCGGGTAGTTGCTCCTGTTCCCTATTCGCAGTTCAGAAAGCTAGCCGGTCCGAAAAATGTCGTTGCTGGGTGGCGGGTGCGGCCTCAGAAACGGCTCGGACTGGTACCTCAGCAACCAACCAAAAGGGCGTTCCGCATCTAGGCCGCTCCTATGCAGCCACGCTTGAATCGGGGGAGGACGCCTCCAGTCTCCACGACTGCCAGTGCAAGATAACCTAGCTGACAATAGCCATGCGGAGATGCATTATGAATAATGTCCAGCGAGAAAATGATGATACGTACCCAGATTTTGGTCTTTATTGGGGTGACGCGTATGACGAATACGCGGACGCACAAAACAAAACTGCAGAGACCACAAAGGCTGTGGTATTCTTAGCAGGACTTGTAGGTGGCGGTACAGCGCTAGAACTCGGATGTGGAAATGGACATATCGCGCTACCGCTGGGCAAGGCGGGAATGCAGATCCATGGTCTCGATAGCTCCACTCGCATGTTATCGTTACTTGACCAAAAGAATGACCCGCACTTGGTACAAACTCATCATGGCGATATGGCGAACTTTGACTTTGGTATGCGGTTTGACCTAATTTATTGCGTCAACAATTCGTTCACGCATCTACTGTCGGTAGAAAGGCAGTTGTCATGTCTACGGTCCGTAACTAACGCATTGGAAGATGATGGGCATTTTGTTATACACTTGAACTACCCTAATACGACGGATTTTACAGGGAAAGGAATGCAGGCTGATCAACGTACAACAGTATTTCACGTAGACGAACACCGCACACTGGTTAGATTTACTAAGCACGATCGGAATGACCAGATATTTATTTCGCAAGACCTTTGGATTACTCCCGAGGGAGTGCGCACTCTTCCCACCAAACTTAGATACGTTTATCCATCTGAACTAGAACTTCTCACTCGTTTCGTTGGCTTGGGACTGGTTGAGCGTTGGGGCGATTGGGAGCGGCGGCCAGTTGACACCTCATCCTGGAGTCATGTGTCGGTCTTTCGAAAGACTGATTCAACTGTCGCTCTCTAATCCCTGAGCTAACTGCAAGAAGTTTTTATATTGTCCAAGTTCCTGGCGGCGCTGTGGTTCTCTTCACGGGTAACACTGGGTCGCCGTGTGTTGGCGACCGGGATGTGGGTGTCTTAATGTAATCGACGCAGTAGTTAGGAATGGATCGCTATGCACGAGACGAACGCATCGCCCTGGCAGCGACTGACATCACGGATGGGGCGAATGTTGCGTAAGACCGTTTGTCCGCCTCTGTCGGAGAGATGGCTCGAGGTCCAAGTAGTGGCTTCATTCTGTCGCGGAATGAAGATCGCTATCAGGCGCTCTACGATCCGAAACACATCTCGCCAAACGTATAGATCGCGCGGTCTTCCTCAGCGGGGCCCTACGTGAATACCATCGCCGCGCCGGCTGTCGCTTTGCACGAAGCCGCGAACCCGCCATTCGGTACCTATGGTCAGCAGATCGTGCAGAATGCCAAGGCTCTGGCGCACGCGCTTCTGGGCCGCGGCTACCAGCTGGTCACCGGCGGGACTGACAATCACATGCTGATCCTTTACCCTCAGGATTGGCCGCTATCCGGCAAAGCCTGTGTCGAGGCAGGCATCATTACGAACTTCAATATGGTGCCTGCCGACCCGTTGGAGTCAGCGGCCACAAGCGGGATCCGCTTAGGGAACCAGCAGTGACGTCGATGGCATGTGTGAGCGAGAAATGGGCAGATTGCCGGTTTCATCGGCTCAGTCTGCACGCCAACCTGACGATCCAGATGTTTATGCAAAGTGCGGAAGGACGTTGCGGACTTCTGCGCTCCGTTCGCCGCGCCCGGCATCACTGCCCCGTAGGCAGCATAACTAATCCTGTTCGACCCAACACCTGAAGCGAGGCTACTCCATGGCAAGACAATTTGTGTTCTCCTCCGAATCCGTGGGCGCGGGCCACCCAGATAAGATGGCCGACAACATCTCGGATGCCATTCTCGATGCTATCCTCCGTCAGGATCCCAAGGGGCGGGTCGCCTGTGAGGCCTTGGTGAAAAATTGTGAGACTTTGGTGAAGACAGGGATGGTCGTGCTGGCTGGCGAGATCACCAGTGATGCGCAGATCGACTACAGCCAAGTCGCCCGTGATACCATTCTTGACATTGGATATGATGACGACGCCATCGGGTTTGATGGTCGGCGTTGCGCGGTCGTTCTGGCTATCAACGAACAGTCGTCTGACATCAGCCAAGGTGTCGACCAAGGACGAGGAATTGATCTCGATCAGGGAGCGGGGGATCAGGGCCTCATGTTCGGATACGCTTGCAGGGAGACCGATACACTGATGCCTTTGCCGATCCAGCTCGCTCACCACTTGACGAAAAGGCATGCAGACGTTCGCGAAGCAGGACAGCTCAGCTGGCTGCGTCCCGATGTGAAATCGCAAGTCTCGGTGCGTTATGAAGGCTTGCGGCCTGTGGCGCTCGATACCATCGTCCTGTCGACCCAACATGATGAAGAGGTCTCACAGGAAGCCCTGCGGGAAGGCGTCATGGAGGAGATCATCAAGCCAGTCTTGCCCACCGACCTGGACACGACAGGGATCAGAATCCTGGTCAACCCGACGGGACGGTTCGTGGTCGGTGGACCACGTGGCGACTGCGGCCTCACTGGACGCAAGATCATCGTCGATACCTACGGTGGGATGGGACGTCACGGCGGTGGTGCCTTTTCCGGTAAGGATCCCTCCAAGGTTGACCGTTCTGCTGCCTATGCGGGCCGGTACGTCGCCAAGAACGTCGTTGCTGCCGGACTTGCCGAAGTTTGCGAGGTGCAGATTGCTTACGCAATCGGCGTGGCCAATCCGGTTTCGGTTTTCGTCAACACGTTTGGCACGGCGACGATCGAGGAAGAAAGGATCGAGCGCCTCATTGTTGAGCTGTTCGATCTCAGGCCCAAAGGCATTATCAAGATGCTTGATCTGTTGCGGCCAATATACCGCAAGACCGCGACCTACGGCCACTTCGGCCGTGAAGAGCCTGAGTTCAGCTGGGAGAGGACCGACAGAGCCGAGCTCTTGCGGCGGGAGGCAGGTCTGACTGCGGCTTGAGGGCACTACCGGGTTGTCTGCAAGCGGCAGACCATCGCAACAAGGGGCACCCGCGCGGGCATGGAGACATTGATGCCGGATTATGACGTGCTTTGCATCGGCAATGCGATTGTCGACATCATCGCCCAGTGCGAGGAGGACTTCCTCGAGATCAACGGCATCATCAAGGGCGCGATGAATCTCATCGACACCCACCGCGCCGAATTGCTCTACAGCCGCATGGGCCCGGCGATCGAGGCCTCCGGCGGCAGTGCCGGCAACACGGCGGCNGGTGTCGCCTCCTTCGGCGGACGCGCCGCCTTCTTCGGCAAGGTCTCCAACGATGCNCTGGGCGAAATCTACGCGCACGACATCCACGCGCAGGGCGTCGCCTTCGACACCAGGCCGCTCGAGGGCGAGCCGCCGACGGCGCGCTCGATGATCTTCGTCACCCCCGATGGCGAACGCTCGATGAACACCTATCTCGGCGCCTGCGTCGAACTCGGGCCGGAAGATGTCGAGGCCGACAAGGCGTCGGGCGCCAAGGTCACCTATTTCGAAGGTTATCTATGGGACCCGCCGCGCGCCAAGGAAGCCATCCGGCAGACGG
>NZ_AZUY01000028.1 GCF_000513935.1 Mesorhizobium sp. WSM3626 | reverse complement strand
GACCAGCAGGCCCAGGACAAGACCAAGGTCCAGACCAATCAGCAGGCCCAGGGCAAGGCCGGCACCACGACCGACCAGCAGGCCCAGGACAAGACCAAGGTCCAGACCGATCAGCAAGCCCAGGGTAAGGCCGGCACTACGACGGACCAGCAGGCCCAGGGCAAAGCGTCCACGCAGGACAAGACTTCGACCGCTTCCATTAACAATGTGACGGTTGAACAGAAGACCCAGATCACTCAGGTAATCCGGGAAACCAAGGTCGAGCCGGTAGCCAGCGTCGACTTCGACGTCTCGGTCGGCATCGAAGTTCCGCGGCACAAGATCAGGCTGCATCGTTTGCCGGCCCGCATCGTCAAGCTCGTCCCGGCGTACGAGAGCTACGAGTATTTCGTCCTCGCCGACGGCCGGATCGTCATCGTCGATCCGGATACGTACAAGATCGTGCTGATACTGACCTAGAGCAATTCCCGGAAAGTGCGTAGCGGTTTCCCGGGAAAAGCACGTAGCGCTTTCCCTAGGGAATTGCGTAAAAACAAAGAGGTAGAGTACGAGATCATTCAACCCGCCCCGCCGTACGCGGGTCGGGTTGAGCGCTATGGGCGAGATGATGCGGAAAGCTTCCAGGCCTCAGCGCATGCTCAGGGATTCCGAGGCCGCAATGTCCGCAAGGTAATCGAGTAGCGATGCTCGGCAAGCGACGGGATGCTGTGCTCCCATTGCGACCGCGAAGGGCCCGTCATGAGATAGGCCGATCTCGGCTCGACCGTGATGGTCCGGCGGTCCCATCCAGACCCATTCTTGCGTCGAAGGCGAAAATCGCAGGGCGCCAGCAGCGAAACGCCCGCGACGTCTTCGAAATGAGGCTTGTCGCGGTGCCAGCCGATGCCGGCGCCGGGCCGGTATTCATTGATCAAGACCTGCGCGAAGGCTTCGGTGGGCCGGCGCGCAAAGGCCGCGACCTGCTCGCGCAAGGGCAACAGAAAATCAGGTATAGGCGGTGCGTCGACGACCTCGCGCCGGTCATAATCGTAGCGAAGGCCAAAACCGACGACACGCCGGTTTGCCAGATAGCCGTGGAAGTCGAAGGGTCTGAAGGGCAGTCCTTCAAGATGCCGGACGAGGTCGATTTCCTCTTGCGGTGTGATCAGTCCGGGCTGGTAGGCGAAACCCTCCGGTAGATCATCCTGAACGGCACCGAAGAGATCATACTGGGCCACACGGCCGGCTGTTTTCGGTTTGAGCGGCGACATTGTGCCTAGATGGTGAAGGCCAGACCGCAAGGCAATACAGGGGAACCGCGCTTGCTTGCCTCGGACACATCTCAACACCGGCGCAATGGAACGCTGGGACGGCGTGAAAGTTTAGGCAACGGCGGTTCCGTCGGGGGCCGCCGGACATGTTCCAGCCTTGGAGTGCCGGATGCCGCGCGTTGAAACCGGGGCCTGCTTTTGCGGGGCGATTGCCGCCGCCATGGACGGTGAGCCCTTCTGGATATGCTACGATCACGATGACGATTGCCGACGGGCGATCGGCAGTCCGCTCACCATCTGGGTCGGATATCGGCCGAGCCAGTTCCGCCTTTTGAAGGGAACGCCAAAGGCTTTCTCCAGGACGCCGGGCGTTGTCCGCACTTTCTGTCCCGAATGCGGGAGCTCGATAGGCTATAGCGACGAAGGCCTGCCGGACGAGCTCTACCTGACAATCGGGTTCTTCGACAGACCCGAAGGGCTGCGGCCACAGGCCCATGCCTATTGGAACCTCAGACTGCCGTGGGTCGACTTTGCCGACAAGCTGCCGCGTATCGATCGATATTCGAGGAAGCGCGACAGGAAGTTCGGCAATCCCCGCGACAGGTAGCGAGGTCGGGTGGCGGAACGGAACCGCACCATGCCTGGCGGGTTTATGTGGCTGAGCCGTCAGGTGCCAGCATGCCGTCGACCGCGATCCGAAACACGCAATACGATCCCGCGACCAGGACGCTCTCCGTCTGGTTCGTGCCGAGCGGCAACCGCTATGACTATGAGGACGTCGCACCGGCAACCTACGCCGCGTTCATGAAGGCTTCCTCGAAGGGGCGCTTCTTCAATGAATTCATTCGGGACCGTTACAGATACCGTCGCGTGGCGTGATGCGGCGCCAGCGGCCCATCATGCCTTCTTGTTCTGCTCGGCGGGCATCTGATCCGGCGCCGGCTCCCAACCAAAGACACTGCGGCCGCCAAGCAGATGCGACTGGTCGAATTCGCCGGCGACAATTTCCTTGAGGCTGGGACCGGTGACGTATCGCTCGACCTGCCGCGACTGATCGTCGAGCCGCCTCAATGCACCGATTTCCTCTTCGCGACCAAGCCTGGCCTTTTGCACAGCGGACTTCAGCACGCCGATCGTCTCGTCGTAGACCTTGAGCGGAACAGGGAAGGGATGCCTGTCCTTGCCGCCATGCGCCAGCGAAAAACGGCCCGGGTCCGAAAACCGGCAAGGCGCGCCATGCACCACTTCGGCAACGAGGGCCAGCGCCCGCACCGTGCGGGCGCCCACACCAGGAACAAGGAGAAGCTCGGCGAAATCGGCGGCACCTCGCTCGGCGGCCGCGGCCATGTTGCCGTGAAGGCGATGCATCACGACATCGCTTTCGCGGACATCATGGTGAGCCGGCATGACCAGATGCGGCAACAATGGCTGCGCCGGAGCCGGTGCGGTGCCGGGCTCCAGGGCGGCGAGTTCTCGAAGGATGCGGTCCGGCCCAAGATCCTGGAGCAGGTCAAGCTGTCCCTGGCGCGAGGCCTCGGCGCGCCGGTCGGTCAAATTGACGATCTCGCCCTGGTTGGCGCCTTCGATGGCGGCATGCGGCTGGTCTACGAAACTCTTCAAACCTTCGGACAGCCAATGATAGCGGCGCGCCACCTTGCTGTCGCCGTTCATGCCTTGCTGCACCACCACCCAGTCGCCATCGTCGGTGACGATGAAGCCGTGCAAATAGAGGTCGAAACCATCCTGAACGGCGGCGCTGTCCACCTTGGCGACAAGCCGGCTGGCCGTTGCCAGGCGCGCACCGTCGAAGCCGATACGCTCGCCGATGGCGGCAAGCTCATGCGGGGTTTTGCGCGAATGCGCGCCACGGCCGCCGCAGACGTGAATGCCGAGTTCGCCCGACAGCGGCGTGAGACCGCGTTTCAAGGCGCCGACGACGCTGGTCGTGATGCCGGAAGAATGCCAGTCCATGCCCATGACGGCGCCGAAGGACTGGAACCAGAACGGATGCGCAAGGCGTCGCAGCAATTCATTGCGGCCATAATGATGGATGATCGCCTCGCACATGACGGCGCCGAGACGCGTCATGCGATCGCCCAGCCATTTCGGCACACGCCCGCCGTGAAGGGGAAGATCAGCACTGCCCGATCGTTGCGCCACGTTTGCCTGCTCCTATGTCCGCGAATCTCAGAGAAATAGGTATCCTGGACCGGGCAAGGAAGCACTGAATGCTCGCACCCGGGTGGTCGATGAGCCAGACCGGGCTCGGTCCGGTCACGAGAGCAAAGGCGCTCTGCTATCTCACCACGCGCTTCTCGAGCTTGCGGGCAAGAGTGCGCCGGTGCAGGCCAAGCCGGCGAGCCGTTTCGGAGATGTTGAAGCCGGTTTCGACCAGCGTTTCGTGGATGCGCTCCCATTCCAGGTTCTTGATCGAGGTGGGTCGGCTGGAAAGCGGTACGGAAACATCGCCCTCGGCACGGCCGAAGGCGGCTTCGATGTCATCGGTGTTGGCGGGTTTCGCCAGGTAATGGCTCGCGCCGAGCTTGATTGCCTCGACAGCGGTGGCGATGCTGGCAAAGCCCGTCAGCACGACGATCCTGGTCGAAGCATCGCGGGCGCTGAGCAGCTTGACGCACTCCAGCCCGGAGCCGCCAGCCCCAAGCTTGAGATCGACGACGGCGCAGGCCGGAACAGCTGTTTCGAGGGCGCTGAGCAATGCATCCCGGTCGTGGCAGACGACCACGTCGTAGTCGCGCTTTTCGAAGGAGCGCTTCAGCGTTTTCGCGAAGGTCGCGTCGTCCTCGACGATAAACAGCGATCGATCAGGCCTCACGATCATCTCCATCGGTCAGCGCCGCCAGCGGCAGCGAAAGGGTAACACAGGCGCCCTGCTCCATGTTGCGCGCCGAAAAATCGCCACCCAGGTTCCGGACCACGTTCATGACGAGGAAAAGACCAAGACCGCCGCCTGGCCGTCCCTTGCTCGACATATAGGGTTGACCAAGTGCTGCCAGAATACCCTCGTCGAAGCCCAGCCCGCGATCGCGCACGGAGATCACCAGCTTGTCGCCCTGCCGCTCGGCAGTGACGCCAACCCAATCCTGCGATGCTTCCTGAGCATTGTCGAACAGGTTGAAGATGACCTGCTTCAGCGCCGTGTCGGACACGATCTGCTCGTCCGGGTCGAAATCGTTCTTGTATTCCAGCTTGGATGGCTGGCGACTGGTGCGCCATTCCTCGACCAGATCGTCGAGGAAACCGCGAATCGTCGTGCGTATCGTTCCCTCGCCCCTCGCCTGGCCGGAAGACATCAGGATCCCGGACACGATGCGCTTGCAGCGCTCGATCTGCGCCTGCATTTCGGCCACGTCGGCCGCCAGTTCGCGGTTGCGCGCAAGGGTGCGCATCTGGCGCCAGTCGGACAGGATGACGGATATCGTGGCAAGCGGCGTGCCGAGTTCGTGCGCGGCGCCCGAGGCCAGCAGGCCCATGCGCACGATGTGGTCCTCCTCGGCCGAGCGCTGGCGCAGATCGGCGAGATAGGCGTCGCGCTCGCGCAGATTGCGGTCGATGCGCGTCATGAAGATCACGATCAGTCCGGCCGCCAGCACGAAGCAGATGAACATGCCCCTGATATGCAGAGACAGGAGATCGCTGCCGCCATGATGCGGGATCGCGATCGGCTGGAAGAGGAAGATGAGGAAGACGAAGCAGGCCGAGGCAGCCGCCACGAGGATCCAGGTAAACCTTGGCGTCAGCAATACCGCGCCGAGCGTGATCTGCAAGAGATAGAGCGATACGAACGGATTGGACGCGCCGCCGCTCAGGTAAAGCTGCGTCGTCAGTGCCGCCATGTCGAAGATAAGCGCGACGAAGAGTTGGGTGTTGCTGATAGGCCTGATACCGCGCAGGACCAGCAGGCTGAAGATGTTGAGGCCCACCAGGAAAAGCACCACGCCGGCCATCTCCGCCAGCGGCAGTGGGATATCGAACCAGTATTCAGTCGCCAGAATGGTGAGCACCTGACCCGCCACCGCCAGCCAACGCAGCTGGATAAGCAGGAACAGGTTCTTCCTGTTTGTCGCATCGGTATGCGATACTGCCCCCTTCTTGCCGGCAAGGGATGCCGCCACCAGGGATTTGTCATGGCGATGCGCTTGCGTGGGAACGCTCATCTCGCGGGTCCTTGCCGCCGGCGGCGGCCGATCATCGGCCTGGCCAGGGCAATGGCGAGCATCGCAGCGAGCGTGAACCAGGTCAAAGCATAGACCAGGTGGCTGTTGCGGAAAGTCACGACGGTGAGCCCGCCGCGCGGCCAGCCCTCTATGCCGGATGCTTCCGCATCGACGAAATAGGGAGCGACATTGGTCGTCAGGCTGCGCGCGGTTGCGATGGCTGCGACGTCTCGCGAATACCAGCGATTGCCTGTGGCGTCGTTCTTGCGCAGAAAGCCGCCGCCGGGTTCGCTCATGCGCAACAGCCCGTCAATGACGACCGGCGCGGTTAGGCGGCCCCTCTCCCGCTCGAACTGAGCCTTGCGCTCCTGGGGAATGAAGCCGCGGTTGACCAGCACCACGAAGCCACGGTCGGTTCGCATCGGCGTCAGGACCCAATAACCGCCGCCAAGCTCCGTCACCGCCTGCACCAGCGTGTTGGCGTCGCCCAGATAACGTCCCGCCAATCGCACATGACCATACTCGAAACCGGCAGCGGTGATGCCGTTCCAGTTCTCCGGGCCAGGCGCATCGACAATCGGGGCATGAATGCGTTGGTCGACACGGGCAATCAAGTCGAGCTTCCAGATCCGCCTTTCCAGCTGCCATATGCCGAGCCCGACAAACACCAGCACGCCGAGAAGTCCGAGCAGCACAAGGACAAGGCGCGACGCGGACGATCCGCCGGCGTCCTCTAGCGGGACGGGACGTCCGATCGCCTCGATAGTTGTCCTCCCAGGGCCCGCCGCCAGGCTCATGGCATCTCACGCATGTCGTGTAGCCCCGGCATCATGTTGGCGTTGAGATGGTACATCACCCAGAGCGAGCCGGTCAGCACGATGACGACCAGGATCAGTGTGAAGATCAGCGCCAGCATCGACCATCCGCCTTCCGAGCCGGTGTTCATATGCAGGAAGAAGATCATATGGACCACGATCTGCACGACCGCGAAGGCCATGATGACGATGGCCGTGGCCTGCTTGTTGTCGATGGCGCCGGTCATGACCAGCCAGAATGGAATGGCGGTCAGGATCGCCGACAGGACGAAGCCGGTCAGATAGCCCCGGAACGATCCGTGTGCTGCTCCACCATGGGCGTGGCCGTGGCCCTCGGCATGATTATGAGCGCTCATCGCAACATCCCCATCAGGTACACGAAGGTGAAGACGCCGATCCAGACGACGTCGAGGAAGTGCCAGAACATGCTGAGGCACATCAGCCGGCGGCGGTTCGCCTCGATGAGGCCAAATCTCGCGACCTGTACCATCAGCGTCACCAGCCAGATGGTTCCGAAGGTGACGTGCAGGCCGTGCGTGCCGACCAGCGTGAAGAAGGACGACAGGAAGGCGCTGCGCTGCGGCGTGGCGCCTTCATGGATCATATGCGCGAATTCGTAGAGCTCGATCGACAGGAACGCCAGGCCGAACAGGCCGGTCACCGCAAGCCAGGCTTGCGTCGCCGCGACACGGCCCTTGTCCATGGTCAGCATGGCGAAGCCATAGGTGATCGAGGAGAAGAGCAGCATGGCGGTGTTGACCGCCACCAGATCGAGGTCGAACAGGTCCTTGGGCGCCGGCCCGGCCGCGTAATTGCCGCCAAGCACGCCATAGGCGGCGAACAGCATCGCGAAGATCAGGCAGTCGCTCATCAGATAGAGCCAGAAGCCGAGCATGGTGGAGCCGCCTTCGGCGTGCGCATGCTCTTCTTCCAGGTGGAAGACCGGTTCGGTGCCGGCCGTGATTGCCGTCGATGTCATGCTCAAACCCTTAGCCTTGAGCGGCGAGGAGTGTCGTCCTCGCCTCCTCCGTCTGCGTGACTTCGGACGCCGGAATGTGGAAGTCGCGGTGATAGTTGAAGGTGTGGCCGATCGCGGTGGCGATGAGGCAGACGAAGCTCAGCGCCGCCAGCCACCAGATGTACCAGATCAGGCCGAAGCCGAGCGCGACGCTGAAGGCGGCCAGGATGATGCCGGTGCCGGTGTTGCTGGGCATATGGATCGGCTTGAAGCCGGCGAGCGGCCTGATGTAGCCGGCCTGCTTCATGTCATACCAGGCATCGTTGTCGCGAATGACCGGCGTGAAGGCGAAATTGTAGGCAGGCGGCGGCGAGGAGGTCGACCATTCGAGCGTGCGGCCGTCCCAGGGATCGCCGGTCGTATCGGCAAGCGCCTCGCGCCTGCGGATGGAGACGAAGATCTGGATCAGGAAGGCGGCGATGCCGCAGGCGATCAGCACCGCGCCGAACGCGGCGATGACGAACCATATCTGCAGCGAGGGATCGTCGAACACGCGCATACGGCGCGTCACGCCCATCAGGCCGAGGATGTAGAGCGGCATGAAGGCGAACCAGAAGCCGACCACCCAGCACCAGAACGAGACCTTGCCCCAGAACGGATCGAGCTTGAACCCGAAGGCCTTGGGCCACCAGTAGGCAATGCCGGCGAACAGGCCGAACAGCACGCCGCCGATGATGACATTGTGGAAGTGGGCGATCAGGAACAGGCTGTTGTGCAGCACGAAATCCGCCGGCGGCACGGCAAGCAGCACGCCGGTCATGCCGCCGACGGTGAAGGTGAGCATGAAGGCCACCGTCCACATCATCGGCAGTTCGAAGCGGATGCGGCCCCGGTACATTGTGAACAGCCAGTTGAAGATCTTCGCGCCGGTCGGGATCGAGATGATCATCGTCGTGATGCCGAAGAAGGAATTGACGCTGGCGCCGGAGCCCATCGTGAAGAAGTGGTGTAGCCAGACGAGGTACGACAGGATGGTGATGACCACCGTGGCGTAGACCATCGAGGTGTAGCCGAACAGGCGCTTGCCGGAGAAGGTCGAGGTGACCTCGGAAAAGACGCCGAACAGCGGCAGGATAAGGATGTAGACTTCCGGATGACCCCATATCCAGATGAGGTTCACATACATCATCGGGTTGCCGCCGAAGTCATTGGTGAAGAAGTTGGTGCCGACATAGCGGTCGAGCGCCAGCAGCGAGAGCACCGCCGTCAGTACCGGGAAGGAGGCGACGATCAGCACGTTGGTGCAGAGCGACGTCCAGGTGAAGATCGGCATGCGCATCATCGTCATGCCGGGCGCGCGCATCTTGATGATCGTGCAGATCAGGTTGATGCCCGACAGCGTCGTGCCGACGCCGGCCACCTGCAGCGCCCAGATATAGTAATCTACGCCGACGTCGGGACTGTAGCCGATGCCGGAGAGCGGCGGATAGGCAAGCCAGCCGGTGCGGGCGAATTCGCCTACGAACAGCGAGGCCATGACCAGAATGGCGCCGCCGACCGTCATCCAGAACGAGAAATTGTTGAGGAACGGAAAGGAGACGTCGCGCGCGCCGATCTGCAGCGGCACGACGAAGTTCATCAGTCCGGTGACGAAGGGCATCGCCACGAAGAAGATCATGATGACGCCGTGGGCGGTGAATATCTGGTCGTAGTGATGTGAGTTCAGGTAGCCCTCGGAGCCATTGAAGGCGATGGCCTGCTGGAGGCGCATCATGATTGCGTCCGAGAAGCCGCGCAGCAGCATGATCAGGCCCAGCACCATGTACATGATGCCGATCTTCTTGTGGTCGACGCTGGTGAACCATTCGCGCCAGAGGTAGCCCCACAGCTTGAAATAGGTGATCACGCCGAGAAGCGCGATGCCGCCGAGCGCCACCGCGACGAAGGTGGCGACGACGATGGGTTCGTGCAGCGGCAACGAGTCCCAGGTGAGGCGGCCGAAGATGAATTTGGTCAGCGTATCGGGCATCGGCGGTCTCTCACAATTCACGCCGCAGCAGGCCGACGGTCGGCGTATCCGCCTCGGCGCTACGGCTGTCTGTCCCTGGCCGGAGCAGTCCCGCCCCGCGAAGCGGGGACAGGTTCTTCGCCGGCCAATAGGTCGGCCAGGCATCGCGGGAGGCGCGCGAGACGGCAGCGGCCTCTTCCGCGGTGCAGATGCTGGCGACATAGGAGGGATCGTTTCCGAACACCGCGCCGCGCCGGGCGAGCTTGTCATATTGCAGCGGCAAGGTGTTGCGCACACCCGCAAGACCGAGACCACCCTTGGCGTCGATCGACATCATCTCGTTCATGCACATCTTGCCGCGCTCGACGCACAGATTGAGGATGGCGCCATAAAGGGCGGGATCGACGGAGGCGTAGTGGCGGACCGGTTCGTTCTCGCTCGGCTTTTCGAGCTCGAGGTAACTGTCGCGGTTGAGCGCCGCCGACGCGGTCCTGGTCTGTGCCACCCACTGGTCGAAGGCCTGGTCGGACAGGCCGTGGAAGGCGAAGCGCATGCCCGAAAAGCCGGCGCCGCTGTAGTTGGCGGAGAAACCGCTATAAGTACCCTGTCGATTGATGACGGCGTGCAGCTTCGTCTCCATGCCCGGCATGGCATAGATCTGGCCGGCAAGGGCTGGAATGTAGAAGGAATTCATCACCGCCGACGAGGTGATGCGGAAATCGATCGGCTGGTTGACCGGCGCCGCCAGCTCGTTGACGGCGGCGATGCCGTAATCCGGATAGATGAACAGCCATTTCCAGTCGAGCGCCACGACCTCGACCCTGAGCGGCTTGTGAAGCTGGGTAACGGGCTGGCCGGCTTCGATCCGGTCGATCCGGCGGTATGGGTCGAGCAGGTGGGCGCCGAGCCAGGTCAGCGCGCCAAGGCATATGATGATCAGCAGAGGGGCTGCCCAGATCACCAGTTCCAGTTTCGTTGAATGATCCCAGTCGGGCGCATAAGTCGCCGAGGTGTTGGATTGCCGGTAGCGCCAGGCGAAAAAGACAGTCAGCGCCATGACCGGCACGATGATGATCAGCATCAGCAGAGTCGAGACCACCAGCAGGTCGCGCTGCTGGGCCGCGACATCGCCCGCCGGCGCGAGCACGACCATATCGCAGCCGCTCAACAGCCCGGCCAGGGGAAGCAGAAGCAAGGCTCCAAATCGTTTCATCAGACGCTGCCCTCGATGGACCGCCGCAACGCGTTGGGATGTTGCAGTGCGGTATCGATCAAGGGCTACTGCCGGCGGCGGCGTGGTGACATTGGACAATTTGTCCAATGCCCAGCCNGGGTGGGTCTGGCACAGTGTGCAGCGCACAATGGGATTGCCGCAGTTGGGTCCCAAATATTTCATTCCACGCGGTGACGACGGACAAGATGGCTCATACTTCGACTGGCGAAACAGACAGCGGGCTGATCGGCTCGGACCACGGCCAGGTCAGCGCGGGCGATATCGCGGTCGGCGTGATCGTCGGCAGGACGTCGGAATTCTTCGACTTTTTCGTCTATGCGATCGCGTCCGTCATCGTGTTCCCCAAGCTGGTGTTTCCGACGCACGATCCGCTCGTCGGAACGCTGTACTCCTTCGCCATCTTCGCGCTGGCCTTCATCGCCCGTCCGTTCGGTTCCGTTCTGTTCATGGCCGTCGACCGTGCCTACGGTCGCGGTGCGAAACTGACTATCGCGCTGTTCCTGCTCGGCACCTCGACCGTCGCCATCGCGTTCCTTCCCGCCTATGGCGATATCGGCGTGCTTGCGATCTGGCTTCTGGCGCTGGCCCGTATCGGGCAGGGCGTGGCGCTTGGCGGGACCTGGGACGGCCTACCCTCGCTGCTGGCGCTGAACGCGCCGCGAAACCGGCGCGGCTTCTACGCAATGATCCCGCAACTGGGCGCGCCGATCGGCCTCATCGTGGCCAGCGCCCTCTTCGCCTTCTTCGTCGCCAATCTGTCGGCCGACGACTTCCTTGCCTGGGGCTGGCGCTATCCCTTCTTCGTCGCCTTCGCCATCAATGTCGTGGCCCTGTTCGCCAGGCTGCGCATTGTGGTGACGCCCGAATTCTCGAAACTATACGAGAGCGGCGACCTGCAGCCGACGCGCATAAGGGACACGATCAGGGCCGAAGGCCGCAACGTCATCGTCGGCGCGTTCGCGCCGCTGGCGAGCTTCGCCCTTTTCCACATGGTGACGGTGTTTCCGCTCTCCTGGGTATTCCTGTTCACCAATGAGGGACCGGCACGCTTCCTGGCGATCGAGGCGGTGAGCGCGCTGTTCGGCATCGCCGCCATCGTCGCGTCGGGCCCACTTGCAGATCGTGTCGGACGCCGAGCGCTGCTCGGCGGTTCGGCGATCGCCATCGCGACGTTCAGCGGCTTTGCCCCACAGCTTCTGGATGGCGGTACCGTTGGCGAGATCCTGTTCATGGTGCTGGGCTTCATCCTGCTGGGGTTGAGCTTCGGGCAGTCGTCAGGCGTCGTCGCATCGAGCTTTTCGCGACACCATCGCTATACCGGCTCGGCGATAACCTCGGATCTCGCGTGGATGTTCGGCGCCGGCTTCGCTCCGCTCGCAGCTCTGCTGCTGGCCGGCAATTTCGGCCTCATCGCGGCGGGCGCCTACCTGCTCTCGGGCGCGGCCTGCACCTTGCTTGCCTTGTGGATTGATAGACGGCGTTCGGCCGCGGACCGTGCGGTAGACTGAACACTAAATGGCGGGAAGGGCGCCGTCACGCTCCTCCATGTCGAGCTGGACGGGGCCAGACCTGCCTCGTCATCCACAGTCAAGGACCGGCGCCGGAGACCGGCGCCGAGGTCGACCTGCGGGCCGAACCCGGGCATCTGCATTTCTTCGATCAGGAAGGGCGGGCGGTCTGATCTGCCGCGTCCCGGCGGTTCTACAGCATGTCGCGGCGAATAGGATTCGCCCGACCTGCTGTAGGCTTCTGATTTTATGCATGTCGTTGTCCCGGAACCGAGAACACTTCCGGGCAACATGCATTATTCCGCCGCCAGTGCGGCGACTTCCCGCCGAAACGGCAAGGCGTCGCCGATGTCGGGTTCGTCCAGTTCGCGGGCGAAGCGATGGCCGGCATAGGTTGCCCAGGCGATGGGTCCCGGTGCTTCGGCATCGCCGATGACCTTGACTGAACGGATGCCGGCGTCGGCCCACTCGCTTTCCCGGGCCTTGAGATTGCGCCAAACGGCGTCGTCCTGATTGCGCGACGTGACCAGTACGACGGCATCGGCCGCCAGATCCTGTTTCGCGCCGGTGTAGACGCAAGCCGTCACGACACCGCCCGAAGCGATACTCGTGACGGTCCTGTTGAGCACGATATCGACCCCGAGTTCAGCCAAGCGGCGGTGAATGGCACCTTGCTCCAGCGTGTTGCGGGTCCAGTCCGAGACATAGGCCGATGGCGTCACCAAGATCACCTTCGTTCCCTGACGCGCCATCAGCTCCGCGAGAACGCCGCCCATGTAATAGTGGTCGTCATCGAACAGCACGACGTTGCCATCTGGAACCTTGCCGGCCATCAGATCGTCGGGCGTAAGGACCGGCATCGCGGCGTCGATCGGCATCGGCACGACATGGGCACGCGCGACGCCATCACGGCGCCAGGTCGATCCGGTGGCGATGGCGATGTTCTGGAAGCCGAAGGACAGGATGTCATCCGCCGCCAGCCGGCTTTCGAAATAGATGTCGACATCAGGCATCTGGCCGAGCTGATACTGCCGATAGTCGCGCACCCTGCCCCAGGCCGACAGGCCTGGAAGTTTGCTTTCGCGCGCCACACGCCCGCCGAGCTCGGTGCCAGCTTCCGCGATGGCCACTTTATAGCCGCGCAGGCCAAGCGCACGGGCAGCCTCCAGTCCGGCAGGCCCGGCGCCGACGATCAGCACGCTGTCGCTGTCGCCCTTGGCCTGCATGCGCTCCGGATGCCAGCCCTTGCGCCATTCCTCCATGAAGGTCGGGTTCTGCGTGCAGCGAGAGATCGACATGGTCATGTCGCCGGTGATGCAGATGTTGCAGCCGATACATTCGCGGATGTCCTCGATGCGGCCCTCCTCGACCTTCCTCGGCAGGAAGGGATCGGCGATCGACGGACGGGCGCAGCCGATGAAGTCGAGCGTTCCCGACCTGATCATCCTGACCATCACGTCGGGTGAAGTGAAGCGGCCGACGCCGACGACCGGCTTCGAGGTGAGATTCTTGATGCCCGACACCAGGCTTTCCTGCGCCGCCTCGTCCTTGAAGCGCGACGGGCCCGAGCAATCCTCCCAGGCGCCGTGCGCGAGATCCCACAGGTCAGGCAGTTCGGCATGCATCTCGATCATGTCGCGGACTTCCGAATTGGCGAAGCCGAGCTCGCCGATCATCTCGTCCAGCGACAGCCTGAGCGTCAGGCCGCACGTGTCGCCGATCGCGTCGCGCCCTTCTTCGATCAGCTCGCGCATCAGCCGCGAACGGTTTTCCAGCGAGCCCCCATATTCGTCGACGCGCTGGTTGGTGGCGGTCGACAGGAAATGCTGGATGATGCCGAAGCCGTGCGCGCCATAGAGGCATACCAGGTCGAAACCCGCCTGCTTCGCACGTTTGAAGGCATTGCGGTGCCAGCGGCGCAAATCGCGAATATCCTGCTTGTCCATGGCGCGCGCCTGAACCGGATCGTTGGTGAAGGTGTGGATCGGCAGGGCCGACGGCCCGCGCGGCACCTCCTTGCTGTAGAGGTTGGGACCGTTGATCCCGGAATAGGCGAGCTGGATGCCAGCCAACGCGCCGTGCTCGTGCATGGCCTTGGCCATCTTGGCCAAAGCCGGAATGTCGGCGTCATCCCATAGCCGCAGTTCGATGAAGGGCGTGATCTCGGAAGTGTGGTGCATTTCCGTCTGCTCGGTGAAGATGACGCCCCAGCCCCCTTCGGACTTGACGCGGCGCATCTCTGCCGCAGCGGACGGATCGCGATAGCCGCCGCCATTGCAATGCGGAACCTGATAGAAGCGGTTCTTGGCCGTCACCGGGCCTATCTTCATCGGCTCGAACAGGATGTCGTAGCGTGGGTCGCGCATGGTGCTTCCTCCGAGCCGGCTCGGCACTCCCGGTGCTGCCGAAACTACTCATAAATTGGAGCCGGCGCGGGAAAACTACGGATTTCTTCTGTGCCGATTAGGACGCGCCTAATCGCGGCGCTGGGGCGGAGTAGTCTGTTGAACCGGAACTGAGCTAAATGCGACTTCAGAGCATCGGCGGCATGATGCTAGATAGCCAGGACCCTACCGAGAGACAGAAAATGGACACTATCAGGATCTTCGAACGGCTGATCGCTTTCCCGACGGTGAGCCGCGACTCCAACCTCGATCTGATCGGGTATGCGGCCGACTTGCTCGAGGCGAGCGGCGTTGCCTGCCAGATCGTCCACAGCGCGGACGGGCACAAGGCCAACCTCTTTGCCACCATCGGCCCGGCCGGCAGGCCCGGTGTCATGCTGTCCGGCCACACCGATGTAGTCCCCGTCGACGGCCAGAACTGGACGCTGCCGCCTTTCGAAATGACCGAGCGCGAGGGCAAGCTTTACGGACGCGGCGCTGCGGACATGAAGGGTTTTGTGGCCTCCGCGCTCGCCGCCTGCATCAGGGCTTCCACGATGGCGCTTCGGACGCCGTTGCATCTGGCGCTCTCCTATGACGAGGAGGTCGGCTGCCTGGGCGTGCGCGACCTGATCGAAATGCTGAGCGCGGCGCCGCAACGCCCGCTGCTGTGCATCGTCGGCGAGCCGACCAACATGCAGGTGGCGACCGGGCACAAGGGCAAGCTTGCCGCTCGCGCCGTCTGCAGGGGACGCGAAGGCCATTCGGCGCTCGCCCCGCTGGCGCTCAATGCCATCCACCTCGGCTGCGATTTCGTGCGTGCCTTGCGTGACGAACAGGAACTATTGGCCCGCGACGGCGCCCGCGACGGCGACTACGACATCTCCTACACGACGGTTCATGTCGGCAAGATCAATGCCGGCGTCGCGCTCAACATCGTGCCCAACCTCTGCCAGGTCGATTTCGAGATCCGCAACGTTGCCGCCGACGATGCCGCCGGCATTCTGGACAGGCTGCGCGACGCCGCGGCACGCATTGCTGAGGACGCCGTTTCGATCGCGGCCGAGGCCGCAATCGAAATCGAGATCATCAACACCTATCCGGGCCTCGACACGCCGGCCGCATCGGAGGCGGTGGCCTTCGTCAAATCGCTGACCGGCGCCAATGACACGATGAAAGTCGCGTTCGGCACGGAAGGCGGATTGTTCAGCCGCGATCTCGGCACGCCTGCCGTCGTCTGCGGACCTGGCTCGATGGCGCAGGGACACAAGCCGGATGAATTTGTCAGCGTCGAACAGCTGCGGCGTTGCGACGGGATGCTGGACAGATTGCTCGGACGGCTCACGGACGGCTGGCCGTCGTGATCCGCACGGCAGCCCTCACTTCACGATGCGCTCGGTGCCGAAGACGCCCTGCTCGACGACGAAGCGACGACAGTGGTCGATGAACGCCTGCACCGTCAGCGTGCGATGCTCTGCGTTCGGCAAGGCAATTCCTATTGTGAGCGGCCTGAGGTCCCCCAGCAGAGGCACGAAGACAAGCAATTTGCCGTCCGGCGACATGGTGTTGAGCGGCCGCATATTGGCGATGCCGTAGCCGAAGCCATTGGCGACCATCGAGCGCATCACGGCGATGTCGCCGGTGCGCTCGACGATCTTGGGCCGCAGGCCCCTGGGCTGGAAAGCCGACAGGAAATATTCCCTGCTGTAGGGCAGATCAAGCAGCACCATCGGCTCATCGACCAGCTCCTCGGGCGTGATGCCTGCCCTCGCCGCCAGGCGATGCGCGGCCGGTAGCATCACATAGGCCGGCAACTGCATCAGCGGCTCGAAGGTCATGTCCTGCGACAGCTCCAGATCGTAGGTCAGCGCGGCATCTATTTCGCCACGCTGCAGCATCTCGAACAATTGCCCCTGGTTGCGCTCGAATTGCCGGACGCGCACATCGGGATAGGCATCCTCGAATTTCTTGCGCAGCGCCGGCAGCACGATCTGCGCGAAAGTGAGCAGGCAGCCGATCGCCAGCGGTCCGCGCACCTTTTCGGCGATATCGCCGGCAATGTCGTGCAGCGCGTCCGCGTCGTTGAGCAGGCGCGCGGCTTCCTTGAGGAACAGGCGCCCGCCCGCTGTCAGCGCCAGCGCATGCGAATGCTTACGCACGAAAAGCTGGACACCGAACTCGGCTTCGAGCTGAGCGATCGACGCCGAGATCGACGGCGGCGAGACATTCACCTGCTCGGCCGCCTTGGCGATCGAACCCGCTTCGCCAACGGCGACGAAATATTCAAGTTGTCTGAGCGTGAAGCGGAGGGGCATGGTGGCTATGTTGCCGGTTTGCAGCCGGCGATCAAGTCGCGGCCGATTCTCAATACTTGATCCAGGTGGTCTTCAGCGCGGTGTATTTGTCGAGCGCATGCAGCGACAGGTCGCGCCCGAAGCCGGACTGCTTGAAACCGCCAAAGGGAGTCATCGGGCTCAGCGCATCGACCGTGTTCACGGAAACCGTGCCCACGCGCAGTCTTTCCGCGAGGCGATGCGCCCGCGACAGGCTGTCGGTCCACAGCGATGCGGCCAGGCCGTAGACGCTGTCGTTGGCGATGCGAAGCGCTTCGTCTTCGGTGTCGAAGGCGATCACCGACAGGACCGGACCGAATATCTCGTCGCGGGCAAGCGGGTCGTCGGGCGAGACCTCATCGAAGATCGTGGGCTGCACAAAACTGCCGCGCCCGTCGACGGCGACCCGGTCGCCACCGGTCACCAGCCGTGCCGACTTCTTGCCGCCATCGATGAAACGCATGACGGTCGCGGCGTGGCGCGCGTCCACCATCGCACCCATCCTGGATGCTGGGTCGAGCGGATCGCCGGGCTGGGTCGCCGCTGCCCGCCGCACCAGTTTCTCGACCAGCGCATCCTTGATGCCGCGCTCCACCAGAAGCCGGGAATTGGCCGAGCATACCTGCCCCTGGTTGAAGAAGATGCCGAGGGCGGCCATGTCGGCGGCCGCATCCAGATCGCCGCAATCGGCGAACACCAGATTGGGGCTCTTGCCACCGGTCTCCAGCCAGACCTGCTTCATGTTCGACTGGCCGGAATATTGCAGGAACATCTTGCCGACAGCGGTCGATCCGGTGAAGGCAAGGCAATCCACCCATATGGCGGCCAAGCGCCTGGCCGGCCGTCTCGCCGAGGCCGGGCACCACATTGAGCACGCCCGCCGGCAAGCCCGCCTCCATGGCGAGTTCGGCCAGCCTGAGTGCCGAGAGAGGCGACTGCTCTGCGGGTTTCAGCACCACCGAATTGCCCACGGCCAGCGCGGGCGCGCATTTCCAGGTTGCCATGTCGAGAGGAAAGTTCCATGGCACGACGGCACCCACGACCCCAAGCGGCTCCCGCCGTGCCAAAGCGAGGTCACCCCACCCCGTCGGCGCCACCTCGTCATAGGTCTTGTCTATCGCTTCTGCATACCACTGGAAGATCGCCGCCGATCCCGGCACGTCGATGGTCGCGGCGTCCTTGACAAGCTTGCCCATATCCAGTGATTCCAGCAGCGCGAGCTCCTGCACGTTCTCGCGCAGCAATTCCGCCAGCCGCAGCAGCACCTTCTTGCGATGCTGGGGGCTCGCTCGCGACCAGACGCCGGCTTCGAAGCTGCGGCGCGCGGCAGCGACGGCAAGGTCGATGTCCTCTTCGCCGCAGGAGGCCACCTCGGCGAGCGTTGCTCCCGTAGCCGGATTGATGCTGGTGAATGTTCGGCCTGAGCGCGCGGGCATCGTTTTGCCGTCGATGAAAGCCCCGTCGCGAAAACGGATCGCCGACGCCTTGGCGATCCAATCCTTATGACTGAGTTCGCTCATGCTGGCTCCAGATTGTCGGGACTACTCGTCACCGGGAACGCCGTAGCTCGGCGCGCCAGACGGATTGAGGGCGCGCGTGACATAGACATCAAGCTGGGGCTTGTAGATATCCCACAGCGTCGCCAGCTGCTCGATCGGACACTCCTCGCTCCAGTCGCAACGCAGGTCGGCGACGGGCCATGAGACATCGCGCACCAGTTTCATGCCGGCGGAGCGGACAGATCCCGCCTCGCCGCCGGCCCTGAGCGCGGCCCGCATGGTGGCGATCAGCCGGTCGCCTAGATCGCCTTCGGAGGCGAGAAAGGCGTCCACCATGGCTTGCGGAACCTTATCGCTGGCAAGCAGGTTGCCGCCGCAGGCGACGTCCTCGCCGCGCGCCTCGGCCCAGATGCCGAGCGCTTTCGGCCCCGAATGGATCGCGCTGCCGCCGGCCGCGTCGACCGTCAGAACCTGCCGGTATTCGCTGAAAGCGGCCGTACGCTTCAGGATCGCGACGGCCTCAGTGGCGGAGGCGCCCCGCGCCATCAGCTCCAGCGCTCGTGGCCCGAGCGTCGGGTCCGTGACGTTCTGGCTGGCAACCGCCCCGACGCCCGCCTGCGCATAGGCGCAGCGGGCCGCCACCGCCGGAGATGACGAGGATACCGCCACTCCGAACATGCCGGTGCGCCGGCACCGTGCGACGATGGAGAAGGTCATGGCGCTCAGTCCGGGATGATGGTTGCGCCATCATTCCGGATGATGGCTGTGTCATCATCCGGAATAACTGCGGTGCCGTCGATCTCGACCAGCCATTCCGGCCGCGCCAGGGCCGACACGACGAGGCCGGTCGAAACCGGATGCACGCCTTTGATGTATTCGCCCATCGTCCGGTAGACGGCTTCGCGATGGCGCACATCAGTCAGGTAGATCACCACCTTCACCAGATGCTCCATCGTCCCGCCGCATTCCTCGATGAGCTGCTTGATGTTCTGCATGACCTTGTGGGTCTGCTCGACCGGATCATGGCTCTCGATGGTGTTGGCGGTGTCGAGATCCTGCGGGCACTGGCCGCGCAGATAGATCGTGCGGCCGCCCCGCGTGACGACCGCCTGGCACAGATCGTTGTCGAGCTTCTGCTCGGGATAGGTATCCTTGGTATTGAAGGTGCGAATTCGCGTATGCGCCATGTTGGTCTCCATCAGGTCGGGCTCGCAGCTGTCGTCGGCTTTGGTCAGGCGTCCACGGCCTCGCGCTTCGCGGCGGCATGGTAGGCCAGATATTTGCGCTGCGTCGAAATGCGGTCGGCCACGTGCTTGGCGTCGTGCCATACGCCCCAGATGAAGCTGGAACCTCTTCGCGACTGCCAGGGCAGCCCCAGGAAATAGATTCCTGGCTCGATCGAGACGCCGCGGTGGTGCCTGGGCCGGCCCTTCTCGTCAAAGGCGTCGACCTTCAGCCAGCTGTAGTCGGCGGCAAAGCCCGTCGCCCAGATGATCGCCGCTATCCCGGCCTTGGCCAGGTGCAGTTCGCCGATCGGATTGGTCATGCATTCCGGATCCGGTTCGATCCGGCGGGCAGCGGGCTCTTCCGGAAGGTCGAGACCGTTGCGTGCGACATAGGCGTCGGCTTCATCCAGCAGCGACATCAGGCTGGCGTCGCCGCGAGCAATGTTTTTCGCAAGATCAGGCGCGAAGCTCATCAGCCCATCCTGGTATGTCCTTGTCATGCCGACCAGGGTAAGCCCCTGCGCCGCCAGCCGGCGGAAATCGATCGTTTCACCGCCGCGCGCGCCGCTCACCGCGATCGTGACATGTTCCGTGCCGGGTCCTGGGGTTTCGAGGTCCCATTTGCCGAGAACGCCCAGCCACCAACAGAAGTCGCGCCCGCGATAGGCCCGCGGCGGGCGGTCATGCGGGCCGACCGAAAGATAGACGCGCCTTCCCGCGCGCTGGAGCTCGTCCGCGATCTGCACGCCCGATGATCCCGCTCCGACCACCAGCACACCGCCCTTTGGCAATTTCGCGGGATTGCGGTACGCGCTGGAATGGATTTGCAGGATACCCGCCTCCTCGGGGACAACGGGCGGAATGACCGGGATCTGGAATGGTCCGGTGGCGGCAACGACGCTGTTGGCCTCGATCACGCCCTCGGACGTCTCGATGCGGAAGCCGGGCCGACCGACATTTCTTTGCACGAGTTTGACTTCCACGCCGCTGCGGATCGGCGCATCGATCTGCTTGGCGTAAGCGACAAAATAGTCGGCGACCTCGTCCTTGGAGGGAAAGCCGTCGGGGGCCGTCCGCGGAAACTCCATGCCCGGGAAGCGATCGTGCCAGGCCGGGCCGTTGGCAACCAGGGAGTCCCATCGCTGCGTGCGCCAGCGCTCGGCGATGCGGCCACGTTCGAGGACGAGATGAGGCACTCCGCACTTGCTCAGGTGCTCGCTCATGGCCACCCCCGCCTGGCCGCCGCCAACGACAAGCGTGTCTATCGTCTCAACCGACATGCCCAGTCCTCTTCTGACCATTCGACAGCTCCCGCCGCACGGATGAAACCGATTTCCGGCGGCTGGCGGATGCAGCCCCGGGTGATCCATTTCACCGTATTCCAGACAGGCCGCGCGTCATTCGGTCGTCTCGTTATTGGCGCTCACAAGTAGCAGCACGTGCCGGTGGGCGCCCATAACGAATCTCCGAAGTCACGCGTAACCATTTCCGAATTTCTCACGCCGATAGACGCATCTACAGTTTCAGCGGTCGGACCCGCAGCGCCGCACGATGTGGCGGGCGAAGCCGGGCATGTGTCGGCACGGAACTGGTTGCGGAACAGGATGCGCTACCGCAGCGGCCCGTTCCGCAATGCCTCGAGCGCCGGCATTCTCGAGGGGCTGGCATGAAGACCGAGAGCTATGATTACATCGTCGTCGGCGCGGGGTCGGCGGGCTGCGTGGTGGCCAATCGGCTGAGCGCCGATCCGTCGGTCAGGGTGTGCCTGATAGAGGCCGGCGGCAGTGATAACAGCCCGCGGGTAAGGGTGCCGGCAGGCATCCTGTCGCTCTATGGCAACCCGAATTACGACTATTGTTTCGTCGGCGTGCCACAGCCCCATCTCAACAACCGCAGCATTCCGGTCAACCGGGGCAAGACGCTGGGCGGATCGAGTTCGATCAACTCGATGGTCTATATTCGCGGCTCCGCGGACGACTATGACGAATGGGCAGCGCTCGGCTGCGCCGGCTGGGCCTACAGCGACGTGCTGCCTGTGTTCAGGAAGCTGGAGCGCAACCTGATCGCCCAGGACCCGCGCTATCACGGCACGGACGGCGAGCTTATGGTCGACAATCCGCGTGATCCGAACGTGCTCTCCAGGATGTTCGTCAGGGCTGGCGAACGTGCCGGCCTGCCCGCCAACGAAGACTTCAATGCAGAGAGCCAGTTCGGCGTCGGGATCTACAACGTCACGCAGAATCGGGGCGAGCGCTTCAGCAGCTTCACCGCTTTCATGCGTCCGGTCCTCGATCGCAGGAACCTGACGCTGCTCAGCGCATGCGAGGTGATCGACCTTGTCATCGCCGAAGGGCGCGCGACTGGACTGCGCGTGCGCCACGATGGCCAGCAGAAAATATTCGCGACCAGCCGCGAGATCGTACTCTGCGCCGGGGCCATCAACTCGCCCAAGATCCTGATGGCGTCCGGCATCGGCCCCGCGGACGAGCTGCGGCAAATCGGCATCACGCCGGTTCTCAACCTGCCGGGTGTCGGCAAGAACCTGCAGGACCATGTCGACGGCATGATCACCGTGCGCTCCAGGAGCACCAGGACGCTCGGCCTGTCGCTTGCCAACCTGCCCCGCATCACGGCAGCGCCCTTCCAGTATTTCGCGCGGCGAAAGGGGATGCTCACCACCAATTATGTCGAGGCCGGTGGCTTTGCGAGAACCAGGCATGCGAACGGCCTGCCCGACATTCAGTTCCACTTCGTGCCGGGCTATCGCAGCCATCGCGGCAGGCTCATCGAATATGGCCACGGCTATGCCATTCACACCTGCGTGCTCAGACCGAAAAGCGTGGGCGAGATCAGATTGTCACGGGACAGTTCTCGCCGCGATGTTCTCATCGACCACCGCTTCTTCGCCGATGAAGACGACGCCATGGTGCTTGTCGAAGGCATCAAGATCGCGCGCAAGATCCTCGCCGCATCCGAGTTCGATCCGGTGCGTGGCAAGGAAATGCTTCCGGGCAAGAATATCCGCAGCGACGACGAGATCCTCGCTTATCTGCGCGCCGAAGCGCTGACCGTCTACCACCCTGTCGGGACCTGCAAGATCGGGACGGACGCGATGGCGGTCGTCGATCCGGCGACGCTGAAAGTGCGAGGCGTGGATGGGCTCCGGGTCGCGGATGCGTCAGTCATGCCGAAGCTGATCGGCGGCAACACGAACGCGCCAAGCATGATGATCGGACAGAAGGCTTCGGAGATGATCCTGGGCTCGGCGCATCACGGCGAAAGGTAGGGATCCGCCCCGCCTTTCGAATGGGTCCGCTCGACGTTTGGTAGCACGCTGTTTTCCCAAAAACCGCCGCAGACCCCTCGGGTCGAGCCCGGGCATGCGTTTGGGCGGGATGCATCAATGATCCTCGTCGATCTCGTCGTGCAAAAGGCCGAGGATGCGGCGCTTGAGCGCGATGAACTCGGGTTCGAGGATCACGTCCATTGAGCGCGGCTTGGGGATGTCGACCTTGATCTCGGCCTTGATCTTGCCGGGCCTGGCCGTCATCACCAGGACGCGATCGCCCAGGACGAGCGCCTCGTCAATATCGTGGGTAACGAACAGCACCGTCTTTTGCTGCCGCTCCCAGACGCGCAAAAGCAGTTTCTGCATGGTTCCGCGCGTCTGGCTGTCGAGAGCACCGAAGGGCTCGTCCATCAACAGAACGGCCGGATCGTTGGCAAGGGCGCGTGCGATCGCGACGCGTTGCTTCATGCCGCCGGAAAGCTGGGCGGGGTAGTGGTCGGCAAAGGGAGCGAGGCCGACTTCGTCTAGATACTGGTCGACGATCTGCTTGCGCCGCCCCGCCGGCAGGCCCTTGCGCTTGGGCCCATACTCGATGTTGGCGCGCACCGTGAGCCAGGGAAACAAGGTGTAGCTCTGGAACACCATGCCTCTGTCGGGACCGGGTTCGATCACTTCGCGGCCATCGACCTTGATGCTGCCCGAAGTCGCGTCATTGAGGCCGGCCGCAAGGTAGAGCAGGCTGGATTTGCCGCATCCCGAAGGGCCGACGATCACACAGAATTCGTTCTTGGCCACCTTCAGCGACACATCGTCCAGTGCCAGCACGCCATTGGCGTCGCCGTAACGCAATGTCACGTCCTCTACGGCCATCGTCGTGCCGGTCGAGCGCTGATCGCCAGTCGTCGCGGCCGAGCCGGCCAGATCATTCGCCTTGATGGTCTCGCTCATTGCTACCCTTGATCCGACCGCGGTTTGCGAGGTTGCGTTGAACATCAGGATGCCCATGGCGCGACCCTCGCCCGGATAATGCGGAACGCCGTGTCGGTGATAAGGCCCAGAAGCCCAATCGCGGCGATCGCCATGAAAATCACATCGACCTGAAAGCCTCGCATCGCCTTCAGGCTGATATAGCCGAGGCCGCTGGAAGCGGCGACGAGCTCGGCCACGACCAGATAGGTCCAGGCCCAGCCCATGGTGACGCGAAGCGTGTCGAGGATGGCTGGAAGCGCGGCCGGGAAAATGACGTGCCACACGGCTTCGCTGCGCTTGGTGCCCAGAGTGTAGGAGGCGTTGACCAAGTCCCTGGACACACTGCGCGCACAGTCGGAAATCATCACCAGCTGCTGGAAAAAGGTGCCGAAAAAGATGACCGCTATGCGCTGTTCGATCCCGATGCCGATCCAAAGGATGAACAGGGGCACGAAGGAGGTCACGGGCAGGTAGCGGATGAAATTGACCAACGGCTCCAGCGGCGCCTGCACCACCCGGTAGGTCCCCATCCACAATCCCAGCGGCACCGAGATCAGCGAGGAGACGATGAAGCCCAGGATCACCACCTTGGCGCTGGTCAAAGTGTGGTAAAAAAGGCTGCCGTCCAGAGACATGCGATAGGTCGTCTGCAGCACGGTTCCAGGCGTCGGCAGGAACATGTTCGGCACGACGCGGCCATAGGACAGCAGGGCCCAGCCGCCGATCACGACCACCCACATCGCCAGCGCGAGTGTTGTTGCCGTGCTGGCTGGAATGTTGGCGAATGGGGTCGTCAGGCGTGTCCACGCTGTCCGCCTTTGCGCCATGGGATGGCCTCCGTTGATGTTCTGAAGCGCGAAGCTCGGGCCTGCCGGGAAATCGGGGGCGGCCAGGCGGACCGACCCCGGTTTCTCGAAGGCTCACTGTTCCCTGATGAAATCGGTGTCGAGGATGGTTTTTGCGTCGATCGTCATCTTGAGCTTGCCGGCCTTGCCCCAGATGTCCTGCGCGAAGTTCACCAGCTCGGACGCCTCGCTCTTCTGCGGCGTGCCGAAGAATTCCAGGTTACGATCGCGGTCGTAATAGCGCACGCCCTTGGCGCCGGCCGCGAAATCCTCTGGCTTTTCGAGATAGCCGCCAATGCCCTTGGCCATGATCTCATAGGCTTTTTCCGGATTGGTCTTGATGTACTCGACCGCCTTGTAATAGCCCTTGACGAGGGCCTTTACGTCCTCGGGATGCTTTTCGATCAGATCGCATTTGAGGGCGATCACATCCACGATCAGGCCAGGGGTGGTCGTCGAATCGATCAGCACCTTTCCCTTGCCGCCCTTGCGGACTTCGGTGAGATGCGGCTCCCAAGTCACGGCGGCGGGAACCTGGCCGGCGATGAAGGCGGTCGCCGCGTCATCGGCGGTCATGTTGGTGATGGTGACGTCGTCCTCGGTCATGCCTTCCTTTTTCAGGAGCACATTGAACCAGAATTCGGAAACGGAGCCCTCGTTCAAGGCCACCTGCTGACCCTTCAGATCCTTGAGCGACTTGACGTCGGGCTGCGTGACGACGCCATCACCGCCGTGGCTGTCGTCGAGCGCCAGGACGTATTTGAAACAGAGATCGTCCGAGCGGTACTTCATCAGTTCGTCGACCGTGGAGGCGGCGCCATCGAGATCGCCACCGGCGACCGCCGCCATGTAAAGCGCTGATTCTTCTATAACCTTCAGGTCGACATCGACGCCGGCCTCCTTGAAGTAACCAAGGTCGCGGGCAAGAAAAAGCGGCCCGTAGCCCACCCAGGTCGTCATGCCAAGACGGATGGCGCCGGCGTTGGCAGGAGCGGCGAGTCCCAGGCCCAGCAAGCCTGCGCCGACCGCGCTCATCAGGCAGTTTCGAAATGTCTTCATTGTCGTGGTTCCCCTATGGCTGTTGCCGGCATCGGCCTGATTCTAGCGGCGTATGCCGGCTCTTGTTTTGGCAGCCGCTCTTGTTTGGGCGTCGCCTCCCAAGCGAGCCTTGCGTGTTCTAAGGTCCGCAAGAGAGCATTCGGGCCGGATCGCAAAAAGAAGTCTTTTTCTGCCCATTGCTTCGTCGAAACCGAAGCGCGGTCGATACCCAATCGGCTGCCTGGTTCTGGCCCCTCTTGCCGGTCCATTTCCGCCGGCTCCGTCAACGGAAGCGGCCTCGATGCCATGGCGCTCGGAACCGACGAGCGTCCCGTGCGGGAACTCGCTCCTGCAAAAGGACAGGAACCGACGCCGGCGGCCGGCGTTTTGCTGCCGCATGGACTTGCCGCACCGCGAAACCAGGGAACGGTGTTAGTGCCTGAAGGCCGCGGCTCGCGGGGGCAAGGCGGAGATGGATGCGATGAGTATTTTCTATCGGGCGGCCAAGATTGCGGAGCAGGCCCATGCATCGCAGCACGACAAGACAGGAGGCCCCTATATCGATCATTGCCGTCGGGTGGTCGACGCTGTCGAGACGATGGACCAGAAAGTCGTCGCCTATCTGCACGACGTTCTGGAAAAAGGCGAAGGCTGGAGCCGGACCAGGCTTGAAGAGGCGGGCTTTGGACCGACGATCGCCGCCGCGGTCGACGCCATGACGCGCAGAGACGGCGAGGACTATTTTGCATTCGTGCGGCGGGCTGCATCGAACCCATTGGCGCTGCCGGTAAAGCGGGCGGATCTGACCGACAACATCTGGCAATCGCGGCAGATCGGAGCACCCACGGCCAAATACGAAGAGGCGTTGCGCATTCTTGATGACGAGTTCACCAGGTGACAGGCGCCCGGATGCTGACGGCAATTGAGCCATGGTGTGCGGCATGCGCCGATGCCGTAGCCCGCGATTTCGGGCAAGACGTATGGATTACGCGAGCCAGCCGGTTCGGTTATTTTCGTACAAACGTTTTATCGTGACATGCCGGGCGGGTGGTTTTATGAATCTGGCGATCGATCCGCGTCCGGCCTGCCTTCTGGCGCAATGCCTGATCGCCTTCGGGGCGCTTCGAGACCAAGGTGACGCCCATGCGGGAATTGCCGAAAGACATTGACGCCGATGTGGTGATCGAAATCAGCAGATTGCTGGACGACAGCGCGCTTTTCGTGCCTGTCCGGGTTCATGAACTCACAGCAAGGGTAAGGCAGAAAGTGAAGACGGGTTTGCCGGATCGTTCGATCGAAGAGCTGATCGTGGAAATGGCCTCCTTGCGTCGGTTGGCCATGGCCTTTGAGCTGCCCGGATTGGAGAATGTGGTGGAAATTCCACTGCGGCTCCTACGCTGACCGATCAAGATCACGCGCTTCATTCGGCAGTCAGGATAAGCGATGCCCCGAACACCTGGGCGCCCGCGTCATTGCGCACCTTCGGTGATTTTGACCAGATCGCGATCCCGCATTTCGTCGCGAGCGACATCCATCAATAACGAACCTAGATGAGCAGCCTTGGGCTCAATTTGCGGTGCTGCCCTCGTCAAAAATCTGAATGCCCCGCACAGCAGCTTTCTTGGTGATCAAGCCTTTCAGATCCGCATCCGATCGCTCCGTGCCGGTCCGCTCCNGCAGCATTGCTATGGCGGCTTGCATCGATGGGAAAGGGCTGTCCTGCAACTCATCGAGAATGGCGTCCACCGACGTGGCGACATTGGTCGGTTCGGGATTTGTCGACATGGCCGTTCGTCCGTCCGACTCGCCGCCCATATCGGCGTGGCAGGTATTTAAAAGCGCTTGATTTGATGACGTTTCACTGTACGATTTTTACCATGTCGTGCCAAGATCATCACGCGCCTTGCCTGCGCATACAATCCGAAACGGCTACCGAGGTGCGGCAGTCACGCGCCAGACGGTGTTTCCAACATCGTCCGCAATCAACAAAGCACCGGCCTTGTCGACAGCAACGCCCACGGGCCGCCCATGTGCCTTGTTGTCATTGTCAAGGAAACCGGTGACGACGTCCTGAGGCTTGCCGTCGGGATGACCGCCATTGAACGGTATGAAAACGACCTTGTAGCCGTTGAAGCGCTTGCGGTTCCAGCTGCCATGTTCGCCGACAAACGCGCCGTTGCGATAGGATTCGGGCAGATTGGTGCCGGTGTAAAATGCCAGGCCCAGGGGCGCGACATGAGAACTCAGTGCATAGTCCGGGGGGATCGCCTTGGCGACCAGGTCCGGCCGCTGCGGCATCACCCGCGGATCGACATGCTGGCCATAGTAGCTGTATGGCCAGCCATAAAACGCGCCGTCCTTGACCGAAGTCATGTAGTCGGGAACCAGATTGGGGCCGAGTTCGTCGCGCTCGTTGATAACGGCCCAAAGCGCTCCGCTCTGCGGCTCCCAGCTCAAACCGTTGGGATTGCGCAGCCCGCTTGCGAAAATGCGCGAACGGCCTGTCGCCCTGTCGACCTCCCAGATGGCGGCGCGGTCCTTCTCCGCCTGGATGCCGTTCTCCGTGATGTTGCTGTTGGAGCCGACCCCGACATAAAGCAGCGATCCGTCCGGGCTGGCAACGAGAGACTTGGTCCAGTGGTGATCGATCGGGCCGCCGGGCAGCGGCGTCAGCACGGTGCCAGGCGCGGTGATCTTGGTATCGCCTGGCGTGTAGGGATAGCGCACGATGGCATCCGTGTTGGCCACATAGAGGTCGTTGCCGACCAGAGCCACACCGAAGGGCGAATTGAGATGGTCGAGGAAGACGTTCTGGAGATCGGGCACACCATCGCCGTTCGTATCGCGCAGCAAGGTTATGCGGTTGCTGCTTCCCTCGGTGCCGCCGCCCGACGTCGCCATGGACTCGATCCAGCCCATGATCAGGTCCTTCGGACGTTTGATCGCGGCGCCGGGCGGCGCCACGGATTCAACCACGAGAACGTCACCGTTCGGCAAGGTGTAGAGCGAGCGCGGATGCTTCAATCCCTTGGCGAATGCCTGGATCTGCAAACCCTTCGCAACCGTCGGTTTCTCGTCCTGTTTCCAGCCGATGATCGAAGCGACATGCATGGGCGGAACAAGATATTGCGTCGGTTCAGGCAGTGTCGGGTTCGGCCCGACCTGGCCGCTTGGGTCTGGGTCGTCGTCGCTGCAGGCAGGCAATGCCAGAAGCGATCCGCACAGCAGGCCTAACCCCACGGCACGCCGGATGTGTCTGTCGGAAACCTGCATGGCGCTCATTCGACCACCTCCCCGGGAGCGCGGCCCGTGCTCCATCGCAGCAGCCACACGAGAAGCAAGACGATCACGGCTGCTGCGGAGAGGATGAGCCCCGTCGGCACAACCGAGGTCCAGGCATCACGGCTGTGCACCAGCGCGTTGAAGAACGAAAGGACAAGAACCACCAGGCTGCCGAGCAGATAGACCCAGCGCACTGGGAACATTCGACCGGTGAAGAGATCAACAAGGGCCGCAATTACCGCAAGCGCTCCCATCACCAGACCGGCTAACAACAGCCATGCGGAAAAATCGGTCCACATCATCTCGGCGGTCCGCCAATAGGCGAGGTCGGTCAGCAGCGTGCCGATGAAACAGGCATTGGCGATCGCCATTGGCGCCCGATAGATCGGACGCCTGGTGACCACCGGCATCGATCGGGAATTGACCATGGATTTCTCCGCCCTGCTCCAGATAGCATCTGGGCTCCAAACAAACCTGGAGTTGAGATGTTCCGGGAACAGTTTGCGTTCAAGGACTTGTGATTGCCTGACCGGTGCCGGCTATGAGCAGCGCCGGCGAAGTGCCGGCATGAAGGGATCTACGGCTAACGTCGGCAACGTGACGGGGTAACGGCGCTCGGCCAGCGGCGGGAAGTTATGTTCTATTCCGAGAGTGCGATGCGCCAGGCTTGCGTGGCACCCCATCGGTGCAAGACAAAGTTCAGCTTCGTACGGTTCTTACCAATCAATTGACCTTTATTGTCGGCCATCGCTAGATCACTAGATTGGCTAGGGGGCATCCAAACCATGCCGCAATGGCCGACGCGAGCTTAGGCAATGTGCCGTCAAACCGGCATTATCGCGTCGGCCATTCCCGCACTTCCGGCCCACAATCCGGCCTACCAACCCCGGCAATGGTGGCGGTCAGGTGGGCGGACGATCCTGCCTGGAAGGGTTCTTTGAACCGAGATCTCCGACCAGCCGACGGTATTGCAGTTCGGGAGCGCCGTAAGAGTCCCGTGCCAGCGTCATGAGACCTCTCCGATCCCGGATCGTGATTTCGCCGCGGCGGGCTCGGATGTAGCCATGGCTCTCGATTGTCTGAAGCCCCACGGTGACCCCAGGGCGCCTGACGCCCAGCATAACGGAAAGGAATTCGTGGGTTATCGTAAGCCTGTCGCCGATGGTCCGGTCGCTGCACATCAGAAGCCATCTCGCCAGTCGGACCTCAAGGCTGTGCCGCGCGTTGATCGATGCCGTGTAGCTCGTCTGGATGTGGAGATACTGGACGTAGCGCAACAGGAACGGCCGCAAGGTAGGGCTGTCTTCCAAGGCTTCGAGGAACGGCGCGGCACTCATCCGCAGCGCTTCGCTCGTCGACTGGACGTAACAATCGAAGCTTGCCAGCTCGTCGCCCATGATCAGCGCCGAACCGGTCATGCCCTCAAAGCCAATTATTCCCACCTCTGCTTCCGCCGTCGCCGAAGCCTTGGCCACAACCGATGCGATGCCACTCTCCAAGAAATAGACGGCCTCGATCTTTTGGCCTTCGTTCTCCAACGGTGATCGCAATTCCAGAAAAACGCTCTTGAGATGTGGCCGCAGCCGCTCGAAATCGCCCGCGCTCATCCGGCGCAACAACTCGCTCCTGGCCTGCAGAACCTTGTGATCCACGAAACGCTCTCCACTTGGGCAAGAGCACTAGGATCTCTCGGCCGGCCGCGCCCCTCGAACGACGGTGGCAAAACATAGACTGTCCCACCCGGCCAGCACTAGGCGGGCGGCCGTGTCGGTATGAAACCGACAGTAGCTGCTGTGGACAAATCGCAGGTTTCGTCGGCTATCGATCCTTCGCCAGAAGGCGAGCTTCCCTGAGGATAGAGGAGCGGTCGAAGCCTATCAGGAACACTATGTCGCGTATCTGCTGTTCCGTAGCACCCGATTCGCGGGCAAGTGCACGCACGGTTTCGGCCGCTAGACCGGGGCGCTCAGGGTCTTTCGCCATGACATCCTAGCCTCACGCTGGGCAGGAGTGCGATGGTCGCTCCCAAGCGTCAACGCCCGTATCGTGCTGCTGACGACCCCTTTTTGTACGCCTTCGCACTGAACTTGGCGAATCAATTCGAACCAAGCCCGTTCGGGCGGCTAAACCGTGCCCGGTTGTTTTCGCCCAGAAGCTCTTTGCAAATGACATCAGCCGATTTTCAATCGGTATCAGCTCGGTGTGCAGTTCTGCTCCGAGGTGATGCGAATTTCGGACTGCATGTCAGGCGGTCTCGGCAATATTCAGCACGGCGTCGATCTCGGCCATCACCGCTGCCGGCAGCGGCCCTTTTCCAGCGCACCGAGATTGTCCTCGACCTGCTCGGGCCGCGTGTAGCCGGGAACCGGCAAGGCGATTGCCGACTTGGCGAGGATCCAGCCGAGCGCGCCCTGGGCAAGCGTGCGCCCGCCCGAGGTGAGCAGGTCGCGGATTGTCGCGAGCCTTGACAGATAGTGCGGGTTGGCGGCGCCATCCCTGAAAAACACCATCCATTCGGCATTCCCGCCGCGCACGTCATCGGCGGGCAGCTTCATGGCCGGCGTGTATTTGCCGGTGAGCAGCCCCATTGCCAGGGGCAGCCGGCTGAACGAGACGAGGTCCTCGCGCGCCGCAACGGCCATCAGCTCGTTTGCCGGGGTAAACACATTGAAGTCATTCTCCACGGCCACGAAACCCTCGCGCGGCGCGTAGGCGGCAAGCCGCTCGCGGTGATCGGTGCTCCAGCCGAAGCCGCCGATCTTGCCCTCCTGGTGCAGCAGGCCGAGCGTATCGAACACCTCGCCGGCGCGCTCGATCGGGTACTCGTTGATATGCAGCAGCGCGACGTCGATACAATCGCGCTGCAGGCGCTGCCGCGAATTGTCGATCGAAGTCCGGATCGCCGCGGCAGAGGCATCCTCGGGAGCGATCTTGCGCGTTTCGGGATCGCCGAAATAGCCGACCTTGGTGACGATGACCGCTTCGTCCTTGCCCTTCAACGCCCGCCCAAGGATCAGCTCGGCATTGCCGGCGCCATAGGCGGCAGCCGTGTCGAACACCCGCGCGCCGATATCATAGGCCATCGCAATCCGGCTTGCGACCTGACGTCGTCGACCTCGCCATAGATGGTCGCCGTCATGCCAGCGCGCCGCGCCACCCGCCGCCCAGGTGCCGATCCCGATGCGCGGTACCGAACGGCCATCCCAAAGCTTCATCATCTGCATGCCCGCCTCCATTGGCTCAACGACGCAGGGCGGCGTGGCGGGCACGCTCGCGGATTTCTTCGCGAGAAATGCCGGCATCCGCCAGCGTGCTGTCCGGGACATGCCGCAAGCTCGCAAGCGTCTGGCGATAGGCAAGCCAGCGGGCGAAGCGGCGTCGAAATTCATGCAACATGACCGTCTCCTTTGGCGCGCGGAATACCCCTCGCGCGTGGTTGATCGAAAGCGCAAAGCATCCGCGCCAAGCGCCTGCGCGATCGAAAGGGTTGCGCTGGCTTCTTGGCCAGCCGAGGCGCTTCTCACTGTTCCGCCAGGCAGGATTGTCCAACACCTCCAATGCCCGCATACTTGCGTGCGATGCCCGCTTCGCGCTACAGCCACGGTCGCAAGGAGTTTTTCATTTCTGCAAAATGGATATCGGCTGGGACGATCTGAGGTTGTTTCTAGACGTTGCGCGGCTGGGTGGCTTGAGCGCGGCGACGGCAACCACGCGCCTCAGCGCGGCCACCCTTGGACGACGCGTCACCGCGCTCGAAAAGCAGATCGGCGAACCGCTGTTCGTGCGTCAGCAGACCGGCTACCGGCTGACCCCGGTCGGTGAAGAACTGCTGCGGCGCGCCGAAGATGTCGAGGCAGCCATGCAGTCGCTGACCCGCTGGCGCGAGGGAAGCCTGCCCGACCGCATTGTCCGCGTCTCGGCCGGGCCATGGACCTCGGCCTTCGTTTGCGCCCATATCGGCGAGATCTGGACGGTCGATGACGGCATAAGGGTGGAGTTCGTCACCACCACCGACAGGGTCGACATCGGGCGCCGTGCCGCCGACATCGGCATCCGCAGCGAGCGCCCGAACGAACAGTGGCTGGCCGGTCGCCAGAGCGGCAAGGTTGCCCACGCCATTTATTCCGGACGCCAGCTGATCAACGGCATCGCCGCCGGCTTGTTCGTCGGCGTCACCGGCGAAGGAGCAAACGTTGCCTCGGCGCGCTGGCTGCAAGCCCATCATGGCGACCGCATCGCCGTGCGCGGCAACAACACCCATTCGGTACGCGAACTGGTGGCCGCCGGCGCCGGCCTTTCGATTTTCCCATGCTTCGTGGGTGACAGCGATCCGCGGCTGGTTCGCGTCGCTCAGCCTATCGCCGAACTCGAAACCGACCAATGGATCGTTACCCATCACGAGGAACGTCACTCCCCGCCGGTACGAAAAGTCGCCGACCGGATTGCCGCCTTGATGCGGGCGCACCAGCCGCTGTTTCGCGGCGAGACGCCGATCCGGTAAGGCCGGCACGATGCCTGCCCCGCAGCCCCAGGAAGCGGCCAGGGTCTCGCGCTTCGCGATGTCTTCCCAGGCGCCATTTGTAGCACCATAGAAAGCACAAAAATCCGCGATTGCGCAGGATTTCGACAGGCGCGGTCAGATTAGACCAAAAATTCAAGTAGTTAATGGAAAGCCAATGGTACCGTTGGCTGGGATCGAACCAGCGACCTCCGGATCCACAATCCGGCGCTCTAACCATCTGAGCTACAACGGCACGTCTTAACGTTGGTAGCGGGATCGAGGTGGAAGGTTCATTCTCCGCGATCCGCTCTGTCGTTCGGCGATGCGTCCTTACGGGCTTATGAATTCTAATTCAAGGCTTTTGCAAAGCAAAGGCCACTTCCCCACAGCGGTGCACCTTTCGCCGGGCAAAGAAAAAGGCCGGCGGGAGGAGGTGCCGGCCTTTTCCTGTTACGAGCCAGCGGGAGGAGGTGCTGGCTGGTCACCCCGGAGGTGAAGGGAGGAGGTTCCACCCGCCGGGTATTCGCTTGACCGTCACTATCTCACATCTATTTGTCCGACAAAATGCGACCTTTTGTTGCATCCGCGGACGATGCGCAATTATTAGGCGGCCTTGATTTCCTTGATCGCCTTCTCGAAGGCGGTCTTGATCGGCTTCGAGACATCCTCGGCCGCCTTGGAGGCAACAGCCTGGAAGTCCTTGGCCTGCTCGACGGTCAGCTCGACGCGCTTGCGCAGGAAGGCGGTCTGCAGCTCGACGACTTCCGACAGCGACTTGGCGCCGATCAGGGCTTCGAGATGCGAGAAGCCGGCCTCGGCGTTGGCGCGCAGCGCCGCGATGGTCTTGAGCGACAGATCGCTGGAAACAGTCTTGGCGGTTTCGTAGGTCGATTCCAAAGCCTTCTGGGTCTCCTCGGCGCCGGTCTTGAGCTTGGCGTAGGCCTCTTTCGACTGCTCAACGCCCTTTTCGGCGAAAGCGCGCATCTGGTCGGTGGCCTTGGAGGCGTCGAAGCTCGGGAATTCAACGTTTTCGATGGTCTCGGCAGTCTTGGTCCTGGACATTTTCCATCCTTTTCAGCGGCAGCGGCTTTGACAGAAAGCCGTCTCGTTCATGTATGATGGCAATATAAAGGCAATTTTTGTGCATTGCAATATCATTGTTGCAGTGCACAAAAAAATGTTTTCGGGCGTTAACCAAACAGCCAAAATTCAGCCTTTGCACGTTCTGGCTTGTGGACCTTCGTGGCTGCGGCTTTTATTAACAAAGCGTTAACTGCAAATTCGCCGCTCCGTGAGGGTTCGCCAAGCGCATGCCGTCCGAATATTCCTTCCTTGACGTCGCCGTACTCGACGCGGTCCGCCAGCGGTTTGCCGCCGGCGACGCGATCGCGATCCTGTCGGTGGACCTCGAGCAGGTGATCTGGGCCAATGGGCCGGGCGCCGCCATGTTCGGTTATCCCGATATCGAAGCGATCATCGGCGCCTCGGCGCGGCTGCCGCTGATCGCGCGCCGTCAGATCATGGCGACCAGCGGTTTCCCGCGGATCGGCAGCGATCGCTCGATCACGGTGCGCCTGGCGACCGGCATGACCAGCCGCGCCGTCGGCTTTCTTGCCAGTGCCGTGACGCTGCCCGATGGCGAGAATGCCATCATGCTGGCCGTGCCAGCGGCGCAGACCGGCTCGCGCAGTGCGGCCGAGATCGCCAGCCGGGCGATCAGTGGCTTGACCGAAGACGGCCATTTCATTGCCTTCATCGATGCCAAGGGCAATATCGAGTCCGCCTCGGAGGGATTTTCGGCGCTCGGCATCCAGCCCGCGACACTGGCGGCCCTGGTGGCCGACGTCGCGGCCGAGGGCGAGCGCATCGTCAAGCGCCTCGTTCCGGGCGGCAGGACCTCCTACCCGGCGGGCCTCGCCCGGCTGACGCCGGAGCGGCATCTATTGGTGGTGATCGACGAGGATCAACTGGAGGACAGCGCATCCGGCGCGGCGGCTTCGGCGGACGGCTCGCCCGCGGCAACGGAAAACCCTGCCAAGGAGATTGGCGGCACAATGGAGGCGGCGGAAACCGCCGCTGTAGAATCCGGGTCTCGGCGGGACAAGCAGCCGACAGCCGATGTTTCGCGGACAGAGGCGGTCGAACAGCCGACGGCGGCCAAAATGGAACAGGAGCCCGTCCCTTTCGAGCCCGTCGCTGGCGATATGCCGAAACGAGCAACGCGAGAAATCGAGGAGCCGGCCGCGCCGGCACTGGTCGCCGCCGACAATGACCAACCGGCGGCGGGCACGCCGGCACAGCACGATCATTGGTATTTCAATGCCGGAGAAGACAACGCGCCGGAACCGAAAAGCGTGGCCGAGGCGGCCGGCACCGAGGCTTCGGCGGACAGCGCGAAGCAGGACGAGGTCGCCTCCCTGGCAGCTCCGACTACAGCTTCGGCCACCCGGACGATAGGCCGCTCGGCGGCACCGATACGTTTTGTCTGGCGTACCGACGCCGAGGGCAAGTTCAGCGCGCTGTCACCGGAATTCGCCGATGTCGTCGGTCATCCGGCCGCCGACGTGATCGGCCGACGCTTCAGGGATGTCGCGGCGGCTTTCGGCCTTGATGCGTCCGGCGAGATCGCCGGTCTGCTGGAGCGGCGCGACACCTGGTCCGGCCGCTCGGTGCTGTGGCCCGTCGTCGGCACCGACCTGAAGGTCCCGGTCGACCTGGCGGCATTGCCCGTCTATGGCCGCAGCCGCGCCTTCGAAGGCTTCCGCGGCTTCGGCGTCGCGCGAACCGGGGATGCGGTCGTCGATCCGGAAGCGATCGGCATGGCATTGGTACCCAATGGCGAGATGCCGGCGGCACAGAAACCGGAGGCCGTGAAGACGCTGCCTGAGGAGCCGAAGGCTGAAGAGCCAAAGGCATCGGATCCGTTCAAGGGCGAAGTGCCGGCGCTGACGATAGTATCCAAACCGGAGCGGCGCTTCGCCGATAAGGTTATCCGGCTGGCCGAACACCGGCAGCCGGCCAACGACAAGGGGCTGTCGACGCTGGAACGCAGCGCGTTCCGCGAGATCGGCGAGCGTCTGAAGAAAGAAAGTTCCACGGCAGAGCCGCCGGCGGCCGAACCAGCCGAGCCGGCAAGGCAAGCGGAACCAGGTGCCGGAACAGGCTCTTTGCCGGAGCCGCACGACGCGACCAAACCCGCGACCGATACGAAACCGCCGGTGGACATCGCCGCCCCGGATGCCGAGCCAACAAATTCGACCCAGGAACCAGCGACCGGCCCGGCGCATGAGATGGCAGCGCCCGATGCTGAAAACGAGCCGGGCGCGGGCGAACCTTCCCCGGGCGATGCCGAGGATCAGAGGGATCTGGCGCGGCTCGACGGTGCGCAGCCGGACCAGGTCGAACAACAGGCGCCGAGCTCCGAATCCCCGCCGCCGAGGGCTTCGGGCTCCCTGCTCGACTATGCCGATAAGGAGGACGAGCCTGCCCATGCCGCCGACGGCAGCGACGAGGCGTCAGCGCCCGAGGCACAGGAGATAATCGGCGAGGCGGCAGCGCAGGCAGGACCTGCCAAGGCACCGCCGGCCGATGACGACAGCATGACGTCAGACGATTTTCGCGACGCCGAGGACGATGAGGACTGGGCCGGCGAGCAAGCGACTGCATCCGGCGAGGAAACGATTGCGACCACCGGCGGAACCGGCGGCAGGCATGAGGCGACCGAGACATTTGCCGAGCGGCCGCGCCTGCAAGTGCCGCCGCTCAAAACCGAAGGGTTCATGCCGTCAGCATTTTCCGTCGGTGCCGAAAACAAGACGCCGGATACATCACTGCTCGGCAAGCTGCCGGTGCCGCTCATCATCCATTCGGGCGACCAATTGCACTATGCAAACGAGGAATTCCTCGACCTGACCGGGTACGCGACACTGGAGGACCTGGAGGATGCGGGCGGCCTCGGCGCTCTGTTTGCCGACCCTTATGCCGATGACGACGCCTCCGACGGCAGCGACCGGGCGCTGCGGCTGAAGATGCGCGACGGACAGGAATTCCCTATCGATGCCATCCTGCGCTCCGTGCCCTGGCGCGACGGCAAGGCCCTGATGCTGGTCGTGCGCCGCTCCGGCGAGGATGATGCGCCTGTGGCCCTGCACGTGATCGGCGAGGAGCCAACGCAGCCCGATATTTCCGAGCTCAAGGCACGCATCGCCGAGATGCGCACCATCATCGACACCGCCACAGACGGGGTCGTGCTGATCGGCAGCGACGGCACCATCCGTTCGATCAGCCGCCCGGCCGAAGCGCTGTTCGGTTTCGACAGCGACGAGGTGACCGGCAAGCCGTTCGCCTCGCTGTTTGCGATCGAGAGCCAGCGCGCGGCGCGCGACTATCTCACCGGCCTGTTGGAGCCTGGCGTGGCGAGCGTCTTGAATGATGGCCGCGAGGTGATCGGCCGCGAAGCACAGGGGCGCTTCATCCCGCTGTTCATGACCATCGGCCGGCTGCCCAACGACAGCGGCTTCTGCGCCGTGGTGCGCGACATCACGCAGTGGAAGCGAGCCGAGGAGGACCTCACCCAGGCGCGTGCGGTGGCCGAACGCGCTTCCTCGCAGAAGACCGATTTCCTCGCCCGCATCAGCCACGAGATTCGCACGCCGCTCAACGCCATCATCGGTTTTTCCGAACTGATGGTCGACGAGAAGTTCGGGCCGGTCGCCAATGACCGCTACCGCGACTATCTGCGCGATATCAACCGCTCGGGCAACCACGTGCTCGATCTGGTCAATGACCTCCTGGACATCTCGAAGATCGAGGCCGGCCAGCAGGAAATGGCTTATGAGGCGGTGTCGCTCAACGATACGCTGGCCGAAACCGTGGCGATGATGCAGCCGCAGGCCAACCGCGAACGGGTCATCATCCGCTCCAGCTTCGCCTCGCGGCTGCCGGAAGTGGTGGCCGACCTGCGCAGCGTGCGCCAGATCGCGCTCAACATCCTGTCCAACGCCGTCCGCTATACCCAGGCCGGCGGCCAGGTGATCGTCTCGACCGCCTACGAGACCTCGGGCGATGTCGTCATGCGGGTGCGTGACACCGGCATCGGCATGAGCCAGTCCGAGATCGAGCAGGCGCTGAAGCCATTCAAGCAAATCAACGCCCTGAAGCGCGGACGCGGCGACGGCACCGGCCTTGGCCTGCCGCTGACCAAGGCGATGGTGGAAGCCAACCGCGCCCGCTTCACCATCAATTCGACGCCCGGCGAAGGCACGCTGGTGGAGGTTGTGTTCCCCTCGACCCGGGTGCTGGCGGAGTAGAAAGTCCAAAAGAAAAAGGCGTCCAAAGGACGCCTTGAGAGATGAGATTGCTGTCACAACGGGGGCTTGAGCTGAATTCAGATCCTCGGGGGCTGAGGAACGGGATTTCTCCCTCAAGTTACATGCGACTATCGACGCCGGGCCTTAACAAGTCCTTACCGGGTCGCCAAAAAATTTACGAATGTGTACCACTCGTGAAATCTAGGTAAATTCGCGCGACATATTTCATTAACCATGCCGGTCACTCGGCGAGCTGCGGCAGGTTCCTGAACAGTTCCAGCGCTTCGGGGTTGGCGAGCGCTTCCCTATTTTTGATGGCACGGCCGTGCACGACGTCGCGCACGGCGAGTTCGGTGATCTTGCCCGACTTGGTGCGGGGGATATCCGATACGGCGACGATCCTGGCCGGAACGTGGCGAGGGCTGGCGCCGCTGCGTATCTTGGCGCGGATGCGTTTTTTCAGGTCCTCGTCCAATTGGACACCCGCGGCCAGCCGCACGAACAGCACGACGCGCACGTCATTGTCGAAATCCTGGCCGATGCACAGCGCCTCCAGGATTTCCGGCATCTGCTCGACCTGGTTGTAGATCTCCGCCGTGCCGATGCGCACGCCACCTGGATTGAGCGTCGCGTCCGAGCGGCCGTGGATGACCATGCCACCATGATCGGTCCATTCGGCGAAATCGCCATGACACCAAACATTGTCGAAACGCTCGAAATAGGCCGCCTGGTATTTCTTGCCGTCGGGATCGTTCCAGAAGCCGATCGGCATGGACGGGAAAGCCCTGGTGCAAACCAGTTCTCCCTTCTCCTGCCTGACCGGCTTGCCGTCATCGTCCCAGACATCGACGGCGAGGCCGAGGCCCGGCCCCTGGATCTCCCCGGTCCAGACCGGCTCTATCGGCACGCCGAGGACGAAGCAGGAGACGATGTCCGTGCCTCCGGAAACCGAGGCCAGATGCACGTCCTTCTTGATGCCGTCATAGACGAAGCGGAAATCCTCGGGCGAAAGCGGCGACCCGGTGGAGGAGATGGCGCGCACCGTCGACAGATCATGGCTGCGGATCGGCTTGAGGCCGGCCTTGCGAACGGAATCGATGAACTTGGCCGAGGTGCCGAAGAAGGTCATCTTCTCGGCATCGGCGAAATCGAACAGCACGTTGCCGTCGGGGTGGAAGGGAGAGCCGTCATAAAGCAGCAGCGTGGCGCCGGAGGCCAGACCCGATGCCAGCCAGTTCCACATCATCCAGCCGCAGGTGGTGAAATAGAAGAAGCGGTCGCCGTCGCCGAGGCCGGCATGCAGCCGGTGTTCCTTGACATGCTGGATCAGCGTGCCGCCGGCCGAGTGGACGATGCATTTGGGAATGCCGGTGGTGCCGGACGAAAACAGGATGTAGAGCGGATGCGAAAATGGCAGCCGCTCGAAGATGACGGATTTGACGGCGAAGGGCGACAGCGCCTCCTCAATCGCCACCGCCTTGTCGATGGTATCGGCAACATCGGCGGAGGTGCCGAGATAGTCGACGAGCAGGACCTTGCGGACGCTGCCGAGCCTGGCCGCGACCGCCTTGACCTTGTCGGCGACCTCGATCGCCTTGCCATTGTACCAATAGCCGTCCGGCGCGATGAAGATGACAGGTTCGATCTGGCCGAACCGGTCGAGCACGCCCTGCTCGCCGAAATCGGGAGAACAGGATGACCACACCGCACCGATCGAGGCGGCGGCCAGCATGGCGGCGACGGCTTCGGGCATGTTGGGTATCATCGCAGCGATACGGTCCCCCTTCTTCACCTTGAGCGACAGGAAGAGCTGCTGCAGGCGCGAGACCAGGCCATGCAGTTCGTTCCACGACAGCCGCCTCTCGACCTTGTCCTCGCCGCGGAAGACGATTGCCTCGCCGGCACCGGTTTTTTTCAGAAGGTTCTCGGCGAAATTCAGCGAAGCGTCGGGGAAGAAAGAAGCGCCGGGCATCCTCTCGCCATCGAGCAGCAGTCGTTCGCCTTTGTCGCCTTCAAGACCGCAGAAATCCCAGACAAGATCCCAGAAAGATTCCCGGTTCTCGACCGACCAGCGGTGAAGATCGGCGTAGGATGAAAATGGACTGCCGGTATTCGCTGCCGCAACCTTCATGAAGGCGGTCAAGGGCGAGGCATCAATCTGGTCTTGCGTCGGGGTCCAGAGCGGTACTTCGCCAGCCATGATCGATCCTCCCAAGGTCGTCATCGCTTATGCATATCGCAGCGCAGCAGAGCAAGATTTTGTTGGGCTGACGCGGTCAGGTGTGCGCAAATGCCATCGCCGGGCCATAAAGACTTGAAATGCGTCAGCCCTAAGTCGTAGTGACGACAGGGTTACACCCGTCGGACGATCGTTGTTGTCGGAATGGAAGCATACGGGGCTATATGCCATCATCCTTGATCCGCCGCGGAGTATGGGCGATCGGCGCTGCCGCGATCGTCATCGCTCTGGTGGTCGCGGCCCTGCCGCTGATTGCCTCGACGCGGATCGTGCGTGACCGCATCGCCTGGGAATTGAGCGCCTGGAGCGGCTTTCGGGTTGCCATCGAGGGGTCGCCGCGCATCGAGGTCTGGCCAAAATTCCGCGCGATCCTGACCGATGTGACGCTGTCGAAGTGGACGGATGCCGACGCGCCTCCGGTCGTCGAAGCCGAACGGGTCGAGATCGACCTCTCGGCCATGGCGGCATTGCAGGGCGATGTGGTGTTTTCCACGGCACGGCTGGTGCGGCCGACGATCCGGGTGCAGCGCACGGCGGGCGGGCTATTCCTGCCCACGGCGCCGACCGGCGGGCGCATCGCGCGCTCCATCGACGCGGCCCGTGGCCTGGTCAACGCGGACCCCGCCAAGCCCGACCTGGACAAGCTGCCGGACGACACTTTCGGAACCGTGGAGTTCAGGGATGGCCGCATGGTGGCGTCCGTCAAAGGCAAGGATGTGGAGATCCTGAGCAGTCTTAGCGGCCAGGCTACTTGGGCGGCGATGAACAGCAATGCGACATTGTCCGCGACCGGGATCTGGCGCGGCGAAAGCGTGACCGTGGATGCCGCCTCGCCGAGACCTCTGGTGCTGTTCGCCGGGGGCATGGCACCCCTCACTCTGTCCTTCAAGGCAGCGCCCGCCACCTTCTCCTTCGACGGCACGGCCAACATGTCCGAAAAAGCCTATTTCGATGGCCAGGTGAAATTCGCGGCGCCCTCGCTGCGCCGCGTGCTGGAATGGTCGCAGGCCGGCATCGCGCCGAGCGCGGCGATCGGCTCGGTCAGCATTTCGAGCAAGGTCACGGCGTCGGCCGGCCGGGTCAAATTTGAAAACACGGCGCTGGCGCTGGACAACAACCCGGGCATGGGCGCGCTGGACCTGTCGCTTGGCGAGACGCAACCGGTGATCTCGGGCACACTTGCCTTCGACACGCTCGACCTCAGGTCGTTTCTGTCCGCCTTCACGTCGCTGGGACCGGCGAGCAGCGGCGAGCCAGGTCAGGTCGACACGAGTTTCGCCGATCGGGTCAATCTCGATCTCAGGCTGTCGGCGGCCCGTGCCACGGCGGGGAGTATCCAGCTTGCCGATGTCGCGGCCACCGCCCAGGTCAAGGACGGTCTTTCCGTCTTCGACATCTCCGATGCCTCGGCTTTTGGCGGCAACATCCAGACCAGCCTTCGTTTCGACCGTAAACCCGAGGGCACCCAGGTCGAAATCCGGCTGCTGGCCTCCGACGTCGATGGCGGCGCGTTCGGTACCGCGGCCGGGATGACCCGGCTGGTGCCGGTCGGCACCGGCACCGTTTCGGTCATCCTCAAGGGACCGGGAAGGACCTGGGATTCGATCTTTGAAAACGCCGACGGCTCGGTCTCGGCGACCTTCGGCCCCGGCGCGCTCAGCAAGTTCAACCTGCCGGCCTTTCTCAAGCATACCGAACAGGGCGGCTTCTTCGCGCTCGACGATGTCTCGGACGGGACGCTGCCCATCGATGGCGCCGAAGTGAAGGCAACCATTTCAAGAGGCGTGGCGAGACTCGACAAGGCCGAGGCAAATTCGGCGAAATACAAGATCTGGCTTTCCGGCATCGCATCCTACGCAGGACGCGGGCTGGCGCTGTCGGGCGGCGTCATCCAGCCGGATCAGCCAGCAACGCAAAAGAACGGCCAGCAGGGGCCCAACCAGTCGTCGTTTTTCGTCGGCGGAACGTGGAGCACGCCGTTCATTTCGCCCATCAGCCGTGGCGTTTCGGGCGAATAACGCCTTGCGCCCGAAGCGCCGCCCCTAACCGCGTTGCGCGGCCCGCTCATCAAGCTGCCGCTGCACCTCGCGCCGCTTGTTGGCGACCGAAGCGATGATGACGCCAACCGTGACGATCGCGATCAGAAGGGTGCAGGCGGCATTGATCTCCGGCGTCACGCCGAGGCGGACCTGGCTGTAGATCTTCATCGGCAGCGTGGTGGCGCCAGGGCCCGAAGCAAAGCTGGCGATGACCAGGTCGTCCAGTGACAGCGTAAAGGCCAGCATCCAGCCGGACACGATCGCCGGCAAAATGACTGGCAGCGTGATCTGGAAGAAGGTCTTCACAGGCGGTGCGCCAAGATCCATGGCGGCTTCTTCCAGCGAGCGATCGAAGCTGACAAGCCGCGACTGCACGACGACCGCGACAAAGCACATTGTGAAGGTGATATGCGCGAGGATCACGGTCGTCATGCCGCGATCCATGCCGATGGCGACAAACAGCAGGAGCAGCGACAGGCCGGTAATGACATCAGGCATGACCAATGGTGCGAAGATCATGCCAGAGAACAGGACCCTGCCCCGGAAGCGTGTGTAGCGGGTCAGCGCCAGGGCCCCCATGGTGCCGAGAACCGTGGCCACCGTCGCCGAAATCAGACCGACGCGGATGGTCACCCACGCGGCGTCCATCAGGCCCTGATTGTGGAACAGCGATACGTACCATTTGGTGGAAAAGCCGCCCCAGACGGTGACGAGCTTGGACTCGTTGAAGGAGAAGACGACGAGCAGCACGATCGGCAGATAGAGAAAGGCAAAACCGAGCGTGATCGACGTGATGTTGAAGCGGCTCCAGGTGGCGTTCATTTGTCCTGCTCTTGCGCGCGGGCCTGGGCATGCTGGAACAAGACGATCGGTACGATCAGCAGCAACAGCAGGATGACGGCAACGGCCGACGACACCGGCCAGTCACGATTGGCGAAGAACTCGTTCCACAGCGTCTTGCCGATCATCAGCGTCTGCGAGCCGCCGAGCAGGTCGGGGATGACGAATTCGCCGACGGCCGGGATGAACACCAGCAGGCAGCCGGCAATGACGCCGGGCAGCGACAGCGGAAAGGTGATCTTCCAGAAGGCAGCGGTCGGCGGACAGCCGAGATCCTTGGCCGCCTCGATCAGGGAGTAGTCCATCTTTTCCAACGACGAATAAAGCGGTAGCACCATGAACGGCAGGTAGGAATAGACGATGCCGATGAAGATGGCCGTGTAGGTGTTGAGGATCACCAGCGGCTGATTGATGATGTGCAGCGACAAGAGCAACTGGTTGAGCAGGCCCTCTGGCTTCAGGATACCGATCCAGGCATAGACGCGGATCAGGAACGACGTCCAGAACGGCAGGATGACCAGCATCAGCAATGTCGGGCGGATCGTGGCCGGAGCGCGCGCCATGCCATAGGCGATGGGATAGCCAACCAGCAAGGTCAGCCCCGTGGAGATGGCAGCGATGACGACGCTGGTGAGGTAGGCTTTGAAATATAGTGCGTCCTGCGTCAGCCAGACATAATTGTCGAAGTTGAGGTCGCGAAAGCCGGCGAAGAAACCGGAAACGCCGTCCCTGAAATCGAGCACCGGCGTATAGGGCGGCATGGCGATAGCCGTCTGCGACAGCGAGATCTTGAAGACGATGACGAAGGGGACGAGGAAAAAGAACAGCAGCCAGAGATAGGGAACGATGATGACGAGCCGGCTGACGAAGCCGGCACCCAAACGCGTCAGGAACGGATTGGCGGCAGTCGATGGCGCGGCGGCATCGGCGACGGCGGTATTGGACATGCCCGCCCCCTACCGTGCCAGCACGACGCCGGCGTCGGGCCGGAAGGACACCCAGGCACGGTCGTTCCAGGTCAGCGGATCCTCGGTCACACGAGCCGCGTTCAGGGCGCTTGCCCGCACGATCTGCCCGTCGTCCAGCCTGACGTGATAGACGGTCATGTCGCCGAGATAGGCGATGTCGTAAACCTCGCCCTCCAGCGCGTTGACCGCATCGGCCGGCTTCTTCGACGAAACCCTGATCTTTTCCGGCCTGATGGCGAAGATGATGTCGGCGCCTGTTGCGGCGGCGCCATTCTCGACGACGATCTGGGCTCCGGTCGCGCCGGTGATGCGTGTTGCCTTGTCGGTGCGCTCGGCAACCTTGCCCTCGAACATATTCACGTTGCCGACGAAATGAGCGACGAAGCGCGACGTCGGAGCCTCGTAAACCTCCGCCGGTGTCGCAACCTGCATCACCTCGCCCTTGTCCATGATGGCGATGCGATCGGCCATCGTCATCGCCTCTTCCTGGTCATGGGTGACGACGACGAAGGTGAGACCAAGCTCCTGCTGCAGATCCATCAGTTCGAATTGGGTTTCCTCGCGCAGTTTCTTGTCGAGCGCGCCGAGCGGCTCGTCGAGCAGCAGCACCTTCGGTCGCTTGGCGACCGAGCGGGCAAGCGCGACGCGCTGGCGTTGGCCGCCGGAGAGCTGGTGCGGCTTGCGCTTGGCGAACTGCTCGAGCTTGACCAGCTTCAGCATGTCGGCGACGCGCTTTTCAATATCGGGCTTCGGCATGCCTTCCTGCTTGAGCCCGAAGGCGATGTTGTTCTCGACCGTCATATGCGGGAACAGGGCATAGGACTGGAACATCATGTTGACCGGCCGGCGATAGGGCGGAATGCCGCGCAGATCCTGACCATCGAGCAGGATGCGACCGGCTGTCGGTTCCTCGAAGCCGGCAAGCATCCTGAGCAGCGTCGACTTTCCGCAACCCGAGGCGCCGAGCAACGCGAAGAATTCACGCTCGAAAATGGTCAGCGACAGATTGTTGACGGCGGTGAAGTCGCCGAACCTCTTGGTGACGCCGTCGAATTGAATATATGGCTTGGCCTTCGGGTCGTTCCATGGCGCGAAGTCCCTGCGGATGCTGCCAAGCGATTTCATATCCCCACTCCGTACTTTTTATTCCCCAAAAGAAATCGACCCCGGCAGTTGGCTGCCGGGGTCGCGTCGGATTGCCTACTGGCCGGTGACGATCTTGGTCCAGCTGCGCGTGATGATGCGCTGCGTCTTGGGATCGTAAGGCTGGACGGTATAGAGCTTCTGCAAGGTCGCAGCGTCCGGATAGACCGCCGGATCCTCGAGCAGCGCCTTGTCGACGAACTGCTGCGATGCCTTGTTGCCGTTGGCATAAAGGACATAGTTCGACGATTTGGCGATCACTTCCGGCGTCATCATGTAGTTGATGAATTCAAGCGCCTCGGCGACATGCGGCGCATCGGCGGGGATCGCCATCTGATCGAACCACATCTGGGCGCCTTCCTTCGGCACGGAATAGCCGATTTCCACGCCTTGCTTGGCTTCGACCGCGCGGTTGCGAGCCTGGAACACGTCACCCGACCAGCCGACCGCCAGGCAGATGTCGCCATTGGCAAGTGCGTTGATGTATTCGGACGAGTGGAATTTCCTGATATAGGGACGGATCTTGAGAAGAGCTTCCTCGGCCTTGGCAATGTCGTCAGGCGAGGTGCTGTTGGGGTCCAGACCGAGATATTTCAGCGCCGCCGGCAGGATGTCGGAGGGAGAATCCAGCACATAGACGCCGCAATCCTTCAATTTGGCCAGGCTGTCCGGATTGAAGAAAGCATCCCAGCTGTCGATCTTGTCGGTGCCGAGCGCTGCCTGCACTTTCTTGGTGTTGTAACCGATGCCGACCGTGCCCCACATGTAATTGACCGAGTATTCGTTGCCGGGGTCGTATTTGGCCGTGCGTTCCGTAACCGTATCCCACATGTTGGAGAGGTTCGGCAGCTTCGACTTGTCGAGCTTCTGGAACACACCGGCCTGGATCTGGCGAGCCAGGAAATTGCCGCTCGGCACGACGACGTCGTAGCCGCTGCCGCCGGCGAGCAGTTTGGTTTCGAGGATTTCGTTGGAATCGAAGGTGTCGTAGACGACTTTGATGCCGGTCTTCTTGGTGAAATCGTCGATGATCGAACTGTCGATATAATCCGACCAGTTGAAGACGTTGACGACGCGGTCGGCGGCGTGACCGGCGGGCGTCAAAAGCGCCAGAAATACCGAGGTTGCCGAAAGCCAGAGCGCTTTGCGGATCATGCTATTCTCCTTTGGTGAGTGTTCCATTGCCGGCGCGTCGCGACATGCTCGCGCTGCCGGGCATTTTGCTTCAGACTGTTGAGCTTTCCAGGGGCCGACAAGCGCCATCCGGCACGCCGCCTGCGGCAACCCGGTCGTTCGGGGCGGGAAGGAATTGCGGTGCCGTCAGAAGCTTTCGCCGCCGCGCGGAGAGAGATACAAGAATGTGGTCCGGTCTCGATCGAGCCGCCGGGGAGACTTGGCAAGATAAGCCTGTCTTGTTGTTGCCGTAGTCCCAGCCTGCCCGGGCGGCAGCGACATTGTCAATGGGCAAAGCTTCGGCGCCGGCATCAATTAGGCGAAGGCACTCCGGTGACCCCAGCCCGCTGCGGCCGCGCCTGGCGCTTGAATTCGAGCCCAATATGGACAAGCAGCGCCGTGACCACCACCGCGCCGCCGACCATGGTGCGCCCGGACGGCACCTCGGAATGAATGAGCCAGACCCATATCGGCCCCAGGATCGGCTCGAACGTGCCGAGCAGTGCCGCGATCGCCGCCGGGATTAGGCGCGCGCCGGTGGCGAAGAAAGCAAGGCCAAGGCCGAGATTGACCACGCCGAAGACGAAGAGAAAGCCCATGTCGCCGGCCGACACCATGAAGGTCGAGGCTTGCGAGGCAGCCAAGCCCGCCGCCAGGATCGTGCCGAGACAGGTCGCCGGCGTCATGCGCACGCTGGAGAAGCGCCGGGTGATGACGGTGGCGATCGAGAACATGAACGCGATCAGCAACGCAAGTCCATCGCCTATGGGCGAGACGGCACCATCCAGTGATTCCGACACCATGATGGCTACGCCGGCGATGACGGCGGCAATGGCCATCCAGGTCGCGACGGTTACTCTTTCGCGAAACAGTGCCCAGGCAAACAAGGCCGCCAGGAGCGGCACGCCGGCCTGCATCAAGAGGATGTTGGCGACGGTGGTATAGGCAAGCGCCACGACGAACGAGGTCGAGGCAATGGCAAAGCAGAATCCCACGGCAATGCCTGGCAAGCCCATGTCCTGGAATGACTTCACCATGCCGCGCCAGCCGTCACGCCAGACCATGAAGCAGAGCAGGAAGGCGGCGGCCCAAACGGAACGCCAGAAAATAACCGTCCAGCTGTCACCGGCGCTGATGAAACGAGCGATGGTGCCGCCGAAACTCCACATCAGCGCCGACAGGAAGACCAGAAGCATGCCGACGCGTTCCTCGCGCGGCGAGACTGTCGAGGTAGCAAGGCCGGTCGTCGATGCAACAAGGGTCGGAGATGATGCTGTGTCTGTCATGGGCGCGACTGTCGAGCTTTTATGGACGGGACGATGCGCAGGGGACGACAAAAAACTACTCTGTTCACGTAACGCAAAGACTTAAGCCGCGGGTGATCCAGAGACCGGCGACGATTGTGGCACCTTTGCCGCAACGCTACTGAAAATCGAATGCGCTCAGGCCGGTCACCATCTCGTCGAGGCCGAGGGGTCGCGTCACCGGCGGCTCGGCGCGCGCCAGGCAGCCGACGCGCTCGCAAAGCCGGCAGGCCGGGCCGACAGGCGTCGCCGCGATGGTGCCTGCCCCCACCTTCGCGCCGACTGCCGCGCCAGGCAGCACCGCGCCATAGACGATGTCGTCGCGAAAGCCGATGTCGCAGCCGAGTAGCAGTGCCGTGCGGCGCGGGCGTTCGGAGAATGCGCCTTGCGGCCCCTCCAGCGTGCGGGCGATGCACAGGAACTCGGCGCCATCAGGCATTTCCACCGCCTCGACGAAGACCTGACCGGGCTGGGTGAAGGCGACATGCACGGGAAGCTTGGGACAGCCGCCGCCAAAGCGGCTTTGTGGAAAGCCCTGGCTGCCGGCCTTGCGAAAGCGGTTTCCGGCATTGTCGACCTCGAGCATGAAGAAAGGCACGCCAGAAGCACCTGGCCGCTGCAGCATGGTCAGCCGGTTTGCCGCCTGCTCGAAGGAGACGCCAAAGCGCGAGCGCAGGACTTCGATGTCGTAGCGTGAGCGAACGGCCGCCGCGTGAAAAGGCTGATAAGGCATCATCAGCGCGTGGGCGGCATAGCGGCCGAGTTCGAAGCGGGCAAGGCGGCGCGCCTCGTCCGTGGCCAGCCTCAGGGCCTGGATCTCGCCGGCGATCGCGACCGTCATGCGGATCAGGCAGGCCTCCATCGCGACTTCACGCAACTGGTCGAATGGTGACAGGCGCTCGGACAGGAACAGGCGCTGCGAGTGGCGGTCGTAGCGGCGGCGCCAGTTCGGCATGGTGGCGACCGGCAGAACCTTGACCACGATGCCGTATTCGCGCTTCAGCCATGCCTTCAATGCCCCAAACAAGTCGTCGCCGGGGTCAAGCACCGACGTGAACGCCTCGGCCTCTTCCTCGAGCGAGGAAAAATGGTTCGGCCGCCGCTCGAAAATCTCGCGCACCTCGTCGATCGGCAAGCGGGCGCCGGAGAGCGCTGTCGTCCGACCCTCGCGTGCCAGAAGCTCGTTGATGTCGGACAGCCGCTCGGCCTGCTCGCGATAGGCGCGGAACAGTTTTATCACCCCGGCGGAGGCATTGGGCGCCGCCTCGGCAAGCTCGATCAGTTCCTGATCTCCCGGCAGTTCGCCAACCAGCAGCGGATCGGTGAACACCTCCTTCAGGGCAGCGACCGATCCCCTGGCCTCGCCCTGAAGCTCGTGCGGATCGACCTTGTAGACGGAGGCCAGCTTCAGGATCAGCTGCACGGTCAGCGGCCGCTGGTTACGCTCGATCAGGTTGAGATAGGACGGCGAGATGCCGAGCCCCTCGGCCATTGCCGTCTGGGTCAGGCCCTTGGCGTTGCGGATGCGGCGAATGCGCGGCCCGGCGAAAATCTTCTGATCAGCCATCGACCATCCTTGACAGGACTTTACACGACATCAGGCGCGATCCCAGCCTGCTTGTCTTTACAGGATTGACAAATTTACAGCGCCTCCCTGTCAAACACAACACAGATTTTCCCTTATGTCCGACGGGATTTACTGATTTTTCTGGCTCATTTTGCATCGCAATGTAAATTGAGTCACATAGGAATATTCCCGACAACTGGCGCGTGGACGTCGTGCAGAAACCTTCGGAGTGACCAATGACTGATTTTTACAACCTCGTCCCCTCGGCGCCTGAAGGCCGCTTCGACGGCATTGAACGTCCCTATTCGCCGGAGGATGTGAAGCGGCTGCGCGGTTCGGTGCAGATCAGGCAGAGCCTTGCCGAAATGGGCGCCAACCGGCTGTGGAAGCTCATCCACGAAGAGGACTTCGTCAACGCATTGGGCGCCATGTCCGGCAACCAGGCGATGCAGCAGGTGCGCGCCGGGCTGAAGGCGATCTATCTGTCGGGCTGGCAGGTTGCCGCCGACGCGAACACCGCCTCGGCGATGTATCCGGACCAGTCGCTCTATCCGGCCAATGCGGCGCCCGAACTGGTCAAGCGCATCAACCGCACGCTGCAGCGCGCCGACCAGATCGAGACCTCCGAAGGCAACGGGCTTTCGGTCGAGACCTGGTTCGCGCCGATCGTCGCCGATGCGGAAGCCGGTTTCGGCGGCCCGCTCAACGCCTTCGAGATCATGAAGGCGTTCATCGAGGCGGGTGCCGCCGGCGTCCACTATGAGGACCAGCTGGCGTCGGAGAAGAAGTGCGGCCATCTCGGCGGCAAGGTGCTGATCCCGACCGCGGCGCATATCCGCAACCTCAACGCCGCGCGACTCGCGGCCGACGTGATGGCCACGCCCACCCTGGTCGTGGCCCGCACCGACGCGGAAGCGGCAAAGCTGCTCACCTCCGATATCGATGAGCGCGACCAGCCCTTTGTCGACTATGATGCCGGCCGTACGGTGGAAGGCTTCTACCAGGTCAGGAACGGCATCGAGCCTTGTATCGCACGGGCCGTTGCCTATGCGCCCCACGCCGACCTGATCTGGTGCGAGACCTCGAAGCCCGACCTGGCGCAGGCCAAGAAATTCGCGGAGGGGGTGCGCAGGCACCATCCAGGCAAGCTGCTCGCCTATAATTGCTCGCCGTCGTTCAACTGGAAGAAGAACCTCGATGACGCGACGATCGCCAAGTTCCAGCGGGAATTGGGCGCCATGGGTTACAAGTTCCAGTTCATTACGCTGGCGGGCTTCCACCAGCTCAACTACGGCATGTTCGAACTCGCCCGCGGCTACAAGGCGCGGCAGATGTCGGCCTATTCCGAGTTGCAGGAAGCGGAATTCGCGGCGGAGGCCAATGGCTATACCGCGACCAAGCACCAGCGTGAGGTCGGCACCGGCTATTTCGATGCCGTCTCGATGGCGATCACCGGGGGCCGGTCATCGACCACCGCTATGCATGAGTCGACCGAGCACGCGCAGTTCAAGCCGGCGGCGGAGTGAGTTCGCCAAAAAAGACGACCAACAGAGGAAACGCCCGAGAGGGCAAGGACATAGGAGACGACCAATGGCATCGATAAGCCGCGTCAAGGAACGGGCAGAAGAGCAATCGACCACGATGAGCGTCGACCAGCAGGCGACGATCCGCATGCTGGCCAACGATCTGCACAGGCTCAACCAGTCGGTGATGAAGGCGGTGGAGGCGGGCGTCTCGGTGGAGCTCGTGCGCTCCGCAAGGCATCATGGCGGTGACGGCAATTGGGGTGACCTTTTGATCCCGGTCATCGTCACGCAACAGAGCCATGGCTGATCCGAAATCGTCCAGGCGGCCTTTCACCTGCGCAATGAATGCGCAGGTGAATTTTATTTTTATGCAACCAAGCCATGGACAGAGCAGTACAGTACTGTTGCTTTGAATCCACTGTTGTGGAGGACGCCTCCAGGTTCTTTTATTTCAACTTGACAAGGGTGCGATCTCACGCCAATTGTCGCCCAGATTTCAACTCTGCATTGAAATGGGGGCGAACTTCTTGGCCGACTTGGGTGCCCAGTGAACCGCGAGAGCGAGACCGCAAAACATGTGAATCTGGGGACCCGGGATTCAAGCACCAACAGGATCCGCGATCTCTCGCGGGTGCTTGTTGTCGGGAAATCGCCGATCAACCGGGTCGTCGTATCGAAGATCGTCGAACGGTCCGGGCTCAGACCAATCTCGGAACCGCCTGATATCGCAGCGAAAACCTTGCGAACGCTGGTGCCGGGAGCGATCGTCCTCGATGGTGGCCCCGACAACAAGGACTGCGACAATCTGATGCCCGGCATCGAAATGTTGCGCCGGACTTCGGGCAAATCGCTTCCTCCCGTGATCCTGCTTTCAACCAAGAATGGCACGCCGGAGAGCCTTGGCCTGGCGAAAGTCGTCGACGTGGTGGTGGCAAAGCCGATCACGCCCGAACGGCTGCAACCGGTGATCGATCGCCTGATCAACCGCTGAGGCAATTCCGGGAAAGTGGTGCCGCGGTTTTCCGCCCGGATTTATTCAAAAAGCAAATAATCGCAGTCGCGATCAGCTTGGCTTCGCGATGCTTTCTATCAGGTCCGGCAATTGACCGAGATCCGATATCTGGCGGAAACGCGGCTCTGCGACTGGCGCCTCGACATGTTCGAGCACCCAGGTCAGTTCGTGCGGCACATGGACACCCCAGCCGCCGGCCTCGATGGCGGGCACCACGTCCGACTTCAGCGAATTGCCGACCATCATGCTCCTTGCCGGGCCGTCGCCATGGCGGTTGAAGAGGCGCGCATAGGTCGCGGCCGTCTTGTCGCTGACGATCTCGACGGCATCGAACAGATCGCCCAGCCCGGAGCCGGCCAGCTTGCGCTCCTGATCGAACAAATCGCCCTTGGTGATCAGCACCAGGCGGAAGGTGCCGGCGAGTTTCTCGACCGTCTCGCGCGCATACGGCAACGGCTCGATCGGATGGCCCAGCATCTCGCGACCGGCGTCGAGAATCTCCGATATGACCGAGGCCGGCACGCGCCCGTCGGTGACCTCGATCGCCGTTTCGATCATCGAGAGCGTAAATCCCTTGATGCCGAAACCATAGATCGCAAGGTTGCGCCTCTCGGCCTCCAGCAGTCGCGCCGAGATCTGCTTCTCCTCGCCATGATCGGCCAGCATGGCGGCAAAGCGCTTCTCCGTCATGCGGAAGAATTGTTCGTTTTGCCAAAGCGTGTCGTCGGCATCGAAGCCGATCGTGGTCAGTTCGCTGCTGGTTCGCATCACCGGCTTCTCGAATGCGGGAAGACACCAAACCTAAGCCGAGCGGCGGGCGGTTTTCAACCTGCAACGGAAAATGCCGGCGGTGGCTCCCTTCCCTTCCATCGCGCGGCACGGCTATACTCCGAAATCCGCAACCCAATCTGGTGAATGATGCCGCCTGCAAAAAAGGAAGTCCGTCCGTCGAGCCGCGGAGGACGGGCGCGCACGCCTGCCTTTGTGAAAAACCTGCGTGGTGTGAAGAACTGGAAGGAAGTCAGCGATTGGCTGGAATGGCGCGGCATCGAAGATATCGAATGCATCACACCCGATCAGGCCGGCGTGGCGCGCGGCAAGATGATGCCGTCGAAGAAATTCACCTCCAACACTTCGCTGGCGCTGCCTTCGGCCGTCTTTATGACGACGATTTCCGGCGGCTATCCAGAGGACGGCAACGGCTTCCACTACCCTGAAGACGACGGCGACCTCAAGCTGATGCCGGACCTGTCGACGCTGACGGTGGTACCTTGGGAAGAAGACCCGACGGCGGCCGTGATCTGCGACCTCGTCCACCAGGACGGCCGCTCGGTCGAGTTCACGCCGCGCAATGTGCTGAAGCGCGTCCTTGCAGCCTATGACAGGCTTGGGCTGAAGCCGGTCGTGGCGCCTGAGATCGAGTTCTACCTCGTGCGCAAGAACCCGGACCCGGACTATCCGTTGACCCCGCCCGTCGGTCGCTCGGGGCGCGCGATCGGCGGCGGCGCCGGCTATTCGATCGCCGGCGTCAACGAGTTCGACGAACTGATCGACGACATCTACCATTTCTCCGAAAGCCAGGGGCTGGAGATCGACACGCTCATCCACGAAGAGGGCGCCGGCCAGCTCGAGATCAATCTGCGCCATGGCGACCCGATCGAACTTGCCGACCAGGTGTTCATGTTCAAGCGCACCATCCGTGAGGCGGCACTCAAGCACGAGATCTACGCGACCTTCATGGCCAAGCCGATCCAGGGCCAACCGGGCTCCGCCATGCATATCCACCAGTCGATCGTCGACAAGAAGACGGGCAGGAACATCTTTTCGGCCGAGGATGGTTCCGAAACCGAGGATTTCTTCCATTTCATCGGCGGCATGCAAAAGCACGTGCCGAACGCGTTGGTGATGTTCGCGCCCTACGTCAACTCCTACCGGCGGCTGACGCAGGCGGCATCGGCTCCCGTCAACAACAAATGGGGCTACGACAACCGCACCACGGCGTTCCGGGTGCCGCGTTCCGACCCCGCGGCGCGGCGCGTCGAGAACCGCATTCCGTCCTCCGACGCCAATCCCTACCTGGCACTTGCAGCCTCGCTCGCCTGCGGGCTGATCGGCATCACCAGGAAGATCAAGGCCGAACCGCCCGTGCTTACAACCGCCAATGCGGACGAGATAGACCTGCCGCGCAGCCTGCTCGAAGCCGTGGACTTGTTCGAAGGCGACGAGGAACTCTGCGCGTTGCTGGGCAAGTCTTTCGCCGCCACCTATGCGGCGATCAAGCGTGCGGAATTCGAGACGTTCATGGAAGTGATCAGTCCGTGGGAGCGGGAATATCTGCTGCTCAACGTTTAAGGGAGTAGGGGAGTAGGGGAGTAGGGGAGTAGGGGAGTAGGGGAGTAGGGGAAAATGACGGAGAAAACGGGCTCCTACAAGGATCTGGTAGTCTGGCAACAAGCAATGGATCTTGCGGTGGCGGTTTACGGCGCGACGAAATCCTGGCCCAAGGAGGAACTTTACGGACTGACCAGCCAAGTGCGGCGAGCCGCAACCTCGGTGCCAGCGAACATAGCCGAGGGCTATGGCAGAGAAGTCCGAGGTTCCTACCAGCAATTTCTCCGTATCGCTCAAGGCTCATTGAAGGAGCTGGAAACTCAGCTTCTCATCGCCGAGCGTATCGGTATCGCGCCGCAAACGACGACATCCTCGTTGTTGGCAAGTACCGAAAGTGTAGGAAAACTCCTTCGGCTGCTAATCCGTAAACTTGCACTCGACTAGCTTCCCCTACTCCCCTACTCCCCTACTCCCCTACTCCCCTACTCCCCTACTCCCCTACTCGCCTAACAGAGCATCATGCCTTATCAATCCCCGATCTCCCCTGGCCGATCCTGGTATGAGGACACGGCCGGCCCACGGCCTGAATATCCGGCGCTCGATGGCGACCGGACCTGCGATGTGGTTATCATCGGCGGCGGCTTTACCGGTTTGTCGGCGGCAACGCATCTGGCAAAGGCAGGGACCAATGTCGTTTTGATCGAGTCCTACCGCTTCGGCGATGGCGCCTCAGGGCGCAATGGCGGCCAGCTCGGCACCGGCCAGCGCGCCTGGGCCGAGGATCTGGAGGCCGAATACGGCCTTTCCCGCGCCAAGGCGCTGTTCGATCTTGCCGAGGAGGCCAAAGCCCACCTGCTTGATTTCGCGGCCATCAACCAGATCGATATCGACTACATGCCGGGCCAGCTTTCGGTTGCGCACAAGCCGCGCTATGTCGACGACTACAAGGCCCATGCCGAGATCATGGCCGGCCGTTTCTCCTACCCGCATATCTCCTTCATGGATGCGAAGGAGACGGCGGAGCGGCTGGGCTCGAGCGCCTATTTCGGCGGCACGCGCGACACCGGCACCGGCCATATCCATCCGATGAAGCTGGTGATCGGCACCGCGCGGGTGGCGGCACAAGCCGGCGCGCACCTGTTCGAAGGAACGCCATCGACCGGCATCATATCCGCGGGGGGCAAGGTCAGGGTTTCCACGCCGAGAGGGACGATCTCGGCGCAGAAATGCCTGATCGCGGTCAATGCCTATGGCGGAACGCTCGAGCCGGTTAGTGCCGCGCACATCATGCCGATCGGATCCTTCATCGGCGCGACCAAGCCGCTGGGGTCGGAATCGAAAGTGTTGCCGGGGGGCGAATCGGTCGATGATTCCCGTTTCGTCGTGCGCTATTTCCGCAAATCCAGAGATGGCCGGCTGTTGTTCGGCGGACGCGAGATCTATGGCGTCAACGATCCGAAGGATATTCACATCCATATTCGCCGCCAGATCGCGGAACTCTATCCGGCGCTGAGCGATGTCGAGATCACCCACGGCTGGGGCGGTTATGTCGGGATCACGGTGCCAAGAAAGCCGTTCGTGCGTGAAGTGATGCCGAATGTGATCTCGGCCGGCGGCTATTCGGGTCACGGCGTCATGCTGTCCAACTTCTTCGGCAAACTCTATGCCGAAACCGTCACCGGCAACCGCGACCGGCTGAAGCTGATCGAGGAATTGAAAATTCCGTCATTTCCTGGCGGCCGCCGGTTCCGGGCGCCGCTGCTTTTCCTCGCGCTCAACTGGTTTGCGCTGCGGGACAGGATCTAATGCGTCGTGCAAAAGTGATGTGCCTGGGAAGAACGACGCGCATCAAAACAAGATCTAAAAGCGCGTTGTATAAGTCCGTTTCCACGCGACGTGCTTTAGGCAGGGATTGGATGGCCGTTATCCCATACGATCACGATCTCATGTAATATTGTAATATCCATGTAACATTTGTTGCCCTGGCGACACATTGCGGAATTGCCGGCGAAGGTGCAGAATCCTTGATAATGGCGTACTGATGCCACAATCGCGGGCGAAAGGTCCGCGTCTGGGCGATTGTTCGGGGATTGTTGCGGGCCTGTCCGCGTTTTGGGACCGATGCTGATCGAACGCATGATTTGCGATATCTGATCGAAAGAACACCGGCCCGCTTATGGAGGTGGCAAGAGAGTGAGAGAGCCCTTCAGTTTCGGTGCTCCGGAACGTCGGCGCTTTGCCATGCAGTTCGGCTATGACATGCGCCCGTCATTCTGGCAGGGAGTCCGCTCGAACTCGCATCTGGTCATTGCCGCGGTCGGTACCGCCGCTCTGCTTGGCGTTGCCGCGGTGGCACTCTGGCTGGCATTGCCGACCAGCGAGAGGCAAGCGGTCGCCAGCCCCGAGCAGAGCATTCCGAGCATTCCGGTGAAGACGACGAAAGTTTCCCCTTCGGGAACTACGGTGACAGCGGCTGCCGTGACACCGCGGGTAGAGCGCAAGTCCAGCCAGGTCCCACCGACCATGGTAGCGGCGGCGGGCAACATACAAGCGCTTGCGGCCAACGATCCTCGCTGGACCGGGGCACGGCAGAAGGCTGCTGCCGCGGCAGCAGATCCCGATCAAACGGCTGCCCCCAGCCAGGTAGCCAAGCAGCCTGAGCCGACGCCTGACAAAACGGCGGCCGCATTCGCCCAATCGTCTACCGATACCGATGCCACCGACGAGCTTGCCAAGGTTGCCGTGCCGAGCCCACCTGCGAACAGCAGCAATCCCGATGGCGCGCAGACCGCCGCCATTCCGGAGACGCAGCCGCAAGTGGCGGACCAAAAACCCGCGAATGCACAAGACGACGAGGATACCGCAGCCAAAGCGAAGCCGCGCAAGGTGGCGGCAGCAGGCAGCGGCCGTATTCTCAGGACTGTCACCATGCGCAGTGCCCCAAAGAAGGGCGCTACCCCCATCGGCTCGGTTCCTGCCCGGACTTCAGTGCAACTGATAGGCTGCAAGAAGTGGTGCGAGATCGTCTACAACGGCAAGCACGGCTGGGTGTACAAGAGCTACGTCAAGCCCGGCGCGTAATATCCGAACATCGCCGCATTCAGATGCAGCGCCCGCCGTCGACTTCCAACGCCACGCCGGTGACGAATGCGGCTTCGTCCGAAGCCAGCCATAGCGCCGCATTGGCGATGTCGAGTGGGGTCGACAGCCGCCCGAGCGGGATCGAGGCGCGGAATGTCTCGCGGATCTCGGGCGTGTCGGCGCCCATGAATTTCTCCAGCATGCCGGTCTCGCCGGCGACCGGGCAGAGGCAGTTGACGCGGATGTTCCTGGGCGCGAGTTCCACCGCCATCGACTTGGTGGCGGTGATCGCCCAGCCCTTCGAGGCATTGTACCAGGTGAGGCCGGGCCGAGGCCGCAGGCCAGCGGTGGACGCCGTGGTCAGGATGACGCCACCGCCCTGCCGCTCCATAATCGGCACGACGGCACGGGCGGCGTGATAGATCGCCTTCATGTTGACTGATGTGATCAGGTCGAAAGTTTCCTCGTCGACCTTGAGCATGTCGCCATTGCGGTGGGTGAACCCGGCGTTGTTGACCATGATGTCGATGCGGCCGAAGGCGCTTTTGGCCGCATAGACCATCTCGTCGAACTCGGAGCGCAGCGAAACATCGGTCTGCGTCCAGATCGCCGCGTCGCCGATCTCGCCTGCGACGCGTTCCGCCCCCTTGGCGTTGAGATCGGCGACAACAACCCTGGCGCCCTCTTGCGCGAAGCGCTTGGCCATGCCTTCGCCGAAGCCTGATGCCGCACCGGTGATAATGGCGACCTTGTTTTCCAGACGCATGCGTTACCGCTCCTTAGGTTCATCGCGCAGCTTACGCGAAAGGGCTGACAGTCCGGCCGGTGCCACGATAGGTACGATTTCTCCCTTACAGCATGTCGCGGCGAATAGGATTCGCCCGACCTGCTGCAAGCTTCTGATTTTATGCATGTCGTTATCCCGGAACCGAGGACAGTTCCGGGCGACATGCATTAGCTTTCGTCACATTCACGTTCTATGCTGCAACTGCGAAAGCTTCCGGAGTCTTCGTTCACCGACAAGCCTCCCGGTGGCGCCAGTGTCAAGCGCACAGGTGGACCCAATCAATATCCAGCGATTGGTCCTCGATGTGACAGCATGGCACTGGAAAATTTAAATCGATTAGAATATATCAGCCGCGTACTCGCGACCGGCGTCACAGCGGACAGACCATGACCAGCCAGATCATCCCCGTCGACCCTTTCGACTTCATCATCTTCGGCGGCACCGGCGACCTGTCGGAGCGCAAGCTGCTGCCGTCGCTCTACTATCGCCAGCGCGACCATCAATTCTCCGAGCCGACGCGCATCATCGGCACGTCGCGCTCGAAAATGAGCGACGAGGAGTTCCAGGCCTTCGCCAGGCAGGCGATTTCGGATCACGTCAAGCCGGCCGATATCGATGCCAAGGAGTTGAAGACCTTCCTGGCGCGGCTTTCCTACGTCCCGGCCGATGCGACGAGCGGCGCCGGCTTCGACAAGCTGAAAAAGGCGATTGGCGAAAGCGATCACATCCGCGCCTTCTACCTGGCCGTGGCGCCGGCGCTGTTCGGCGATATCTCGCACAAGCTCAAAGAGCACAATCTGATCACGCCGAATTCGCGTATCGTGCTGGAGAAGCCGATCGGCCGCGACCTCGCCTCGGCGCAGGCGCTCAACGACCTGGTCGGCGACGACTTCCATGAAAGCCAGATCTTCCGCATCGACCATTATCTCGGCAAGGAGACGGTGCAGAACCTGATGGCGCTGCGCTTTGCCAATGCGCTCTACGAGCCGCTGTGGAATTCCGCCCATATCGACCACGTGCAGATCACCGTCGCCGAGACCGTCGGCCTGGAAGATCGCGTCACCTATTACGATAAGGCCGGCGCGCTGCGCGACATGGTGCAGAACCACATGCTGCAGCTGCTTTGCCTGGTCGCCATGGAAGCGCCGTCGTCGATGGACGCCGACGCCGTGCGCGACGAGAAGCTGAAGGTGTTGCGGGCGCTGAAGCGCATCAACGGCAATGAAGCGCCGAAGCACACCGTGCGCGGCCAGTATCGTGCCGGTGCGTCGGCGGGCGGACCGGTGAAAGGTTATGTCGAGGAACTCGGCAAGGACAGCGACACCGAGACCTTCGTCGCCATCAAGGCCGAGATCGGTACCTGGCGCTGGGCAGGTGTTCCGTTCTATCTCAGGACCGGAAAGCGGCTGGCGACCCGGGTTTCGGAAATCGTCATCGAGTTCAAGCCGATCCCGCATTCGATATTCGGCGACAGCGGCGCTGGGCCGATCTTCGCCAATCAGCTGGTCATCCGGCTGCAGCCGGACGAAGGCGTCAAGCAGTTCATCATGATCAAGGATCCAGGTCCGGGCGGCATGCGGCTGCGCCAGATCTCGCTCGACATGAGTTTCGCGCAGTCTTTCGACGGCCGCGCGCCCGACGCCTATGAACGGCTGATCATGGATGTGATCCGTGGCAACCAGACCCTGTTCATGCGTCGCGACGAGGTGGAGGCCGCCTGGAAGTGGATCGACCCGATCCAGAATGCCTGGGAAGGCGCCAAGCAGGAAGCACAGGGCTATACGGCAGGCACATGGGGGCCGTCGGCCTCGATAGCGCTGATCGAACGCGACGGGCGGACATGGCACGAGAGCAATTGAACAGCACCAGCTATAGTTGGAATGCCTTTGCCGACCGTCCGCAACTGGCCTCGGCGCTGGCTGCAAAGGTGGCCGATCGCCTAACGAGGGCGATCGATCAGCGCGGCAAGGCGTTTCTGGCTGTCTCCGGCGGCACGACGCCGGCAAAGTTCTTTGCCGCTCTCTCCGCGGCGCCGATCGCCTGGGACAAGGTGATCGTGACGCTGGTCGACGAACGCTTCGTGCCGGCCTCCTCGCCGCGATCGAATGCCGGGCTGGTGGCCGCGAACCTGCTGCAGAACGCGGCCAAGGCCGCCCGTTTCGTTCCGCTCTACCACGAGGCGGCCGGCATCGAGGATGCCGCGACATCCGACGATGCGGCACTGCGATCCCTGCCCTGGCCGCTCGATGTCGTGGTGCTCGGCATGGGACCAGACGGCCACACCGCCTCGTTCTTTCCTGACGCCGACGATCTGCCGAAGCTGCTCGACCCGGTCTCCGACAAGATGATCCTGCCCGTTCATGCCAAAAGCGCCGGCGAGCCGCGGCTGACCCTGACGCTCGCCCGCATCATCGATGCGGATTTCCTCGCCTTGCACATAGAGGGCGAGGACAAGCGCGTCGCCTTCGACAACGCTGTCGCGCCCGGACCGCGCAAGCCGATCCGCGCCGTGCTCGACGCATCGCCCAAACCCGTGGAGGTTTTCTGGGCGCCCTGATTTCAAGTTTACAAATGGTCCCGGCAACGGCGGGAGGATGTTTCCGGGACCTCGGCTGAAAGGACCTGATGCCATGACCGCAAGACGCGATATCGAAGCCATCACCGAGCGGATACGCCAGCGCTCCAAACCGGGCCGAGAGCGCTACCTGAGCCGTATCGCCGAAGCGTCGAACCAGACCGCCAACCGGTCGGTGCTGTCCTGCGGCAATCTTGCCCATGGCTTCGCGGTGTGCAGCCCCTCGGAAAAGCTGGCGCTCGGCGCCGACAAGGTGCCCAATCTCGGCATCATCACCTCCTACAACGACATGCTGTCGGCGCATCAGCCCTTCGAGACCTTCCCCGCCCTGATCAAGCAGGCCGCGCACGAGGCCGGAGGCATCGCCCAGGTCGCAGGCGGCGTGCCGGCGATGTGCGATGGCGTGACACAAGGCCAGCCCGGCATGGAGCTGTCACTGTTTTCGCGCGACGTGATCGCCATGGCAGCTGCGATCGGCCTGTCGCACAACATGTTCGACGCCGCCGTCTATCTGGGCGTCTGCGACAAGATCGTGCCGGGACTGGTGATCGCCGCACTCACCTTCGGCCATCTGCCGGCGGTGTTCATCCCGGCCGGGCCGATGACGACAGGTCTGCCCAACGACGAGAAGGCCAAGGTTCGCCAGCTCTATGCAGAAGGCAAGGCAGGTCGCGCCGAACTCTTGGAAGCCGAGTCCAAGTCTTACCATGGGCCGGGCACCTGCACCTTCTACGGCACGGCGAACTCCAACCAGATGCTGATGGAGATCATGGGCCTGCACACGCCGGGCGCGTCCTTCGTCAATCCAGGCACGCCGCTGCGTGATGCCTTGACCCGCGAAGCGACGAAGCGGGCGCTGGCGATCACCGCACTCGGCAACGCCTATACGCCTGTCGGCCGGATGATCGACGAACGCTCGTTCGTCAACGGCGTCGTCGGCCTGCACGCCACCGGCGGCTCGACCAACCACACCATCCACCTGATCGCCATGGCGGCGGCCGCCGGCATCGCGCTGACCTGGCAGGACATTTCCGATCTCTCGGAAGCGGTGCCGCTGCTCGCGCGCGTCTATCCGAACGGCCTTGCCGACGTGAACCATTTCCACGCGGCGGGCGGGCTCGGCTTCCTGATCCGCGAACTGCTCGACGAAGGTGTCCTGCACGAGGATGTGCAGACGGTGTGGGGCGAAGGCCTGCGGCCCTATGCGGTCGAGGCAAAGCTCGGCGCCGACGGCGGCGTGCTGCGCGAGGCTTCGCCGCGCATAAGCGGCGACGAAAAGGTGCTGGCGCCGTTCAACAAGGCGTTCCAGCCGACGGGCGGGCTGAAAGTGCTGGTGGGCAATCTCGGCCACGCTGTCATCAAGACCTCCGCCGTCAAGCCGGAGCGGCGCGTCATCGAGGCGCCGGCCAAGGTGTTCGATAGCCAGCGGGGGCTGAACGACGCCTTCAAGGCCGGCACGCTCACCGGTGATTTCATCGCCGTCATCCGCTTCCAGGGGCCGAAGGCGAACGGCATGCCGGAACTGCACAAGCTGACCACCGTGCTTGGCATCCTGCAGGACCGCGGCCAGCGTGTCGCGCTGGTCACGGACGGACGCATGTCGGGCGCCTCCGGCAAGGTGCCGGCGGCGATCCATGTGACGCCGGAAGCGGTCGAAGAAGGACCGATCGCGCGGATCCATGACGGCGACGTCATCCGCCTCGACGCCGATGCCGGCACGCTGGAGGTGCTGGTGCCAGGGACCGAGCTCGCGCTGCGCCGCACAGCCGAAGCCGACCTGATCGGCAACGAGTTTGGCTTCGGCCGCGAGCTGTTCGCCGGTTTCCGCCAATTGGTAGGGCGTGCCGACCACGGCGCCGGTGCGTTCGGAACCGCCTGACGCATTCTGTACGGCATGAAAAAGGGCGGCTCGTGGCCGCCCTTTTTGCTGGTCGAAATCGCGATCCTTATGGCACCGTCAATTCAACCCGCTCGCCAGCCTTCACGGTCACGGTGCCTTCCTTCTTGCTGTTGTCCGACTTCTCCGAGACTACCGCGTAGTCGCCCGCCGCTATCGCGGCCTGATACTTCTCGTCATAGGCGTAGCCGATCGACTTGCGATTGCCATTGATGTCCTTCTTCGTCTCGAAAATCTCGATCTTGGAGGTGCCGGGCGCCGTGACAGCCAGCACGCCGGCATCCATGGCGACCTTGAGGTCCTGGAACTCGCCGACCTTGACGCTGAAAGGCTGTTCCACGACCGCGAGGTCAACCGTCGCGATCAACACATAGTCATCCGGCGGCAGGTCGAACTTGCTGTCGGGGCCATAGGCATACGTGACCTCGTCGCGGGTGCCATCGATCTTCTTCTTGGCCTTGAGCACCTTGAAGCCGATGCCTGAACCATCGGCCTTGTCGCCTCCGGCCGCATAATATGCGTTGGCAAGGACATGGCCGACGCCGACGATAATGTCCTTGTCGATCACCCTGCCGGCAGCGAGCGGAATCGTTTCGGTGACCACGCCCTGTCCGATCGTGACGGTCACTTTCTCGTCGCCGGCCGGCAACACGACTTTCGCGTCTCCATAATAGGTCGGGGGGTTGCCGACGCCCGGATAGGCGATCACGACAGCCGCCCCGCTCACGACATCCGCACCTTGGCTGGGACGCGGATGCAGGATAAGCGTGCCGGCATTCAAGGTGAACAGCGGCTTGTAGACCTGGCCTGCCTCGATCTTGATCTTCTGTTCGACCTTGGCCTCGCCGTCGCGCGCGACGATGATGTAGTCGCCCGGTTCCAGATTGGCTTTGTAGTCGCCGTATTCGGTGGTGATGTTGTCGCCGCGCGTGCCGTCCGATTTGGCCTTATAGATTTCCCAGGCATTGCCGTCGGTGACGGGATCGCCGCCCTCGGCCAGCACCACGGTCGGCATGAAATTGAACTCGGACTTCGCCGGCTCAGGCGCTGGTGCCGGTGCTGGCCCGGGCGCTGGTGCCGGGGCCGCCACAGTCTCGACCAGCGCTTCCTGCAGCGCCTTCTCGTCGGATGCCTGGATGTATTTGCCGCCGGTGTTGTCGGCGAGGCAGGCGATCTGCTTGCCTTCGTCGGCGGTCAGGCCGAAGCCGACGACATCGGCGGTGAAATCGACGCCGGAGGCTTCGAGTTCCTTGCCGAGCGCACAAGGATCGCCGCCGCAGGTTTCGAGCCCATCGGTGATGAGGACGACGGTCGCCTTGTCCTCGGTGTATCTCAGCGCTTCGGCCGCCTGCTTGACGGCTGCCGTCAGCGGCGTCTTGCCGAGGAACTTCATACTGTCGGCGGCCGCCGAGATGGCGCTTGCCGAGCCCGCCTGAGGCGGCACGATAAGCTGGATGTCGTCGCAGCTGCCTTTCTCGCGATGACCATAGGCCATGAAGCCGATCTCGTCGGCGGCGGGAACCGATTGAAGCACGGTCCTCAGCGATTCGCGGGCGATTTCGAGCTTGGGCTTGCCATCGATCTGCGCCCACATCGATCCCGACGCGTCGAGGATGATGATGACCTTGTTGGCGGCAAAGCCGAATGTCGTCGTCGACAAAAGGAGGATCGCCGCAGCGAAGCTCCGCGCAAGTATCGCCATCGAAATCTCCTGAATAGCCACCCCGTCCGCCGGCTGAAGCTATTTGAGCGCGTGCCGGGACACAAGCCACTGCTGTCAACGAAGCTCGCATAGGCCCTGCGTACTTAATTCAGTATGTGGTGCGGCGCTCTTCCGAGGGCGGGCGGCCAAATTGCAGCCGATAACTCTGGGCAAAATAGGAATGCGAGGTGAAGCCGGTCGCGATCGCCACGTCGAGGATCGGCATGTTGGTCTGACGCAGCAATTCGCGAGCCCGCTCCAGCCGAAGCCGCATATAGTAGCGCCCGGGCGTGACGTTGAGATGGCGCAGGAACAGCCGCTCCACCTGGCGCACCGAAAGGCCCGCCGACTTGGCGAGCTGTACCGCCGACAGCGGCTCGTCGAGATGGTCGGCCATCAGTTCGACGATGCGCCTGAGCTTCTCCGACTTGCCCGTCAGGTCACGCTCCGGCCCGACGCGCTGGCGGTCTCCGGCGGAGCGGATGCGCTCGTGCTGAAATTGGTTGGCGACGCCATTGGCGAGGTTGGAGCCGAAATCGCCGCGCACGATCTCCAGCATCAGGTCGATAGAGGTGGTGCCGCCGGCGCAGGTGTAGCGCTTGCGGTCGATCTCGAAGACATTGCCCGTGCAGTTGATGTCGGGAAAGCGCTCGACGAAGCCGGCGCGGTTTTCCCAATGGATGGTGCAGCGATAGCCTTCGAGCTGGCCGGCCTCGGCCAGCAGGTAGGATCCGACCGACAAGGCACCCAGCGCGTTGCCGCGCCGGCCCCAGCTGCGCAAGGCCGCCAGAACCTTGCTCTTGCCCGGAAATTCCGTCGTCAGGCCGACCGAGACGAAGAGTATGTCGACCGGCGGCAGATCGGCGACGGCGTAGTCGATCTTGAGCGGCAGGCCGTTGGAGGCCATCACCGGATCGCCATCGGCGGACACCGTAGTCCAACCGTAGAAATCGCGACCGAGCAGGCGGTTTGCCGACCGGAACGTGTCGATCGCGGCGGCCAGCGAGAACATGGAGAACTTGTCGACCAGCAGGAAAGCGAACTGCCGGCCTCCTTGAACGGGATCATTCGTGACCGGCCGTTCCGGGGAAATAGTGGGATTCGGCAAAGCTGCGGCTTTCAGGGTCAACCCGGGCTCAGAAGGAAGGCCGCTTCAATCCGGCCGCAAGGTAGGCCGAAGCTAACGTATTGGCCATCAGCATGGCAATGGTCATCGGCCCGACACCGCCGGGCACCGGGGTAATCGCGCCCGCCGCCTTGGCCGCGTCGGCATAGGCGACATCGCCGACGAGACGCGACTTGCCTTCGCCCTTCTCGGGCGCGGGAATGCGGTTGATGCCGACATCGATGACGGTGGCGCCAGGCTTGACCCAATCACCCCTGATCATTTCCGGCCGGCCAACGGCGGCGACAAGAATGTCGGCCGTGCGGGCAAGCGCCGGCAGGTCCTTGGTGCGGCTGTGGGCGATGGTGACGGTGCAGTTGGCGGCAAGCAGCAGATTGGCCATCGGCTTGCCAACGATGTTGGAGCGGCCGACGACGACCGCGTTGAGGCCGGACAGGTCCTTGCCGCGCACGCGCTCGATCAGGAGCATAGAGCCGGCGGGCGTGCAGGGAACGAACGCCGTGTCGAGTTCGCCGGTGCCGAGCTTGCCTACATTGATGAAATGGAAGCCGTCGACATCTTTCTGCGGCGCGATGGCCTGGATGATCTTGCCGGCATCGACATGGGCGGGCAGCGGAAGCTGGACCAGGATACCGTTGATGGCCGGGTCGGCGTTGAGCTCGGCGATGAGCTTGAGCAGTGCCGCCTCCGACGTCTCGACCGGCAGCGTGTGCTGAAGCGAGTGAAAGCCGCATTCCTTGGCGGTGCGGGATTTGGAGGCGACATAGACCTGGCTCGCCGGATCCTCGCCGACGATGACCACGGCCAGACCTGGCTTGGCCTTGCCCTTGGCAACCAGCTCGGCGGTCAGCGCCTTGACCGATCGCACCACGTCTTCGGCAACGCTCTTTCCGTCAATCACTTCGGCCATGGGACCACCCTCAATGTCGTTCCGCCCAACGCCGCTTTCGAGAACACAATGCGGCGGCGCAGGCAATCTGCAGCGCGGCATTGTCACGAAAATACAAGCTCGCAATCCCGTCAAAGCGCCTTCCCATGCCGTTTACGCGAAACCGGCACGGTTTTGTTCGGCCTCCGCAACCTATCTGGTGGCTCAGAAGTAGCGGCGACGGGTGCGGCTTTCCGTGAGTTGGCGGACCGCTTCGTGGAATTCGCGCAGGCTGGCGCGAATCTCTTCGACCGATGGTTGTTCGCCACCCTCCTTGACCGGGATCGGCCTCGCATGCGGGACGGCTGGTGGCTGCGTCGGAGCGGGCGGCGGCGGGTACGGCATTTGCGCCGCATAGGGTCCCGCCGTGGCTTGCGTATGACCCGCCTGCGACCAGGGCTGCGCCGGAGGATAGCCCATCGGCTGCGCATAGGGGGAGGATGGCAAGGGCGGAGCTGGATGCAGTCCCCATTGCGGCATCAGGGGCGAGCGCGAGGGCGACGCCATTTGCCGCCCATACCCGGCCTCGGGGCCTGGCTGGAAAGGTAACTGCGAATAATCCAGGCCGGCCGCCTGCCGAGGTCCGAAACCAGGCTTCGGATACGTAGGGAATATCGGAACGTTGGCCGGCCGTCCGTGGTCGGCGAAGGCGGGTAGGCCGAACTCGCTGGACAGGTCGTCGGCTTCGGCCGACGGCTTGCGGGACATGGCCTTGCGCAATCTCGATATGAGTGCGCCGATCCTTCCGGGGCTTTCGTCCGTACCGCCATTGGAAGACGGGCCGGCTCTGCCCGTTGCGCGGGATCCGGTTGCATCATGAGCGCGACCCGCCGCTGGAGGTTCTTCCGGCGCCAACCTTGCGCGCGGCATATCGGGCGGCAGATCGCTGGTGCCGATCTGTCCCCGCGAACGCCAGGCGTCGTCGGCTTCAAACGGCTGCTCCTCGTCAGGGGGGAACCGCAAAGCCTCACCGGCGACAGACTGCGGCGGGCTCGCCTTCGTCTCGCGCCGGGAACGGGCCAGACGATGTCGGGTGGCGGCATCCTCGCGCCATGAGGGGTCCGCGCGGTCTCCTATCGACGCCAGCGACGCGTCGTCCTCGCCACGCAAGGCCTCGCCAAGCGCCAGCAAGGAGCGCTCGCGCTTCCAGTCCTCACGGTTTTTCCTGTCGACCATTGTCGTGGAGCTTTACTCTTTAGTCGCTTGGCGGCGGCGGTCGGCCATTCATTAAGCCACGCTAAACAGGCATGGGAAACAAAAGGTTAATTTGCGGAGGATGATGGCAGGAATTCACGCCATGGTTGCGGCAACTTTCAACACATCTGAAAGCTTCAGAACCGTGCTGATGGGCATCCCTGCCCTTTGCGTGGCGACTTATCTCATCGCACAGTTGTGCGACTACATGCGCATTCCGCTGCGCAAGGAGAACATCTATCTCGGCGATTGCTTCATCATGGTTGTGCTGTTCACCGCACTTAACGCCGATCGCGGTGCGCATGCCCGTCCAGCGGTCCTGAGAGGGCTTCCCCACCGATCCGCGAGCGTCTATGTCATGGCCTTTCCTAGGAGGGCTCTCGATGACGATCAGGCTTGTTCTCGCCGGCTGCGGCAATATGGGTTACGCCATGCTCTCGGGCTGGCTGAAGTCCGGCAAGCTTGCACCCTCGGCGGTTCTCGTGGTCGAGCCCAATGGAGACCTGCGCCAGCGCGCGGCGACTCTGGGCTGCGGCACGGCGGCGGAAGCCGGAGGTATTCCGGCGGATGCCGTGCCTGAACTCGTCGTCATCGCCGTGAAGCCGCAGGTGATCCGTGACGTCACCGCCGCCTACAAGCGCTTCGGCGACGGCCGCTCCACTTTTGTAAGCATCGCCGCCGGCACGCCCGTCGCTACCTTCGAGCAGGTCCTGGGCAACCGTGCGCCGATCGCGCGCTGCATGCCCAACACGCCGGCTGCCATCGGCAAGGGCATGATGGTGGTGTTTTCCAATCCCCTGGTTTCCGGAGACACCAAGCGTTTCGTCGCCGACCTCTTGTCGGCCAGCGGCGAAGTGACCACCATCGAGGACGAGGGCCTGATGGATGCGGTGACCGCCGTGTCCGGATCGGGTCCGGCCTACATCTTCCATTTCATCGAGGCGCTGACCGTTGCCGCCGAGAAGGCCGGGCTCCCGACGGCAACCGCCAAGCTGCTTGCCATGCAGACCGTCTACGGCGCCGCATCGCTCGCCGCCGAAAGCCGCGAGGATCCGGGTGTGCTGCGCCAGCAGGTGACCAGCCCCAACGGCACGACGGCGGCCGCGCTTGCCGTGCTGATGGGCGAGGACCGGCTGACAAACCTGCTCACGCAAGCGGTGGAAGCGGCGCGACTAAGGTCGATCGAACTGGGCAAGTAGGCTGTGGGTCCGGCGTCATCAGGGCGACTGCGGGTACCGATGCGACGACGTTATGGATTGCTCCACATCTCGTCGATTTCGTCCTTGCTCACAGCCCGGCCAAGGCCCGCTTTGGACCCGAGATCATCGGCAATGGCAGCTAGGCGTCCTGCAAGGGATGTTTGTTCTTGTTCTCTCACCAATTCATTTTCAAGCGCATCGATAACCGCTCTGGTCATAGAAACCTTGCGTCTTGCGGCAAGCTGAAAAGCTAACTCACGCGCACGTGGGTTGCTGATCCGAAGGTTCATGGGACCAACCTCTAACGTCAAGCTCCGTACAGCATCTCATCCTGTAGCCGGCGCAAGGCGAACAGTCCTGTCGTCTGGTCGGGCGCTGCATTGTCGGCGGTCAGCAACTCGCCTTTCCTGACCGGTTTCAGCACCTTGCCGCCCTCGAGCAGGCCGACCGGGACGGCGTGCTGGGCGCGGGCTTCGCCGACGGTCATGGTCCAGGAGCGATAGCAGGTTTCGCCGATCGCATCGAAGGTCTCGCCGACGGCGAGATCGCGCTTGGCGACGGCGCAGACCTCGGCGACCGGCCTCGGCAGCGGCACCATGTCGGGCTTGCCGAACAGCACGATGCGGGCCGCTGTCAGCGGCACTTCCAACGAGGTCAGGTGATATGGTCGAAACAGGCTGTAATAGGGGCCATGGCCGATATGCAGGTCATCCATGCGCTCGATGATGCGCGGATGCGTCGCCTCGACGATGACGAAGACACCGGGCGCCACACCCTTGCCGATCGTGTAATCGACGACGCCCTTTTTCAGCAGGAGGCCACCGTCCTCGCGCGGGATCAGCACCTTGACGAGATCGTCGCGGTCGGCCTTGGGGCCATGCATGCCAGGCACATCGGGCACCAGTCCGGTCGCATTGGCGATGGCGCACATCTCGACCATGGTCTTGGAGCCGTCGACGAACTCGACCAGCATGCGCGGGTTCATGTTGCGGCGGGCCGCCTCGTCGCGATAGTCGTCGGGCACGGCATCATGGTTGAGCGGGTTGTTCTTGCCCTTGCCGGCCGAGACGATCGTCAGTCCGAGTGCGGACGCGAACTCGATCAGTTCCATACAGCTTGACGGCTCGTCGCCGGCGCCGACCGAATAGACGACGCCAAGCCGGTCGGCCTGCTGCTTGAGATAGCAGCCGATGGTGACGTCGGCCTCGACATTCATCATCACCAGATGCTTGCCGTGCTCCATCGCCATCAGGTCGAAATCGGCGGCAACGCCGGGTTTTCCCGTGGCGTCGATGACCACGTCGATCAGTGGATTGGTGACCAGCATCTGGTTCGAGGTGATGGCGATCCTGCCGCTTTCGATGGCGCCCGTGACTTTCGATGCAGTGTCGGCTTCGACCGCCATCGCCTCATCGCCATAGGCGATGCGGATGGCGTCACGCGCGGTGTGCGGGCGCCGGGTCGAGACGGCGCAGACCGCGATGCCCGGCATCAGCATGCCTTGCGTGACTAGGTCGGTGCCCATTTCGCCCGAGCCGATGACGCCGATGCGCACGGGGCGGCCCTCGGCGGCGCGTCTGGCGAGATCGCGGGCAAGTCCCGTCAAAGCGACATTGGTCATGCAGGGAATGTCCACAGCTTCTTGATTTGGGGCCGAATTAGCAGGGACTGGTCCCCTGTGCCAACGAAACCACTCGCAACCGGCGATTTCCAAGGGAATCGCCGGGAAAATCCGCATTCGCCGCGAATTATTGGCCCAGGGTTGCGAATTGACATTGTCGTGACCGCTTCAAACCACCCTGACGTAGCTCGTCATGCCTGATTTCTGATGCTCGATGATGTGGCAGTGCAGCAGCCAGTCGCCGGGATTGTCGGCGACGAAGCCCAGGCTCACCTTCTCATTGGGTTGGATGAGATAAGTGTCCGAAATCAGCGGCTGCACCGGACGCGTCGAGGATGACAGCACCTTGAAGCTCATGCCATGCAAATGCATCGGATGCGATTGCGGCGTCAGGTTCTCCATGTCGATGATGTAGCTTTTGCCGAGCTTCAGTTCGGCCAAAGGCGCGGTCGGATCGGGCGTATCGCCCGGCCACGGCACCTTGTTGATGGCCCAGAAACTGTAGCCGAGCGAGCCGCAGATGCCGTCGCTCGGGACGTTCTCCGCCGTGGCGCTAAGCGCCAGCGAAATATGCTGGGCGGTAGTGAGATCGACCTCGGCCACCGGATTGGCCTCCAGCGGTGCGAGATCGCGGCTGTCGAGTTTGAGGGAAGCTCCAACCGCGCGCAGCGTCGCCAAGGCTTTCGGCTTGGTGCCCCTGACGTCCCGCAAGGTCACAAGCGCGCCCTCGTCGTCGGGCATGCGGACAGCGAGTTCCAGACGCTGACCGGGTCCGATCAATAGGGCGTCTGGTGCAAAACGCCGCGGCACCGGGTTGCCGTCCAGCGCGATGACATCAGCTTGGGCGCCGTCGACGCGAAAGGCGTAGATTCGGGTGACATCGGTGATTGCAACGCGCAGCCGCACCAACCCGCCGGCCGGCGCTTCATATTGTGGCTGGTCGAGCCAGTTCGCCGTGCGCACCGTGCCGTAGGTGCCGGTCCTGGCCGCATCGCGCGGTCGGAACTGGTCGATGAACTGAGCGTCGTCGCCAAGGCGCCAGTCGCGCAGGTTGAGGACAAATTCGGCGTCGAATTTCGGATCGTTCGGGTTTTCGACCACGATCACACCGGTCAGGCCGTGCCCCATCTGCTCCAGAGTGTTGCAATGCGGATGATACCAGAAGGTGCCGGCGTCGGGCGGCGTGAAGGCATAGTCGAAATGGTCGCCGGTGTAGACGTAAGGCTGCACCAGGAAGGGCACGCCATCCATCTTGTTCGGCAGGCGAATGCCGTGCCAGTGGATGGTTGTCGGATCATCGATGGCGTTGACCAGGCGCGCGGCAAAAGGCTCGCCCTTTTTCATCCTGATCACCGGAGGCATGCCGGCGTTGCCGTAGGTCAGCACATCCCTGGTCTGGCCGACATCCATCAGATTGGCCTGGATTTTCGCGGTCCGCAGCACCACCGGTTCAGGCGTGGTCGCGGCCCAGCCGCCAATCCTGCCGATCGCGGCAAGCCCAAAACCGCTCGCGCCAGCGATGGCGGCGGTTTTGAGAAGTGCGCGGCGTGTGATCATGATGCGCTCCAACGGAAAAGCTGACTAGCCTCCACATCTTTTACCGTTCATAGCCGGACTGGTACCCGTTTGCCAACGACACCGGTCAGGACGGCGGCTTCTCGCTTGCCAGTGAACGGATGCGCTCAAGCTTTGTTATTTGAAGCTGGCGATAGGCAGGAATTTTACCGCCGAACCGGTGAAGCGGCGGTGGTCGGACGTCCGTCGTCGTGGCTGGAATCCATCGAGATAGACCTGCTCCGGCGCCGTGCGGATGAAATTGGCGGCGATGATGGTCGCCGTTGTCGAGCCGGTTCGGCCGGTGATGCGCCGACTTGTCTCAAGCGGCACAATGACGGCGGTGGCTTCGGGATCGAGACCTGGCTGGATGCGGTTGGCCTTGGGGCTGGTCCTGATACGATCTTCGGGTTTCGATGCGGGGAGTGCAACCCGCTGGCCGGCCAGCGGATCGAGACCGTCGTCGGCGTGATGCATGGCCAGCAAGGCACCGATTGCATCGACAGGTTTGGCCGCCGCCGGCTGACGCGCGGGGCCAGTCTGGCCTTCGGGTCGCCATGTCGGGACAGGGATGTCGAGCGCCAGCATGTCGGCACCAGTAACAGCGGGAGCGGCATTCATCTTGGCCAAGGGAGTTTCGGCTCCGGTCGCCGCCGGTTCAGCCGCCGTGGATGCGCTGGCTACGCCGAACGGCACGGTTTGCGGGGTTGGAATGCTGGCAGCGAGCCCGGCGCGCGGTGCGAAGGCGGGTACCGGCACCGTGCCGGGCGCCATCGCCATGACGATCGCTTCCGGCGTCTTCGCGGGCGTTTCTTCAGCCGGATCGGCGGAAGCCATCCGGATGTCCGCCCGCTGGGCCGCCTCCGGCGCCACGACAGCGATGCCCTGGCCGGCCGTCTTGGGTTCTCCGGCCGTCTTGGGTTCACCAGCCGTCTTGGGTTCACCGGCCATCTTGGGTTCAACGGACTTGGCCGAGTTGCGTGGCGCAGGCGCCACTTGCGCGGCATCGTCCGCTTCGTTCGCGCCGGGCCCACCCAAAAGCGTTGCCAGCAGACCACGCGCCGGCTTGCGCTGGCCGTTGTCGGCGCTTGCCAGCTCGATGCTGGGCGTGCCGGCGGCCTTGCGGGATTTGTAGGCGGCAAACGCCTGGTCGTAGCCAGGCAGCGGTCGGCCGTCGGTCGGCACATGCAGCGTATTGCCGTTCGGGAAGACCCTGGCCAGTTCCTGGCGGCTGATACCGGGCCAATGCCGCACATTGCCGACATCCATGTGTATGAACGGCGAACCGGAAGTCGGGTAATAGCCGACGCCGCCGCCCTGCATCTTCAGGCCGATGTCGCGCAGCTTTTTCAGCGGCACATCCGGCAGGAAGAAGTCCATGGCGCGGCCAACCATATGCTGGCTTTCCCGGGCCACCCCTTTCGAGCGGCCGCGCAGCATGGCGTTGGTCGCCGGCGAGCGATAAGCGCTGACCACATGGATGTAGGCTGTAGAGCCGCTGGCGCGGTAAGCCTGCCAGACCAGATCGAGCAGACGCGGATCCATCCTGGTCGGTTCGTTGCGGCGCCAGTCGCGCAGCATGAAATTGATCTTCTTCAGTCCCGCCTGATCGTAACGCCCGTTGCGCTTGAAGACGATCTCGGCCTTTTCGCTCGTATGGAGATGCTGAATTCGCAGAGAGCGCGTTTCGGCGAACGCATCGGTGATGCACATGCAGAAGAAAGCGACCATGAAGGCCGGCAACCGTGTCCACCAGCGGAAACCGCCGGACGCGTTCTGTTGGCTTTCAATCACGCTCATGCCTTGCACATCGTTCCTGTTTCGGGCGATTTGAGGTCTTCGCCGGATGCGGAGCCTTCTTTTCAGCACCCTCCCCGGCGATGGCTTGACCAGGCGAACAGGCAGCCATCCCACAACACGTCATGTCGAAGAACAGCATCTTGGTTAATGAATCGTGTCATGCCGAGCATGCGTTTCGACTGGAGATTGCCGAAGGCCCGCCTTTGGGGAAGCCACGTTGTCTTCCGGCTGAACGCGCCAACGGCAGATGCCATCGGACCGTAGCTGGCGGCTGCCGATTGGTATGGACAGACCTGAAATGCCAGCGTGACGGGTGGTTTCGAGCAGCGCCGCAAGGGCGCCTTCTCGTTAGACCACGTTGCCGACCGGATTCTCGGCCGGGGCAAGTAACAACCTCAACGATGCGTGGACATTCCTGGCACCTCGAGGGACAGCAGCGGGGAACGCAATCGCGACTGGAAGCCGGCTTTCGAGCAGCGCCATTTGAACGCTGGTCCTCTCCTGTCCCATTTCAGCACTAAGGTGCTGGTATCGTTCTTGCATCGGACAGATTGCCGGTTGATCCCGGCCCTGGTCGCATAATCTGATCAGGTTGTAGGCTCGCCGGGCCTGATGGCGGGGTCTCCGCCCGGCGAGTTCTACCCATATCGGCCGTGCCATTGACAGCGGCAGCGGCCCGACAGGCTGTCGAGGTGTGTTCGACCGACCGTCGGGCCTGACCGGCTTGGGGTTCTTGTTGGGGCCGGCGCGTCGACCGCCTCGGCGAAGCGGCTGGATGCGCTGGGACGTCGTCTAGGTGCCGCCAGCCGCGCCGCGACGCCGGGTCCCCGATCGCAGCATGGCTTAACCAGCCATCCGCAGACATCAGATCAGCGGGCGTGAACGGGCGGCCCAGCGGCGTGGGTGCTAGGGGGACTGGCAGCGTCAGGCCGCTGGGCCTAACCGGCGAGGCTTTGAGGAGCGGGCGGCACGCCGGCTGATTTAGAAATATACACTCCTGCTAATATATGCGGAACACATCAATACGAACGAAGGAAGCAGCAAAAGGTGGAGCATAGGCCGGTGGCGAAGTATGTCACTAGGACGTAGTGACGATTTAACGGGTTGGGATTCCCAAGGAAGGGCAAATCAGATTCAACGCTGATTTTTGGAGGTTAGCGATGGACTGCGATGCGCTTCGAGAGGATCAGTGGGAACGGATCAAGNGNTTTGTGCCTGGCGGTACGAAGGGCAAGCGCGGCCCGCGCACCGACAACCGGAAGTTCCTTGATGCCCTGCTGTGGATGGCCCGCTCGGGTGGGCGCTGGCGTGATCTACCCGAGCGGCTCGGCGACTATCGATCCGTGAAGCGGCGCTACTAT
>NZ_AZUY01000027.1 GCF_000513935.1 Mesorhizobium sp. WSM3626 | reverse complement strand
CGTGTCGCCCAAAAGTGCGAAGCGGTTTTGGGACTACGACACGCACACAACAAAGGCGTGTCGCCCAAAAGTGCGAAGCGGTTTTGGGACTACGATACGCACACTGAAGCGGGGTCAGGCGCTCTCGCGGGTCCTGAACCACTGCACCAGGAAATCGACGAAAACGCGCACCTTCGCCGGTAGATAGCGGCGGTGTGGATAGACGGCGAAGATGCCGCCGCCCGACAGGATGCGGTCGTCGAGCACCGCCATCAATTGGCCGCTCTTGAGGTCGGGCGCGGCGATGAAATCCGGCAGGATGCAGAATCCAAGCCCCGACAAGGCCGCGGCGCGCGCCGCCATCGGGCTGTTGACCTCGATCGGGCCCGACACGGCGATGCTCACCGGATCGCCATTGTCGCCCTTGAACGGCCAGTTGTTCAGGCCGCGGCCATTGGTGTCGACGATGCAGGGCATGTGGCCGAGATCCTGGGGCCGTGTCGGCATGCCATGCCTGGCGATCAGTTCGGGAGAGCCGCAAAGCTTGATCGAAAACGGCGCCAGCCGTCTGGCGATCAGCGACGAATTCTCCAGCCGCGAGATGCGCACCGCGAGGTCGAAGCCTTCCTCGACCAGATCGACGAAGCGGTCGTCGAGCTGGATGTCGAGCACGATGTCGGGATATTGCTTGGCGAAGTCGATCAGCGACTGGCCGATCGGCGCGTCGGCGAAGGTGCGCGGCGCCGACAGCTTGATCCGGCCGCGCACATCGCCGGAGGACTCGCGCACGGCGTCGGCCAGGCTGTCGACCTCGCGCACGATCTCCGAGGCGCGACGGTAGTAGGTGTGGCCGGCCTCGGTCATCGAGAACTGGCGCGTGGTGCGGTTGAGCAGCAGCGCACCGAGTTCGTCCTCCAGCTCGCGCACATATTTCGACAGCAGCGCCTTGGAGCGGCCGATCTTGCGCGCCGCCGCCGAAAAGCCCTCGGCCTCGACGACATCGATGAAGGCGCGCATGCGGGTCAGTGTATCCATTGTTCAGGCTCTTTGTGCTGCGTCGAGAAGTTTTCGGCCGAGCCGTATCAGGGCTATGTCGCTGCCGGAAGGGCCAAGCAGCGACAGGCCGAAAGGAGCACCGGCGACCGAGCCGATCGGCAAGGTGATTTGGGGAAAGCCGGAGAGCCCGGCCAGGCACAGGAGATGCAAGGCGCGCTCGCGATAGGCCTGGAACTGCTCGGGTGTGCTGTCGACGTAAGGCGCCGGGCCTGGCACCGTCGGCAGGACAAGGAAGCCGTCCTTGCCGAGCAGGGCGCCCAGTTCGCCGCGAAAGGTCAGCCGGCGCACTTTTTCGGCCTGTGCCGTCCGGTCGTCGACGGCACGGCCGAAGCCGAAACGCTCCTCGACCCCGGGGCCAAGGTCGCGCTCGCCGCTGGTGATCCATTCGCCATGTACCGCCCAGGCCTCCCTGGCCTGCAGCCGGCGAAAGCACCAGTAGAGTTCATCCGGGGGAGAGCTGAAGCGCGTCGTCGGCGTCGCCGGCGTGCCGAAAACCACGCTCGCCAGCGCCTTCATTCCTGCATATTCGGCGAGTGCCGGCCGGGCCACCATTTCGTCCAGCCAGCCGAGCGTCAGCGGGCGGTCGAGCGCATGCTGGTGCGGGTCGCTGCCGAGCAGCAGCTTGCCGACTGTCTCGTAGGTTTCGATGTCGTCGGCGAACCAGCCGAACGTGTCGAAACTCGGCGCCAACGGCATGGTGCCCTCGAGGGAAATGCGGCCATGCGTGGTGCGGAGCCCGATCAGCCCGCAGAAACTCGCCGGCGCACGGATCGAACCACCGGTGTCGGATCCCGTGGCGATGTCGGCCAGCCTGCCCGCCACCGCGGCCGCCGACCCCGACGACGAGCCGCCGGTGACGCGGTCGGGAGCCGCGGGGTTCACCGGAAACGGTAAATGCGCGTTCTGGCCGAACAGAGCGAAGGCGAGCTCGTCGGTCTGGGTCTTGCCGACGAAACGCGCGCCCGCCTCGAGAATGATCCGCACGGCGGGTGCCGTGCGCGAAGCGGCGTGGCCTTCGGCGAATTTCCGCAAATTGCCGCAACCGGTGCGATAGCCGGCAACATCGTAAATGTCCTTGACCGCCAGCCGCAGGCCGGCCAGGGGCCCAAGCTCGGCATGCGCCACCGGCATCTGGCGAAGATCGAGAAAGGCGTTGAAGGGGCCGTGCGTGCCTGTCATCGTTCGATATCCGGATACGGTTGCGCCAACATTGTTCGATGCCAGAAATTTTACAACCTGGGATACGATTTTTATTGATTGTGAAATGCTTCGCCCCTATATCGCGCTTGCCCAAAGTCGCACGTGCCTGTGGGTGTCCGCCGGTCCTCGAATGGTGAGGGAAATCGGTAAGGTAACTGGAGCCAACCCCTCCAGTCGGTTTAGCGGCCAACCGCCAGACCGAGGACACCTTGAAGCAACGACGGTGCGGGCCTTTCTGGTTCTCTGCCGGTTGTCCAAAGACCGGGGTTACTGAAGAGGCACACCTTCATTGCCGGCAGTGCGGAACGGGGTTCTCCCAATCCAAGCCAAGGCAGACAAAGCGAACCGAAGCCGGGCAAGGCCAAGGTTCATCGCCGCGAGACGGCGTTTCATGGTTCCGGGGTCTCCACCGGCTGGTTCCATGGATTTTCCGTCCCGCCTTTGTTTGACCGCGTGTTCGCGAGGCCGAAAGCCCGTGTCCGCACCCCTGTGCGCGCCGAAAGGCGCGATGGAGAAACCCGATGGCTACACAGCGCATCCTCGACTTCCTTGCCACCCGACGTCCGTCCGGCCCCTGCCTCGTCGTCGACCTCGATGTCGTGCGCGACAATTTCCGCGCCTTCGAGAAGGCTCTGCCCGATTCCAAGATCTACTATGCGGTGAAAGCAAACCCGGCGCCGGAAATCCTGCGCCTGCTTGCTGCGATGGGCTCGTCCTTCGACACCGCTTCCGTTGCCGAAGTCGAGATGGCGATGGACGCCGGTGCGCCGGCGGACCGCATCTCCTTCGGCAACACCATCAAGAAGGAGCGTGATATCGCACGCGCCTACCAGCTCGGCATCAAGCTGTTCGCGGTCGACTGCGTCGAGGAGGTCGAGAAGATCGCCCGCGCCGCTCCAGGCGCCCGCGTGTTCTGCCGCGTGCTGACCGATGGCGAAGGCGCCGAATGGCCGCTGTCGCGCAAGTTCGGCTGCGTGCCAGCGATGGCCGTCGACGTGCTGCGCCATGCCAAGGGCCTCGGCCTCGACGCCCACGGCGTGTCGTTCCATGTCGGCTCGCAGCAGACCGACCTGACCGCATGGGACCGTGCGCTGGCCGACGCCAAGAAGGTATTCGCCACGCTCGCCGAAGAAGGCATCGTACTCAAGATGGTCAATATGGGCGGGGGCTTCCCGACGCGCTATTTGCGCGACGTGCCGGCGGCGCAGGCCTATGGCCAGGCGATCTTCTCGGCGCTGCGCAAGCATTTCGGCAACGCCATTCCCGAGACGATCATCGAGCCAGGCCGCGGCATGGTCGGCAATGCCGGCGTCATCAAGTCGGAAGTCGTGCTGATCTCGAAGAAGGCCGACAACGACAATGTGCGCTGGGTGTTCCTCGACATCGGCAAGTTCGGCGGTCTGGCCGAGACGATGGACGAGGCGATCCGCTACCCGATCGTCACCGCGCATGACGGCACCGAGACCGCGCCTTGCGTGCTCGCCGGCCCGACCTGCGATTCGGCCGACGTGATGTACGAGAAGACGCCGTATCCGCTGCCTTTGTCGCTGACCATCGGCGACGAGGTGCTGATCGAAGGCACCGGCGCCTACACGACCACCTACTCGGCGGTCGCCTTCAACGGCTTCGAGCCTCTCCGATCCTACGTGATCTGACGGCTCGCTAGAGCTGTTCAGATCATCCCAGGTGGGCGCCCGTCGCCCGCTTGGGCTCGCCTGTGGAACAGATCTCCGCTCGCCAGGGATTGCGGAAATGGAAATGTCAGTTGAAATCGTAGCTCATGCGCCGGCCTTCGCAATGGTCGCCGAAACTGTTGCCGACGTGGCGGCGCGCGAAGCCTTGCTCGATCGTGCCATGGGGCCGAAGCGCAAGACCAAATCGTCGGAGAAGTTGCGGCGCGGCCGCCGGCCGTCGGAGGGCCTGGCCTTCGTCGCGCGCGATGCCTCGGGCGGCTTGGCCGGCACGGTGCGGCTATGGGACGTCACGCTTGGCGAGGGCGGTCCGGCGCTGCTGCTTGGCCCGCTCGCCGTCGACCCGTCGCTCAAGAGTGCCGGCATCGGTTCGGCGCTGATGCGCCATGCCATTGCGGAAGCCGCGCGCCTCGGCCACGCGGCGATCCTGCTGGTCGGCGACGAGCCTTACTATGGCCGCTTCGGCTTTTCGGCCGCCAGGACCGGTGCGCTCGCCATGCCGGGACCTTACGAGCGGCACCGCCTGCTGGCGCTGGAACTGGTGGAGGGCGCGCTCGACGGCGCCCAGGGCACGCTGAAGGCGTCCGGCCGCAAGCTCAAGGCACACGCGCCGACCCTGGCGGCGTGACGCTTTAAGCACAACTGCCATTCAAACAAAACGCCGCCTGAAAAGGCGGCGTTTTGTTGTCTCGAAGCCGCTCCTGGCGGCCGCATCCGTTCAGCCGATCAACTGGCTCAGCGCCATGGCGACGGTCATGTCGCCTTCGACCTTTATCTTGCCGGTCATGAAGGCCATGGTCGGGTTCAGGTCGCCCGCGATCAGCGAATCCAGATCGTCGAGCGACAGCTTGATGGTGCAGTCGGCGGGAGCGTCCGTGGTCGAGACGGTTGCGCCGTCGATGACGATGACGCCGTCGCTGCCGGTGTCGAATTTCACGGAACGATCGAACCCGCTGCTGGCCACGCGCGACTTGATCTTCTCGGCAATCTCCTGAACGCTCACGCTGTTCTCCTGTCTGGTTGCATTCTGTCGCAACGGCAATTCGGTCCAGCCGAAGTCCATGCGGCATCACTGGCGATCACGATCGCTGCCGCATATAGCTTTGGATTGACGTTTACGTCAACGCGAATTGCAGGAATCGGCCCCGACGCCGACTGCTGTCGGGACCGCCGGCACCCGGCCGATGGCGGCTAGTTCAATGCGCGCTGACCGGCTTCGGCGTCTCGGTCGCAGGGGTGCTGGCATCCTGGCGCCGGCGCAGCCAGTTGTCGCGGATCTCGTCCTTGCTCAGGAAATTGACCTGGTCGATCAGGACCTCATGCACCAGGGTTGCGCCGACACGTGTGTTGATCGTGTCGCGGATGGCGGCGCGAAAGGCATCGAGGTCGACCGTCGCCTTCTTGCTGAAGTCGATCTGGGGGTGGGCGTAAAGATAACTGTAGACCTCGTCTGTAATCAGCGCCTCGGCCGGGATCGACAGCTTCTTTATCTGTTCCGGCTCGACGGTATAGACGAGCTTGGCCAGGAAGTAGCCGTCGATCTTCGAATCGTGGATCAGCGGCACCGAAATGACGTCGGTCTTGACGTAGTCCAGCCCGCCCAGCATCGGCTTGGGTTTTTCGCCTACGCCGCGTTCGCCGGCGGCCTGGAACGAATAGAACACCGCGCCGAGCGTGGCGGCGCAGATCCAGACCGCTATGGCGATGACCTTGATCATTTTGAACCCGAGCCCGGCATCGCCGCGCTCTAACCTTTCTGCCTGCCGAACTCGCCGGCGGAGTAGGTGCCGTCGGTTTCGGCGCGCTGGATGGCGCTGCGCAGCAGGCCGGCAACCTCGTTGACGGCGCTCAGATGCGCCAGGATCGCGGCCTCGTTCTTCGCCAGCTTCTGGCGCAGCCGGGTTAGGCCCTCACGGTGCTGCTCGAGGAATTCGGCCTCGCTGCCGCCCTTCATGGCGCGGGTCAGCTCGTAGAGATAGCGGCTCTTGCGGGCGTTCGACGCCTTGAGGTCATAACTTGTATCGCTGCGGATGCCGGCGGTCTCTTCCTCGACCACCTCCTCGATGCGGCCGATGATGGCGGCAAGGTTTCCGGGCCGAGCGAACGGGGTCGGTGCGTCCGACGCGGTTGCTCGCGCTGGCAGATTGGCGGTGAATTCGGAAGAGTCGGCCATGGTGTTTCCCAGTCTAGATCTTGATGTCTGTTTTTATGGTTGTCTCGTCGCCGGTCATCGACCTGGCGGCCTTGCGCTGTAATTCCTGGACGAGCGAGGTGGACAGACGGGTCTGCTGGTCGATCTCGGTCTTTTCCGGTCCATTCGAAACCGGGCCGATCGGTACCTTGCGCTTGCCGTCCATGTAGTGGTCGGCGAGCAGCGACTTGGCGATGCCGATGCCGCCGCGATCGGCCATGACGTCGGCGACGCGTTCGGCGAGTTGCGATTTCCACATGTCGCCGGCGAGACCCGTGCCGTAGACGCCCTCGGTATCCTTGGGCAGCATGTTCTGGATGAAGGTCTGCAAGACCATCGCCTCGAACTTCTTGAATTTCTTGGCAGGGTCGGCTGTCGCCGCGGCTTTGTCTGCTGTCGCGCGCGACAGGATCGAGCCGGCATCGACCGAGGCCGCGGTGTCGACCGAAAACGTGCCGGCGACGCTCCCGGCGCGCTTGGTCAGCGCGGCGCGGGCAGCCTCGATGTCCATCGGATCGGCAGCTCGGGCGACATCCATCACGATGTCGCTGGGTGGAGAAATCGCCAAGAAGGTCCGCCTTTTGCCGGGTTTCCTTAGCCAGGACCATGCCTCAACAAGCTTGTGGCAGGCTTGCGAGGAGAGGGGAGGCCGAACGCAGGGTGGGTGGCTAGTGTTCCAGGAGCCAGAGACAGCCATTCGGAGATGGGTTTGGAGCGGCGGGAACGGGTCGATGGCAGACCGTCCGATGCTAGGACGAAGAGCGGACATCTGACCAACCGGTGCCAAGGTCCGGAATTGGACCGAAGCCGGCAATCACAAGGTGTCCGCGTGGTGCAACGCGGAGTATTCGCGGGCCAATCATCTCGAACGCGGAGCCGGTTTGTGCGGATCGGCCAATTAACTTGAGCGGGGCCAATCGCCCGGCTACGATCAGATCATGGAACAATGCCGCACTACGATCGCCGATTTACCAAGGGGAGTTTACGATCACGCCTCGCATAGTGAGCTCGCGGATCGAGGACTCCGACGTTACAACCCATATTTGTTCGACTTTGACTCCACGCCGCTCAGCCTCGACGAACCCGCGGAACATTGGGACGAGCCCGTCAAAAGGAACCACCTCGAAAGACGAGCAAGCGCTATCCAGCGTCTGAAGCTCGAACACGGCGAGCGTAACATCGACGCCGTCATCCAAAATACGAGAGACCTTGGCCCTAAAGGCATGTCGCTGGTAACCTACCACAACGCCATGCACCGGCAGGCACGTTCGGCTTTCGTCGTGGGCGCGTACTACCCGGCGCTTGTCGCCACATGCGCACTAGGCGAGCGCATACTCAATCACCTGATCCTCGACCTGCGCGACAGTTTCAAGTCCTCGCCGCACTACCGAAAAGTGTACAACAAGGACTCCTTCGACAAATGGCCTCGCTCCGTCGAAATGCTCACCGACTGGAACGTGCTCCTGCCGGAAGCAGCCGAGAATTTCCTGATACTGGAAACGCTGCGGCATCGGTCGGTTCACTTCAATCCTGAGACCTATGCAACAATGCGCGAGGATGCGCTTCTGGCGCTGACGCTGCTCGGCAAAATCATCTCAAGGCAGTTTGGCTATTTCGGCGGCCAGCCGTGGTTCATCGAAGACACTCCCGGCGCGCAGTTCATTAAGACAGAGTATGAAAACCACCCGTTTGTGCGGATCTATCTGATCCCGGCGAGCGGTTTCGTTGGCGTCAATTATGGAATGGAGTTCCTGGGATCTGGGTGGGTACACCTAGACTACGCCGACTACGGTGATGGCTCGCTTAGCGACGAAGAGTTCGCGAAGGCCGAGCGGGAAAGAGATCCGGCCAAAGTCGTCACCCGAGCGATGATCGAAGCTCAGGATACGAAGATGAAAGGAACATGACTGAAGGCCAGACGGTCACGTTCAATCCCGACCATGCTATCGAAATCCCTCGCAACGGTGTACGCCGCGCGGACGTGTTCATGGGGATTGGCCTGAACGCGCCGAAGTAGACCCAGCGAAATCCAGGTGTTATCACCCGACAATCTCCACCATATCATCGGCAGACGACGGTCGCGCCTTTAGGGCAATAGCAGAATCCGCTGCTATCCGTCATTGCGCTTCTGGGCGATCAGATCTAGGCGCTCGCGGTCTGATCTCTCGCGTTCGTCGCGGTTGCGCACGTCCTTGTAGGCGCGCTCGACGATGTTGGTGCGGGCGCTTGCCGCGGCGATGAGGCTGGCTTCCTGCCTCGCGTTTTCCAGGCTTTCCTCCTGGCGCACGACGGCCTGGGCGATGCGGCGATGGTAGAGATCGGGGAACAGGCTGGAGAGGGAATTGTCCTGGTCGAAATGGCCGATCAATTCGCAGGCTTCGGTCTCGGCGGCGTTTGCCGCGGCGACGAAGGCGGCGTGGCGGCTTTCGTGCAAGGCTTTCAGCTGTTCCTGCACCTTGACCAGTTTCCTCAAGCGGTCCTTGCGCGTGCTCATGTCACCTTGCCAGTGTGAGGTCGACGAAGCCGTCGACGAACAGCGACAGCATGGTGCCGATGGCGAAATAGAAGATCAGCATACCGCCTGCGATAACGAAGGGCTGGGAGATGAAATAGATCGGGATCTGCGGGGTCAGCTTGTTGACGAAGCCGATCGTCAGATTGACGAGAATGGCATAGGCGACGAACGGGCTGCCGAGGCGGATGACCAGGAAGAACGTGTCCGACACGGTGTCGGTGATGTCGACCAGTGCGGCCTGTGGGTTGAAGAAGACGTTGACCGGCGCGACCGTGTAGGACGTCACCAGGGCACGGACGATCTCGTGGTCGAAGTCGAAGACGAACAGCATCAGCAGCGCCGAAAACGAGATGATGGCGGCAAGCGCTGCCTGCGGTTCCGGCTCCTCGATCGCCGGTCCGCCGGAGCCGCCATAGCCGATCAGCATGGCGATGGCCGAGCCCATGAAGCGAAGCGCTTCCATGTAGAGCCTGGTCATGGCGCCGATCAGCCCGCCGACCAGCAGCTCCGAGACGATCATCGGCACCAGGACCTGCGGGCGCGGATCGACGAAGGGAAAGATCTTGTCCCACAGGAAGGCGAGCAGGCCGCCGGTGGCGGCGACCGCGACGAACAGCCTGACCTGCACCGGAACGCGGGCGCTGGACAGGCCCGGCATCAGCATGAAGCAGGCGCCGATGCGGCAGAAAGCGAGAAACGCCGCGATGACGACAGCCTGCGAGAGAACGCTCACGATATGGTCCCGAGCACCCTGATCTCGACGCCCTTGGCGATTTCGACATGGGAGAGCACCGGCAGCGTGGTGAACAGGCGCTCGATGATCATGCGCACATAGGGGCGCGCGTCGGGCGCGGTGACGAGGACGAAACGCTCGCCGGCTTCCAGATGTTTCTTGATCGCCTTGGTGGCGTCCTGGCCGAACTCCTCGAGCTGGCGCGGATCGATGTCGAACTCGCGCACCTCGCCCTTGGCGTCGCGCTTGAGGCTCTGGTGGAAGGCGAGGTCCCAGCGGTTGCCGAGGCGCAGCACCTTAAGCACGCCGCCTTCCGAGAGGTCGCCGCAGATCTGCTGGGCCATGCGGATGCGCACATGTTCGACGATCTGCTCGGTGCGGCGCACATGCGGTGCGATCTCGGCGATGGCCTCGATGATGAGATGCAGATTGCGGATCGAGACGCGTTCGGCAAGCAAAAGCTTTAGCACCGCCTGCAGGCCGGGATAGGAGATGTGGGTGGTGCAGATCTCGTCGGCGAGCTTGCGGTATTCCTGGTCCTGGCGTTCGAGCAGCGCCTTCATGTCCTTGTAGGAGAGGAGCTGCGGCAGGTTGTTGCGAATGACTTCCGAGAGATGGGTGAGCAGCACCGACATGTTGTCGGCGAAGGTGAAGTTCTCGCGCTTCAGATCCTCGGCGAAGGTCTCCATGACGGAATAGGCGCGCATGCCGAAGGCGGGCTCGCGGATCTCCTCGCCGGGAATTTCCGGGATGTCGCGGTTGCCGAGCAGCACCATGATCTCGCCGACGCGCATCGAATATTCGGCGACCACGGTGCCGTGCACCTTGATCTGATAACTTTTCGGCGGGATGGCGAAGTCGTCGGCGACGCGGACTTCCGGCACGACGAAGCCGTATTGCTGGGCGAATTTCTTGCGCATCTTGGACATGCGGAAGACCAGTTCCTGGTGCGAGACCAGCAGCCGGGTCGAAAGCTGCTTGCCGATCAGGAGCTCGATCTCGGCGGTGGCGAGCGAAGCTTTGACCGAGTTCTTTTCTTCCTCGGCCTTGGTCGCCTTCTCCTGGCTCTTCAGCGCCTCGGCCTCGGCGACGGCCCGGTTGTGGCGCATCGGAATGACGTAGCCGAGGCCGGCCATGCCGGCGGCCAGCGCGAAGAACGGGAACAGCGGCAGGCCGGGCATCAGGCCGAGCAGCACCAGCAGTGCGGCCGCCACGTAGAGCGCGCGCGGATGGGCGCCGAGCTGGCCGAACACGGCCTGGTTCGTCGAGCCGCGCGTGCCGCCCTTGGACACCAGCAGGCCGGCCGCCAGCGAGACGATCAGCGCCGGAATCTGGGTGACCAGACCGTCGCCGACAGACAGCTTGATGAACACGTCGGCGGCCTCGCCCATGCCCATGCCGTGCCTGATGTAGCCGATGGCTATGCCGCCGACGATGTTGATGGCGGTGATGATGAGGCCGGCGATGGCGTCGCCGCGCACGAATTTCGAGGCGCCGTCCATCGAGCCGAAGAAGGAGGATTCCTCTTCCAGTTCGCGGCGGCGCAGCTGCGCGGTCTTGTCGTCGATCATGCCGGCGGAGAGGTCGGCGTCGATCGACATCTGCTTGCCGGGGATGGCGTCGAGGGTGAAGCGCGCGCCGACCTCGGCGATACGGGTGGCGCCCTTGGTGATGACGATGAAGTTCACCACGATCAGGATCATGAAGACGATGAGGCCGATGACGAAGTCGCTGGCCATGACCAGCTTGGAGAAGCCGGCGATGACATAGCCGGCGGCGTGCGTGCCCTCATTGCCATGCGACAGGATCATGCGCGTGGTGGCGATGTTGAGCGACAGGCGCAGCATGGTGGCGATGAGCAGCACGGTCGGGAACGAGGAGAAATCCAACGGCCGCTGGATCCACAGCGCTACCATCAGGATCAGCACCGAAAGCGCGATCGAGAAAGCCAGTCCGATGTCGATGAGAAAGGCCGGGATCGGCAGGAACAGCATGGCCAGGATGATGACGATGCCGAGCGCGAAGAAGATGTCGCGGCCGTTCTTGGCCACCGCGCCGGGCTGGATGCTTTCGCTGATCGCCATTCTCGTCCTCGAACCACAGGGCTGCCGAGCATGCGACAGCCCGGCGAGGGTAGCTGGCCAAGCTTGCGCGAGGGTGGGAGAGTGGCCGGATCGACTCTCTCGCGAAGGACAATCCATGCTGCTGATCATCGGTACGATCCGCCTGCCGCCCAACAGGCTCGACGAGGCTAGGCCGGTAATGGAACGCATGGTTCGCGCCAGCCGCGCCGAGGACGGCTGCCTTGAATATTCCTATGCGCAGGATGTGCTTGATCCCGGCTTGATCCGGGTCACCGAGGCATGGCGCGACAGGCCGGCACTCGATGCGCATTTCCGCTCGCCGCACATCGCCGACTGGCGCGCGAGTTGGCCGGGCCTCGGCATCGGCGAGCGCAATCTCATGCTCTACGAGGCCGGCGAAGCCATGCCGACCTGAGCGGTCCGGCGCCCGGATCCTTGCCGGCCGCCAGCAAGCAATCAGGTCTCGGCCGTGTCTGCGGTGGCAACGCCGACCAGCCACCGCCTGACGGCTCGTTCCTCCGGCGTCGACAGGCCGGCGGTCAGTTCGCTCTCGATCGCATGCACACGGTTCCGGCATCGCCGCAGCAGGGCCTGTCCGCTGGCGCTGAGCTCGATGTGCTGGATGCGGCCATGGACAGCGTGCGGCTTGCGCACCAGCGAGCCGGCCCGCTCCAGATTGGTGACGATGACGCTGAGCGTTTGCGGGGTGAGCAGCGCCAGCCGGGCAAGATCGGCATTTGACAGGCCGGGATAGGCCGCCAGCATGGTCAAAGTGACGAATTGCGGCTGCGTCACGCCGAGATCGGCTAGCGCCCGATCGACCCTCAGCCGATGCGCGCCGGCGGCCTGCCGCAGGAGATAGCCGAGATAGCCTTCCTCGCCGCGTTTGCCTTCGCCCGGTGCTGGACTAGACGGATTTGGCTTGCGCATGATGTAAGGGCTCTTATATGTTATTCGAGCCCTGATATTAAAACAGAGCAAGGACGATGACGATGGCCTATCGGATTTTTCTGGCCGGCGCTTCTGGCGCCATCGGGCAGCGGTTGGTCCCGCAACTCCTGGCCGCCGGCCATCAAGTGACGGGCACCACGCGCAGTGCCGACAAGGCCGTCAGACTCGAGGTCCTTGGCGTCGAGCCGGTGGTTGTGGATGTGTTCGACGCGAAATCACTGTCGCGGGCGATGCTTGCTGCCCGCCCCGACATCGTCGTCCACCAGCTGACCGATCTGCCGGCGGGCCTGGACCCGAGCCGCATGGCCGAGGCTGTCGTTCGCAATGCGCGCATCCGCGAGGAGGGCACACGCAATCTGGTCGCCGCGGCCGCCGCCGCCAGCGTCAGGCGCATGGTGGCGCAAAGCATCGCCTGGGCCTATGCGCCAGGCCCCGAGCCGCATGCCGAGGCCGATCCGCTGGATGGCGGGGCGAGTGGCAATCGCGGCATCAGCGTCGGCGGGGTCATCGCGCTAGAAACGGCTGTGCTCGAAGCTCCATTCGCCGGCATCATCCTGCGGTATGGCCAGCTCTACGGCCCGGGAACGGGAGCGGACACCCCGGCGGGGCGTCGCCGGTGCATGTCGATGCGGCCGCCTATGCGGCGCTGCTTGCGCTGGACAAGGGCGTGCCCGGCATCTTCAACATTGCCGAACCCAATGAGGCCGTCTCGACGCGAAAGGCGGCCGAGGAACTCGGCTGGCGCGCCGATTTCCGCTTGCCCGCCTGAATCAATGCGTTCGGAGACATCGACATGATCAGCAATCAAGCCCGTTTGCGAGCGATCCATCTCTTCGCCGAGAATGCCAGCACCACCGAGCCGGCCGAACTGCTGGCGACCTTTATTGCCGACGACGATTGCGGCCCGCTGACGATCCCGGATTGACAACCGCGCCGGTGGCTTTCCACGCCAGGGCGGGAAAGGCCGGGTCAGGCGGCATCGCGGCCATATTGGCGCCTTTGATGTCGGCATTGTGGTTGTCACGACGTGCCGCCCGGCGTATCAGGCGGGTCTTCCGTTGCCTTTGATATCGGCGAGCCGTCCCGGTGCTTTCCAGAAACCAACCCCAAGTCTACGCCCGCCGGCTGCGCGCGGTGCTTCTGAGGTCAGTCCCTCTCTTGGAGGCGCGCGGCATCGCCGTGGTCATCCTGGCGGGCGTTGTCGGCGTCATGGCGGGCATACTGGTCACCGCGATGAGCCAGATCGTGCAGGACCTGCACGGGCTGCTGTTTGGCGTCCAGCCCGGCGGACGCCTGTCCGGCATGTTCTCGCTCGCCAATCCGATGCAGGCGCTGATCCCCGCGATCGGCGGCATCCTGCTTGGGATATCGGTGGTCTGGCTGAGGCTTCGGAAATTCCGCACGCCGGTCGACCCGATCGAGGCCAACGCGCTCTATGGCGGGCGCATGTCGCTCACCGACACCTTCATCATCGTCGTGCAGACGATGATTTCCAGCGGCTTCGGCGCTTCGGTCGGCCTGGAGGCCGGCTATACGCAGATCGGCTCAGGGGTCGCCTCGCGGCTGGCGCGTGCCTTCCGGTTGCGCCGCAACGATGTCCGCATCCTCGTCGGCTGCGGCGCCGCCGGCGCCATATCAGCCGCCTTCGATGCGCCGCTGACCGGCGCCTTCTACGGTTTCGAGCTGATCATCGGCATCTACTCGGTCGCCAATGTCGCGCCTGTCTTGACCGCCGCGATCTCGGCGTCGCTGACTGCGGAAGTGTTCGGCGGTGTACCGTTTCCGCTCGAGCTTTCAGGGTTGCCGCAACTCACCGCCAGCCAATATGTGCCGTTCCTGTTGCTTGGCCTGCTTGGCGGCGCGGCCTCGATCGCCATCATGCATCTGGTGACGCTGATCGAGCGCGGGTTCAACAGGCTGTCCGTCGATGCCTCGCTGCGCCCCGTCATCGGCGGTGTCCTGGTCGGCCTCCTCGGCCTGATCACGCCGCAGGTCCTGTCCAGCGGCCACGGCGCGCTGCATCGCGAGTTCGCCATGAATTATGGGCTGGCGGTGGTGGCCAGCGTCTTCGTGCTGAAGCTGGCGGCGTCGGCCATCTCGCTGGGCTCGGGCTTTCGCGGCGGACTGTTCTTCGCCTCGCTGTTCCTTGGGGCGCTGCTCGGCAAGTCGTTCGCCGGTGTCATGGCGCTCGTCTCGCCGGCGACCGGCATCGATCCTTCCCTTGCCGCCGTCGTCGGCATGACGTCGCTCGCCGTCGGTGTCGTCGGCGGCCCGCTGACCATGACCTTCCTGGCGCTGGAATCGACCCGTGATCTGACGCTCACCGGCGTGGTGCTGGCCGCCTCGATCATGGCGGCGATCCTGGTGCGTGAGACCTTCGGCTACTCGTTCTCGACCTGGCGCTTCCACCTGCGCGGCGAGACGATCCGCAGCGCCCACGATGTCGGCTGGATGCGCAGCCTGACCGTCGGCTCGATGATGCGCAAGGACATCAAGACCATCGACGCCTCGACGACCCTGGCCGCCTTCCGCAAGGAGTTCCCGCTGGGTTCGGCCCAGCGCGTGATCGCCGTCGACCCGGGGGACGAGTATGTCGGCGTGCTGATCGTGGCCGAACTGCACAGCGATTCCTCCGGAGGCGAGGTGCCGGTGCGCGATCTTGCCCAGTACAAAGATGCCGTCCTGGTGCCCAGCATGAACGTGCAGGCCGCCGCCGAGACCTTCCAGCGCGCCGGCGCCGAGGAACTGGCCGTGGTCGAGGACTTCGCCGACCACATTGTGCTCGGGCTTCTGACCGAGGGCCATTTGATGCGGCGCTATGCCGAGGAACTCGAAAAGGCGCGCCGGGACCTGTCGGGGGAAGGGTAAGGAGCCCGCGGTCTCCGAACTCGTCAGTGCTCGATCGGTCCCTTGGCCGGCACCAGCGCCGTGCCGGCGGTTGTCGGACGCTCGATGACGCGGCGCACGCGCGGCGGCTCGTCGCCTGAGTGCAACGCCCGCAAGCGTTCGCCGACCATGGCGTCGGCATGGGTGATGCGGCCATTGTGCCTGACATATTCGAGCCAGGTCGGCGTGTGGTAATGCTCGATCCAGATCGACGGATTTTCGAGATCGCGCGCCAGCGTCCAGTTTCGGGCGCCGTCACGGCGGCGGATGCGCCCGCGCTCGGCCATGGTGGCGAGGAATTCCGCCTCGTCCTCGCGCCGGATCACGTATTCGATCATGATGGCGATCGGACCGCTGCGCGGCTTCAAGTCGAGGGCGAGGTGCGGCTCCTTGAAGCGATTGAGCGGGTCGAGGTTGAGCACCTGCTGTTGTGGTAGCGGCAGCACGAGACCAATGGCGCCGCCGGCCAGCATGGCGATGGCCGCGGCGATCAGCGCCGTCTCGGCGCCATGCGCGTCGGCGACCACACCCCAGATCCAGCTGCCCAACGCGATGCCGCCGAAGGTGGCGGTCTGGTAGACCGACAGAACCCGGCCGACCACCCAGCGCGGCGTCGCCATCTGCACGGTAACGTTGAAATGCGAGAGCGCAATCACCCAGCACGCACCGCCGACCAGCAGGCCGAGCGAGGTCTGCCAGGCATGCTGGCTGATGGCGGCGTTGAACGCGCAGGCAGCGAAGCCGGCGAAGGCACCGCGCACCATCGTCTCACTGGAGAGCAACTGCCGAAGCCGCACGCTGATCAGCGCGCCGCCGACCGCGCCGATGCCGAAGGCGCCCAGCATGATGCCGTAGGTCAGCGCGTCGCCCCTGACGACGTCGCGCGCCACCAGCGGCAGCAGCGCCAGCACCGCGCCGGCGCTGAAGCCAAAGGCCGCGCCCCTGACCAGCACCTTGCCGATGTTGGGCGACATGGCGACGTAACGCAGGCCGGCGCCCATGGCGGCCCCCAATGACTCGCGCGGCAGGGTCGAGACCGGTAGATCCGGCTTCCAGCGTGCCAGCACGACGATGAGGCCGACATAGCTCACCGCGTTCGCCGCGAAGGCGGCGGCCGCACCGGCGGCCGCGACGATGATGCCGCCGATCGCGGGGCCGACGCTGCGGGTCAGGTTGAAGCCCATGGAATTCAACGCCACGGCGGCAGGCACCTTGTTGCGCGGAACGATGTCGCCGACGGAGGCCTGCCATGACGGGCTGTTGAGCGCCGTGCCGCTGTCGATCAGGAAGGTGAAGGCCAGCAGCGTCCACGGCGTGATCAGGTCCAGATAGGTGAATACGGTCAGAAGCACCGAAACGACCAGCATGAAGGTCTGGGCGATCAGCATCACCTTGCGGCGGTCGAAGCTGTCGGCAATGGCGCCCGCGACAAGCGCGAACAGCATGATCGGCAAGGTGGTCGAGGCCTGGACCAGGGCGACCTGATAGGGCGAGGTGGCGATGGTGGTCATCATCCAGGCGGCGCCGACGCCCTGGATCAAGCCGCCGAAATTGGAGACGAGACTTGCGCCCCAGACGGCGCGGAAGATCCCGTGCCGGAACGGCGCCAGCGCCGAGACGCTTTCGCTATCCGGCTTTTCGTCAATCATGGGCGGGTTCCTGCCACGGCGTGCCGATCCTTGCGGTGATCCGTTTCCCCGCATGATTTGCCGAAACTATGGCATCACGGCGCAAAGGGCGAATGCCTTGCGGGGAAGATCATGGTCCAACAAGGGGATAGCGAAGGGCCACACGCTCGTGCCGGAAGGCGCCGGGCACCCTTTCTGGAATCGCTCAGAAACCGTTCTGGATGCGCTCGAAGATGACATTGGTGAAGGCCGATATCTGGCCGCCGATGAAGGGGCCCGTAAGCGCCACCACCAGCATGATGGCGACGATCTTGGGCACGAAGGTCAAGGTGATTTCCTGGACCTGTGTCAACGCCTGGATCAAGGCGATGCCGATGCCGACGGCCATTGCGACCAGCACCACCGGCGCGGATGCCGTCAGCACCGTCCAAACCGCGTACTGGACGATGTCGAGAGCGTCGGCTTCGTTCATGTCGGCGGTTGGCCTAGCTCGCCGGCTTGATCGACACGCCCGCGCCGACGGGGACCTGGGTGCCGTCCTGCAGCACTGCGATCAGTCCGCTGCTGGCGAGCGTCACCGAAGCCACCATTCCGGTGGTCTTGCCGTCGGCCGACGTGATCGAGCGGCCGATAATAGCGTCGGCCTGCGACAGCGCCGAGGACTGCATGATCTGGTCGAGCTTGGTGTTGCTCTGTACCGATTGCTCGACCTGGGAGAAGGTGGCGAGCTGGGCGACGTACGCCGTCGAATCCATCGGCTTGGTCGGATCCTGGTTCTTCATCTCCGCGATCAGAAGCTTCAGGAAGGACTGATAGTCGACCGCTGTCTTCGAGGTCGACTTGGTGGTCTGGTTGGCGCCAGCCGGTATCGTCGTCGTCATGTCCACGGTCATTAGTATCGTGCCCCCACGGCCAGCGGGCGCGCGGCACCCGGAACGTCGTCATTGCCGCCAAGCGCGCGGCGTTCGAGAGGATAAAGCGAACGGATCGCCTTCAAGGCCTCGTAGATGTGATCCTCGCCGACCATGCGGTCGACCTGTTTCAGCGCGTTGCCGATCTCGGCGTCTTCGAAACTTGCAATGAGCAGCGGCAGCGAGCGGCGGAACATCCCGCGTGCTTCATCGGCACCAGCGGGGTTCATCAGCATGACCTGCACGATGAAGTAGAGCTGCCGCAATGGCGTCGACGCCTCGTCGGCCTGGATCACATGGCTCTCGAGCAGGAACTGCACGTCGTTCATCAGCTCGACGGTGACCTTGCGGTCGACGCGGATGACCGCGCCGTTGATGTAGATCTTCTCATTGGGCTTCAGCGATATCTTCAGCGTGTTCGTCATTGAATGCCGTCGCGGATGATCTGGGATACTTCGATCAGCCCCTCGAAATTGTCGGTGCGGCCCTGGCGGATGTCCTCGGCCTCGCGCAGCAGCCACAGCCCGATGGAAATCAGGTTGGCGCGCAATTCCTTGGGGAGCGCATTGTCGCTGGAGCCAAGGTCTTCGACGAAGACAGTCCAGACGCGGTTGGTGAAATTCAGTGCCTCCACGGCCTCCATCGAATCCTGGCCGGCGACCGCCGCAGCCGACAGCATCTCGATCGAGCGGGTCAGCAGTTCGCGCTCACGGTCCTTGGCGTCCGTGACGGAGGTGCTTTGGACGTCGGCGTAGGAGAATTGGTACATCGTTGGCTCTACCGTTCCGGTTCAGAGTGCTTTCAGGTCAGGTAATTCAACAGGCTGAGCTGCTGCAGGCGCGCCGTCAGAGCGAAAGACGTCTCGATATGCTGCGTCAGGTCGGCGACGCGGGTCGCGGCTGCCGCCGGATCGACTGCTTCGAGATCCAGAATGTGCCGTTCGAACAGGTCGATCTGCGTCTTCATGCGGTCGCTGGCGTCGGAGACGCGCTTCTGGACGATGCCAGTCTGGGATTGGACCTGCGCGATGCCGCTCAGCGCTTCGCCAACCAGCACCTGCGAGTGGTCGACGATGCTGTCCTTTGCCGCCCGGCTGATATTGGTGGACATCAGGCTGGAGACCAAGGCCGCCGCCATGGCGAGCTTCCTGATGCCGTCGCTGTTGGCGCCGGTCGAGGTCTCGGTGGTTTCGTTGAGCGCGATGCGGCTGACGATCTGCTGGTCGGTGGCATTCGACATGTTGGTCTGCCAGCCCGCGCCGAGGAACTGCGGCGTGACATCGTTGGTGATGAAATCGTCCATTTGGGCCGCGGTGATGTTGGCCGCGGCCGGGTCATTGGGCGTGAAGCCAAATTTGGCGACGAAGGAGGCGTCGAAGGCAGTCTTGGCGGGAGAACCGGGGGCCGTGAAATCGTTGATGGGCTTGACGTCGGTATTGGTGCCAGCGAACAGATATTCGCCGTTGACGCTGGTGTTGAGGATCGACGTAAGCTGCTGGATAGTTGTCTGGCCGGTCGATTGGGTCAGGCTGTCGGAGTTGTCGCCCGACGATGCGGTGGTCAGGCTGGACAGGAAAGTCTGCGCGACGTTGGAGAGCTGGCCGAGCGAGGTCTGGGTCGATGAGAGCCGGGCGGCCACCAGTCCGTTGGAATCGACAATGACGTTGAGCCGGTCGAGGTCGCGCGAAAAGGTGACGGACTGGGCGGTGCGCCCACCAAGTGCCAGACCGACATCGGCGACCTTGCCGGTCGAGGCCTCCTTCGTGGCTTTGACGAGATCGGCCTGCATGCGCATCTGCTGATAGCGCATGGCATTCGTGAGGGCAGCAGAGGAGACAAAGGTCATGGCTTATCCCACCGCGTTCAACAGGGCCGTCATCATGTCGTCGACGGTCTTCATCATCCGGGCGGATGCCTGATAGGTATGCTCGAGATCGAGCATCAGCGACATCTCTTGATCGACATTGACGCCGGTTGCGTTGGACAAGGCATCGGCACTGCGCTGTGCCAGGGCTTCCTTCGCGTCGGCGGCGGTCGAAGCCTGCTGACGAACGCCCTGCAACCAGCCGATCGAATTGGCGGCGTAGTCGGCAACGCTGGAGGTTGCCGAAATCCCGGCCGAGGAATCGAACGTCATCGGCTTGTCGAGCTGGTCGCCATAGGCGACCAGAAGGTTGGAGTATGAAGCTCCGCCAGTGTTGGCGACGTAAGCGGCGCCATTGGCGCCGCCGTCGCGCAGCAATGTCGGGTTGCCGCCGGTGCTGGGATCCATCGCGGCATTGATCTTGATCGTTCCAGCAAGGCCATCGACGAGCGTGCCCGCGGCTGGTACCGCTGGTGCGCCCGACCAGGTGAACAGGCCCGCCGCGTTGGGCATCGACGGTGCGGTTTCGGCAAAGGCGGTGATCAGGCCGCGCGCGGTTTCGTCGAGTTGGCTCTGCATGGTCGAGGCGACGCCGTCGCGCAATTGCAGCATGCCGGCAATCGTGCCGCTGGCGGTGGTGTTGCCGCCGCTGCCCGCCGAGACCGGCACATTGTCGATATAGACGGTGTTGCCAGCCGCACCCGCGGCATAGCCCGAAGATGGGGCGAAGCTGACGGTGCGTGGGATCGTCTCGAACAATGTCGTGCCGTCGCCCGTGGTGATGACCATGTCATTATCGCCACGCGTGAAGGTCGATACCGGAATGTAATTGGCGATCTTCTTCAACAATGCGTCGCGTTGGTCGAGCGCATCGGAAACGTCGGTGCCCGAACGGGTTCCGGACATGACCGCGATATTGGCATCCTGGAACTGGTTGAGCAGCGAGTTGAGGTCTTTGACGGCGGTGTCGATCTGGCCGTCGGTCTGGGTACGAAAATCCTGAATGGCCTTGGAGCCTTCATTCAGGGACCGCACGACCTGTTTGGCCGCGTCGATGACGCTCGAGCCCAGATTCTGGTTGGACGGCGAGGTGGCGTATAGCTGCAGCGCCTGCTGCAGATTGGCGATGGCGGTCGAAGGTGAGGAGGCGTTGTCGACGCCATTCACTGAAACGTCGAGCTGATCCATGCCGCTGTAGAGCGCGTTCTGGCCGGCGTAGGCGGACAAAGCGCCGAGGTTCTGGCGAAACAGCAGGTCGTTGGCCGCACGCTGAACATCAACCGAACGCGCGCCGGGCGTCGTGCTGGTGACGAGCGCGATGCGGCGCGAATAGTTCGGATTGTCGGCGTCTGCCACGTTGCGCGTGACGACGCTTGTCTGCCGCGAGGTGGCCAGAAGCGCCGATTGGGCGATGCTCAGTGCGGAGGAAAGCGACATGCTGGTCTTTCACGGGCGGAGCCCGGTTTATCTCTTCAGGTTGACGAGGACGTCCATCAGATCGGAACCGGTCTGGAAGACTTTGGAATTGGCGGTGTAACTGCGCTGTGCCGCGATCATGTCGGTCAATTCCTCCGCGATATCGACGTTGGAATTTTCGAGCGCGCCCGAAATGATCGAACCAAGCTTGCCTTCATTGGCAAAGCCGACACGGATGGCACCGGAGTCGGTGCCTTGGGCGTAGACATTGCCAGGCAGCGCCTTGAGCTGGTCGGGGCTCTGCACGTCGGCCAGCGGAATCTTGTAGAGCGGCTTGGAGGTGCCGTCCTTGTACTGGGCGTAGATGGTGCCGTCCTTGCTGATCTGCACCTTGTCGATGGTGCTCGGCGCATTGCCGTTGACCTGGGCGTCGGAGACGGTGAAGCCGGTGCCGAGCTGGGTCAGCTTCGAAAGGTCGAGATTGAGGCTCGCGCCGCCCGGCACCGTGAATGAAACGTTGGTGGGCGTGCCGGTGAGTTTGCCCGTGGTGGTATCGAAGGTCAGGTTGGCCGAGCCCAGTGCACCGCCGCCAGCGTAGGGGAAGCCAGTTCCGGCCGTCGCCTTCGATTGGTCGAAGACCGCCACCTGCCAGGTGCCGGCGCCGGTGTTGGTGAAATAGACGTCGAGCAGCTTCTTGTTGCCGAGATTGTCATAGGCGACCATCGACGATTTCGAGGTGTACTGCGCGCCTGCGGTGTTGGTGGTGGGCAGGTTGCCGGCGGCGACCGGTGTCGCACCTGCCGGCAGATTGCCACTGAAATTGCCCTGGGTGCTCGGCGTCGCGGTCAGTCCCTGGTCGGAGATGACAACCGGCTCTAGACCTTCGAAGCCGTTCACGGTCGCTGCCGGCGTGCCATTGGCGTAACTGTAGGCCATCAGCTGGAAACCGGCGGCATTGACCAGCCGGCCCTGTGCATCGGGAACGAAGGCGCCGGCACGGGTCAGGAAGGGCGTGCCGCTCGGGTCCTGGACGACAAAGAAGCCATCGCCGCTGACGGCAAGATCGGAGACCGAGGTCGTGTATTGAAGTACACCCGGATCGCTGACCGCCTGGCGGATCGTGGTGGTGACGCCGCCGGAATTATAGGCGCCCCCGGTCGACGGCATGATCAGCGTCGAAAATTCGGCCGAGGACCGCTTGTAGCCGGTGGTGTCGGAGTTGGCGATGTTGTCGGCCGTCGTCGACAGGCGGTTTGCCTGGGCGTTCATGCCGGAAACGCCAGTCCGCATCATTCCGTAGAGGCTCATCGAGATGTCTCCGCAATATCCTTGCCACTGGCTTCGAGGCTACGCCTCCTGTCTTGCGCGAGGCTGGCGCGGTGCCGCATCAGAACACCAGCCGGTAGCCGAGGAAGCGCTTGGAATCGATCGGGTCGGTGCCCAGCTTCTCGCGCAGTTTCTTGCGCAGTTTGCTGATGTGGCTTTCCACCACGTTCTCCTCGACCTCTTCGTCGAAAATGCCGTAGATGGCGTTGAACACCTGGGTCTTGGTGACGCGGCGGCCGCGATTGCTCGCCAGATATTCCAGGATGCGGCGCTCGCGGCGCGGCAAGGGCAGCGGCTGGCCGTCGATCTCGGGATCGCGGCCGTCCATGAAGATGCGCATGGCGCCGATCTCGGTATAGGCGACGTCCTCGCTGGCGCGTCGGCGGATGGCGGTGATGCGGGCCAGGATTTCGCGGATGTGCACCGGCTTGCGGATGACGTCGTCGACGCCGCTCTCGAACAACCGCAGCGTGTTTTCCAGCGAATGCTGCTCGCTGAGCGCAATGACCGGAGCTCCGGTGCGGTCGCGGATCTGGCGCGGCGAGATCGCGCCGTCGCGACAGTCGCCGATCAGGAAGGCCCGGACCGATCGCAGATCGGTGTCGGCGGCCGAGTTGACCCACTCGCCGAATTCGCCCGGCGCGAAACCGGCGCAGGCGATCCCCTCGCGATCGAAAAGTGAATTATAGCCCTCTGTCACGAGCTCTCGCTCGTCAACGATAACGATCATCGGCCCCGCCTCCGAATCAGCACATTTGCCCCGTGGGGAAAGGCGTATCCGCTGGCGAGAATCCTGAACAACCGTCATTTCTTGTAACTAGTTTCTTGGGAGTCTGGAGTCGGAACGGTTGCATTAGCGCGCCGCCAGATATGTTTGTGAGCCCAAGTCTTGACCAAGTCGAATGGACCGCTTCGCATCCAGGGAGTTGATGTATTAGAAGCAGAAAATGCGCTTATGGGTTGCAGAAGGCGCGAGCGTTCGTGGTCCATTTGCCGAAGCCGGTGGCCACCATGTTGGCGATCACCCTGCAGACATAGACCTTCTGCGCCGGATCGTTGTCGGGACCGGCATGATAGCGGGCGACGGCCATCGACCAGGTCACATGGCGGGCATGGAGGCTGGCCAGGAAGCTTGCCGCGTAGTCGACGTTCTGGCGTGGGTCGAGCATGTCCTCCACGCTGCGGAAATGCGAGGCATGGTAGTGATGGTTGATCTGCATGCAGCCCAGATCGATCAGTGTCTTGCCCTCGCGCTGGGCGTTGGCGAAGGCGGCAAGCGCTTCGGCCCGGCTTCTCGGGAAGACTGCTTTTCCCTCTATGTTCAAGGCGTTAGGCTGAAGACTGCCCTTGTTGCCGGTTTCCGTCAATCCGACGGCATAGAGGATGCCGGCGGGTACGCCATAGCGGTCGGCGGCACGCAGGATCTCGGGTTCGCAAGGATTGGTGGCGGCGCCGGCGCTGCTCGCGAGGCTAGATAAATATATCGCCAGCGCGCTCGCGAGAAGGCGAAGCGGCGCGGCCGTGTGCTTGCGCTTCATCATGGTTACCCCTTGCGGATTGCTGACCCGACTGCTGGCCGCCGGCTCCATTATTGCCGCCGCCGGAATTTCCGGGCTGGAAGGATGATGGATCGCGGCCGGGTGCAGCGCTCACGGAGGCGGTTGCATCCGTCCGGGTTGTAGGGGGAATTGCGACCGAGGGTTGTAAGATCGTGACCTTATCAACCTCGAAACCCAGCCCGCGCAGCGACTTGACGATCGCCTCGCTGTCGCTGGAAAGCCGGCGGTAGGCATCGTGTGTTTCGGGTTTCAATTCAATCGACAGTTGTTCTCCGGAGAGCCGAAGATGGGCCGTGACCATGCCCAGTTCGGCCGGGTGAAGTTCGATCTTCAACACATGTGTCGGAACGGCAACAGAGCCCGTCAGTTGAGCGGTCGCGGAAGCCGTGGAAAGCGTCTTGTTCGGGCCCCCATCGGCTGAAATGGCGCCGATCACGTTGAGGGCTGCCTGGCTCATCGGTGCCTGCGGCGGCGCGGGAAAGCTGCGTTCGGAAACCACGTCGATGCGTGCCGCCGCCGACTGCTGTTTTCCCGGCTCGGACCGCAATGAGGACTGAAGGTCGGCAATGGATTTCAGCTGCGGCCCCGCCTGTTTCGTCTCCACGCCCGGCCCCTCCGCGGGCGCCTCGGGCAGGGGGTCGGCCGCGATGGCATTGTCGTGTTTCGGCGCGCCGGCGGCATCGCGGACGAGCTTGCCGTCGAGTTTCGTCAACGGCCCGTCGACGAGCGATACCCGCTCAGGCTCGGACATGGGTTCGAGACCGTCACGCCCCGTTGCAGATTTCTGCCGATAGGCCTTCGACGGAAGCTGTCCATCGATAGCAGAGCCCTGTCCTGTTTCGCTCGCGCTCGAGTCGGCCGACTTGGTCGATGTCGAGAAATGGCGCAGGTCATGAAACGCCATCAGCAGCGGCAGATGCCCGTCGAGCGGCGTTGCGCCCGGATCGGCGGCCGGCGCTTCGGCATCGGCATCCTTGTCCGTCCCGGCGTCCTTGCCGTCCTTCATGGATTTCGCGGCAGACGATCCGCTCGGCGTGGCCCTTGCCTTGCCGGCGGGCATCGGCTTGTCCTCGCCTGCCTTTGCCGCAAGCTCCGCGGCAAGCCTGCTCCACCGCGGATCGCGGGAGCCTGCCTCGGCCGGTGGCTGCTTCTCCGAATGGGCAGGGCTCGCGCCGCCGTGCACCATCTCTCCGAAACCGGTGTCGTCCTTTCTTCCGGACGCGGCCGGCTGCTCGGCCGTGCGCGCGGCGGTAAATCCTGGCAGGGCCGGGCCGAGGCTGGGGGTCATTTCGGGGCGGCTCCAAGCATCTGGTCGATCAGGTCTAGCTGTCGACGGGTTTTCGTCATGGCGGCGTCGGTCGGGTCTGTCGTGCCGGCGCTGGCCGAGACCGCCGGTGCCGATGCCGGCAGGACGGTCGCCGCATCGATTGCGGGCGTGGATGCGTTCGGCGCAGCCGCTGCTGCGTCCAGGGATGGCGCTACGGCGGTCTGTTCAGGGACGGCGCCCTCGACAGGTGGCAATCCGGCGGCATCGGTGGCTGGCGCGGCCGCAATCTCGGGTTCGGGCGATGGCACAACCGGGGCGGGCGCCGGATTTGCGGCCGGAGGGGAGGCAGGCGGTGCCACCACTTCACCGGCGATGGTCTGGGCCGCGTCGAGCAAGGCGCGGTCGCCGTCCGACAACCTGCTGCGGTCGATCTTGCCCAGTTTGGCACGCACGTCCTCGATGGTATCGGAGGTCACCGTGGACAGGCTGGAATAGAGCAGGGCGCGCGGATCGCCCTGATTGGTGTTGCCGTCGCGACCCTGCTCGGCCCGTGCCGAGGCGAAGGCCGACAAGTCGCTCATGCCGTCAATCGCGGCGCGGCGGGCGATGCGCAGATAGATCACCTTCTCGCGCTCGGGATCCATCATCGAGGTGATGTCGGCAAGCTTGTCCTGGCTGATCGACATGTGCAGGGCGATGACGCCGGAGACGAAGGAGTCGGCGAACTGGCTGGCGTAAGGCGAATAGAGATAGCGCTCGACATACTGGGTGGAGGCAAGCGCGAACCGTGCCGCGTCGCCTTGCGTCACGGCAATGCCGACCGAGCGCCGCAGCGCCGCTTCCTCGACCAGAGTGCCGGGGCTGAGCAGCTTGGCCTCGTCGAACAGCGTGAGTGCGGTCGCCGGCTGGTCCGTGGCAAGCAGCGAGCCTTTGACCAAGGCGAGGAACGCGCCGAGATCGCCTGGCAGAGCCATCGGATCGATCGACCTCAGGGCTTCGATCGCCTCGCCGGGCCGGCCGTTCAGGTAGTCGATCACACCTTTGGCCATGGCAAGGTTGCGCGGATCGGAGGCGGCGCGCGACACGGCCGCCTCGACGGTTACCGGATTGCCGCCGCTCATGCCGTAGACCAGGAGCGCGCGAAAATTCCTGGGATCCTTGAAATCCTCGGCATCGGCCGCGCGCAACCGCGCATCGGTCATCTCGAGCAGCTTGGCCTGCATCGGCATCGCGGCGTGATCGCCGGCCGCGATACGGTCCTGGACGAGCTGCAACGAGCGCACCAGTTGATAGGGCTGCAGCGTATCCTGGGCGAAGCCCGCCGACGGATATGCCGTGGCCAGCAGCAACAGGCCCATCAGGCGACTGGTCAGCGCCGTCCGCTTCATCCGCCGGTCGCCATCAGGATCTCGATGCGGCGGTTGGCCGCCGACATTGGGTCTGCCGGATCCTTGGGCTGGCGATCCGCGAAGCCGGCAACCTCGGTGATGCGGCGTTCATCGACGCCGCCGCGCACGAGCATGTAATAGGCGGAGTGCGCCCGCGCCGTCGACAGCCGCCAATTGTCGTAGCTGGCGCTGCGGAAAGGGCGCGCATCGGTGTGGCCGTTGATGCTGATGGTGCCCTTCTGGCTGTTGACGATGTGGCCGATCTTTTCCATCGCCAGCACCAGCTCCCGACTCGGCACCGCCGACCCGACCTCGAACATGCCGAAGTCGAGCTGGTCGGTGATGGAGATGACGACACCCTTGTCGGTGGCTTCCACCGAGACACCATCATGCAGCTTGTCACCGGGCTTGAAGGCATCGGCGAGCTGCTGCTTGACGTCGGCAGCCGCCTTCAGCGCGGCGCCGGTCGGAGCCTTGTCCGCCGCCTCGGTTTTTGCGGCCTCCTGCTTCGGGACGGCCGTGCCCGCCTTGGCCGCATCAGCGGCCTTGTTCTCTCCAGCCTTGGCGTCGCCCGCCTTGGTATCCCCCGTCTTGGCATCGCCGGTCTTGGCATCGCCCGTATTGACCATTGTCGCGGCGGTATTCTTGCCATCTCCGGCCAAGGGCTCGAGCGGTGCGTCCTTGACCGGCGATGCGGGCGGCACGGCCTTGACCTTGGCGACCTGAGTCTCGGCCGCCTTGTCGCCGGACTTGAGCGGGTCGCCCTCGATCCTGGGACGCTGGGCGCTCGCCTCGGCGCCGGGCGCGGCGACCTGCTGCGACCAGAAGTCCGGCTCGAAGGGATCGCGGTAGGACGCGCCGCCCGAGGCACCCGTCGCCGGGCCGGAATTCTGCGCGCCGCCATCGCCCTTCTGGCTGACATTCTGCATGACGCCGGTATCCGTGGCGATCTCCGAGAGCACCGCATAGGGGTCGGCGAAAAGATGCTCGTCGGACTGTGGCGACTGCTGCGGCTCCTGCTTTTCCTGCTTGCGGTTGGATGAGCCCGCGGCGCCGCTGCCGTCCTGCCCGGCCTTGGTTGTCGCTTCTTGCGGGTCGTCGGCCATCAGTCCGACCGAGCGCGGCCCATTGCCGAGATCCTGGAGGCCCTTGCGGCTCGACTCACGGTCGACCAGCTTGACGGGGTTGAAGTAGCTGGCGACCGCGGCCTTGGTCTGTTCGTTGGCGGCATTGATCAGCCACATGACCAGGAAGAAGCACATCATCGCGGTCATGAAGTCGGCGAAGGCGATCTTCCAGACGCCGCCATGGTGACCTTCGTCGTGGTCGTCATGCCCGCGCCGCACGATGATGATCTCGTGCCTGCCATGATCGGCATCGGCGACGCTCATGACAGCACCTCGGAAAGTGTTGCCGACCATTCGGCCATGCGCGTCTCGAACACGGCCTCGTCGATGGTGACCGTCAGGTCGAAGCCGGGCGCCTCGATGAAGTCGAGATTTTCGGCACGCGGCCCAAGCGATGCCTTCAGCGTTTCGAACAGCGAGAGCGGCCCGCGGACCGTGATGCGCACGGCTTCGCCATCGCCGACGGCTTCGCGGACCGCGCCGGCGAGCGCTTCAAGCGAGCGCTTCCGCAGATCGTCGCTGACCACGCCGCCGATGATGCGGGCGACCGTGGCGCCGACAAGATCCGTCACGCGCGCCTCCATGGCGTCGAGCCGCGACGAGACCGCCTTGCCGACATCGCCACCGAAGCTGTCGAGAAAGGCCTTCGCTTCCTCGGCATTGGCCCGGCGTTCCGCTTCCAGCGCTGCTTCATGCGTCGCGGCAAGCCGTTCGCCGAGCGCTGCCTCCGCCTGGGCAACCGCTTCGGCGATCAGCGTGCCGATATCGGCCGGCGGTGCCGACTCGGGTTTGTGCTCGGTGGCGGCCTGGGGCTGGCTGGCACGTTGCGCGCGCGTGCCGAAATCAGGGAGAAGATCGAAGAGGGCTGCGGAGGGCATGGTCTACGCCGCGACTTCCTGGGCCGCCCATTTGCGCAGGATCTGCGCGGTGCGTTCCTCGTTGATGTCAACCATGCGGGCAAGCCGCTCCTGCGGGGCCGGCCTGATCTTCTGGCGCAGATCGTCGAGCGGGGTGGCGCCGGCACGCGTGCCGGGCAGGGCGCCAATGGCGGCACCCGCATCGGCGGAAGCGGCTGCCTCCGGCGTCGGCAGAGAGCGCTGGACTTCATCGAAATTGGGGCCTGCTATGGCGGGCGTCGCCCTGGCCGTCAACGCGGCCGCCATCGGCCGCAGGCCAAAAAAGGCGACCAGGAACACCACGACGATGAAGGCCCCGGCATTGATCAGCGTGCCGGCATGCTGGCCGATGGAATCGAGCATTCCCGCCTGGGGCACCGCCTCGCCGTCCAGCCCGTCGATGAACTCGACGGCCGAGACGTCGATGACGTCGCCGCGCTTGTCGTCGAAGCCGGTGGCGGAGCTCACCATCTTCTGGATTTCGGCGACGCGCTTGGCGATCTGCTCCGGTGTCGCATCCTTGCCCAGGATCGTCTTCAGCCGATCCTGGTTGACGACGACGGCAATCGACATCTTGGTCACTGAATAGCCGTTGGAGACGGTGGCGATCTTCTTGGAATTGATCTCGTAGTTGGTGATCTCCTCCTTGCGGTCGTTGGCCGAGGAGGTCTGCGGACCCTCGGTGCTGGTCGCCTGGGTTTCGGGCAGGTTCTGCTCGACGCTGGCGGGAGTTGAAGCCTGCTTCTGGTTGCTGTTCTCATTGGCGCGCACCGATTGCACCGAGCGCTCGACACGGGAATTCGGGTCGAAGATTGTCTCTTCCGTCTGACGGGTGTCGGTGTTGACCTCGGCCTTGATGCTGGCGCGGAAATTGTCCGGGCCGAGATAGGGTGTCAGAGCGCGGCGGATGTTGTCACCGATCTGCGCCTCCACGGTCTGCTCGACGCCGAGCGTGCGGGCGGCACTGGTGTTGGAGGGATCATCACCCGCGGCCAGCAGATTGCCGTTGGAATCGAGCACCGTCACCTTGTCGGCCGACAGGCCAGGCACGGCAGCGGCGACGAGGTGGCGGATCGACATGGCGCTCTTCTCCGCGTCGATGCCGGCGTAGCGGATGACGACCGAGGCGGAGGGCTGCTGTTCGTCGCGGCGGAAATTGGCGCGCTCGGACATGACGATGTGGACGCGCGCCGCCTTGATGCCGGCGATGGACTGGATGGTGCGGGCGATCTCGCCTTCCAGCGCACGCACGCGGGTGATCTGCTGCATGAAGGAGGTGAGGCCCATCGCGCCGACATTGTCGAACAGCTCATAGCCGGCATTGGCGCTGGTCGGCAGGCCCTTCTCGGCAAGCAGCATGCGCGCCTGCGCCGTGGTGCCGGCCGGCACCAGCACGGAGGTTCCGTCGGCGCCGACGTCGAAGCCGATGCCGGCTTCACCCAACACCAGGCCGATCTGGTTCACGTCGGAGCGGTCGAGCCCGACATAGAGCGTGTCGTAGGCCGGGCGGTTGAGGTAGACCGAGGCAATGCCGATGACGCCCATCACCAGGACAGCGATGCCCGCCAGCATGGCGAGGCGCCTGACGCCAAAGCCGCGGAGATTCGAGATGATGCTCTGGATCTGTTCCGGCACGATTGAGCGACTCCCCGCATGACTGTCCGCCGGAACACTAATCCTCGAAGCTTGTGCGAAAATGAAATCGGGCCGCGCTTGCGACGCGGCCCGTGAATTGGAAATCGACGTATCCGTCGGCTAAGGTTGAATTAGCCGTTCTTGAACAGCGACAGGATCGACTGCGAGGAGCTGTTGGCGATCGACAGCGACTGGATGCCGAGCTGCTGCTGCACCTGCAGCGCCTGGAGGCGGGTCGATTCCTTGTTCATGTCCGCATCGACGAGCTGGCCGACGCCGCGGTCGATGGAGTCCATCAGGCTCTGCGTGAAGGTCTTCTGCAGGTCGATGCTGCTCTTGGCCGAACCGAGGATGGTGGCGGAGTCGGTCAACTGGCTCATGACCTTGTCGATTTTGCCGACCATCTGGGTGATGATGTCGTCGGTCACGCCGGCCGCCGTGATATCGAGATTGTAAGCGGAAACATTGTCGATCCTGGGAACCACCGCACCGGCCGCGGTCTGGCCGGCGGTGTTGGCGGCAATGTCCGTGCCGCCGCCGGCGATTGCGGCCGCATAAGCGGTATCATACAGGTTCTGGGCGGCCGCCGTGGAATAGACCGAGGTCTGGCGGTCGAGCGTGCCCTGGTTCTTGACGGCGGTGGAGAGACCGGAATCGAACAGCTTGGTGCTCTCGACATCGATGTCGATCGTGCCGAGCGAAATGGCGCCCGAGGAGGAGCGATTGAAGGACGAGACGATCTTGGCGTTGGCCTGGACGCCGTCATTGGCGGCGGCGACCTGTGTCGATGTCACCGAAAGGTAATTAGAACCCGAAAAGGTGGCGGCATCGGCAAAGGACTTCATCTGCGCCTGGAGGGCCGTGATTTCGGTCTGTGTCTTCGCCTTGGCAGCGGCTGTCTGGCCAATGGTGGAGAGCAATTTGGTCTTGATCTTGCCGATCGTGTCCAGCGCATTGTTCATGCCGGTATAAGCGGTATCGACTTTCGAGGCGCCGAGGCCGAGCGCGTCCTGCACGGTCGAGAGCGCCTGGTTGTCGGAGCGCATCGTCGTGGCGATCGACCAGTAGGCCGCGTTGTCGGATGCTTCGGAGACCCTGTAGCCCGTCGAGATGCGGGCCTGTGTCTGCTCAAGCGACTTGTTGGTGGCGTTGAGGCTCTGAAGTGCAGTCAACGCCGCAGCGTTCGTCATGATGCTCGCCAAGAAACTCGCTCCTTTTTCCAGACCGGTCTTTCTCAAAAACCGGCGTTGCCCTCGCGAGCCGCTCGACCCGCCCGTGGATTGCCGCCGCCCCGATTGGGCCGATTCGGTAATCCGTTGTAAGTCATTGGTTAACCATGACTAGCGCGTTATGGTTAACGGCCTATTAAAAGCCGACTTTAGAGGGTTAAGGAACGAGAGTTGCGCGGGGCTGGAGCAAACGCGAAACGGACCGCGCTTCTGGCGCGGCCCGTTTGCTTAGTTTGGTCGGTCGAGAGCGATCAGCCGCGGAAGAGCGACAGGATCGACTGCGACGAGCCGTTGGCGATCGACAGCGCCTGGACGCCGAGCTGCTGCTGAACCTGCAGAGCCTGGAGGCGGGTCGATTCCTTGTTCATGTCGGCATCGACGAGCTGGCCGACGCCGCGATCGATGGAGTCCATCAGGCTCGAGGTGAAGGTCTTCTGCAGGTCGATCGAGCTCTTGGCGGCGCCGAGCTTGGTGGCGGCGGTCGTCATGTCCTTGAGCGCGGCGTCGACGACGGTCATCATCTGCGAGATCTGGCTGTCGCTGGCCGCCGTGGTGCCCGAGAAGATGGCCAGGCTGGAGACCGAATAAGTGTCGGTGCCCGCTGCGGCAGCGCCCAGGGTCGGAGCCGAGGCGGTTGTAACCGCAGCGCCAGTGGCGCCGAGGCGGGCTGTGTCCAGAATGCCCTTGGCGGTCGGCGCAGCGCCGGCGTCATAGAGCTTGATGCTTTCGACATTGACGTCGATCGTCGAAATCGAAACCGAGCCGGTGGCGCTACGATTGAAAGCCGAAACGACTTTCACGTCGGCCGCCGTACCCGAAGCCGTGGACACCGAAAGCATGTTGGTGCCCGAGAAGGTGGCGCCATCGGCGTAGGCCTTCAACTGATCCTGAAGTGCCTTGATTTCGACCTGGGTCTTTTCCTTGGAGGCGTCGGTCTGACCGTAGGACGCGGTCAGCTTCTGCTGGATCGAGTTGATGGTGGTGATCGCGCTGTTCATGCCGGTGTAGGCGGTGTCGACCTTCGAGGCGCCGAGGCCGAGCGAGTCCGAAACGGTGGACATGGCCTGGTTGTCGGAGCGCATCGTGGTCGCGATCGACCAGTAGGCGGCGTTGTCCGAAGCCTGGGAGACGCGATAGCCCGTCGAGATGCGGGACTGGGTGGTGTCGAGGCTCTTCTGGGTGGCGTTCAAGCTCTGCAGCGCGGTCAACGCTGCGGCGTTGGTCATGATACTGGCCATTGCTACTCGTACCTTGTTTTTACAGGAGTTTTTTGCATACCGGTTTGTCCGGTATGACGGAGCGGCATCATGCCAATGACCGTTGCGTTTGGGTCACCCGCCATCTGCGAGCGACTATGGCGGCGAGTCCCTACCAAAGGACTAAACTGAACGGTTAATCGAAAATAATTCGGAGAAAATTCGATGATCCTCGCGCTGCCCGGTTCCTCGGCCGAGCGGTGCCTGATGTCGAGCGCAGAGGATCAGGTGAAAGAGCGCACCAGGCTGCCGACGAGCAGGTTCCAGCCGTCGATCAGGACGAAGAACAGGATCTTGAACGGCAGCGACACGACCGTGGGCGGCAGCATCATCATGCCCATCGCCATGGTGATGGTGGCGACGATCAGATCGATGACCAGGAATGGCAGCACGATCAGGAAGCCGATCTCGAAGCCGCGCCGGATTTCGGAGATCATGAAGGCGGGCACCAGGATGCGCAGGTCGACGGTCTCCTTGGCAACGACCTGGCCGCGCTCGCGGGCGAGATCGGCGAAAAGATCGAAGTCCTTGTCGCGCACATTGTGCAGCATGAAAGTGCGGAACGGATCGGAAATCTTCTCGAAGGCCTCGGTCTGGCTGATCTGGTTGTCCATCAGCGGCTTGACGCCGGTATTCCAGGCCTGATCGAAGGTCGGCGCCATGACATAGAAGGTCATGAACAGCGACAGCGAAATGAGGATGAGGTTCGCCGGCGTCGATTGCAGGCCGATGCCGGCACGCAGGATCGAGAAGGCGATAACGAAGCGGGTGAAGCTCGTCACCATGATCAGCAGCCCCGGCGCCACCGACAAGACGGTAAGCAGGCCGAACATCTGGATGATGTAGCCGACGGTGGTGCCATCGGCCTTGCCGATGCCGCCAAGGTCCAGTTGCTGGGCCGCCGCGACGGAGGTGGCGGCACCGATCAGTACCGCGGCAAGAAGGAATTTTCTCATTCGAGCAGCAATGTCCTGATAAGAACCTGTTTGACGTGCCCCTGGCTGCGGATCGAGGCGCGTTCGTCGAGATCGGCCTTCAGATGCTGGTAGCCGCTGGCGCCTTCGATCTGGTGCGTCTTCAGGGTACGTACGAAAGCCAGAAGATCCTGTTGAATGTCCTCCGCCATGGCCGGCGGCTGCGGCGCGTCATAGACCACGGATACTTCCATCCTGATCCAGGTATCCGCGGGCGAGGCGATGTTGGTGGTGATCGGCGCCAGTGCGACAAGCGTCGGGCCCGTGCCAGGCTGTTGTGCGGCGGCGGGCTGGGCGACCTTGCCCTCATTTTCAGGCGCAACCGGCACCGATGGTGGTGCATCGACGCCTTTGAGGTAGCCGCCTGACATCCAGCCCATGCCGATGGCGGCCGCCGTCACCACGAGCAGCATGGCGCCCTGGATGGCAAGGGAAGGACCCTTGCGAGGCTGAACCTGTTCGACATTGGCCACGGCGCTTTGCTCTCCAATCCCCAGAACGCCAACAACTAGAACGGAAGAACCTGGTCGAGGACCTGCTGGCCGTAGGCCGGCTGCTGGATCTCGCTGACGCGACCGCGGCCGCCATAGGAGATCCGCGCCTCGGCGATGCGTTCATAGGAGATGGTGTTCTCCGCGCCGATGTCCGACGGGCGCACCATGCCGGCGATGGTAAGCACCCTGAGCTCGTAGTTGACGCGCACTTCCTGTGAACCCCTGATCATCAAATTGCCGTTGGGAAGGACCTCGGTGACGACGGCGGCGACGTTGAGCTCGAGGTTCTCCGAGCGCTTGATTTCGCCGTCGGCGTTGGTTTCGGTGCTGGAATTCAGGCCGGCGTCGCCCTTGCCGCTGGTGCTGTGGCCGTCCCATCCGAGCGTGGCGTCATAGCCCAGCTTGCGCGCGGCAGTGCGGCTCCTGTCGTTCTGGTTCTTGAAATTGGCCTTGTCGTTGAGCTTGATCCTGACGGTCAGGATGTCGCCTTCGCGCAGCGCCCTGGGATCGGTGAACAGCCGGCTCTGGCGATCGTCCCACAGAGAGAACTTCTTGACCGGCGTGGCGGGCGGCTGAGGATAGCTGTAGGGCGCTGCCCCGTCGCTGCCGATGCCCGATCCGACCGGCGACAGCGCCGGTTCCCTGCCGATCTCCTTGAAGTTGGTGCCACAGCCGGACAAGGCTGCCGCCGCGCACAGGATGAGCATTCTGCGGATCATGACGGATCTACCCTTCGGGCTGCGCTGGCCATGATGCCGGTGAGCGTCGCCGCCGCCTTCTGGTCCATTTCGTTGAGGATGACGCCCGCCTTGCGTGAATCGAGCTTCATCAGGATGGCCGCGGCCAGGTCTGCATTGACGATCGCCAGGCGTTCGGCCGCCGCATCGGGCTTCATGCCGGCATAGATCTTGACGACGCCGTCCTCGGCCCGGGCCAGGAACACTTCGCGCCGCTTCAGCCAGGTCTCGTATTCGGCTTTCTTTGCGTCCAGAGCTTTCATGCGCTCGTCGATGCCGGCCTGGAGCTGTTTCAACTCCTCGGCCTGCAAGGCATAGCGGCGGTCGCGAGCGGCGTCGGCGATATTGGAGCAGAAGCGCTCGATCTCGCTTTGGTCCGGCGCTTTCTGCCGCGTCAATTGCTGCGGCGCGACCATGGGCTGCGCACCGGGCAGAACTTGGCGCACGGTATCGTCCGCGTGTGCGCCACCAAAAACAGGCATGGCCGTGAGGGCGGCCGCAAACAGGAAGGTGCGGGAGCGGCGTCTTTCACGGGGCGAGAGGGAGGAGATCATCGGCATCGCCTATTGGAGAACCAGATCGGCTTGCAGGGCGCCGGCCGACTTGATGCCTTGCAGGATGGCAATGATGCCGTCCGGCTTGACGCCGAGACGGTTGAGGCCGGAAACAAGGGTTTGCAGGTCGGGCCCGTCGAGCACGGCGACGCGGGCATCGGGCCGGCTGGCGTCGATTGCGGTGAACGGCTCGACGGCGGTCTCGCCCTTGGAGAAGGGTTCGGGCTGCACGACGCGCGGCGCTTCCGTGATGCGCACCGTCAGCGTGCCATGGCTGATGGCGACACGCGAGATCTTAACGTCGTTGCCGATGACGATGGTACCGGTGCGCTCGTCGATAACGACGCGGGCCGGCGTGTCGGACTCGACCACCAGGTTCTCGATCTCGGCATAGAAGCGGGCCGCCGAAACACTCTTCGGCCGCCTGATCTGCACGGTTCGGGAATCGCGCTCTGCCGCCACGCGCATGCCGAAGCGCTGGGCGGTGTAGTCGTTGATCGCGTCGGCGATGCGGATAGCGGTCGAAAAATCGGGATTGCGCAATTGCAGCGTCAGCGTCGACTGGTCGTCGAACTCGGCCTTCACCTGCCGCTCGACTATGGCCCCGTTCGGCACGCGGCCGGCGGTCGGCACGCCCTGCGTCAATTGCTGGGCCTGACCCTGGGCGGTGAAACCGGAAACGATGACCGCGCCCTGGCCGACGGCGTATATCTCGCCGTCCGCCGCCTTCAGCGGCGTCATGATCAGCGTGCCGCCGGCAAGCGAGGTGGCGTCGCCCATCGAGGAGACGTCTATGTCGATGCGGGCGCCCGACTGCACATAGGGCGGCATGTTGGCGGTGACGATGACGGCCGCGACGTTCTTGGCGCGCGCGCTGCCGCCTTCGGTGGCGATGCCGAGATTTTCGAGCATGGCGCGGATTGACTGTTCGGTGAACGGCGAATTGCGCAGGCTGTCGCCAGATCCGGCCAGCCCGATGACGAGGCCGTAGCCGACGAGCTGGTTGTCGCGCGAGCTCTGCAGCTGGGCAATGTCCTTGATGCGCGAAGCGACCTGGCCTGGTGGCAGCGAACTTGGCCCGGGCGAAACGCGGAACATGCGGGTGGTGGTGGCCGGATCATATTCCGGATCGTCGTAGACACCGCCATTCCTGGCGGCGAGCTCGCGTTTGGCCTTGGGCGTCAGGCCATCGGCCAGCGCCGGCTGCAGGCCAAGTGCCGCCGCGAGCAGAAGGGCAAATGGGCGCGTCATGAAGCGCCGACCTGGATTGTGCCGTCGGCCATCACCGTGCCGGAGAGGATCTTGCCGCTGTCGCTGTTGCGAACCTTGATGAAGTCGCCGGCCGAGCCCGGCTGCAAGGTCACGGCGGTGGCCGTTATCGTCAGCCCGCCGGCGATGAAGAAGACCTGCACGGCGGCACCCTGTTCGACCAGCCAGGCCTCGCGGATGGCGGTGGAAGGAATGTAGCGGCCGGGCAGCAGCGTGCGCTTGGCGATCTTGCCCTGGAGTTCCTCGGAACGGGTCGCCACCGCATCCGGCCTGTGCTTGCCCGGGATGAGGGTCACCTGCTTCAGGGCGCCGAGTTCGATCGTCTCGCCGGGATAGATGACGCGGTTGGGGATCAGCACGACCTCGCCGGCAGGCTGGTTGCTGGCGATCTGGGTGGCCGACTGGCCCGCCGATTGGCTGGCCGATTCCTGGGCGAAAGCCGGCATGCCGCCGGCCACCAGCGCAAGGGTCAGCGCGGCGCGGCGGAATGCGGAGCAGGAGATCGGCATGGCCATCATCCGTTACCTGATGTTCTTGGAGACGACGGAGGCCATGTCGTCGGCGGCCTGGATCACCTTGGAGTTCATCTCATAGGCGCGCTGCGCCGAGATCAGCTCGGTGATTTCCTTGACCGGGTCGACATTGGAAGCCTCGAGATAGCCTTGCTGGATGGTGGCGAAGCCGGGATCGCCCGGCACGCCGACATTGGCGGGACCGGAGGCTGTCGTTTCCTGGAAGAGATTGTCGCCGAGCGGTGCCAGACCTGCTTCGTTGGCGAAGTTGACGATCTGCAGCTGGCCGAGGTTCTGCAGGTTGGTTTGGCCGTCGATGCGGGCGAACACCTGGCCGGTCTTGTTGACGATGACCTCGACCGCATCAGTCGGCACGGTGATGGCCGGAATGACACTGGCGCCGTCAACCGTCACCAGCTGGCCGGTGGCGTTGGTGTTGAAGGCGCCGGCGCGCGTATAGAGCGTGCCGCCATCGGCACCCTCGATCTGGAACCAGCCCCTGCCGGTGAGCGCCATGTCGAAACTGTTGCCGGTGCTGGTCAGCTCGCCCTGTGTGTGGACGTTACGCACGGCGGTCGTCTTGACGCCGAGACCGATCGAAACGCCTTCCGGTACCAGCGAGGCGTTGGAACGGTTCGGCACACCTTGCGTGCGGTCGACCTGGTAGAGCAGGTCGGAGAATTCGGCGCGGGCGCGCTTGTAGCCGGTGGTGTTGATGTTGGCGATGTTGTTGGCGATGACTTCCAGATTGGTCTGCTGGGCATTCATGCCGGTGGCGGCGATGGCGAGTGCTTTCATGGCGTGCTCCTCAGATGCCCATGCGACTGACTTCGAGATAGGCCGAGACGACCTTGTCGCGGATGGCGACGGCGGTCTGCAGCGCCTGCTGGGCGCTCATCACGGCATCGACCACCTGACGGGTGTCGGCGTCGCCCTTGAGCGCCTGGAGCGACACCTGCTCGGCATTCTGCATGGTGCTGACGGTCTTGGAGGCAGCCTGGCTCACCGCTTCGGCGAAGGAGGTGCCAAGGTTACCGGCTGTCGCGGGCGCGACACCGCCCTGAAGCAGGTCGGTGGCTGTGTCGCCCAGTCCAGGCTTCAGGTTGAGCGCGCCGATGCCGTTGACGATCATTGGTTCCTCATCAGGTCGATGGTCATTGAAATGAGGTCGCGCGCCTGCTTCACAACTTGCAGGTTGGCCTCGTAGGAGCGGTTGGCCTCGGTCATGTCGGCCATTTCGATCAGCACGTTCACATTGGGCATCTTGACGTAGCCCTTGTCGTCGGCAGCCTCGTTGCCGGGCTGAAATTCGACGGGAAAGTTGCTCGGGTCGCGGTCGATCGAATTCACTTCAACCGTCGAGCTGCCGGAAGCCCGGTCGAGTTCGGAGACGAAGCTGATGGTCTTGCGGCGATACGGGTCGGCGCCCGGCGCGGTGCCTGTCGACTGGGCGTTGGCGAGGTTTTCCGAGACCACGCGCAGGCGCTCGGACTGGGCGCCGAGGCCTGATGCCGCGACTTTGAGGGCTGCGGTCAGTGCGTCCATGATCAGCTCTTCACCGCCATCATCATCATTGAGTGGAATGCCTTGACGATGGCCGTGTTGAGTTCGAAGGAGCGGCGTACCTCGCCGGCCTTGAGAAGCTGGTCTTCAAGCACGACCGTGTTCTTGGACGGCATGATCACGCCGTCGTCTTCCTGCGGCTTGATGGTGAAGCCGGCATTGGTGGCAGCACTGCCGAGATGGCCGGGCTCGGTGATCTGGAGCGACACCGCGGTGCGGTCGAGCACCTTCTCGAACGGCTCGACATCATTTGCCGTGTAGCCCGGCGTGTTGGCATTGGCGATGTTGCCGGCGACCGCCGACTGACGCACGGACAGCCACTGCGCTTGCTTGGCGGCGAGATCGAAAAGGGAAACAGGCTCCATGGGAATCTCCGGGCATGTGCCCAAAGACTAGGCCGCCAGTCTTGCGCGGACCTTGCGGACGGTCGCTAGAAAATGACGGCGAAAAATATGAAGCGGCTTTTGGACGGCATCTTGCTCCGTCTCTTGAATTGGATCCAGCTCTGGCCAAAGCCGAACCGGCCTTACCGGGAAAGCTCGATCACCTGGTTGGCGCTGGTGAGCATGACCCATTTGCCGTTGCGCTGTTCGATCGCCGATACCTTGCTGGAATCCGGCAGCGTCGAACCCCGCTGGACCATCCACAGGCCGGTGTCGTCCTCGATCATGGCGCGGCCGTTGGCGACATGGACCATGCGGAACTTCGCGATATCGGCGGGAAAGGGTTGGTCGCCGGGTGGGTCCGCTTTGGAATCGTCCTGCACCGTGCCGGTGGCAAGCAGGTCGACGCTGGTGTTGGGAACGTCCTTGGCGGTCAGCGGCGCGCTGCGTGCGGCGACCACACCGCCGCCCGCGCGTCCCGAATTGGTGCCGGTGCCGCCGAACTTGATCGCCTGCACGCCGAACTGGTCCTGGTTGAAGAAAATGTACCAGGGAAACAGGGCGCAGGTCAGGCCGAGCGTGATGCCGAGCGCGGCGATGACGACGTCGCTGCGACGGTCAGCCTTCTTTCTCAATTTTGGAAATTGCGCCTTTGGCGGTTGCGGCCATTCAGTGGCGGCGAACAGGCCATCGATCAGCGATTCGCGGCTGGCCTGCGTCATCTCGGGAGCATCGACGCCGGAAACCACATGCATTGAGGAAAGGGCGGTCCGACCCAGAACAGGTTCGGATCTGGGGAGAGCCGGTTTGACGGCCCTGACCAGAACAGCCGCGGTCCGGGCGGCCATGGCGCCGGCGGTGTTTGCCTTGGCGACCCTGACCTCCTCCGCTCGAGCCTGCTCCGCGGCGTTCGCCTCGGCGATCATCTCGTTCAGGAGGCGCTCGGTGTACTGGCGTTCAGTCTCCTGGTTCGGCATTCTGTTTTCCCTTGAGATAGCGGGCAAGGTCGGAGAACGGATCGGCGGACGGACGGTCCCTGGGCGATTGCGTCAGCGCCTCATAGATCAGGGGCACCTGGCGCACGGCCATGTCGAGTTCGGCGTCGACGCCGCCCTGATAGGCGCCGAGCAGGCGGATGTCCCGCGTGTCCTCGAAGCGGGAGATCATCGACTTCAGCCGCGTCACCAGGGCTCGCTGCTCGACGCTCCAGGCCTTGCCCGCAAGTCGCGATATGGACGACAGCGGATTGACGGGCGGATAGCGGCCCTGTTCGGCGATCGCGCGGTCGAGCACGACATGGCCGTCGAGGATGCCGCGCACGGAATCGGCGACCGGATCATTGTGGTCATCGCCATCGACCAGCACGGAAATGATGGCGGTTATAGAGCCTTTACCTTCGGCTCCGGGTCCGGCGCGTTCGAGCAGCTTGGGCAATTCGGTGAAGACCGAGGCGGGATAGCCGCGGGCGACCGGCGGCTCGCCCGTGCCGGTCGCCACCTCGCGCAGCGCGTGGGCGAAGCGGGTGATCGAATCCAGCACCAGCAGCACACGGTGGCCCTGGTCGCGGAAATGCTCTGCCACGCGCATGGCGGTGTCGGGCGCGCGCCGGCGCATCATGGCGCTCTCGTCGCTTGTGGCGACGACGGCGACGGTCTTGGCCATGCTGTCGCCGATCGTGTCCTCGAGGAATTCACGGACCTCGCGGCCGCGTTCACCGATCAGCGCCACGACGACCGTGTCGAACGCGTCGGCGCCGGCGAGCATGGCAAGCAGCGTCGACTTGCCGACGCCAGAGCCGGCGAAGACACCCATGCGCTGGCCGAAACAGAGCGGCGTGAAGATGTCGATGACCTTGACGCCGGTCATGAAGGCGGTGCCGACACGCTGCCGCGCCATGGCGCCGGGCGTCGCGGCGGTCGCCGACATGTCGTCGCCCCTGATCAGAGGCGGACCACCATCGATCGCCCGGGTGAGCGCGTCGATGGCGCGGCCGCGCCACGAGGCATGCGGCGCCACCGCGAGCGGACCCCTGCGGAACACGGCATCGCCGATGCCGGCGTCGGCGCTGCGTTCGAAGGGGGCTATCACAACCTCGTCCCGGCTGATCTTGACAATCTCGCCGCGGCGCGCGCCGGTCTGGCCGCGCTGCTCGACGATGTCGCCCAGCCTGGTGAAATCGGAAAGGCCGCGCACCTTGTAGTGCGTGGGCGTGACTTCGCTGACGAGGCCGCCGCGCTTGATCAACCCGTCGCCGTTGCCGAAGCGCCTGATAATCCGCTCCAACGCGGCAAGCTTATCCTGCGGCGCCGGCTGGAGCTGTCTTTCGGGTGCGCGGATGGATGGTTGCTCCGAGGACATGCTACGACTTCGAGCCGAGCGTCTTTATCGCCTCGTCGGTGGAAGAATCGGTCTGCCGCATCAGCGCGGCGGTGTTCTCGAAGGCTCGCTGAACCATGATCAGCCGGGTCATTTCCAGCACCGGATTGACGTTGGATTCCTCGACGAAACCTTGCGCTATGCCGACATCGGAACGGTCGGTGACTGGTTCGGGCGTGCGTGCGGGCACAATGCCGGAATTGCCGTAGCGAACGAAATTCTGGCCCGGATCGAAATTGTAGAGGCCGATCGAGCCGACGAGCTGTTCATTCTGGCGCAGCGAGCCGTCGGCGCCGGCCTTGGGCGGGCCGTTGCGGGGATCGAGCTGGATCGGCGCGCCGCCGGCGTCGAGCACCGGGTGGCCTTCGACCGACATCAGCTCGCCATTCTCGTTCATCGAGAAGCGGCCGTCGCGGGTCATGACGGTGCCTGCCGGCGTGTCGATGGCGAACCAGGCGTCGCCCTGGATGGCGAAATCGAACGGGTTGCCGGTTTCTGTCATGGCACCGTGAGCCCCCGACAGATAGGTCTTGCCGGAGGAAGCGAACGATACCGACTTCTGCCCTGCACCCGACACCACGTCCTCGAACTTCACGCCGGTAGCGCGAAAGCCGACGGTGCTGGCGTTGGCGACATTGTCGGCGATCGTATCGAGCCGTCGCTCGAGGGCCATCTGGGCGGAGAGGGCGACGTAGAGACTGTCTCGCATGATCAGAACTTCAGTTTCTGCATGGCCATCATCAGGTCGGTGGATATGCCCGATGTGACCGGTTTGGCGAAGAGCACGCTGATCGATGTCACGGCCGTCGAGGTCGGATTGTTGATCTCGTACATGCTGGTGAAGCGGGTCAGGAACTTGTTGAGTTTCACGGGATCCGTGAAATCCGAGATGTCGAGCTTCTGCTCGAACAGTTGCGCCTGCTTGTCGATGTCGGCGGTGGCGAAGGAATCGGGCAGCCCCAGCGCGGTTCGCACCACGCTGGCCAGCGCGGTGTCGGCCAGCACGTCGTACCAACTGGTGATGTCAGGAGCCTTGCGCTGGAAATAGAGCGCCAGCCGCACACCCTCATTGGTTTGGCCGGCATCTTCCTCCAGCGTCTGGCGCATGTACTTGTCGACAGTCGGTTGCTGCGCCGGATTGATGGTGGTGGCGTTCTCGCCGTACTGCTCGAAGTTGAAAGCCGAGGCCAGTGCCGCGTAAGCCGGATTCGTCTGCTTGTTGGCGGCGCTGTCGGGATCGCGCACGCCGCCTTGCAGGACCTGCTTGATGAGGTCCTTGTCCTCGGTCGCCGAATCGAGACCGAACGCCGCTAGGGCATAGGTGTAAATGCGGCTGTTGCCCATCAGGTCGTCGACGGACTTCACCTTGGTGATGTTGGCGAGATAATACGCCGTCTCGCCCTTCACATAGTCTGAATTCGGATCGAGGCCTGCGATTTGCGCCTGCGTGGCATAGTTCTTCGTCACCAGTTGCTGGGCCTTGTTGTAGATCGTCGCATCGGCGCCGTTGGCAGCGAAATTGAAGGCCCTGACGAACGCGGCGTAGCGCTTGTCGGTCAGCTTGTTCGCGAAACTGTCGGGATTGGTGACGCCTTCCTTGAGTGCCTTGACCATGAACGCCTTGGCGTAGTCCATGTTCTCCAGCCCGTAGGCCTTCATGGCATATTTGAACAAGCGGTCGTTCTTGACGAAATCGTCGATCGATTTCACCTTGGTGATGTTGGCGAGGTAATATTGGGTATCGCGATCGACCGTCGGCTGCTGCTCGATGCGGTCGATCGACTTGTTGATGTCTCTGGTGATCAACTGGTAGCTGGTATAGGTACTGAGCAAGGACGCGCCTCCGGCCGAAGCTATGCCAGCACAATAAGCTCACTTCCTTGCGCGAAACTGAATCGCCAACTTTCGGTTCATGGCGGCTCGGATTCAAGCCTCACACAAGGCACGGGGGCTATCCCTTCTCCGACGTGAAATGCGGAAGGACCGGTCGTGGGCATTCTGATTGGACTTGTGGTGACGCTTGGCTGCGTCCTTGGCGGCTTCATGGCCATGGGCGGGCATCTGCACGTGCTGGTGCAGCCATGGGAAGCCGTGGTCATCTGCGGTGCCGCGCTCGGCACTTTCCTGGTCGCCAATCCGATGAAGACAGTCAAGGATACCGGCAAAGGCATACTGGAGGCCTTCAAACAGGCTGTGCCGAAGGAGCAGGACTATCTGGAAACCCTTGGCGTGCTGCACAGCCTGATGCGCGAGCTGCGCGCCAAGTCGCGCAGCGAGGTCGAGGCGCATATCGACAATCCGGAGGAATCGGCCATCTTCCAGGCCTTTCCGACCGTGCTCAAGAACCACGATTTGATGAATTTCATCTGCGACTACTGCCGCATCATCATCATCGGCAACGCCCGCTCACATGAAATCGAGGCGCTGATGGACGAGGAAATCCAGACCATCAAGTCCGACAAGATGAAGGCCTATCACGCGCTGGTCGCGGTTGGCGACGGCCTGCCGGCGCTCGGCATCGTCGCCGCCGTGCTCGGCGTGGTCAAGGCGATGGGCGCCCTCGACCAGTCGCCGGAAATCCTCGGCGGCCTGATCGGCGCGGCGCTGGTCGGCACTTTCCTCGGCATCTTCCTGTCCTACGCGGTGGTCGGACCTGTCGCCACCAAGATCAAGACGGTGCGCGAGAAGAAGAACCGCCTCTACATCATCGTCAAGCAGACGCTGCTCGCCTACATGAACGGCGCGCTGCCGCAGGTGGCGATCGAGTTCGGCCGCAAGACCATCTCTTCCTATGAGCGGCCGAGCATCGACGCCGTCGAACAGAGCACGATGAACACCGGCAGCGCCGAGAAGAAGGCCGCCTGAGCGATGCGCGACAGACCGGTGCCAAAACTTTCATGACGAGTCCGGGCAGCCCCTCGCAAGCGCGTTCGTTGATCATCGAGCGTCTGGTCGGCGACAGCGGCGAGGCCGACCAGGTCATCGACGCCGGACGCGCCATGGCCGAACGCGCCGTACCGCTGCTGCAGCAGGCGCTCTCGGGCGAACTCGGCGCTCCCGTGAGCGTCGACCTCCGGGCCATCGAGGTCAGCCGCGTCCCGGAGGCGCGCTCGCGCGCCGGCGACAATTTCGCCATGACCGTCGTCGGCTCGCCGGCGTCCTCGGACGCGATGACCCTCGTCATAGATGCTTCCGCGATCGCGATCATCGTCTCGACGCTGTTCGGCGGCGACCCCGACATGCCGGTGTCGCCGATCGAGCGCGACCTGTCGTCGATCGAGGCCGATGTCTCGACCATGGTGTTCCAGGAGGTTGCGCAGGCCCTGAACGGATCGGGACGTCGCTCGCTCGAACTGCGGCTGCCGGCGCCGCGGGCCATGTCGGGCATCGAGGCCAGGCGACACGTGTTGCGCGACGGCGCCGCGATCCGCATCGTCCTCGGCATCTCGACGCCGGTCGACAGCGGCTCGATCACGGTGACGATGCCGCAGCGTATCGTGCTGGCCGGCCGCGACGGTACGGCAAGCGTCAGCGACGACGATCACAACACCAGCTGGCGGGCACGCTTTTCGGAAGAGGTGATGCGCTCGACCGTGGCGCTCGAAGCCACCATGCCGCTGGCGCGGCTGACGCTCGGAGACCTCGCCAATCTCGAAGTAGGCCAGGTCATCGACTTCGAAGAAACGGCGCAATCGCGCGCCCGCCTCGGCGCGCGCGGCCAGACGCTGTTCGTATGCGAGTTCGGCAAACTGGGGCAGAATTACACCGTCCGAATCAGGCATCCTTTCGATGCCGGTCAGGACTTTATCGACGGGCTCATGCCGGCTGGTGCCGGGCGCGCCTGAGCTTTTGGAGACGACGCATGGCCAAGACCAAGGTAGAACCAGAGCTCGACCAGCCGGACGAGCAGCTCGATCGCGCCATCGAGGAATTACGCGGGGTCCTGCACGAAGAAGAGCAACGCCCTGATGCGGCGTTCAGGGCCGCCGCGGCAGCCAATTCGAGCGTCATCATGAACATCCCAGTCGATGTCCAGATCATTCTCGGCAGCACCGAGATGGCGGTTGCCGATCTGATGGCGCTGCAGAAGGGGTCGACGGTCGCACTCAACCGGCGCATCGGCGAACCGGTCGATGTGGTGGTGAATGGCCGCAAAATAGCGCGCGGCGAGATCACCGTGCTCGAAAGCGACCCTTCGCGCTTCGGCATCAGGCTGACCGAAATCATCGCCGGCACGAAGGGCGCCTAGACATGGCTGGCGGGGCTTGCCGACGGCAGCGGAGGCGAAAGGCATGACAACGCCGCTGACGACCCTGACGCGCGCACAGAAGGCGGCAGCCATACTGGTGGCGATGGGCAAACCGTCCGCCAGCCGCCTGTTGAAATTCTTCAAGCAGGAAGAGCTGAAGGCGCTGATCGAGGGCGCCCGGCTGCTCAGGACCATTCCGCAAAGCGATCTCGAGCGCATCGTCGCCGAATTCGAGGCCGAATTCACCGAGGGCGCCGGCCTGCTCGATTCCGCCGACAGGATGGACACCATCCTCAACGAGTCTCTCTCGCCCGAAGAGATGAACGCCATCATGGGCAACAAGAAGCCCGAGGCGGCACCCGAAGGGCCACCGCCGATCTGGCCCGATCTCGAAAAACTCGAGCCCTCGCGGTTGGGCGCGTTCCTCGCGGGCGAACATCCGCAGACGGCGGCCATGGTGCTGTCGAAGCTGGCGCCACAGGCGGCGGCGAGCGTGCTTTTGACGCTGACGAAGCCGATGCGCGGCGAAATCATCAAGCGCATGGTGACGATGGCCAATGTTCCGGCCGCCGCCACCAAGATCGTCGAGAACCGGCTGCGCGCCAGCGTGCTGTCGGACACCACGACCAAGGATACTTCGGCCGGGCAGGCGCGCGTCGCCAGCGTGCTCAACGAGCTGGAAAAGCCCCTGCTCGATGAGGTCATGCAGGATCTCGAAGCCGCCGGCACGCCCGACCTCGACGGTGTTCGGGCCCGGCTGTTCGCTTTCGACGATTTGCCGCTGCTCACCCAGAAGGCGCGCGTGCTTTTGTTCGACGGGCTGTCGACCGAGCTTGTCACGCTGGCGCTGCGCGGCACGTCGGCGGCACTGGCCGAAGCGGTCCTGTCGGCGATCGGCGCCCGCTCCCGGCGCATGATAGAGGCCGAACTCGGGCAAGGGTCGGAGGGTGTGCCCGCCGCCGACATCATGGCGGCACGCAAGACGATCGTGACGACGACGATCCGGCTGTCGCGCGAAGGCGCCTTCGAACTTCCCTCGACGCAGAACGCCGCCTAAGGCATGTCCGACGCCGTCGACAAGGACTCGAAAACCGAAGAGGCGACGGAAAAGAAGATCCGCGACACCATCGAACAGGGCAAATTGCCCCATTCGAGGGAGACCGCGATCCTGGCCTCCTTTGTCGCCATACTGGTGTTCACGGTCTTTTATGCCAAGGACGCCATCGTCGAGCTCGGCATGTTCCTGTCGATGTTCCTCGAGAAGCCCGAAGCCTGGCCGATGGACACCGAGACCGATGTCATCGCGCTCTACAAGCTCGTCATGCTGGAAGTGGGCCGCGCCGTACTCAGCCTGCTGGTGCTGCTCACCGTTGCCGGCATCGGCGCCTCGGTGCTGCAGAATATGCCGCAATTCGTCGGCGAGCGGATCAGGCCGCAGATGTCACGCATCTCGATCGTCAAGGGCTGGAACCGGATGTTCGGCGCCCAGGGCTGGGTCGAATTCCTGAAGTCCCTCGCAAAAGTCGGCTTTGCCATCGCCGTGCTCACCTTCACGCTGTCGGAGGATCACCGCAAGCTGCTTGCCGGGATGATCACCAATCCGGTCGCTTTCGGCCTGGTCATCCGCGGCATCGCCGTCGACATACTGGTGGCGATCGTCTTCGTCATGGGACTGATCGCGGCGATCGACATCGTCTGGTCGCGCTTCCACTGGAAGCAGGACCTGCGCATGAGCAAGCAGGAGGTCAAGGACGAGTTCAAGCAGTCCGAGGGCGATCCGATCGTCAAGTCGCGGCTGCGCTCGCTGGCGCGAGACCGGGCGCGCAAGCGGATGATGACGGCGGTGCCGCGCGCGACGCTTGTAATCGCCAACCCGACCCACTTCTCGATCGCGCTGAAATATGTGCGTGACGAGGACTCGGCGCCGCTCGTGGTGGCGAAGGGGCAGGATCTCGTGGCGCTGAAAATCCGCGAGATCGCCAAGGAGCATAACATCCCGATCTTCGAGGACGTGGCGCTCGCCCGCTCCATGTACAAGCAAGTTTCGGTCGATAATGTGATCCCGTCGCAATTCTACCAGGCCGTCGCCGAACTGGTGCGGATCGTCTACTCGAAAAAGGCTGAGCGCAGACAGATTTCATGAACCGCCAACCGCACGCAAAATCCCGCGAGATCATCGTCGCCAGCGCCATCGAGCAGGTGGTGGTGGAACTCAGGCTGATCGACGTCGCCGACTATATCGCCTTCATCCGGCTGGAGCATTTCGCCTGCCTGTCGGATCTGGTCGATTCAGCGGCGGAGCTGTTCTTCATGCCGGGTACGCTGCGGCTCGGCCATGGCGGCGAGGCGCATGTCGACTGGAGCGGCAGCCCTCGCATCGTGCTCGACCTGGAACTCAGGCCACCCGGCGTGACCGTCTATTTCCAGCTGACGCTGAGCGAGACCGGCAACACGGTCGTGGTCAATTACGTGTCGTTTGAAAAACCGGGCGAAGACCCCCAGCACAATACGGCGCTGCTGGAGGCGGTGATCGAACAGGCCCGTATCCGCAAGGTCGAACCGCTGGCGTTTTAAAGCGCTTCGGTCAGCCGATAGCGGCTACTCGATAAGTCCCAGCCGCAGCGCCTTGGCGACCGCCTGGTTGCGGTTGACGGCGTTGAGCTTCTGGGTCGACTGGGTGAGGTACTGGTTGGCGGTGTGCACCGATAGTTTCAGGAGCCGCGCGATCTCCTCGCTGGTGTTGCCGTTGGCGGTCAGCTTCAGGCATTCGAGCTCGCGCTTGGAGATCGACCGCATTCTGCCAACATCGCCCGGACGCATCCGCGCGACGGCGGCGAACAGCGAAAAGCAGCGAGCGTGGATCTCGTAGAGCGCATCCTGCGGCAGCGTGATCTCCGATCCCAGGAAGACGACGAGGCCGCATTGACCCCGATCGGCATGGACGGGAAAGGCAATGCCGCTCGATCCGGGTGTCAGCGGCGCCATCTGTCCGGTCCAGGCGAGATTGCCGAACATGTCGGCCATGGCCGCCACGCCATCATCCGTCCACCAGCGCGGCTCGGTCGAAATCCGACTATGGCGAACGATCTCCTCGCCATTGGCGCCTGAAATGAATTTCGACGCCACCGCGACGCTGGGATAATCGGAATCAAAGCACGGGACCAGCCGGGCGCGCTCCGGCGACGGGCTGACGAAGAACAGGCCGAAGGCCGAGGCGTTGATGTCGACTGATATCCAGCGGCAGCGGCGCACCGCATCGGGAATGGTGACGGCGTGATGTGTTTCGGATCCCAGCGAGAAGGCGCCGAAAGGGCTGCGCTGCTCGTTGAAAAGGGCTTCCGCAGCGTCCTTGATCTCGGTGTGTTTCAAATGATGCCACTCCTGATCGCCGTGGCGATGGCCATCGCACGGTTGCTGGCCGCGAATTTCTGGATGGCGTGGGTGATGTAGCTGTTGACGGTGTTTGAGGAGACGCCGAGGATGACGGCCACCTCGTCGGTGGTCTTGCCTTCCGAGACCCAGAACAGGCATTCGCGCTCACGGTCCGACAGCGGATCCTGCATGGCCGCGGCGGCGATCAACTGCGGAATGTGCGAGAGCGCGTAGCAGCATTTCAGTTGCGCCTTCATCAGCGCCGGCTGGTCGATCCGGCCGGCGGCCGCCGCCGAGAACAAGGCGAACAGGCGCTGACGGCCGACATTCAGCCGCAGTGAATAGATCTCGGCATGGCCGAGCACGTCGAGCAGCCGGGCCTCTTCACCCGAGACCAGCCCGTCGGCATCCGGCGCCTGGGCCGCCACCAGCGGTGTCGGACGGATGCCGGGTGCTGCGGTGAGCGGTCCCTGGGCAAGGCCGGCGATCAGCCGCTTGCCGATCAGCTCGATGGCGTCGAAGATCCAGTTCGAGGAGACGATACGCGCGTCGTTGCGGTCCTGGTCATGGACGATGGCGACCAGCATGTAGCTGTCGGCGCCGATCTCGGCGGTCAGCTCCATGAAGAAGCTGGTGAGATCACCGCGCGACGTCAGGCGCGAGCCCAATGTGTCGGATTGAAGAGGCGCGGCGGGACTGCTCATCTGCTGCTTTTGGCCGGAATCGATGCTGATGTCCGGTTGCTGGAGAGCCAGCCGCCGAACCCGAAAACGCATTACTTTTACGAGACACACACGAGGCGCGGGGCCGCGCCCAACCAGACGGAATCCATTCAGGGAACGCGAAGACATCCGCGTCTGGCGCCGGAGAAGTCCGGAACGTGAGACTTTGGGTGGTCGCCGCGCCCCCCGAGGACCGGCTGATTCGGGTCTAATCTACCCGCAGATGAATCCGACATCAAACGCGATTCGACAAAATCGAATCTGGGGGACTCTGCTTGCGACTCAGGGGAGCTTTCGGAGCCATTAAGGGGCGAAAATACCGGGACTGTGCGCGTAGGCCATATCAGCGTCCGGGCCGTTGCGGTAGTTTCGCTCGTGCCGAAGGGGTGGGCACCCCCGGCAGTCGAGCGCAAGGTCGGCAGCGCGGAATGCGGTTGTCCGCTGCGGCGCTACTCGGGTCTTGGCAAGGTTGGTCTCGGGGGAAACAATGAGCGATTCATTTCGGGAAGTTACTTCAATCTCGTGGTTCGGGCGGATCAAGCGCGCGGTCGGCGGGGTTATCTTCGGCCTGCTGTTGATCGTGCTGATGGTGATAGGGCTGTTCTGGAACGAAGGCCGTGCGGTGCAGACGGCGCGCTCGCTGGCCGAGGGCTCTGGTGCCGTGGTCTCGGTGGAGGCTGATAGTTCCGATGCCGCCAATGAAGGCAAACTGGTGCATGTCAGCGGGCCAGTGACGGCGGACAGCAGCTTGGCGGATCCGGATTTCGGCATCACGGCGCAAGGGCTGCGCCTGTCGCGCGGCGTCGAGATGTATCAGTGGAAGGAAGAGTCCAAATCGGAAACCACCAAGAAGCTTGGCGGCGGCGAGGAGACGGAGACGACCTACAGCTATTCGAAGGTGTGGGACGACAGCCAGATCGATTCGTCGGACTTCAAGAAGCCCGACGGCCATCAGAATCCGCCGATGGCGATCCACGGCCGTGCCTTTCAGATTCCACAGGGCAAGCTTGGCGCTTTCGATCTCGATACGCCGGTGCTGGATCGCATCGATGGCGACAAGGGTCTTTCGTTGTCGGCCAGCCAGTCAGCCGCGATCCAGGCCGCCTACACCGGGACGAAGCCGCTCAGCATAGTCGATGGCAAGATCTATCTCGGCAGCGACAACACGACGCCCGCGCTAGGCGACTACCGTATCGGCTACGAGTTGGCGCCGCTCGGCGTGGTCAGCATCGTGGCGCGCCAGGCCGGCAGCCGATTCGAGCCCTACCAGACGCAGGCGGGCGATGCGCTGCTGATGGTCGACACCGGCTCGGTGCCGGCCGACAAGATGTTCGCCGAGGCGGTCAGCGCCAACACGCTGATTACCTGGCTGCTGCGCGTTGCCGGCCTTTTATTGCTGACCATCGGCTTTGCGCTGTTCCTCAGCCCGATTGGCGTGATCCTCGACGTGATCCCGTTCCTTGGCAGCATGGCGCGGATGGGAACCGGCATCATCGCCTTCTTCCTGGCGATCCTGGTCGGCGCCACGACAATCGCGATTGCCTGGTTCTGGTATCGGCCGGTTCTGGCAGCGGCCATCCTGGCGGTCGGCGTCGTCGCGGCGGCGGCGGTCTATTATCTCGGACGATCACGCAGGGCAGCCGCGCCAATGGCCGCGCCGAGCACTGGCATCGCAACGTAGCTTGCAAAAAGGGCGGCCACGCCGCCCTTTTACTATCTGTCGTTGCTCGCCTGGATTTGCTGGCAGGCTTACCGATCCTCGAAGCCGGTCAGCACGCCGACGGCGTTGATGCCGATCTCCTCGACGGCATAGCCGCCTTCCTGGACGAACAGCGTCGGCAGGCCGAGTTTGGCGATGCGCCGGCCGATCTTCGGATAGTCGGGGCTTTTCAGCTTGAACTGGCTGATCGGGTCCTTCTCGAAGGTGTCGACGCCGAGCGAGACGATGACGATGTCGGGCGCGTATGCGGCGAGCCTGGCGCAGGCATCCTCGAGTGAGGCATTCCAGGCATCCCAACCGGTGCCGAAGGGCATGGGGTAGTTGATGTTGAAACCTTCGCCCGCGCCCGCGCCGCGCTCATCGGAATGGCCGAGGAAGAAGGGGTACTCGACCATCGGATCGCCGTGCAGGTTGAGAACCTGCACGTCGGCGCGATCATAGAATATCTCCTGCGTGCCATTGCCGTGGTGATAATCGACGTCGAGGATCGAGACCCGTTTGGCACCCTGGTCACGAAACCATTGCGCGGCGACCGCGGCGTTGTTGATGTAGCAATAGCCGCCCATGAAGCCGGCGCCGGCATGGTGGCCGGGCGGACGGCAGAGCGCGAAGGCCGATCTCTCGCCGTCCTTGACCAGGCCGGCTGCGGTCAGCGCGACGTCAAAGGACGATTTGATCGCGGTCCAGGTGCCCTCGACGAAGGTGGCGCCGCCGTCGAAGGAATAGTAGCCGAGCAGGGCATCGATGCGCTTGGGCGGCACGTCGCCGCGCAGGCCGCGCGTCGGCCAGGTGAAGGGCATGGCCGAGCCCGTGAAGCCGGATTCCACCCATTGCGGCCAGACGGTCGGCAGGAAGTCGATGTAGTCGGCCCTGTGGACGCGCTTGGCGGCGGCAAGGTCGTGCTCGACCGGCGCTATGATCGGACCGAGCTTCTCGCTTTCGACCCGCGCCTTGATGAATTCCGCGCGCGAGGGCTTTTCAAAGCCGGGCACGATGGCTGAGGTAACCAGTTCCATTTGGCCGGCATGACCGGCGTGAAGCGGCGAATAGACAGTCTTCATGAAATTCCTCTCAAAGTGCGCAACTAAGGCAATACCAGGAAGGGTGTGAAGCGGTTTTCCGTCCGGAATTGCGTTGAAACCGGTCAGCCAAGATTGAGATAGGGGCTCAGCAGAGCGAGCCACATGGTTTCGACATCGTCCTCGATGAGGTCGAATGTCCTGCGGTCCTTCTTCAGCCCCACGAGCCGGCAGGCATGCCCGACCTCCATCATCACCACCCCGAGCCGGCTGGCGATCTTGCCTTCGAGTGCCGGGTTCACATGCTGCAGCCATGCGGCATAGAGGGCGATGATCTGGTCGTCATATTCGTTCTGGATCGGCCGCAGGTCCGCATTGCCCGAGATGGCCTCGATCACCGGCATCAGGGTGGCGTTTTCGAGATAGAGCTTCGATGTGTCGATGAAGAGCTTGCGCACTTCGCGCCGGAACTCTTCGCGGTTGGTGGGCGGGGCGACCTTGATGCGCCTCGCGATCACCTCGGGAAAGGATGACAGCCAGCGCCGGGCGAGATCCAGAAGAATGGCTTCCTTGTTGGGAAAGTACTGGTAGATCGAACCGACCGACAGCCCCGCGCGCTGCGCGATGGCGAGCGTCGTCGGCGTCTTGGTTCCTTGCTCCCGCGTCAGGATCAGCGCCGCGTCGAGAATCCTGTCGACCACCTTGCTAGACCGCTGTTGCCGCGGCTGCTTGCGCGGCTCGAGCGCTATCCTGGTTTTGCGGTCGAGACTGCGCTTCACTGCTTGATGCCCTCGTTCCCGCCTGGTCCCAACACAAGCGAAGCGCTTCTGTTCACAATACATTCTAAATCCGGCATGTTGACAAACGCGAATAATCAGTCGCATTCTTTATTCACGCTGTCTCTTGGGATAACAAGGGGAATTTCGAAGACAGCGCACTGGCATCATTCGTTGTCCGATAGCGCCGCGCCGTGGTGTGCAGGTCGTTGGAGCGAGCTTTACCGGTCTGAGTCAGTCGTCAAAAAACGCGGAGTCGCGATGTCGGTCACGGGTGCGGGTGATAGTGCGGATCTGATTGTCGTCAACGGCCGTGTGCTGACCATGGACGGTGACAATCCCGCCGCCGAGGCCGTCGCCGTCAAGGACGGCGCCATCATCGCCATTGGCAGCAGAACCGCCATCGAAGAGTTCAAGGGATCGGGTACCAAGGTCATCGACGCCAAGGGCGGTTCGGTGATCCCGGGCTTCATCGAAGCGCATATGCATCTTTTCGGCGGCGCGGCGGAACTCGACAATCTGCACCTGGCGGGCGTGCATGGCTTCGATGCCTTGCGCGATTCGATCCAGGCCTACGCCGCCAAACGGCCGAATGCCAAATTGCTGGTGGGCGCCGGCGTCAACTATGCGATCCTGCCCGAGCCGGTTACGCGCCACCATCTCGACCGCATCATTGCCGACCGTCCCTTCGCCATGTCGGCCTCCGACCATCACACCATGTGGGCGAACACCAAGGCGCTGGAAGAGGCCGGCCTGCTGCGCGGCAAGCAAGTGGGGCCGGGCAATGAGATCGTCATGGGCGCCGATGGACTGGCGTCGGGCGAATTGCGCGAAGGCGAGGCGTTCGGTCCGATCCTGGAGTTCTACGGTCAGAACCGGACGCGGCTCGGGCTGGCGGGCGAGGAACCACACCCTTATCCGTCCGCCGACGAACTCGCGGCCGACCGCGACCTGATGCATCGCGGGCTGGAATGGTGCGCCCGCCATGGCATCACCTCGATCCAGAACATGGACGGCAACCTTTACCAGCTTGAACTGCTTGCCGGCCTCGAACAGGAAGGGCGGCTCTTGTGCCGTACGCAAATTCCTTTCCACTTCAAGAACTTCATGGGTCTCGACGCGCTTGAAAAAGCATCGATGATGGCTTCGACCTACAAATCGGAGTGGCTGTCGTCGGGCATGGTCAAGGTGTTCTACGACGGCGTGCTCGATTCATGGACGGCGGTGATGGTCGAGCCCTATGCGGATCGTCCGGACTGGGTCGGCGAGCCGCTGTTTTCGCCCGAGCATTTCGCGCAAGTGGCGGTGGAGGCTGATCGTCGCGGCCTGCAGATCGCGGTGCATTCGATCGGCGACGGCGCCGTGCGCGCCGTGCTCGACGGCTACGAGGCGGCGCGGAAGGCGAATGGTAAGCGTGACAGCCGGCATCGCATCGAGCACATCGAAGTGACCACCGAGGCCGACGTGCCGCGCTTTGCCGAATTCGACGTCATCGCATCGATGCAGCCGCCGCATCCGCCAGGCGCCCTGAACTTTCCGCTCGAACCGACGCTGTCACGCATCGGGCGCAAGAAATGGCCGCTGAGCTACGCCTGGCGGACGCTGAAGACGGCCGGCGCGCGCGTCGTGTTCGCTTCGGACTGGCCGGTGTCGCCCGTCGATCCGATCCTGGGCATTCAAGCGGCAGTGCTGCGCAAACCATGGGCAGAAGGCGATCCCGACCAGAGTTTCTCGCTGCAGGAGTCGCTTGCGGCCTATACGGTGGAGGGTGCCTATGCCGAATTCGCCGAGAATCGCAAAGGTCGCCTGAAGCCGGGCTATCTGGCCGATCTGGTGGTGCTCTCGGCCGATATCGAGAAGACGGCGCCTGAAGCGCTGCATACGGTTCGGCCAGTGACGACGATCTGCGGCGGCAAGGTGACATACCAAGCCTGACGGTGGCATGGGAATTGCCTTCTGAATCCAGGTTCAGTTACGCAGTTGCCAAGCTGGCCGCCATGTGATGACAATCGAACAGGAACGAAACCTGCCGCCAAGAGCAGGCTTTCTCAATGGGGTAATCGTGCCGGAACAACCGGGTAAGAATGCGATCGAAGTCCGTCGTGTGCGCAAGGTTTTCGGCACGGGGGAGGCGCAAGTCGCCGCGCTGGACACTGTGTCCGTCTCAATCCGCGAAAATGAGTTTTTCACGCTGCTGGGGCCTTCCGGCTGCGGCAAGACGACGCTTCTACGGCTGATCGCCGGCTTCGATTTCCCAAGCGCCGGCGAAATCCTGCTCCATGGCCAGGACATCGCGCCGCTGCCGCCGTTCAAGCGGCCGGTCAACACCGTCTTCCAGTCCTATGCGCTGTTCCCCCATATGACGGTCGCCGACAATATCGGCTTTGGCCTGGAAATGCTGGGCAAGCCGAAGGCCGAGATCAAGGCGCGCGTCGGCGAGATGCTGAAGCTGGTCAAGATGGAGGCGCTCAGCGGCCGCCGCACCAGCCAGATCTCCGGCGGCCAGCAGCAGCGCGTGGCGCTGGCCAGGGCACTGGCGCCGCAGCCCAAGGTGCTGCTGCTCGACGAACCCTTGTCGGCGCTCGACTACAAGCTGCGCAAGGAGATGCAGATCGAGCTGAAGCGGCTGCAGCACGAAACCGGCATCACCTTCATCTTCGTCACCCACGACCAGGAAGAAGCGCTGACGATGTCCGACCGCATCGCGGTGATGTCGGCCGGCAAGATCCTGCAGGTCGGCTCGCCGCACGACATCTACGACCGCCCGGCCGAGCGCTTCGTCGCCGACTTCATCGGCGAAACCAATTTCCTGAAGGGCACCGTCGTGTCGAAGAAATCCGGTGTCGCCACCGTAAAGATCGCTTCCGACGCGATGGTGGCGGCGGGGTTCCCCGACAGCTTCGAACCTTCCGGGGAGGTGACGGTCGTTGTGCGGCCCGAACATGCGGATCTGATTGCCGATGCGGCCAAGGGCACGGTCGCCGGAACTTTGTCCAACGTCGTCTACTTCGGCACCGACACCCACTACCACGTGAAGCTGGATGGCGGTGACGATTTCATCGTGCGCCATCAGAACAGCCGGTCGAGCGCGGTGGCATTCGAGCCGGGCGCCAAGGTCGGTATCGTTTTCGAGGATGGCGGCGCGCGGATATTGAGGGACTGATGACAAACGCTGTTTCCCAGGCCGCGTTGTTCGAAGCCAAGGCGGCACGGACTGCCAGCCGCCGCCACCGCCTGCTGTCGATGCCGGCGCTGATCATCATCGGCGTGTTCGGCGTGCTGCCGCTGCTGATCATCTGCATCTATTCGTTTCTCGCGGCCGCGCCCTATGGTGGCGTGCAGTGGAAGTTTTCGACGGACGCCTATCTGAACTTCCTGTTTCAGCGCGATATTTTCGACGACACGCTGCAGTTCACGCCGGATTTCCTGATCATCTACCTGCGCTCGTTCCTGTTCGCGGTAGTGACGACGGTCATCTGCCTGCTGCTTGGTTTTCCAACCGCCTATTTCATGGCGACGCGAACCCCGGCGCAGCGTAACTGGTGGGTGCTGCTGATCACCATTCCGTTCTGGTCGAACCTGTTGGTGCGTACGCTGGCCATCATGTTCATCATTCGCGATGAAGGCCTGATCAACGATGTGCTGATGGGGCTTGGCGTGATCGAAAAGCCGATCACCATGCTCTACACCAATTTCGCCATTCAGCTCGGCCTGCTGTATTCGTTTCTGCCGTTCATGATCCTGCCGCTCTATGCCAGCCTGGAGAAGCTCGATTTCAGGCTGGTCGAGGCCGCCAACGACCTGTACGCGACACGCCGGCAAGTTCTCTGGCGGGTGATCATTCCGCTGTCGCTGCCGGGCATCATCGCAGGCTGCCTGCTCGTCTTCATTCCGGCTCTCGGAGCCTATGTGACGCCGCTGATCCTTGGCGGCGGCATCCACCTGATGATCGGCGATCTCATCGCCCAGCAGTTCGGCTCCGGGCGCAACTGGCCGCTTGGCTGTGCCCAGGCGCTGATCCTGATGGCCGCGGTGCTGGTAGCCCTCTACTTTTACGTCCGCAACACGTCGGGGAAGATCCAGCATGGCTGACCCCCGCACGATCGACATCAAGGACCAGCCGGGTTTCCGCACGATCGCCATCATCTGCGTTGGCGTGCTCTACGTGCCGATCCTGATCCTGATGGTGTTTTCGTTCAACACGGGTTCGCTGGTAACCCGTTGGGAAGGCGTCGGCCTGACCTGGTACGGCAGTGCGCTGCTCAACGAGGAATTCCACGCAGCCGCCGAAAACACGCTGATCATCTCGGTGAGCGCAACGATCATTTCGACGATATGCGCCACGCTGGCGGCGATCGGCATGACACGGGTGAAGCCGTGGCGGGGGCTCTCGGCTGCCTTCATGGTGATCAATCTGCCGTTGATGGTCCCCGAGATCATCACGGCGGTGGCGACCTTGTCCTTCTTCGCCTTGATCGCCGGGGCCTTCGGGCTGAATTTCGGCATCGGCAACCTGATCCTTGCCCATACGGTGTTTTGCATTCCTTTCGCCTACATGCCGATCCGGGCGCGTCTCGAGGACATGGATCTGACGCTCGAATCCGCGGCGGCCGATCTCTATGCCACGCCGTGGCATGCCTTTCGGCGCATCACGCTGCCCCTGCTCGTTCCCGGCATTCTGTCGGGTGCCGCACTGGCCTTCATCGTATCCTTCGACGATTTCACCATCACGCAGCTCGTCGCGGGACCCGGACAGACGACGCTGCCTCTCTACATCTGGAACCAGATCAGGCGACCGATGACGCCGGAGATCAACGCCATCTCCACGATCCTGCTGCTGGTCTCGATCCTCTTCGTCTCGGTGTCATTCCTCATCGCGCGCAGACGCTCCAAATGATGGCGCGCCAACTGAATAAATGGGTAGGCAAAAAGGAGAACATAAAATGTCTAGGAAACTGATGGCGGCCGTTTCGACGGCCGTGCTTTTGTGGGCAGTGCCCGCGCTCGCCGACGGCGAACTGCACATCTACAATTGGGGCGACTACACCAACCCCAAACTCATCGAAAAGTTCGAGAAGCAGTACAACGTCAAGGTGACGCTGGACGACTATGATTCCAACGAAACCATGCTGTCCAAGGTGCGCGCCGGCAATTCCGGCTACGACATCGTGGTGCCGTCGGACTACACCGTGAAGATCATGGTCGACGAGGGCCTGCTCGAAAAGACCGAGCCCAACGCAATGCCGAACGGCAAGAACATCGACCCGCGCTTCGTCGACATCTACTGGGACAAGGGCCGCCACTACACCGCGCCGTGGCAGTTCGGCACCACGACATTCTCGGTCAACATGGACAAGTTCAAGGGCGACATCGACACGCTGGCGATCCTCTTCGACCCGCCCGCCGAGTTGAAGGGCCAGATCAACATGCTCGACGACGTCAACACCGTCATGCACGCAGCCGAGCGCTATGCCGGCGTGCCACGCTGCGGTGCCGACAAGGCCAATCTGAAAAAGATCAACGACATCCTGACGGCGGCGAAGCCATCCTGGAAGACCTTCAGCTATGACACGATCACCAAGATCACCTCGGGCGACGTGATCGTGACCGAACAGTGGAACGGTGCGACCTATCGCTCGCGCCAGAAGATCCCGGCAATCAAATATGCCTATCCGAAGGAAGGCATCGAGGGCTGGATGGACAATGTGGCGGTGCTGAAGGGCGCGAAGAACCTTGAAAACGCCAAGCTGTTCCAGGATTTCATCATGGCTCCGGAAAACGCGGCGCTGATCTCCGAGTTCGCCGGCTATGACAATGGCATTGCCGGCAGCCACAAGTTCCTGTCGCCCGACTTTGCCAACTCGCCGGAGATCAACCCGCCGGCCGGCGCTCCGGCCGCGGAATTCGTACCGCCATGCCCGCCGGAAGTGGTGGAGATCTACAACAAGATCTGGACCAACCTGCGCAAGTAGCGTCGGTAAAAATCCAGCGGAAGGGGGGCTTCGGCCTCCCTTCTTCGCGCTTACGGGAGGAGGTTCGATGACGTCCTATCGCAATTCCGATCCGCGGCCGCCGATCATGCAGGGTTCGCCGCCCGCCATGGCGCCCCCCAAGCTCGACTGGGACCGGCCGCCCTGGAACCGCTGGGCTTTCCAGCACATCAGGGAAATTCTGCCGACCGCCGAAGTCTGGCGCGGCAATGGCCATAGGCATCGTCTCGAACGGGCCGAGGTCGATCTCGACGCGCTGGCTGTCGAGGACAGCGAGGGCAGGCCTTCGACCCTCGCCGGCTTGCTCGACGAGACCTATACGGACGGCTTCCTGGTGCTCAAGGACGGCAGGATAGCCTATGAGCGCTATTTCAACGGTATGACCGAGCGCACGCTGCATTTGTCGCAGTCGATGGCGAAGTCTGTCACCGGCTCGGTATTCGGCATATTGGCCGGGCGGGGTCTGATCGATCCGGCGAATCCGGTGACGGACTACCTGCCGGAACTCAACGCGACCGGCTGGGCCGGCGCCAGCGTCCAGCATGTGCTCGACATGACCACCGGCGTGCGGTTCTCAGAGGAATACACCGACCGCTATTCCGACATCGGCCAGGTCGATGTCGCCACCGGCTGGAAGCCGGTGCCGCCGGGCAGCAATCCGGATTTCCGCTGGCCCTCGCACATGTTCGAGCTGATCCTGGGCTTGAAAGAGACGGTGCGCCCGCATGGGGCTGCGTTCGAATATCGCTCGATCGAGACGGATGTGCTCGCCTTCATCATGGAACGGGCGACGGGCAAGCGGCTGGCGCAGCTGGTTTCCGAGGAACTCTGGCAAAAGCTCGGCGCCGACGAAAGCGCCTGCTTCACCGTCGACAGTGCCGGCTATGCGCTGGCCGATGGCGGCTTCAACGCGACGCTGCGCGACTACGCCCGCTTTGGCCAACTGATCCTCGACAATGGCGGCGGCATCGTGCCGGCCGACTGGATCGAGGCGACGCGCACCGGCAAGCATGGTCCGGATTTCTCCGCCAGCCTGCCCGAGGGCAGCTACCGCAACCAGTTCTGGATCGAGGATCCCAGCTCGCGCGCACTGATGTGCCGGGGCGTGTTCGGACAGTTGATCCATATCGACTGGAACACAGGAATGGTGGTGGTGAAGCTGTCGACCTACCCGGATTTCAGCAACATGGCCTATTCCGTGGCAATGCTGAAGGCCGTGCACGCCATCGCAGCGGTGCTTAGCTGAGCTTCAAGAACAATGGACTGGTAGGAAACGCGATGGCCGGCAAGACCGCGTTCGAGACACGATACGGATTCGGCCGTAACGAGGTGCTGCTCGGCAACTGGCGCGTGGCCCCGTTCAACCGGTGGTCGTTCCAGAACCTCGGCGAACTGGTGCCGACGGCACGCGTGGCAGCGGCGCCGGGCGTCATCGAGGCTCCTGTGCGGGACTTGGGCGGCTTGCTCGGGGAAAAGGTCACGGTCGCGAGCGCGCCGGAGACGGTGGCCGAGTTTCTCGTTCGCTCCAGCACCGACGCATTGACGGTGATGAAAGGCGGCAAGATCATAGGCGACTGGTTCGCGCCGCATATGGAGTTCGGCGCGCGCCACATCATCTTCTCGGTCAGCAAGTCGGTGACGGCGCTCATCGCCGGCATACTGGAAGGCGAGGGGGTGTTCGACCCCAAGGCGCCGGTGACGCGCTACATCCCCGAAGCCGCCGGCTCGGCCTATGGCGATGCAAGCGTGCGGAATGTGCTCGACATGAGCGTCAGCCTCGATTTCGAGGAGGCCTATCTCGATCCGGAAAGCGCCTTTGCCCGCTACCGCCGCGCGACGCTGTGGAACCCCGGCGGCGGCACCGAAAGCCTGCGCGAATTCATCCTGACCCTGGAGCGGCTTGCCGAGCCGCATGGCCAGACCTTCCGCTACCGTTCGCCCAATTCCGACCTGCTCGGCCTTCTCCTGGAACGCGCTTCAGGGCAGCGCTTCTGCGACTTGATGCGCGAAAAACTGTGGCTGCCGCTTGGCGCTGTCAGCGAGGCCTCCGTCGGTGTCGACATGGAAGGCACGGCACGCACCGCAGGCGGCCTTTCGGTGACGCCGCGTGACCTGGCGCGCATCGGCGAGATGATGCGGCAGGGCGGCACGGCCAATGGCCGCCGCATCGTGCCCGAGGCCTGGGTGCGCGACACCACCAGCACCGGCGGCAGCTCGGAAGCCTGGCAACGCGGTGCCATGCTGCCGCTGTTCCCGAAAGGCCGTTACCGAAACAAATGGTATCAGACCGGTTTGGAAAATGGCGCTTATTGCGGCATCGGCATCCATGGGCAATGGCTCTACGTCGACCCCAGGACCGAAGTGGTCATCGCCAAGATGTCGTCGCAGCCGGAGCCGGTCGACGATGCACTGGACCTCGAAATCGTCGCCTTTTTCGAAGCGCTGAGCCGCATGGTCTGACCAGCCCGGACAATCCAATCGTCCGCGCTTTCCTGTGGACCTCCGCCGCCGTTGAAAACGCGGTGGTTGGCGGACCTGATCTCTGCGCCTATGGTCGCCGCTCTTTTCGACGAGAGTGGGAACGACATGGCATCCGACATCAAGCGCATCGCAGCCATCATCGCAGCCGAAATCAAGGCGCGGCCCGAACAGGCGGCCGCGGCGATCGGACTGCTCGATGAGGGGGCGACGGTGCCTTTCGTGGCACGCTACCGCAAGGAGGTGACCGGCGGGCTGGACGACACGCAGCTGCGCGACCTTGCCGAGCGTCTCGTCTATCTGCGCGAACTCGACGCCCGCCGCGACACCATTTTGGGTTCGATCCGCGAGCAGGGCAAGCTTACGCCAGACCTCGAAGCGAAGATCGGGGCGGTGGCCACCAAGGCGGAGCTCGAAGACATCTACCTACCCTACAAGCCGAAGCGCCGCACCAAGGCCGAGATCGCCAGGGAGCGCGGGCTGGGGCCGCTCGCCGAAGCCATTCTCAACGACCGCTCATTGGTGCCCGCGGAAGTCGCGCTCGCCTATGTCACCGAAGAGGTGGCCGATGCCAAGGCCGCGCTCGATGGCGCGCGCGACATCCTGTCGGAGCAGTTCGCGGAAAATGCCGATCTGGTCGGCAAGCTGCGCGGCTACATGAAGGAGCGCGCCTTCCTGCGCGCCAGGGTGGTCGACGGCAAGCAGGAGGCCGGCGCGAAATTCTCGGACTATTTCGACCATGTCGAGCGTTGGTCCACGGCGCCAAGCCACCGCGCGCTGGCCATGCTGCGCGGCCGCAATGAAGAGGTGCTGTCGCTCGATATCGAGGTCGATGCCGACGATGCCTCACCGGTGAAGCCGGTCGAGCGGATGATCGCCAATGCCTACGCCATCGGTGCCAGTCTGCCGGGCGACCGCTGGCTGATGGAGGTCGCCGGCTGGACCTGGCGGATAAAACTGTCGTTGCACCTGACGCTCGATCTGATGCGCGACCTGCGCGAGCGGGCCGAGGAAGAGGCGATCCATGTCTTTGCCCGCAACCTGAAGGATTTGCTGCTGGCGGCTCCCGCCGGCTCGCGGCCGACGATGGGGCTCGATCCCGGCATCCGCACCGGCGTCAAGGTTGCGGTGGTCGACGGCACCGGCAAGCTGCTGGCGACGACGACGGTCTATCCGTTCCCGCCGCGGAACGATGTGCGCGGCACGCAGGCCGAGCTTGCCGCGCTGATCCGTCAGCACAAGGTCGAGCTGATCTCGATCGGCAACGGCACCGGCAGCCGCGAAACAGAGAAGCTGGTGGCGGACATGCTGTCGGACATGCCAGCGGGGCCAGGGCCGAAGCCGCTCAAGGTTATCGTCAGCGAGGCGGGTGCCTCGGTCTATTCGGCCTCGGCGACGGCGGCGGCCGAATTTCCCGGCCTCGACGTGTCGCTGCGCGGCGCGGTGTCGATCGCGCGGCGCCTGCAGGATCCGCTGGCTGAGCTGGTCAAGATCGAGCCGAAATCCATCGGTGTCGGCCAGTATCAGCACGATGTCGACCAGTACCGGCTCGGCCGCTCGCTGGAGGCTGTCGTCGAGGACGCCGTCAACGCGGTCGGCGTCGACCTCAACACCGCCTCGGCACCGTTGCTGGCGCGCGTTTCAGGCCTCGGCGCGTCGCTTGCCGAGGCGATCGTCGCGCATCGCGATGCGACCGGCCCGTTCGCCAGCCGCAAGGATCTGCTGAAGGTGGCACGGCTTGGGCCGCGCGCGTTCGAACAGTCCGCCGGCTTCCTGCGCATTGCCAATGGCAGCGAGCCGCTCGATGCCTCGTCGGTGCATCCGGAAGCCTATGGCGTGGCCAAGAAGATCGTCGCCGCATGCGGCCGCGACGTACGTTCGTTGATGGGCGACAGCGCCGCGCTGAAGGCGCTCGACCCGCGCGTCTTCGTCGACGAGCGTTTCGGCCTGCCGACGGTGCGCGATATTCTGGCGGAGCTGGAAAAGCCCGGCCGCGACCCGCGCCCCGGCTTCAAGACGGCTACCTTCGCCGATGGCATCGACGACATCAAGGATTTGAAGCCCGGCATGCTGCTGGAAGGCACTGTCACGAATGTCGCAGCGTTCGGCGCCTTCGTCGATATCGGCGTGCACCAGGACGGGCTGGTGCATGTCTCGCAACTGGCCGACCGTTTTATCAAGGACGCGCATGAGGTGGTCAAGGCCGGCGACGTGGTGAAGGTGCGCGTCGTCGATGTCGACGTCAAGCGCAAGCGCATCGCGCTCTCCATGCGCAAGGATGCCGGTGAGGGCGGCGCGCCGAGGAGCGGGCCGCGCGACAATGGCGGCGGCAGGCCGGCGCCACGCTCGCCGGCGCCGCAGCGCCAGCCCGAGCGGCCGGCACAGCAAGGTGCGTTCGGCGCCGCGCTGGCCGACGCACTGAAGCGGAAATAGCTACCACGCCAGAACAGCCGGCTCCTTCTCGAGCTGGCCTAGCAGCCAATCTCGAAAGCTGGCAACCGGTGGATAGCCGCGCTTGTCGTGGGGAACGACGAGGTAATAGGCGCTGCGGCTTTGCATCGGCTGGCCGGGTGCTGGCACAAGCTGGCCGCGCTGTAATTCGCCAGCGATGAGGAGCAGCGGCAACAGCGCCACGCCGAGCCCCGCCATGCAGGCCTGGGCGGCGGTGCCGAACTGCTCGAACTGCATGCCTGGTCCGGTCGGCGCGCTCAGTCCCTGATGCTCGAACCATTCCGTCCAGGCGCCGGGGCGCGTCGTCATGTGCAGCAGCGGCAAACGACCGATGTCGGCCGGCGTGGCGATGGCGCGGCCGGCGAGGAACTCGGGCGACACCACCGGTGCCACCGTCTCACGCACCAGCAGTGTCGAGTCGGCTTCCGGCCAGTCCGGCGGGCCGTAGTGGATGGCTGCATCCAACCTCTCCCTGGCGAAGTCGAACCGGCCGACGCGCGTAACGAAGTTGATGGTGATATCGGGATTGCTTTCGACGAAATTGGGCATCATCGGCATCAGCCAGCGCGTGCCGAAGGTCGGCAATATGGCCAGGTTCAGGATGCCGCTATGCCGATTGCTCATCAATCCAAGCGCTGCGTCGCGCAATTGGCCAAGTGCGGAACGTACTGCCTCGGCGTAGATTTCGCCTGCCGTCGACAGGCGGACGTTGCGGCTGTCGCGCTCGAACAATCGGCGACCGAACTGATCTTCCAGCAAGCTGATCTGCCGGCTGACGGCACCCTGGGTTAGATCCAGTTCCCGGGCAGCGGCGGTGAAACTGCCAAGCCGGGCCACCGCCTCGAAGGCGGCAAGGGCGCTGATGTTGGGCAAAAGGCGACGCTGGACACTCATGATCTATTCCTAACGCTCATTGATCGGTGAAGCAATTTCGTTTGATTTTTTCGGGCCACGGGCCGATAAGCCGGGCTTCACCCTTCTGAGGATCAAGCCATGGCCGCCGACAAGAATGCATTCGTCTGGGAAGACCCGTTCCTGATCGAGGACCAGCTTTCGGAAGATGAACGCATGGTGCGCGACGGCGCGGCGGCCTTTGCCGCCGACAAGCTCGCGCCGCGCATCGAGGACGCGTATCTCAACGAGACTTTCGACACGGCGATCTTCCGGGAGATGGGCGAGGCTGGCCTGCTCGGCATCAATATCCCGGAGGAGTTCGGTGGCCTCGGCGCCAACTATGTGACCTACGGGCTGGTGGCGCGGGAAGTCGAACGCGTCGATTCCGGCTATCGCTCGATGATGTCGGTGCAGTCATCGCTGGTGATGTATCCAATCTACGCTTATGGCTCGGATGAACAACGCAAGAAGTACCTGCCGAAGCTCGCCAGCGGCGAATGGATCGGCTGCTTCGGGCTGACCGAGCCGGATGCCGGCTCCGACCCCGGCGGCATGAAGACGCGCGCGGAAAAGACCGCCAGCGGCTACAAGCTGACCGGCTCCAAAATGTGGATTTCCAACGCGCCGGTCGCCGACGTGTTCGTCGTCTGGGCGAAGTTGAAGGGCGAGAACGGCAAGGACGAGATCCGCGGTTTCGTGCTGGAAAAAGGCATGAAGGGGCTGTCGGCGCCGAAGATCGGCGGCAAGCTGTCACTGCGGGCGTCGATCACCGGTGAAGTGGTGATGGAAGGCGTCGAGGTCGGCGAGGACGCAATGCTGCCCAACGCCAAGGGGCTCGGCGGACCGTTCGGTTGCCTCAACCGGGCCCGCTACGGCATCTCATGGGGCTCGATGGGCGCGGCGGAAGATTGCTGGCATCGCGCTCGCCAGTATGGGCTGGACCGCAAGCAGTTCGGCAAGCCGCTGGCCGGCACGCAGCTTTACCAGAAGAAGCTCGCCGATATGCAGACCGAGATCGCCTTGGGGCTGCAGGCGTCGTTGCGCGTCGGGCGTCTGCTTGATGAAGACAAAATGGCGCCGGAAATGATCTCGATCGTCAAGCGCAACAATTGCGGCAAGGCGCTCGACATCGCCCGCCAGGCCCGCGACATGCATGGCGGCAACGGTATCCAGATCGGCTACCACGTCATGCGCCACGCGCAGAATTTGGAGACCGTCAACACCTATGAAGGCACGCATGACGTGCACGCGCTCATCCTGGGACGGGCGCAGACGGGGATACAGGCCTTTTTCTGAGCGTTCAATAGCCGTTTAATTTAGGTGCACCGCAACATCCGCTTGGAGAATGGCGGCCAGATGTGTCAGGGTTCGGCCAGCTAAACGCCGATCTCCGGGGCCCCATGGCAATTCTGGCAGCCGTCTACCACCTGACCCACTACAAATACGACCGGCCGGTGGTTCTGGGTCCACAGGTGATCAGGCTTCAGCCGGCACCGCATTCCCGCACCAAGGTGTTGAGCCATTCGCTCAAGGTCGAGCCGGCGAACCACTTCGTCAATCTGCAGCAAGACCCCTACGGCAACTTCCTCGCCCGTTTTGTCTTTCCCGAGCCGGTGACGGAGCTGAAGATCGAGGTCGACCTCGTCGCCGACATGACGGTCTACAATCCGTTCGACTTCTTCGTCGAACCGTCGGCGGAGGCATTCCCGTTCGATTATCCCGAGGAAATCAGGGATGATCTGGCCATCTACCGGGCACCGGAGCCGGCGGGGCCGCTTCTCTCGGCTTTCCTGGAAACCGTCGACCGCAGCGCGCCGAACACGGTCAATTTCCTCGTCGACCTCAATGCGCGTCTGCAGCGCGAGATCGCCTACATCGTGCGCATGGAGACCGGCGTGTTCTCGCCGGAGGAAACGCTGGCGGCGGCCAAGGGCTCCTGCCGGGATTCGAGCTGGCTTCTGGTGCAGATCCTGCGCAATCTCGGCGTCGCCGCGCGTTTCGTCTCGGGCTATCTGATCCAGCTCAAGCCCGACCTTGTCGCGCTGGATGGGCCGGCCGGCACATCAGTCGATTTCACCGACCTGCATGCCTGGTGCGAGGTCTATCTTCCCGGTGCCGGCTGGATCGGTTTCGACCCGACTTCCGGCCTGCTCACCGGCGAGAGCCATGTGCCGCTGGCCGCCACGCCGCATTTCCGCAATGCGGCACCCATTTCGGGCATGGCGAGCTTTGCCAATGTCGAGTTCGGCTTCGAGATGCGGGTCGATCGCATCGCCGAGCATCCGCGCATCACCAAGCCGTTCTCGGATGAAAGCTGGCAAGCGCTCGACGCGCTCGGCAACAAGGTCGATGCCGCGCTCGCGGCCGGGGATGTGCGGCTGACCATGGGCGGCGAACCGACCTTCGTGTCGATCGACGATTTCGAGGCCGCCGAGTGGAACACCGCCGCCGTCGGGCCGAGCAAGCGTGAAAAGGCCGACGCGCTGATCCGCCGCCTGCGCGAGCGCTTCGCGCCCGGCGGTTTTCTGCATTACGGCCAGGGCAAATGGTATCCCGGTGAAAGCCTGCCGCGCTGGACCTTCTCGCTCTTTTGGCGCGCCGACGGCGAGCCGGTGTGGAGCGATCCGTCGCTGATCGCGCCGGAGAAAAGCTCGGCTGATGTCGGGCCGAAACAGGCCGAAAGCCTGCTGACGGCGATCGCCGGCGAGCTCGGCATCGACACGTCCATGGTCAGTGAAGCCTATGAGGATCCAGCCGAATGGCTGCTCAAGGAAGGCAAGCTGCCCGAGAATGTCGACCCGTCCAATTCGAAGCTGGAAGATCCTGAGGAACGCAGCCGTATGGCGCGCGTCTTCGAGCGTGGGCTGACCAAGCCGTCAGGCTATGTGCTGCCGGTGCAGCGCTGGAACAGCCAGGCGTCCGATCCGCGCTGGCGCTCGGAAAAATGGAAGACGCGGCGTGGCCGGCTGTTCCTGGTGCCGGGCGATTCCCCGGTCGGCTATCGTCTGCCGCTGGGCACGCTGCCCTATGTGCCGCCCGCGCAGTTCCCCTACATCGTGCCTGTCGATCCGTCGCTGCCGCGTGGCCCGCTGCCCGTGCGGGAAGCGATCTTGCCTGCGGCCGCTCCGGCCGAACTGGAAGGCGCCGACGAAATGGCACGCCGCCAGCAGGCGGCGTCGTTCACCGCGGCAACCGGCCAGCAGGAGCGGGTCGAGCAGGAGATCACCGAGATCGGCGGCGCGGTGCGCACGGCACTTTCGGTCGAACCGCGTGACGGCAGGCTGTGCGTTTTCATGCCGCCGGTCGAGGCGCTGGAAGACTATCTCGAACTCGTCGCCGCTGCCGAGAACGCGGCAAAGGCGATTGGCCTTCCCGTGCACATCGAGGGCTACGGCCCGCCGCATGACCCGCGCCTCAACGTCATCCGCGTGGCACCCGACCCCGGTGTCATCGAAGTCAACATCCATCCCGCCTCGAATTGGCAGGATTGCGTGGCGACCACGACGGCGATCTACGACGAAGCGCGGCAGACGCGGCTTGGCGCCGACAAGTTCATGATCGATGGCCGCCACACCGGTACCGGCGGCGGCAACCATGTCGTGGTCGGTGGCGCCACGCCCAATGACAGTCCGTTCCTGCGCCGGCCCGACCTGCTGAAGAGCCTGGTGCTGCAATGGCAACGGCGTCCCTCGTTGTCCTATCTGTTCTCCGGCCTGTTCATCGGCCCGACCAGCCAGGCGCCGCGCCTCGACGAGGCGCGACACGATTCACTCTATGAGCTCGAGATCGCGATGGCGCAGGTGCCGCATCCCGACCAGGGGGCCGCACCCTTGCCATGGCTGGTCGACCGCCTGTTCCGCAATTTGTTGACCGACGTCACCGGCAATACGCATCGCTCGGAAATCTGCATCGACAAGCTGTTCTCGCCCGATGGACCGACCGGTCGGCTTGGCCTTGTCGAATTCCGTGGATTCGAGATGCCACCCAATGCGCGCATGTCTCTGGCGCAGCAATTGCTGGTGCGGGCCATCATCGCACGCGCCTGGAAGAACCCGCTCGACGGACGCTTCGTGCGCTGGGGCACTTCGCTGCATGACCGCTTCATGCTGCCGCACTATGTCTGGGCGGACTTTCTCGATGTGCTCGACGACCTCAAGCTCAATGGTTTCGAGTTCCGGCCCGAATGGTTCGACGCCCAGCTCGAATTCCGCTTTCCTTTCTGCGGCGAAGTCCAGCATGCGGGCATCAAGCTGGAGCTCAGGCAAGCGCTGGAGCCATGGCATGTCATGGGCGAGCAGGGCGCGATCGGCGGCACGGTGCGTTTCGTCGATTCCTCGGTCGAACGGCTGCAGGTCAAGACCGAAGGTCTCAATCCGGAGCGCCATGCGATCGTCTGCAACGGCCGCATCGTGCCGATGAGGGCTACCGACAACCGGGAGGTCGCGGTAGCGGGCGTGCGCTTCAAGGCCTGGCAGCCGGCTTCAGGCCTGCATCCGGCACTGCCGATCAACACGCCGCTGGTGTTCGACATCTACGACCGCTGGTCGGGCAGGGCGGTCGGCGGCTGTGTCTACCATGTCGCCCATCCCGGCGGGCGCAACTATGACACCTTCCCGGTCAATGGCAACGAGGCCGAGGCACGGCGGCTCGCCCGCTTCGAACCGCGCGGCCATACCCCGTCCGGCTATGTGTTGCGTGAAGAACAGCCGGGGGAAGATTTCCCGATGACCCTTGACCTCAGGCGTCCACCAAGACTGTGATCTGACCATATGGCAAAGGGGAATCACAAAAGGGTACGCGGCAAGCCGCAGGCCCATAGCCTGCTGGAGCACTACCAGCCGATTGACGGCGTCGTCGACGAGATGGTCGACGCGTCGGGCAATCCCCGCCCGGTCTGGAAGGATTTTGTCGAAGCGCTGGACGAACTCGGGGCCGAAAAGCTCGGCCAGCGCTTCGCCCGCGCCGACCAGTATCTGCGCGATGCGGGTGTTTACTACCGCGTCTATGACAAGGCGGGCGCCAACGAGCGCGAATGGCCGCTGGCGCATATTCCCGTGCTCATCGAGGACAGCGAGTGGCAGGCGATCAGCGCCGGCCTGGTGCAGCGCGCCGACCTGCTCGAGGAAATTGTCGCCGATATCCATGGGCAGAACCGGCTGGTCGAAAAAGGCATCCTGCCGGCAGGGCTGGTCGCGGCGAGCCCTGAATATTTGCGGCCCGTGGTCGGCACCAGGCCGGCCGGAGGGCATTTCCTGCATTTCTGCGCCTTCGAGCTCGGCCGCGGGCCCGATGGCCGCTGGTGGGTGCTTGGCGACCGCACCCAGGCGCCTTCGGGCGCCGGCTTCGCGCTGGAGAATCGTGTCGCCACCACGCGCGCTTTGTCCGACATCTATGGCGAGATGCATGTGCACCGGCTCGCCGGCTTCTTCCGTCGCTTCCGCGATGCGCTGATCGGAATGGCAAAGGAGAGCGACGGCCGCGTCGCCATCCTGACGCCGGGGCCGCTCAACGAAACCTACTATGAACACGCCTATATCGCCCGCTACCTCGGCATCATGCTGCTCGAAGGCGAGGATCTGACTGTTTCCGGCGGCAGGCTCATGGTGCGCACCGTGTCGGGCCTGATGCCGATCAGCGTGCTGTGGCGGCGGCTCGACGCCGCCTTCGCCGATCCTCTCGAGCTGCGTCCGGATTCGCAGATCGGCACGCCGGGCCTGGTCGAAGCGATCCGGCAAGGCACGGTGTCCACCGTCAATGCGCTGGGATCGGGCCTGATGGAGACGCGTGCGCTGCTTGCCTTCCTGCCCAAGATCGCGCGCGAATTGTGGGGCGAGGAGCTGCTTTTGCCCAGTGTGGCGACATGGTGGTGCGGGCAGGGGACGGAGCGCGCCCATGTGCTCGCCAATATCGACCGCATGGTGGTCGGTCCGGCGCTGTCGACAAGACTTGCCTTCGAGGATGACGGACAGACAAAACTCGGCTCGGCGTTGTCGGTCGGGGAACGGGCGGAACTGGTGGCGCGCATCGAACGTGATGGCGAGGCCTTCGTCGGCCAGGAAGCAGTGACGCTTTCGACGACACCCGTCTATGTCGGCGGCTGGCTGGAGCCCCGGCCGGCGAGCTTGCGCGTCTATCTGGCGCGCACGCCCGAAGGATGGACGGTGATGCCCGGCGGTTTCGCCCGCGTCGGCCTGTCGCTCGACCCGACGGCGATCGCCATGCAGCGCGGCGGCCAGGCGGCTGATGTCTGGGTGGTCAGCGACAGACCGGTCGAGCGCGAGACGCTGCTACCGCAGGAGGGCGACAGCTTCAACCGCACCAGACCGGGCAGCCTGCCCAGCCGCGCGGCGGAAAACCTGACCTGGCTCGGCCGCTACATCGAACGCTCGGAAGACACCGTGCGCATCCTGCGCGCTTATCATGTGCGGCTCGCCGAAACGTCCGATCCCGACATGCCTCTGCTGGCAGATATCAGGGACTATCTCGAGCCGTTCGGCATCGATGTCGAAACGGCGATCCCGCCAGGGCTGATCGGCATGCTCGACAGCGCTGTCTACAGCGCCGGCCAGATCCGCGATCGTTTCTCGCCGGATGGCTGGCTGGCGCTCAAGGATTTGTCGAAGACGATCCATCGGTTCGCCACCACCGTGGCGCCCGGCGACGACGCGACGCGGGCCATGACCGTCATTCTGCGCAAGCTTGCCGGATTCTCCGGCCTGCTGCACGAGAACATGTACCGTTTCGCCGGCTGGCGCTTCCTCGAGATCGGCCGGCGGCTGGAACGTGGCATCCAGATCGCCGGCACGCTGGCCCGACTGACCGGCAGCAAGGCGCCGGATGGCGCGCTGGACATGATGCTGGAGATCGGCGACAGCGTCATGACCCATCGTCGGCAATATCCGGTGCAGGCCGGCCGGCGCACGGTGGTCGATCTCCTGGCGCTCGATCCGCTCAATCCACGCTCCATCCTGTTCCAGCTGGAAAGGCTGAAGACCGAGATAGGGCTGCTGCCGGCGACCGGCGGCGAGGGGCACATGTCGGCGGCGGCCAAGGAGATCCTGCAGCTCAATACCGCCATCGCCATCAAGGAGCCGGCTGACATGACGACGGAGGCGCTGAACGAACTCGCCAGCGAAATCGGCGGCCTCTACAACAGCCTCGCCAAAGCCTATTTCGGCTAGAAAGCAATGGCCATGCTGTACGACATCCGGCTTCTGCTCCATTACGACTACGCCGCCGCTGCCGGCGGCGGCCGGCATCAGGTGCGGGTGCTGCCGCCGACCATTGGCGGGGTGCAGCGCGTCATCGCCGCTTCGCTGTCCTTTGAACCGGCACCCAATGAACGATCCGACTTCACCGATTTTTTCGGCAACAACGTCACCTCGATCGCGTTTCGCCACGCGCATGAAGCGCTCGACATAAGGATGAGCGCGCGCGTTTCTGTGTCGCGGCCCGAGCCTGGGCTCGACGTGTCGCCCGATATCGGCCGACTGAGGCGGGAACTGGCGACCGTGCGGTCGCTGGCGCCGGCGTCGCCGCATCACTTCCTGGTGGCAAGCGGTCACGCCGGCATGGATGCGGCGATCACCATCTATGCGCAAGACAGCATCGGTGGCTCGACCGCCGGCACGGCTATGAGCCTCTGCCAGCGCATCCACCATGATTTCACGTATGATGGCGAAGCGACCACGGTGCGGACCCTGGCCAGCGATGCCTTTCGGCTGAAGCGGGGCGTCTGCCAGGATTTCTCGCACATCATGATCGCCGGGCTGCGCGGACTCGGCATTCCGGCCGGCTATGTCAGCGGCTTCCTGCGCACCATTCCGCCCAAGGGCAAGCCGCGGCTGGAAGGTGCGGATGCCATGCATGCCTGGGTCAAGGTCTGGTGCGGGCGTGATGCCGGCTGGCAGGAGTTCGATCCGACCAACGGCATGCGGGCTTCCAACGACCATATCACCGTCGGTTACGGGCGCGACTATTCGGATGTGGCGCCCATCGTCGGCGTGCTGAAGACGACCGGCGGACAGGTCGGGGAGCAGGCTGTCGACGTCATCCCGGTGGTGCTCGAAAAGGCGTAAAAAAGGCGCGCGCCGCCGGCTGTCCTTTCCGCCGACACAGATGCAGCGCATTGCCTCGCCGACGCCACCGGATCCTGCTTTCCAGACGGGGTGTGGAACCAGCAGTCTGCCCGCAGCTTATCTACGGACATTTTGCGTGGAGCCGTCATGCTGCAGAGAACCGGATCGTCGCGTAGCCGATTGGCTGACTGTGATAGCGTACCCAAGAATCGACCACAGATTTCCGCCCGGGATACCGCGCTCACCTATGTCAGCGATGCCGAGCCCGGCATCCGCCGGCTGAAGGCTGGCAAGGGCTTTGCCTACAAGGGACCGGACGGGAGAGCGGTCTCCGATGCCGACAGGGCGCGCATCGCGGCCATCGTCATTCCGCCGGCCTGGACCGATGTCTGGATTTCGCCCGATCCGAATGGGCATATCCAGGCGACCGGGAGGGATCAGCGGGGGCGCAAGCAGTATCGCTATCACCCGCAATGGGCCGAGGAGCGCGACGGTGTCAAATATTCCAGCCTCGTCGCTTTTGCCGAAAGCCTGCCGGACCTGCGGCGCAGAATCGACAGCGACCTGCGCCGTCACGGCCTGCCGCTCGAACGCGTCGTCGCCGCGGTGGTCTGGCTGCTCGACAACACGATGATCCGCGTCGGCAACGCGGCCTATGCACGCGATAACAAGAGCTTCGGCCTGACGACGTTGCGCGATCGGCATGTCGACATCAAGGGATCGAGCCTGCGCTTCGCCTTCAAGGGAAAGTCCGGCAAGGAATGGAGATTGAAGCTGGTGGACCGCCGCATCGCCGGGATCGTTCGGGGCGCGCAGGACCTGCCGGGCCAGAAACTGTTCCAGTATCTCGACGAGAGGGACGACAGACGCCCGGTCCGCTCCGACGACGTCAACCGCTACATCCGGGACGCCGCCGGCGACGCGTTCAGTTCGAAGCATTTCCGCACATGGGGCGGCACCATCCATGCCGCGTCGCTGTTTGCACAGACGGAACTGCCTGAAAGCCAGGCACAGCGAAAGCGGGCGATGAACAACATCATCGACAAAGTGGCCGAACGGCTGGGCAATACGCGCGCGGTCTGCCGCAAATGCTATATCCACCCGCAGGTCTTCGAGGCCTGGAGCGAAGGACGGCTGCTTGCCGAAATGGCGGAAGCCAACAAGCGCAAGCGATCCATAAACGGTCTCGACGAAGAGGAAGCGTTTGTGCTGAGATGGTTGAAGACGCAGGAGAGTCGATCGGCGGCAATCAGCGGCCGCTGAATCCGCGGCGTCTCGATTTTTTTATCGACGCCGTGTCGGGATCGGCCCTAGTGTTTCGTCCTTTGCTACAGAAAGGACCCTCCATGCTCTATGCCATCCTCTGCTACGCCTCCGAAGATGTCGTCTGCTCCTGGAGCAAGGAACAGGACGACAAGGTCATGGCCGACCTGCTCGGCGTTCAGGAGAAGTATGCCAACGCCGGCCGGCTTGGGCCCGTGGCGCGGCTTTTGCCGACGACCGCGGCAACGACGCTGCGGAAAGTGAAAGGCGAATCGCTGGTCATCGACGGGCCGTTCGCCGAAACCAAGGAACAGTTCCTCGGCTTCTATACGCTCGATTGCGCTGACCTCGATGAGGCCGTCGAATTCGCCCGCGAGCTTTCCGAGGTCAACCCGAGCGGCGGTTCCTATGAGATCCGGCCGGTATCGGTGTTTCACCCAACCAGGGTTCCAGCATGACCGAACTTGCCTGGATAAGCTCCGCGATCAGCGCTGCCCGCCCACAAGCGATGGGCGCACTGCTGCGCTATTTCCGCGATCTCGATACCGCGGAGGAAGCTTTCCAGGACGCTTGTCTCAAGGCGCTGAAGAACTGGCCGCAGAACGGGCCGCCACGCGATCCGGCGGCCTGGCTGATCTTCGTCGGCCGCAACAGCGGCATCGACGCGGTGCGCAAGCGCGCCAAGCAGGCGCCGATGCCGGAGGAAGACCAGATATCCGATCTGGAAGACGCCGAGAGCGATATCGCGGAGCGGCTGGACGGCGCGCATTACCGCGACGACATCCTGCGGCTGCTGTTCATCTGCTGTCACCCTGATTTGCCCGCAACACAGCAGATCGCAGTGGCGCTGCGCGTCGTCTCCGGCCTCACCGTCAAGCAGATCGCGCGCGCCTTCCTGGTCGGCGAGAGTGCGATGGAGCAGCGCATCACCCGCGCCAAGGCGCGCATCGCGGACGCCGGCGTGCCGTTCGAGACGCCAGGCGCGGTCGAGCGCTCCGAGCGGCTCGCGGCGGTCGCGTCCATGGTCTACCTGATCTTCAACGAGGGCTATTCGACCAACAGCGGCGAGGCGCCGGCCCGCGCGCCGCTGTGCGAGGAGGCGATCCGGCTGGCCCGGCTGCTGCTCAGACTGTTCCAGACCGAGCCCGAGATCATGGGGCTGACGGCATTGCTTCTGCTGCAGCACGCGCGCGCTCCGGCACGTTTCGACGATGATGGCGAGATCGTGCTGCTCGAGGACCAGGATCGAAGCCTGTGGAGCCGCAAGATGATCGACGAAGGCTTGGCGCTGGTCGACAAGGCCCTGCGCCACCGCAAGCCCGGCCCTTACCAGGTGCAGGCGGCGATCGCGGCGCTCCACGCGCGGGCCGAGAAGGCCGAGGACACGGATTGGGTGGAGATCGACCTGCTCTACGGCCTGCTCGAACAGATGCAGCCGTCGCCGGTCATCACACTTAACCGTGCGGTCGCGGTGGCCAAGGTGCGCGGACCGGAAGCGGCGTTGGCGATGATCGAGCCGCTCGAACAGAGACTGTCCGGCTATTTCCATTTCTTCGGCCTCAAGGGCGGGCTCTTGATGCAACTCGACCGGGGCGAGGAGGCACGCATTGCCTTCGACCGCGCCATTGCGCTCGCCAACACGGCGGCGGAAGCAGCCCATATCCGCATGCATATCGACCGTCTGATCAAGGACGGCGCCGTGCGCGCGCCGGCGAAAAAGGCAAACTGAGCCAGTTCTGCTCCAAGGGTCGTCTGGCTCAATCGTGCAGCCTGGACTTGGACCATGCCGGGGTGGCGATTTTCCCCTGAAACAGGTAATGGCACGCCATGATAGCCCCTTCCAGCCGCAACGGCGCGGGAAGGCATGGCGCAAGACGTTGACCCACGCCACACGAGCGGCGGGATCTGAAAGGGACAAAAATGACGATAGCGAAGGAAACGGCCGAGCTTCTGGCGAAACTGGGCGTGGCCAAGGAGGCGCTTGTCGGCGGCGACCTGATCGTGCGCAGCCCAGTGACGGGTGAGCAGATCGCGGCGCTGAAGACGATCTCGCCGGCCGACGCGGCAAAGACTATTGATGACGCCCACCAGGCATTCCAGTCCTGGCGGCTGGTGCCGGGTCCCAAGCGNGGCGAACTGGTTCGGCTGCTGGGCGAAGAACTGCGCGCNCACAAGACCGAGCTGGGCCGGCTGGTGTCGATCGAGGTTGGCAAGATCCCCTCCGAAGGGCTCGGTGAAGTGCAGGAAATGATCGACATCTGCGATTTCGCCGTCGGTCTGTC